>CAZBHS010000043.1:0-52307 GCA_964491915.1 uncultured Clostridia bacterium
GTTGGCTGATCTCTCCTACACCCTGCAAACCGGACGCAAGAGCTTGCGCTTCCGGGCCAAAACAGTGTGTGCCACTGTTGACGAAGCAATCTCGCGACTGAAGTCCGGATCGGAGCGGGAGATTCAGACCTTCGACTCCGGGCGGGAAACAAAGCCCCCGCGCATTGTGTTTCTCTTCTCCGGCCTGGGGCGTCAATACCCACTGATGGGCAAGGAACTCTATCTCACCGAGCCGGTCTTCCGGCAAGAGATGGACCGCTGCTTCGAGCTGTCGGCCACGCGCGGTTGCCCGGACCTCAAACACATGTTGTTCCCGGCCGAAGGAAGCGATGCTGCGGATGATGAGCGCTGGCGGCAATTTGACAATGCCCAATTGGCGGTCTTTGTCTATGAGTATGCCCTCGCCCGGTTGCTCCGCTCCTGGGGCATCGAGCCGGCGGCCATGATGGGCTACAGTTTCGGTGAATTTACGGCGGCGTGCCTGGCGGAGGTGTTCTCCCTCGATGACGGTCTGCGGATTCTCTTGCTGCGGGGACGCTTGATTGGGCGGCTTCCCAAAGGGGAGATGCTATCGATCCCGTTGCCGGCGGAGGAGGTGGAGCCTATGCTGCCGGCGGGCCTTGCGTTGGCCATCGACAATGGGCCGTCGTGCGTCGTGTCCGGGCCGCCGGAGTTAGTCCGGGAATTCGGCGCCGGCATGAAAGAGCGCAAGCTGATGTGCGTGCCGCTGGAATCATCCCACGCCCTTCACTCATCCATGATGGAGCCGGTGATGAAGGCGTTCTGCCGGGGGCTCGAGGGCATACAGCTCAATCCGCCGAAAATCCCCTATATTTCGACTGTCACCGGCGATTGGATCCGGCCGCAGGACGCGGTTTCCCCTGATTATTGGGGGCGGCAAATGCGGGATACCGTTCGCTTTGCCGACGGCTTGAAGCGGTTGACGGCAGGGGAGGATACCGTGTTTCTGGAGATTGGTCCCGGCCGCGATCTAAACGCTCTGGTGGGCCGCGCCGTCGAGACGAACGCGCGTCACAAGGGGGTCGCCATGGGAGCCCCCCCTCGAAAAAAAGGCGGCGAAGCAGCTTATTTATTGGATAAAATCGGATTATTATGGTGTTACGGCGTCGCCGTCGATTGGGAGGCATATTATAAAGAGGAACCGCGCCGCCGCGTCCCGCTGCCAACCTATCCCTTCGAAGGCCGGCGTTTTGACGCGGATTTCAACCGCCGCCAGGCCTTGAAGCCGGCGGAAAATTTTCTCCCACAAGACTATTCCATGGCCGAGAGTTTTTACCTGCCCTATTGGAAGCAAGACCCATTGCTGCGAACCGGGGCGACCACAGAGATTGGAGAGTACTGGCTGCTATTGGTAAATCAGGAAGAGGGCGGCGCTATCCGGCGATTCGAGCAAAAACTCGTCGCCGCTCTCCAGAGCCGCGGCCACACGGTGGCGACCGTGTGTCGGGTAGAGGATTACCATCGTCTGGTTCAGGATCTTCTCAGCGAAGGGGAAAATCGATTCCCCACCCACATTGTCCATCTATGGGGGACAGACGAGCGGGAGTCGGAGCTTCAAACCGGCGGACGCGCCTCGTTCGACCATTGGCAAGACCGCGGCTATTATAGCCTTCTCTTCCTGGCCCAGGCTCTGGTGGCGCACGGGATCGGCAAAAAAGCGGTGGACATGGACGACCGATCCCCGCGGATCACCATTCATATGGTGTTGTCCAATGTGTTCGCCATTTCCGGCGTCGAAGCCCTGTGCCCGGAAAAGTCGCCGGTGTTGGGATTGTGCAAGACCATTCCCCAGGAGTATCCAACTATAACCTGCCGCGGCTATGATTGCCCGCTTCCTGCATCCCAATCTTCAAACGAAGCCCGCCAGCTCGACCAACTCATCGACGAGTGGCGCCTCTCCCCGGGTCCGCCTGTGACGGCCTACCGGGGGACCATCCGCTATGTGCGGGATTTCCGGCGTCAACAATTGGAAGCGCGCGATGACGATCCGTTGCTCTTGCGGGAGCGGGGCGTCTACTTGATTACCGGCGGCCTGGGCAACGACAGCTTTGTCCGGGCCAAATACCTGGCGCGAACATTGGCGGCCCGTTTGGTGTTGACCGGTCGAACGACCCTGCCCGGCCGGCAGTATTGGTCGCAATACCGGCTGCTCAACGGGGAGGACGATCCGGTAAGCGTTAAAATTAGCCGGGTCCTGGAATTGGAAGGGCTTGGGGCCGAAGTGGAGGTGGTAGCCGCGGATGTGGCCGATGAAATGGACATGCGACTGGTGATGCGAACCATCGATCGCCGCTTCGGCGGGCAACTGAACGGCGTCGTTCACGCCGCCGGCATCACCGATATCCAATCCTCCCGCCTGGTGATGGATGTGGGGCGCGACGAGAGCGACTGGCACTTCCGGCCCAAAGTTCACGGCTTGTATGTGCTGGAAAAAATACTCCGGGGCCGTGATATGGATTTTTGCCTCCTGACCTCATCCATCGCTTCGGTGATCGCCGGCATCGGGCTCTCGGCCTATACCGCCGCCAGCGTCTTCATGGACGCCTTCGCCCGGCGAAAAAATCTCGAAGGTGGGTCGTTTCCCTGGATTGTCTTGAATTGGTTGGGCGCCTCCGACGACGAGACTGTCGAGGCCTTCAAACGGATACTCTCCCGAACCGGAATCCAGCAGATGGTCTTCTGCCCCACAGACCTGAAACAACTCATTCACCAGCGCGTCGAATCGCCGGGAGAGGGAGATGCCCCTTCGTTGCAGAGGCCGGAGCTCACCAATCCCTTTATCGCCCCCCGCAACCCAATGGAAGAGCGGCTGGCCGACATGTGGCAACGGTTCTTCGGCATCGAGGCCATCGGCGTTGACGACGATATATTCGACCTGGGCGGCGACTCTCTCAAAGCCATCAATATCCTGGCCATCGTTCAAAAAGAGCTGAAGGTCCAAATCCCGGTGAACGAATTTTTCCAGGCCCCCTCCATCGCCGGTCTGGCCGATTATTTGCACCGTACCCAGGGGACAGACGGCTATTCCACTGTCCCGCCGGCGGAAGAAAAGGAATATTACCGGCTATCGTCGGCTCAACAACGGATGTTTCTGTTTCAACAGATGAATCCCGGCAGTGTGGCCTACAACTCCCCGGTGGTGGAAATGCTTGAGGGAGAGCTCGATCTCCAGCGGTTAAGCGACGCCCTCCTGGCCATGATCCGACGGCACGAAAGCCTGCGCACCGCCGTGACGCTTGTGGACGGCGAACCTTTCCAGCGGATTTATAAAGCGGACGAATTTCCCTTCCAATTGGAAATCTTCGAAGGGGTGGATGACATCGACGCGGTGTCGCGCCAATTCGTCCGGCCCTTCGATCTTTTTGAGCCGCCATTGTTCCGCGTCGGTCTGGCGCCCCTGAAGAGCAATCGCTTCATGCTTATGGAGGACATGCATCACATCATCACCGACGCAATCTCCATCGACCTCTTCGAACGGGAATTCATGACCCTCTACGGCGGCGGCACTCTGCCTTCATTGGGGCTCCAATACAAAGACTACAGCGAATGGCGACACTCGGCCCGGCAAATGGAAGCGGTGGCTCGGCAGGAGGAGTTCTGGCTCCGGCAATTCGAGCAAACGGTCCCGCCTCTGGAGTTGCCCCTGGATTTCCCCCGCCCCGCGGCCCGCAGCTACGAGGGCCGCAGGCTCCATTTCCAACTGGAAGCTCGCGATACCCGTTCGCTAAAGACCCTGGCCTCCCAAAACGGAGCCACCCTGTTCATGACATTATTGACGGCCCTCGCCCTATTGCTGTCGAAATTGAGCGGCAGCGGCGACATCGTGGTGGGCGCACCGGTGGCGGGCCGCGGTCACGCGGACCTCGAATCCATCATCGGCATCTTCATCAACACTCTGGCGCTCAGAATCCCTATCGCCGGCGATCAAACCATCGCGGCCTTCCTCCGGCGCGTCAAGGAGCTGACTCTCGAAGCGTTCGCCAACCAGGACTACCCCTTTGAAACATTGGTGGAAAAAACCGGCGTTGACCGGGCCGCCGGACGGCATCCCCTCTTCGATGTTCTGTTCCTGTTTCAGGATTCGTCGCAAACCAGCGGCGGCGGCGAAAAAAAACGAATGGGCGATAGCTTGACTATCGAGCCCATCCCCTACGACGTCACGTCGTCAAAATTCGACCTGACCTTCATTCTGGTAACACAAGGGGAAGAACTTCTCGGCTCTGTGGAGTATTGCGCCGCATTGTTCACCGAAGAGACCATCCTCCGTTTTATCGCTTGCTTCCAAAAAGTCGCGGCAACCATCGTCGCCCAACCCGGCCTCGTGATCGACGAGGTGGAAATCGTCTCCGCCGCGGAAAAAGAGCGCATCCTGCGTCATTTTAACGACACAGCCGCGGATGTCCCGAAGATTCCGTCGATTCAATCGCTACTTCATCGACAAGCGCAAGCGACACCCAATCGAACGGCCCTGGTGGAAGACCGCGACGGCCCGTGCTGTGTCACCTACCGGCATGTGCGAACCATTGTGCGCCGCCTGGCGGGACGCCTCCGGCGGGAGGGCGCGGACGCAGGCTCCATCGTCCCAATCATGGCGGAGCGATCCCTCGGCATGGTATTGGGAACGTATGCCATCCTCGAAGCCGGATGCGCCTATTTGCCGGTTGATCCGGCATACCCGCGACGCCGCATCGACTACATCCTCGCCGATTGCGACGCCTCCATCATGATGACGGACGAAGGCCCCGATACCGGCTGGGGGCGAAAGCCGCGAATTTTACCCATCGATTTGGCGGTTGAAGGCGAAGATAGAGCTCCGGTCCTACCAAACAACGACGGCGGCTGCGCTTACGTCATCTACACCTCAGGCTCCACCGGCAATCCCAAGGGCGTCATGGTGGAGCATGGTTCCGCAGTCAATATTCTCCGGGACATGCAGCGGCACTTCCCAATGGCGGCAAGCGACGCCTATCTCTTGAAAACATCCTTTGTGTTCGATGTGTCGGTGACAGAGCTCTTCGGTTGGTGTTGGAGCGGCGGGCGATTGGCGGTTCTACCCAAAAATCACGAAAAGGACCCGGCGGCCATCGCCCGGTTCATCGCCCGTCACGCCGTCACCCACATCAATTTTGTCCCTTCCATGTTCAATGTGTTTGTAGATTGGCTGGAGACCGCGGCGGCCGGCGGATTGTTGGCCTCCCTCGACTATGTGTTTCTGGCGGGCGAAGCCCTCCGGCCCGGCCTGGCGCTGCGGTTCTCGCGATTGGGCTTGGCTGCGAAGCTTGAAAATATTTACGGCCCCACCGAGGGGACCATCTACGCCGCCCGCTATTCCCTCAGTCAATGGGACAGGCAAGGACCCATCCCCATCGGCAAGCCCATGGCCAATTGCGGCGCCCTGGTGGTGGATCCTGCCGGCAATATCCAACCCATCGGCGTTCCCGGCGAGCTCTGCCTCTTTGGAAGAGGTCTTGCCCGCGGCTATCTGAACCGGCCGCGACTCACCATCGACCGCTTCCTCCCCAGGCATAAAGACATCGCCGGCCCCCTCTACAAAACCGGCGACCGCGCCCGCTTCCTCCCGGATGGGACCATCGACTATTTGGGACGGCTGGACCATCAAGTCAAAATCCGCGGCTTCCGGGTGGAATTGGGAGAGATCGAAGCCTGCCTGCTGCGGCATCCCTCCGTTCAAGAGGCGGTGGTCCTGGCCCTCGACGCCCCCTCGGGAGACCACACTCTGACGGCCTTCATCACCGGCTCCACATCAGGAGACCTCGACGGCCATCTGGCCAAACACCTGCCCTCCTATATGATTCCCGCGCAAATCCTTCGATTGGAAGCTCTCCCTCTAAACCCCAGCGGCAAACTCGATCGAGCGGCTCTGGCAAACCTGGAGCGCGGCATTCGAGACAATAATTTTCAACCGCCCCAAACAAAAACGGAACGTTTGCTGGCGTCCATTTGGTCAACGGTCCTGTCCATCCCCGAAGAGACCATCGGCCTCTACGACAACTTCTTCCAATTGGGCGGCCACTCCCTGAAGGCGGCCCTGACAGCCACCCGCGTCCAAAAAGCCATGAACATCGCCCTGCCGGCGGCACAATTGTTCGACACTCCCACCATTCATGGTTTGGCCCAACGGGTCGAGACCCTCCGGCCTCAAACATATCCCCCCCTGCAACCGGCGGAGAAGCGGGACGTCTACCCCCTGTCCCCGGCCCAAAAACGCCTGTACATCCTACAACACATAGATCCCGCCAACACAAGTTACAACATGCCGGACGTATTTGTGCTGGAAGGGGAGGTTCGCCTCGACAAAATCGAAGCAGCCTTCATCGCCCTTATAGCCCGGCACGAAAGCTTCAGGACCTCGTTTCCCACCATCGGCGGCATCCCTGTGCAGCGGGTTCAGCCGGCGGTTCCGTTCCAATTGGAAGAGTGCGCTATCGACACCTTCATCCGTCCCTTCGACCTATCGCGCCCTCCGCTTCTCCGGGTGGGGACAGGCGTCTCTCCCGCGGGCGAGACTCTGCTCTTCATCGACATGCATCACATCATCGGCGACGGCATGTCCACCGCCATTATATTGAACGATCTGGCCTCGTTTTACAACGGCGGCGATCCGGGCTCGTTGCCCGCGCAATACAAAGAGTTTGTCCTCTGGCAACAAGAGCGTCTGCCGTCGGAAGCGTCACTGCGATCGGAGGCCTTCTGGCTGGAGCGATTCAGCGGCGGCGCTCCGCCATTGAATCTTCCCCTCGACATGCCGCGGCCGGCGGTGTTCGACAGTGGAGGCGATTCTTTCACAGCGATCCTTCCCGAAGCCGCGGTCGTAGATTTGGAGCGCGTCGCGGCCCGTCATCAAGCCACGATGTTTCAGACATTGCTGGCCGGCTATTTTGTACTTCTGTCAAAACTTTGCAGCCAGGAAGACATCGTGGTGGGAACCCCTGTGTCCGGCCGCGTTCACCCCGATAGCCGCTCCATCGTCGGTATGTTCGTCAACACACTGGCTCTCCGGGCAACACCCAAAGGGGAGGCCTCCTTTGCAGCGTTCCTGCCGGAGGTGAAACAATTGGTCGAAGACGGCATCCGCCACCAGGAGGTGCAATTCGAATACCTGGTGGAGCGGTTGCAAAGTCGGCGGGATCCCGCACGCAATCCGCTGTTCGACGCCATGTTCGTGTTGCGGGAGGAGCAGCCGGACTTCCGGCCCGCCGGCGATTGGAGCCTGTCCCCCTATCCCATGGGCAATCACGCGGTCAAGTGCGACCTGGCGCTCGTCGCCGCCAGAGAGGGGCGGGAGGTGCGGCTGCGCTTCGAATTCGCCTCGGCCCTGTTCAAGTCCGCCACCATCCAACGCTTCGCAGCCTACTTCGCAGCTCTGGTCGAGGCGGTGTCGCAGGATTGTTCGCTGCCTATCGCCGCCATCGATATGATTCCCAATCACGAGAAAGAACTCATACTGGAAACCTTCAACGACACAGCCGCGGATTTTCCCCAAGACGAGACCTTGCATGGACTTGTCCTGCGCCGGGCCCGGCAAACACCCGGCGCCGTTGCAATCTGCGAAGCCTGGAGCGGCGACTCCTTGACCTATGGTGAATTGGAAGCCCGGTCTCTTGGTCTGGCGGCGGTCTTGCTCCGCAAAGGGGTTCGTCCCCAGGGGATTGTGGCCCTCATGATGGAACAATCGCTCGACATGGCGGCCGGTATGCTGGCCATCATGATGGTAGGCTGCGCTTATTTGCCGCTTGACCCTGATTCTCCCCTGCAGCGGAGATCGCGCATACTAGCGGACAGCGCCGCACAATGGATTCTCACCCAGAGTCATTTACAAAAGGAAGAAAGCGATGGACGGTTCGACACAATACCGGCCGCTCCCCATGACGCCGCCTACATCATCTACACCTCCGGCTCCACCGGCATGCCCAAAGGGGTGGTGGTCGAGCACCGCTCCATCGTGAATACGATCTTCTGGAACCTGAACTATTATGAAATCACCGCCAGGGATGTTGTGTTGCAACTGGCCCCCGTCGTGTTCGACGCATCTGTGGAGGCGATTTTCACCCCCCTGGCGGCCGGCGCCCAATTGGCGTTGGTCAAACCGGAACACCGCCTGGATGTGGAGCAATTGCGCGCCATGCTGGAGGGGATAGCGGTGACCGGCTTCTCCATTGTTCCGTCGCTGTACGAACATTACATCGACGGCCTCTGCCGGAGCTTGCGGCATTTGCGCTTCGTGACGTTGTGCGGCGAGCGGTGCAGCCGGGAATTGGTACAACGTCATTTTGAAGTTCTGGGAAATGTGCGGCTCTACAATGGGTACGGCCCGTCGGAAAACAGTGTGTGCTCAACCATCTATCCCTTCGACCCCGCCGCGCCGGAAGTCCTCATCGGCGGCCCCATCGCCAATGTGTCTTGTTATGTGTTGGATAAGTATGGATTTCCCACTGCGCTGGGAGTGGCCGGTCAATTGTTCCTCGCCGGAGCGGGGCTTGCCCGGGGCTATCTGAACCGGCCGGAACTGACGGCCCAATCGTTCGGCAATCATTCACCCGCGGTATCCGGTCCTCTCTATAAAACCGGCGATCTGGCCCGTTGGTTGCCGGATGGGAATCTGGAATTCCTGGGAAGAATCGACCGCCAGGTGAAGATTCGCGGCTTCCGGGTGGAGCTGGAAGAGATCGAGGCGCGGCTGGCGAAGCACCCCCTCGTCGCTCGAGCCGCGGTGATGGTGCGCCACATCCCGGCGCCGGAATTGTGCGCCTATGTAACCGCCACAGAGGATGCCGTTATCGAGCCCTCTCAATTGCAAACCTTTTTAGCCGAATCGCTGCCTCATTACATGGTGCCCGCTAGAATCGCGACGCTGGACGAGATGCCTCTCACTCCGTCGGGCAAAATAGATCGGCAACGGCTTCCGGCGATCGAACCTCAAGAAGCCACGCGGCAAACCACCTTCGTGGAGCCGCGAACGGAGCTGGAAACCCAGGTGGCCGCAATCTGGCGGGAGGTATTGGGGGTGCGGGACGTGGGCCTGCGGGACAACTTCTTCGCCGTCGGCGGCAATTCCTTGAAAGTGATGGAATTGGCAACGAAGCTGACATCGAGCCTCCAGCGGCCGATACAAGTGATGGATCTATTCAAGCGCCAGACCATCTCAGCCTTCATCGCCCACATCGACTCGAGCAATCTCGACCCTCAACCGGAAGACAAAAAAGAACGGCGGCCAATGCTGGACCGCGCCCGCCGGCGACAGGATATTCAAAAAAACAGGAGAAGGAGACGCTGATAATGGATGAACGAACAGACCTACAAACAGAACGCTCGGGACTCGAGATCGCGGTCATCGGCATGGCCGCGAGTTTTCCCGGAGCCGCCACAATCGAGACCTTCTGGGACAATCTAGCACGCGGCGTCGAGTCGCTGGCATTTCCAACCGCCGCCCAGTTGACCGAAGCCGGCGTCGAGCCGGAACTCCTGGATGATCCCGGTTATGTCAAAGCCGCCGGAGGCGTCCTGGCAGACAAAGATACCTTCGACGCAGCCCTCTTCGGCTTCACCCCTCTGGAGGCGCAGGTGATGGATCCCCAATTGCGAAAACTCCTGGAGTGCGCCTGGACCGCGCTGGAGCACGCGGGCATCGACCCTTCCACCTACGACGGACTCATCGGTTTTTACGCCGGCGCCTCCGCCAATTTCCATTGGCAAGTCCTCACCCATTTATCGGGTCTGGGACAAGAGCTGGGGGAATTTGCCGCCGGCCAACTGACCGGACGGGAGTTTTGCGCCACAAGAGTTTCCTACGCCCTTGGTCTCAACGGACCGGCAATCACGGTGGCCACCGCGTGCTCCACCTCTCTGGTGGCCATTCACGCCGCGTGCCAGGCCCTGCTCAACGGCGAATGCCATGTGGCGTTGGCAGGCGGTGTGTCGATTCAGAGCATGCCGGCCTGCGGTTATATCTATGAGCAAGGAACCATCAACTCGCCGGACGGTCATTGCCGGGCGTTTTCCGCCGACGCCGGCGGAACCGTTTCAGGGGAGGGCGTCGGTCTGGTTGCCCTCAAGCCCCTGGAAGAGGCGGAGGCCGATCTCGACTCCATCATCGCCGTTGTCAAAGGAACCGCCGTCAACAACGACGGCCGCCGCAAAGGAGCCTACGCCGCCCCATCTATCGAGGGCCAGGCTGAGGTGATTGCCGCCGCTCTGGCGGCGGCGGGAGTGGAGCCGGAGACCATCGGCTACATCGAAGCTCACGGCACAGGAACCGTATTGGGAGATCCCATCGAAATCGAAGCCTTGAATCAAGCTTTCGGCGGGTGCCCGCGGGAATCCTGCGCCATCGGTTCGGTCAAGACCAATATCGGCCACCTGGACGCCGCCGCCGGCATCGCCGGCTTCATCAAGGCAATCCTGGCGGTCAACCATCGCCTCATTCCCCCCAGCCTCCATTTTGCCCGTCCCAATCCTCAAATCAATTTTAGCGGCGGACCGTTTTACGTCAATCAAACATTATCCCCCTGGAATCAGGGGACAGGCCCCCGCAGGGCAGGCGTCAGCTCCTTCGGTATCGGCGGCACCAACGCCCATGTGATCGTGGAAGAATACATCCCTCCGGCAGCCGGCCCTCCGCCGACGAACCAGCCTTCGCTCGAGAACTATAACGTACTTCTCTTATCGGCCCATACCGAAGCGGCGGCGCTACACATACGACAAAATCTCGCCGGCCATTTTAAAGCGCATCCAAATCTTCAACTGCCGGACGCCGCTTACACGTTGCAAACCGGACGGCGGCGCCTGCGCTTCAGGCAGGCGGTAATCTGCTCCACCCCCGAAGACGCCGTCGAAATCCTCTCGAGCGATGATTCCCCCCCCGCAATGGCGCGGCAAGAAGAGACTCCGGTTGTCTTTATGTTCCCCGGACAAGGGGCGCAATATATAGGAATGGGGCGCGAATTATACTCCCGCGAGCCAATCTTCCGCCGGCAGATGGATTGCTGCCTCGGCATACTGAACTCTCTGGACCTGGATCTCCAGCATCTGCTCTTCCCCGCCGAAGGAGAGGATAGCGATCCCTCCATCATCAACGACACAGCCATCGCCCAACCGCTCCTCTTCGCCGTCGAGTATTCCCTGGCCCAATTACTGATCTCCTGGGGCATCGAGCCCTACGCCATGACCGGCCATAGCCTGGGCGAATTCGTGGCCGCCCATTTGGCGGGAGTGTTTCGGCTGAAAGACGCCCTGCGCCTGGTAACCCTGCGGGGCCGCTTGATGAAAACAATGCCCGCAGGCGCCATGCTGGGCATCTCCGCATCGGAGCCTCAGGTGGCGGAACTAGTGAAGAGCGAGAGCTCCCTCGCGCCGGCGGCAGTCAACACCCCGCGAAACGTCGTTGTGTCAGGCCCCGAAGAAGCCATCGCCCGCTTCGAGGCGACGCTTCCCGCGCAAGAGATCCCGCACCGGCGGCTCCACACCTCCCACGCCTTCCACTCCCCGATGATGGAACCCATCATCGGGGCATTCGTCAAAGAGGTGGCGAATATCCAACTCAAGCCGCCGAAAATCCCTTACATCTCCAATGTCACCGGCCATTGGATCACAGAGGAAGATGCCGTAGATCCCGCCTATTGGGGCCGCCACCTCAGGGAAACCGTCCGTTTCGAACCCGGCGTCGAGCTCTTGCTCCAACGGCAATCGCTGGCGTTTCTGGAAGTGGGACCCGGCACAACGTTAAAAACATTTGTCACTCAACATCCAAAACGCTCTCCTGAGCAGCCGGTCTTCACCACCATGCCCCACCCCCGCGAAGCGGTCTCGCATCACGAGTACTTGCTCGAGACCATCGGCCGCCTCTGGCAATTGGGCAACACCATCGATTGGCGACAGCTCCATCCACCGGGACACCGCCGCCGTATTCCCCTGCCCACCTATCCCTTCGCCAAAAGCCGTTATTGGATCAGCCCCGCTACACCCCTCGCCTCCCTCTGGAACCCCGGCGACGCCGCCTCGCTGAAGTGGAACCTCGTGGCCGACCAACCGGAAGAGCCGGCTCGAGAGAGTCTCGATACAAACTTCATACCCCCAGGCACTAAAACCCAACACGCGTTGGCCGCCATCTGGCAGACCTTCTTCGGCATCCGCGCCATCGGCATTGCCGACGATTTTTTCGCCTTGGGAGGCGATTCTCTCAAAGCCACGGCGTTAATCGCCAAGATCCAAAAAAAATTACAGGTGCCCGTCCCCTTGCAAACCCTCTTCGATCATCCCTGCATCGAAGAATTATCGCGCTATATCGATCCCCGAAGGGACATCCATCGCTTCGAACTATTGCCGGCGGCGGAAAAAAAGGAATACTACCCGCTGTCCCCGGCCCAGGAGAGATTGTTCATCCTCTACCGTTGGAATCCAACCAACACCGCCTACAACCTTCCGGCCGTCATATCATTGGAAGGCGACCTCGATACGGAGCGCCTGCTAGCCGCTTTCCAAACACTGATCCAACGGCACGAGAGCTTGAGAACCGGCTTCTACCTTTTGGACGGCCAACCGGTCCAGAGGGTGATCTCCCATGTGGATTTCGAGCTGGAATTCCATGAGGCAACCGAACCCGAAGCCGCCGTCGTGATCCGCTCGTTTATCCGGCCCTTCGATCTCTCCTCGCCTCCTTTATTGAGGATTGGAGTGGTGACGATAGGGGAGAGGCGCCACCTCTTATTGGTGGACATGCACCATATCGTGTCCGACGGAGCCTCGATCTCCATCCTGCAGCGAGAATTCATCGCCCTGTACAGAGGCGAGACTCTATCGCCCCTCGATCGTCAATACAAGGACTATTCCGTATGGCTGCGGCGCATGGCGGATTCCGGCGAGATCCAACGGCAGGAGCGCTTCTGGCTCGATCGTTTCTCCGGCCAAATCCCGGTCATTGATTTGCCCCTGGATTTTCCCCGCCCGGCGACCCGGCAATTCAGCGGCCGTACTTTGGAATTCTCCATCGGCGAAGCGGATACAACAGCCCTGACAGAGATTGCCTCATCCCATAAAGCCACCCTCTACATGACGGTTGTGGCCCTCGTCACCATCCTGCTCTCAAAAATCAGCGGGCAGGAAGACATCGTGGTGGGCAGCCCCACATCCGGCCGCCGCCATCCCGGCGCCGCGCCTATCATCGGCATGTTCGTCAACACCCTGGCGCTGCGAAGCGAACCTCGAGGGAATCTCGCCTTCGCTCAATTCCTGGACCAAATCCGGCAGCTCGCCATCGACGCCTTCGCCAATCAGGATTACCAATTCGACGAATTGGTGCAAACGGTAGGGGTAGAGCGGGATGCCGGCCGCAACCCCCTCTTCGACGTCATGGTCTCCTGGCAGCGACCGGACGGTGTGGAGGCGGACCTGCCGGAGCTTACAGTCCGTCCGTACCCCTCGGCGCAAGAGACAGCGCTCTTCGATTTGGTGATTCAAGCGGTCCATTTGCAGCGTCACATCCATCTCAATGTCTCCTATGGCGCCGCCCTGTTCAAAGAGGAGACCATCCGCCGCTTCAATTCCTATCTGCAAGCCGTCATCGCAGCCGTGATCGACAATCCGCAGATCCTTCTGGAAGCCATCGATATCGTCCCCTCCCAGGACAAAGAGGCGATGCTCTCCTCGTTCAACGACACGCAGGCCCGCTTCCCCGGCGACGCCGCCATCCATGAACTCTTCAGCCGGAGGGCCGCCTCGAATCCCCATGCGGCGGCGGTGTCGGCAGGCGACCATCAGGTCACATACCGTGAATTGGAGCGCAGGAGCCGGTGCCTGGCCTCAGCCCTGAGACAGTTAGGGGCGCGATCCGGCGAGATTGTTCCCCTCTTGTTGGAGCCGGGAATCGAGATGGTCGCCGGTATGCTCGGCGTGCAGATGAGCGGTTGCGCCTATTTGCCGTTGGGCGGCGACGAACCGCCGGCGAAAATACGTTACGCCGCCGCCGATTGTTCGGCCCGTTTCCTGGTGACCGCGCAGGGGACAGGCACCGATTTGGAACTTCCGGGCATCCGGCCGTTGGATATCGCGGATCCCCGCTTGTACCAGGACGATCCCCCCTGCTTCGACAGCGAGGCCTCCTGGTCGAGCGCCGCCTATGTCATCTATA
The DNA here is from genome assembly GCA_964491915.1 of uncultured Clostridia bacterium. Taxonomy (GTDB): domain Bacteria; phylum Acidobacteriota; class Aminicenantia; order UBA2199; family UBA2199; genus JAHELQ01. Next base: position 14,165 of record CAZBHS010000043.1, read on the forward strand.
CCTCCGGCTCCACCGGCAAACCAAAGGGCGTCGTGGTCCGGCACCGCGGCGCGGTGAATGTCGTCTGGTGGTACAAAAACACCTGTGATCTGAAACCCGGCGACCGTATGTTGCTCATGTCCGCCTACACCTTCGACCTCAGCGTCGTCAATGTGTTCGGTTGCATCCTGGCGGGCGCGGCCATCCATTGCGAAGGCAAAACATTGATCCTGAACATCCCGGCCCTCAGACGTTATATCGCCGAACGCCGGATCCACATCGTCGATTTTGTCCCCACTGTATTGGACCAATTGCTGGATAAAGGAGACCGGCTGGAGAGCCTCCGGTTGGTGATCTCCTCTGCCGAACGGTTGGATGACAACCTGAAAGACAGACTTCTCCAAAAAGGATACCCGTTGTACAATCATTACGGCCCCACCGAAACATCGGTATTGGCCACCCGGCAAATCTGTTCAGCCGCCCCCGTCAACCTGGGCAAACCCATTGCCAATACCCGCTGCTATATTATGGCCCCCAACGGCACACTCCAACCCACCGGCATTTGGGGCGAACTTTGCATCGGCGGGGAAGGGGTGACTCCCGGTTACCTGAACCAACCGGAACTGACGGCAAACCAATTCGTCCCCGATCCCTTCTCGAAGGGGGGGATCATGTACAAAACCGGCGACCGCGCCCGCTTTCTGGCCGACGGCTCCATCGAATTCTCCGGCCGTCTGGACCGGCAGGTAAAACTCCGGGGCTTCAGAATCGAGCCGGGGGAGATCGAGAGCCGGCTCCAAACATTGCCCCACATCGAAGCCGCCGTCGTGGTAATGAAAAAAGACAACAACGGCGAACCCTGCCTCGCCGCCTATGTGACGACCGAAGACGAAGCCGGCATCGACACCGGCCTCGTCAAACAAACGCTGGCCAACCACTTACCCGCCCACATGGTGCCGCCCCACATTATCAAAATCGATACCATCCCCCGCACCTCCAGCGGCAAAATCGATCGCAACTCGTTAATATCATTACCATTGGAAGACATTCTGCCGGAGCGGTTCATTCCACCACAAACAGCGTCCGAACAAACCATCGCCGCCATCTGGAAGCAAACGCTGGGTGTGAAGCAGGTGTCGGTGGAGCAAAACTTCTTCGACGCCGGCGGCAATTCATTAAAAATCATCCAGATCCATCAAGCCCTGACCCGGGCCTTCGGCCGCGACATGCCGGTGGCGGTATTGTTCGAGCACGCCACCATCCGCGCCCTGGCCGGCTATCTAGACCATCGGGCAAACAACGACGCATCACCGCCTCAACCAAACAGAACAGATACCATTCAAGCGGGACGGGCCCGTTTGGGCCGCCGCCTCAACCGCGGAGGAGGAACAAAAGGATGACAACAATCCACAATCAGCAAGAACCCACAGGATTTGAAATCGCCGTCATCGGCATGGCCTGCCGATTCCCCGGAGCACAGGATATCGAGAGCTTCTGGCAAAACCTCGAACAGGGCGTCGAGTCCATCACTTTTTTCTCGGAGCAAGAACTCGCCGCACATGGAGTGGACGAGACCCTGCTCCGCGATCCCCGCTATGTCCCGGCCCGCGGCGTCATCGACGACAGATGCCGCTTTGACCATGAATTCTTTGATATCAACCCGCTGGAGGCTGAAATTTTGGATCCCCAGGTGCGGTTGTTTCTCCAATGCTGCTGTCACGCCCTGGAAGACGCAAGCATCGTCGCTTCCCAATGGCGACGGCCCATCGGCCTCTACGCCGGAGCCGGCGGCGCGTTGTTGTGGGAGGCCTATCAATTGTTGTCCCCCAAAACCGGGACCCTCGGCTCCTTCGCCTCCTCCCTCCTGCGCAAAGACTATCTGTGCAGCAAAACGTCCTATAAGTTGGGCCTCAACGGACCGGCGGTCTCGATTCAGACCGCTTGCTCGACATCGCTGGTTGCCATCCATCTAGCCTGCCAGGGCCTCATCGGCGGCGAATGCGACGCGGCTCTGGCGGGCGGCGTGTCTCTCAACCACGAAGGCGCGGTCGGCTACATCTACCAGGAAGGGATGATCGGTTCCCCCGACGGCCATTGCCGCGCCTTCGACAGTAAGGCCGCGGGCACGGTTCCCGGCGAAGGCGCCGGAGTGGTGGCTCTCGAGCGACTGAGCGACGCAATCGAGGATCACCATCACATCTACGCCCTGATCAAAGGGTCCGCCATCAACAACGACGGCGACCGCAAAGTGGGTTTTACCGCCCCCAGCGTGGCGGGACAGGCTGAAGTGATCCAAAACGCCCTGGCTATGGCGGCTGTATCCGCGGATTCCATCGGTTACATCGAAGCCCACGGCACCGGCACGCCGCTAGGAGATCCGGTGGAACTAGCGGCCCTCAAAAAAGTCTTTCCCCCCAAAAACGGCATCGCCTGTCCCCTCGGCTCCGTCAAAACCAACACCGGCCATCTAGACGCCGCCGCCGGAGTGGCGGGCTTCATCAAAACCGCCCTCTGCCTGTATCATCGCCAACTTCCCCCCAGCCTCCATGTCACCACCCCCAATCCGGCATTGGAAATCGACGACAGCCGCTTCTTCATCAACACCAGCTTGCGCTCATGGCAAGATTCCCTCCATCCCCGCAGGGCCGGCGTCAGCGCATTCGGCATCGGCGGCACCAACGCCCACGCCATATTGGAAGAATACATCGTCGCTCCGGTCGCCGAACCCACCGATACTCCGCCCCGCCATCACCTGCTTCTCCTTTCGGCCAAAACAGAATCCGCCCTCGAGGCAATGTCCAGCCGCCTGGCGCAATTCTTCATCCGCCACCGGCAGACAGACATCGAAGCGGCAGCTTACACCTTGCAAGCGGGCCGCCGCCATTTCCACTACCGAACCGCCGTCGCCGCCGCCTCAACCGAAGAGGCAGCCGCGCTTCTATCCGGCGCTTCATCATCTTCATCTCGAGCTTCGACATCATCCCCTGCCATCATCTTCATGTTCCCCGGCCAGGGAGCCCAATACACCGCCATGGGCCGCGACCTCTACCTCTGCGAACCGGTCTTCCGCCACACCCTCGACCGCTGCTTCGACATTCTCGAAAGAGAGACGGATATTCATTTCCACGAATTCCTCCGCCTGGAATCAAGCGATAGGGGACAGGCAATCCCCGGCACCCACATCGCCCAACCCCTCCTGGTCTCCTTCCAATACGCCATGGCGAGCTTGCTTCGCCATTGGGGAGTCGTTCCTGTTGCCATGACCGGCCACAGCATCGGTCAATACACCGCCGCTTGCCTCTCAGGCGTCATGAGCCTGGAAGAGTGCCTGCGCCTCACAGCCCATCGCGGACGATTGATGCAATCGCTCCCCGCCGGCGCCATGCTGGCGGTCCCGCTACCGGAGGAGGAGCTACTACCGTTGCTGAGCCGATCCATCTCGCCGGCGGCGGTCAATTCCCCCAACCGCTGCGTTGTCTCAGGCCCCGAAGACGGCATCGATGAGCTCTCCCTTCAATTGAAGAACCGGGGAATCGATTCCACCCGTCTCCACACCTCCCACGCCTTCCACTCCTACATGATGGACCCGATCCTGGCAGACTTCACCCGCCTGGCAGAAAGCGTCGCCTTCAAGCAGCCCGCCATCCCCTTCATCTCCAACCTGACAGGAACCTGGATCACCGGCTCCGAAGCCGCCGATCCCCGGGCCTGGGCCTCCCACTTGCGACGCCCCGTTCGCTTCGCCGACGGCATCGCGACTCTATCCCGCCTGGAGCAACCAATCTTCATGGACATCGGCCCCGGCAAAACCCTGGCCTCATTCGCCCGCCAACACCCGGACACCGGCCCCGAGTCCACAATCATCCAATGCTCACCCCACCCCCGCCAAAAGGTCCCCGACCGCCGCTTCCTCCTGGAGAGCATCGGCTCCCTCTGGCGACAGGGCATCGCTATCGACTGGGAAGCCTTCAATCACCACCGCCCCAGGAAGCTCATATCGTTGCCCGGCTACCCCTTCGCCCAAACCGAATTCCCCGCTCACATCGATTTTTCCACCATACAAATTCCCGAATCCAGAACTCCTGCCGCTCAAACATCCCCGCCAACGCCTTCCAAACCCCCAACCGCCTCCAAGCAGACCGCCGGCGCTCCACCCCAATCAGAGATCGAGAGCATCATCATCTCTACATTCGAATCCTTCTTCGCGGTCTCGCCCATCACCGTCGCCCACGACTTCTACGACCTCGGCGGCGACTCCCTGTCGGCCGTCCAATTGGCGGACCTGATTCAGAAACGGGGCATCGACGTCAACTTCCGGCAACTCCTCATCCACCCAACCATCGCCGATTTCTGCCATAGCATCCAACCATCGACTCCTCCGCCATCCAGAACCACAATCAAACCAATAGAATTATCAAATTTGACAGAACAACTCACTCAAATATTAAAACAAGCCGATCCTTCGACCACATACAACATCTCGCCGGTCCAACGCTTCGCCCTCGAAGCCCGGACTCCCGGCCTGCCGACCGACTTCATCCTCTTCCAACAGGATGTCTCCCTGCCCCAGGACAGCGAATGCATGAACGGGACACTCTCCGCCATAATCGCCGGCAATCCCCTCATGCGCTCTCTCATTGTGCTGGACGGCAATGATTATAAAATCGCAGAATACGATACCTTTCCCAATTTCGAGATCCCCCTCATCGACCTCTCGCTCCTAAACCCGGATCAAAAAGAAGAGCGATTGCACACCCTCTTCCGCCAATTGCGACAACCCATCGACGTCTTCGCGCACGTCCTCTTCCGGCCGCTGCTTCTAAAATTGCAACCGGACCTGCTGCGCCTCGTCATCGCCTTCCACCACCTCATATTCGACGGCGCAAGTATCTCCGTATTGGAGGACCAACAGCAGGTCCCAAAAACCACCTACCGACACTACGTAGAATTCCTGGAAGGCCTGGATTATAGCGAGGTAAAGCTCGAAGACCACATCGACCTCTTCCGCTACAGTTCCGCCATCGAGGCCTCCCGAGAGAGTTTCGACTTGGGATCGCAAACCATCGACGAGCTGGAGCTCGACCTCGCCATCATCCCCACACCCTTCCGCCACGCCTACGAAGACATCCTGCTCCTGGCCTTCGGCCAACTGATTCGCCGCTTCACCGGTTGCCCCGAAGCCCCCATCGCCCAGGTCTCCAATGGAAGAGTCTATGCCGCCGCCCGCTTCACCGACAGCGCCGGCGATTTTCACGACGTGATCCCACTATTGTTACCGGACCCCGCCGCCACATCCATAGAAGCCGAACTAGACCGCCTCAGAGACTATCGCCGCTTCATCAAAGACCAAAACCTCAATTTCCTCAACTATCTCCTCAAACACAAATCAGAGGTTCCCGATCTCCAACATCTCCTGTCCCCCTTCGGCTTCAACGCCGTCCCCACAACCATCGACAACGTCCGCCGCGCCCGCGCCCTCCAGCCCAACCTCCCGATCCAACCATCCCAACCAACGCAGCCCGACATCTCCCTCCAACTCTACGAAGATCTCCATCATCAACGACTCTTCATCGTGTTCATCCACAACTCCCGCCGCCCATTACAACAAGAATTCCAGGATATCATCTCCGCCATCGTCCAACAATTGAATGGACCCCTCCCCAGGTAATCAAATTGGTTATTGTTCGACTGTGAAAAATGTGTTACAGTGGAAGGGAAAGATACCCCGCTAAGAATAAATCGCCCGGTCCTACTCCCACAAGATTAGGACCCTCGCACTCAGGGCGACGACATAAAGGGCGGTCCCCCACAGACCGCCCCGATTTTTAATTCATTTCAGTGATCGTCAGATTTTGAGCATCGATTCCATTCTCGCGACTTGTTCAAAGCGGGGGAATTGGATCGAGCAAAATTCCCTGCAATCCCAGTCACAAGTATCGCAAGACGCGGCTATACGCTCCCTGATGTTTATTTATCCCCACTCTGGTCCCGGTCCTCCTTCGACACCATATTCTTCTGCATTCAAGACAAAAGCGGCTAAAACAGCAAATTTTTGTTCGCTGGGTGTTGAAAGTTTTTGGGGAGCGGGGTATGCTATAGGTTATTTTTTGAAATTGGGAAATTACCTTTGAATAGTGGAAGGAGTGAAGCATGACTAGAGTGATGGGATTGGTGTTGGGGTTGTTGGCGTTGGCGGCGCTGTTGCCGGGGGTGAGCGTCGTTGAAAAGGGGCAGGTGACCTTTGAGACTGAGGTGGTGTTTTATCCGCTGGATGGGGGGATCGTGGCGACGCAGCCGGAGAGCAAGGTGTATCGCGTGTGGATTTATGACCGGGACCTGACATTGAAGCGGGAGTTCCAGTTGAGGCGGGGCGAAGGGCCGGGGGATGTCAAGATCGTCAAAGGGATTGTGGCGGACGGCGACAAGATTTATGTCTGGGATGACGGGCTGCGGCGCATGAATATATTTACCCGGGACTGGAAATTTATCGAGTTCAAGCCCATCCCGTCAATGAAACGGGCTCTATTGATCGCTCGCTGGGAAGGCCTCGATGTGTTTGAATGGGGAGATTTTACCGCCAAAAAGGGCAAGCGGTTGATGATTGATTGCGTGGGGGTTTGGGATGGAGACAAGAAAAATGTCGCGGCCAAAGCCGAAGGCGAATGGGTTGTAAAGGGTAAATACAACGATTCGCGCGACCATATGGTTAGTTGTTTTTACAATGGCGACTTTTACACCACCCCCAACACGGATTATAAAATCTCGGTCTTCAAGGCCGACGGCGGGACGTTCGCCAAGACCGGACTCATGGAGAGGGAACTAAAGACCGCCGCCTGGAGCGAAAAATGCGAAGAGCTCATGATGGCGTTGTTGCCCCAGACATTCAAAGCCGAGTTTCCCGACCGTGTGCCGCCTATTTTCGAAATCATCGCCAATGACGAATTCGTCGGCGTCCTGACCAACACATCCATCCTACGATACAAAACCGCCATCGATCTGTGGCAAAAAGGCGAATACAAAGGCTCAATCGAGATCCCCATCATCTATGCGCAGCGGTTCATCTTTCCCTCCGCCATGCATATACCCACTGGAATCTACCTGCGGGGCGACACGTTGTGGGCTCTCCACTACAATGAAGAGGACGACGCATTCAACATCGTAAAGCGGACGATTAAATTCTGATTAGCCATTGCGCCTCAGTAATCATATTGTGGCGTTTTTGTTACAATTTACGCTAACATGACGCCGCAGTTTGTACAAAAAACGAAACTCAAAAAAAAAAATAAAAAAAATCGCCTTCAAAAGCCGGAAGTGTAGATAGATTGTAAAAATGATACATTTCAGTGTCTTTAAATTCGATTTTCACCATGATATAGTATTGTTGAGCGACAATGAAACACACGCTCCGGCGGTTGGATAGTTAGACATACCGTCGCTTTGAAAGGTAAGACTTAATAAAGGAACAATAAAACTATTTCTAGGAGGATTTTATGTTAAAAGAACTCAAAATTGAAGAAATCAGAGACATCAAAGGCGGAAAAGGATCTCCGAACGATCTGCTCGGCGATGATTGCAATTGCAATTGTGGTACCGTGGCAAAATCGCAGGCCTCTGATATGGCCGCATTCGCCAACGGTTAATGATTCTTTTTTCGGGGTGGCCGGGTTTCCGGCCACCCTTCGACCTTTGAAACGAGGAAACCATGGACGTTATTAAATTTGAAACTACACTAAAAAAACAAACATACGAGATTTGCTTCGATCCCTTTGTCAACCAAATGTATCCGGCGCGCTACGAAGGGCACTTCAAAAATTTCAGGGAAAACCCCCACTATACCAGACAAGCCGCTACCGACAAATTCCCTAGATCCGAAGACGAAGCCATCGATTTCGTTGCCCGGAGGAACAGCCGTCTGAAATTGGAATTGACTCAGAATTGCAATCTCCGTTGCAAATATTGTTTTTACAACCCCGAAGTCTACCCTACGCGGGATCATACCAACAAATCAATGCCCCCTGAAATTTTGACCAAAGCGATTGATTATTACCAGGGATTGAAATCCTCTCCAACGGCCCGTAACCAATTCAACATCAGCTTTTATGGCGGCGAACCCAGTCTCGAGCCGGGCCTCGTTTACCAGGCGGTAAAGGAAAGCAGGGAGAAAATGAAGGATTGTCATGTGGGATATTACCTCACCACCAACGGCACTTTTTACCGCAACGATGAATTCATCGATTTTTTGGTGCGCAATAACTTCATCATCCAATTCTCTATCGACGGAGTGCAAGAAGAGCATGATAAATTAAGGGTATATCGCAACGGCGACGGTTGCTTCTCAGATATCCTCAAACTATTGGAAAAGTTGAAACACTACCCCCGCGTGAAGATCCTGGCCACCATGCACCCTTATCACAATTGGGATCGATTGGATGACCTGTACCGCATGATCTGGTCGTTCAACCCCGAATGGCGGATCAACCTATCGGCCGTCGAATTGAACGCAATGTCCACAGAAGACATGAAGAGCGATCTCAAACATCAGGTGCAGAGCAAGTTGAGAGATTTCAAAGAAAAAATCGTCGGCAAATTGGAGCGGGGCATCGAGCTCTCGCCGTTGGAAGACAACTACTTGAAAGCTTTGTTCACCGACTATTCCTTCAATTTCACCAACCATTGGAAAAAGACGCGGTTCGTCAAGACCTGCTTTCCTGGCGCCGAGATCTTGTTCGTGGATGTGGACGGGAATTTTCACATGTGCGAAAAAATCCCTACTTCAATGGTCATTGGCGATATCAACAATGGATTGAACCCGGAAGCGATTTTCGAGCTCTGGAATCATATTAATGACATCAGCCGGGAATACGAGTGCCACGACTGCCCTTACCAGAATTTCTGCAATTTTTGCTTCTTTAAACTTCAAGGCAGTTGCGGCGGAAAATGCGGATTCGTGTGCGATGATCAAAGAAAAAAAGAAATGCAGGAACTCCTGGAGTTTATCTGCCGTGTAAAAATGCTCGGCGGCGTGAGAGGATATAATCATGGATAATCAAAAGCAAACAAAATTCCAATTGTTCCCCGGCGTCATCAAAGAGGAGGGGCTTAGCAATATCTCCTACATCGACATCTCCAGAGGCAAAGTGTTCCACCTCTCCAGGGAGGAAATCGCAGGGCAGGCTCAAGAGGCCTTCGAGCGGCAACTCATCGACGCCAACCTGGGCTGCCGCATCCCCGCAGGCCACGACTTGCCGGATTTTTTCGAGAGCCCCATCAAAATGATGTTCTTGGAGCGACTAACCGTCATGGTGTTGGAGAACCTCGATTACCTCACGTATGTCACCCATGAAATCGAGAAAGTCTTCCTCTTTAAGCGGGACCATTCCGAAGGCGATTTGACAGAAGAGGACGAACACTCATTGATCAAGGTTCGTAAATATGATCCGGATCATTGCCCTTTTGTCCCGGAATTCGACGGCAAGCCGCCGTTCAACCCTTATGACTACAACTACAACAAATCTTACAATCCCTGTTGGGGCATGACGATGGCTATCGACGAGGAGGGTTTCGTGAAGCCCTGTCTGTGGTCCGACATCAAGCTGGGGCACATCCAAAAGGACGGCTTTTTCCCCCTCATCGATAAATTGGAGCCCTATTGGCGCCTCACCAAAGACAAAATCGAAACCTGCAAAGACTGCGAATACAAATATATTTGCCCCGATTGCCGCGCCGGCGCCATGAAACAATCCGGCGATCTGAACGCCAAGACCGCGGGCTGCGGCTACAATCCGCAAAGTAAAGGATCAAGTGAGTAACGCGTATTAGACCAGGGACAAACACAAACGCTACGCCTCAGGCGGGGACAGGCAACCGTTGTTGCCTGTCCCTGGTAATAAGTTATTAAGTTAATGTACGCAGAGATTCATCATTGTGGCGCTGATGAAATTGGGGGATGCGAAGTCGAGTCGTCCTTCCGATCCCGCGCCCTGGGTTTCGATGGTGAGTCTCGTTGTGAGGGGGATCAACACCCATTGGTTGGGGGCGATAAGCAGGGGATTGCCGAAGAGCGTGTAGTAATTGTCCAGGCGGCCGAAATCATTGATGTTTTTGCCGCCTTTGCTCAAAATATTTTTCCAGACACTTCCGGCCCAATGGTATTGGAAGACATCGATGCCGATTTCCAAATTCAATTTGGCTGATTTGAAATTCCAGAATTGATCGTTGGCATGGATAAAATACCAGCCATGAACCGGGACGACGGCCAATGGTTTGAAGAATTGGTAAGAATCCGGCCAATAGGCGAACCAGAGGGTATTTTCCACAACGACGTCATTGTCGTCCGTGTAACCGAATGTACCGCTACCTCTGGCGGTTGCCCAGGGATGCATCTTCCTTCCGGTGACGGCGTATCCGGGGCAAAAAAAGCCCCCGTCGGTCACGCCGCCTTCGTTGTGTTTGAGGATGGTTCCACAGCAATAATAGGGATTTCCCCCTCCCCACCAATGACAGCCGGGAATCACTCCGGCGGCCATGGCCCTTGAGCGGAGCATTTGCATGTTCTGAGTGTGTGCCGCTTCGTTGATAAGGATTTTTTCTGGAGGCGCGAGGATTTTTTTGGCCTCTTCCAGGGATTTTTTCACCTCCCGTTCCGATTTTTTCTCTTCCTCTTCAATCATTTTGGGGGAAATGCCGAGCGCTTCATGAAGCTTTTTGATGTGTTCAACCTTTGATTTCCCCATGTCGATCCGCCGCTTGACGCCGGCGGAATGGGTGTAATGTTCTACTTCTTTCTCTTCGTTCAACCATTTTTCCAATGCTTCCGTTTCTTTTTTTAGAGAATCAAAATCAAACATTGTTGCCTCCTCTTGTTTTTTTGCGCCTTTCTATTACTGCGGCATCTAAAGAGACAATACGCTTTCGTCAAGATTCTAAAAAAATTTTGTTCCCTTAATTGCTATTAATTATATAATGTGTCCCTTGAATACGAGATTCAATATTGTTTTTTATAAAATATATTTTTATTGGTTTCTTCGTTTGGCGGTGCGTACTTTGTAGAGTCGTTCGGTAAAGCCGCCGTTGTTTTCGAAGTCCCGGGCCAGGCGCTCCACCTGGCGGTCCAGGAGGTGGCAGGCGAGGTTGAGGAGGGATAGCGCGGCGTTGGCAGCCAGGCATGGGGAGGAGGGGGACTTGCACGGACGGTCACGGACAGGCGCGGACGCTACGCTTTTTGTGTTGTTTGTGTTTCTTTTCTTTTCTTCCGCCACCCAGGCTTGTACGTCCTGGAGGGTTTGGCACCGGCGCGCCTTGAAGCGGAGGAGCGCCGGGTGTTGGGGGTCGAGTTCCGGCAGTCCTTTCTGACGCAAAAAATCTTCAAAGTCGAGCCGCAACTCTTCAAGGCTGGCTCGCGCCACCTGGGTTAGTTTCAGCTCGGTTTTTTTGGACGTGGCCGACGCTTGCGAGCCTTCGGCGATGTTTTGCACTCCGCTTCTGGCGGCTTGTACCATTTGATCTTTTGTGCGGCTGAATTTGTCGATATAGCGTTCGACAAACCGCACTGTCACGTCAAAGACCAATCGCGACACCTGGAAGCTTTTTAGTTTGCGGTAGCCGCCGTGTTTGGGGATTAGGTCGGACATGGTAGGGGGCTCCTTGAAAGCGGCACGGACTGGCACGGACGGGCACGGACCTCCACGGACGCTACGCTTTTGACGTTGTCCGTGTTTGTCCGTGTGTCTCTGTTTGTCCGTGTTTGTCTGTGTTTGTCCGTGTCGCTCTTTTTGTCAATCATTTTAGTCATAAGTCTCCACTATCGCGGGTTTCACCCGCCACTGGCCGGTCAACATTTTTTGCATCAACCCCCGCTTTTGAGCTTTGTATTTTTCCATCATTTTTTTAAGAATATCAATCTCCTTCCGGGCGTCAGACAACCTCCCGGCAATTTGTTTTTGCTCCTCGATAGAGGGAGGAAGAGCAATTATTTTGTTTTTTAAAACTGAAAAATGCCTTTTATATCCTTCAGGAATCACTGGGTTTGCTAATAGGCAAAAATACACAAACAAAGGCAAAGCACCATTTAAAATATTTAAGATCTTTACTCCATCTGCCCCCTGGGCAAAAGAGCGATGAGTTATTTTAGTAATACATGTATGATCACCAAATATTATAAGAGAGGAGTTTACATTTATTATAGAATCTTTATCATTCGTCCAACCAGCAATGTCGTTTTGAGATTGATCAATAATTGGGTAATTACCGTCAGGAAGATAATCTTCTTTTTGGAACTTTTTTGGAGGAATTAATACTTTAGAAACCTCCCCCAACTTTACATTCCTCCAGCCGTCTTTTTCACCAATCAATGACCGCAATAACCACTTAAACCTCTTCTCCTTCGCCTTTATCAACCGCTCAACCCTATCAATGGTCTCGTCCCAAACCGAAAGAGAATCGGCAATGGCCTTTTGCTCGGGAAGAGGAGGAAGAGGTATATCAAAACTACCAATTTGTTGAAAATTAAGACCTTCACGACTTCCCCCTCCTTGGAAAGACCAAATTAGTTTTTGCCCATACCAAGAATTCAAATATATCGACAAAAGTTTTCCATCTAAACTATTATTAAGTCTTATAATGCAAACATGCTGATTTACATTTGCATCATGAACTGTAGGTGGGACTATACAACTTCTCCCAATTGAAGCTCCAGTGATGTTTAACAGAACATCACCAGGTATAACTTTGGAGCCAGACATTTTCTCATGCTCCTCGTCAGCTATAAAAGCAACATTTGACAAATCTAATCGGTTTGCCAAAACATTCTGACTGCGAATTAAGGGAATACCCGATATTTTGTATGCTGCTTCCCCCCCTCTGGGAGTAACACCACTACCAATTTTAATAGTATGCTTTTTCAGTTTTGTAAATGGAAATGGCAATTTCATCTATCAATCTCCCCGAGCTTTTGGGCCATCTTTTTCTGGAGGTCGGCGAGCTCTTTGGTTAGGGTGTCGATCTCCTGTTGTACGGCGTCGATATCGATCTCCTCTTCCTCTTCGAACGTGTCTACATAGCGGGGGATATTGAGGTTGAAATCGTTTTCCTCGATCTCTGTCAGGTCTGCGGCGTGGGCGTACTTTTCCACATCTTTGCGCTCTTTGTAGGTCTGTATGATCTTCTGGATATGCTCGGCAGAGATGGTGTTGCGGTTCTTGCCGTTGATAAACTCGCGACTGGCGTCGATGAAGAGGACATCCCGGCGGTCTTGATTGACTCCGCCTTTTTCCCTGGAGCGGTCGAACACCAGGATGGCCACCGGGATATTGGTGGTGGGGAACAAATTGCCCGGCAGGCCGATCACCGCGTCCAGGAGATTTTCCTCGATCATCTTTTGACGGATGCGACCCTCGGCGGCGCCGCGGAAGAGCACCCCGTGGGGCACCACCACTGCCACGCGGCCCTCCATCTCCAGCGCCGTCTCCACCATGTGGGTGATAAAGGCCCAATCGCCCTTACTCCTGGGAGGAACGCCGCGCCAGAAGCGGTTGAACTGATCGCTGCCGGCATTTTCCGCCCCCCACTTGTCCAGGGAGAACGGCGGGTTGGCCACCACACAATTGAACGTCATCAAACGGTCGTCCTGCACCAACATCGGCCCGTTCAACGTGTCGCACCATTCCACCCGGGCGCTGTCGAAACTGTGCAAGAACATGTTCATGCGGCACAGCGCCCATGTACTGCCGTTGGACTCCTGGCCGAACAAGGCGAAATTACGACCTCCCACCTCTTTGGCCGCCTGGATCAACAGACCGCCGGAACCGCAGGCCGGATCGCAAATACGGTCGCCGGGCTTGGGACCCGCCAATTTGGCCGCCAACTCCGTCACCTGCAACGGGGTGAAAAACTCCCCGGCCTTCTTGCCGGAATCCGACGCGAACCGCTCGATCAAGTAGATATAGGTGTTGCCGATCACATCCTCCGACACCAAACTGGGCTTCATGTTCAATTGCGGCTTGTGGAAGTCCTCCAACAACTGTTTGAGGCGGCGGTTGCGGTCTTTGGTCTTGCCGAGGTTGGCTTCGCTGTTAAAGTCGATGTTTCTAAACACGCCCTCCAGTTTGGTTTTGTTGGAAGACTCTATATTGTCCAGTACGATATTGATCAACTCGCCGATATTGGCGGCCTCCCTGCGCTCATACAGGCTGTAAAAGGTGGCGGGGAACTGGTCCAGCGTTGTCCTTTCGCCCCTTTCGCCGTTTGGGGCGGTCAGCGTCACATCCGGGAGAACAAACCGTTCGCGCTCGAGTCTGCGTCTGATGCGGATAGTGTCGTCGCCATAGTGTTCGCGGTATTTTTCGTAATGATCCAGCCACACATCGGAGATATACTTTAAAAACAGCATTACCAGGATGTAGTCTTTGTACTGCGCCGGGTCCACCACCCCCCTAAAGGTGTCGCACGCCGCCCACGCCGCGTTGTTGATGTCTCTCTGATCGATCTTGCCGCTCATGTTCTAGTCTCCTTCTTTCATTCGCTTTTTGTTGAGCTTCGATGGTGCCTGGGAGTATTGTACAAAGTTCCAAAACGTTTGTCAATCAGCATGTTAACGGGATTTGGGGTAGGCGGGCACTTTTGGATTGACCGGCTACAGGAACGCCTATAACCGGCCGTTTACATCAAATACTAGCTCTCGGGGTTTTAGCAGATAAAGCAGGATACTTCGCAGGTTTCGCGACCGGAACAACAAGCGGTCTGGCACGGAAAATTGGAGCAGCCTTCATCGTAGCAGGTGTTGCCGATGCAGGTGATGGCGCCTTTGATGCCGTTCAATTGTGTGCCCCTCAAATTGAAAACCGCCTGCTTGATGATCAATAATTTTTTGGAAAGTTTTTTGGTTTTTATGGTGTTACTCCTTTTCAACGGGAATCCAGAATCTACAAAATCATCGAGAGCGACCTCACGCGTATTCGGCAAGACGATTTTAGTCGATGGCCGCTGGACGACAACTATTTGATTTAGAGCGTTAAAAGCACACGGACACTCGCGCGTGTCCGTGTCTGTCCGTGAGTCTTTTACTTTGAGCCCTCATCCCCGCGTTTGAGAATCACATCGCCCACTTGCAATCCTCCCGCCGGTGGCATCACGTTTGTCCGTGTTAGTCCGTTGCGCATGCCCAACAAGATGTTTACTTTATTGGGCGCAATGGAGGGCTTGGTCGAATTGTTCTTCGTTGCCGGAGATATGACTCTTGTCCGCTGGATGTTTTCCACCAATTGGTTGGGTTTGTCAAGTGATCCCCCGTAAACATTGGCCCGGATGTGATGAAAATAATCAAAAATGTGGTTTTAATAAAGAACTTAAACTATAATAATAGTGAGGAAAAATTATGGCGGACCGGACGAATAGTCACCTCTCCCCCTTAGGCAGCCGCAACGGCAGCCCCCCCGTTCGGCCGTCTTTTCCTGGGGAAATTACCGGTAAAGGAAGCCATAGACAGGAGGATCTCCGCGACATCCCTTGCATCGATGAACCATGCAACCAGTGTCCTGTCTATAAAACTCCCGCGCCTCTCCTGGACTGACGCCGGTATAATCCGGCCGCAACCGGAGGTGGCGCTATGATTCAATGCCGCCAATGTCAGAGGTTCGCCCCCGCCGATCTCGATGTCTGCCCCTTTTGCCGAAGCCCCGCCGTCGAGCCCTTCATCCCCGCGCGGGACCAAAAACTCGAGGACGAACACCGGGCCTACCGCATCCATATCTCCCGCCTGGACATCGCCGGCTCCCACTATCGCGTCATCGGCCCCCTGGCCAGAGGCGGATGCAGCGTGATCTTGAAAGTGGAAGCTGAGGATGGGGGAGACGTCTGCGCCCTCAAGGTCCCGTTCGTGTTCGACGAACTCTTCACCAACCGGCAGGGCAACGGCGCCACCGCTCTGCGCAAATCCGAGAGAGCCCTCTGGGATGAAATCAACACCTTCGACCGGGTGGAAAGCCCCCACACCCTCCACTGCCATTTCAAAGGCTCCATCACAGCCAGCCTCGACGGTAAAAGCGCCACCTTCCCGGTTATCCTCATGGAGCTCGCCCTCGCCAGCCTCGAGCATTTGATTCACAACCATGCCGGCGGCCACAACCCCTTGCCCTTAGCGGAGAAGGTCAAAATCATCGACCACCTCCTGGAATCGGTGGCATACCTCCATCGACACCGCCTCGTGCACCGCGACATCAGCCCCGCCAATGTCTTTGTGGTGCGCCGCGCCGCCGGCATCCGCTACATCGTCTCCGACTACGGTTCGTCCCGCCACGGCGACGACATCGACTCGTCACGCTTCTCCTCCAGCATCCTGGCAAACTACCTCTACCTCGACCCGCAACGGCTGCACGACCCGACCTTCGCCTACGACCCCAGAAGCGACGTCTACTCGGTGGGCATAATGATGGCTGAAATCTTCGCCGGGAACTTCTGGTACGCCATTGCCGGCCCCCCCAAACGGGACGGCGAACCCATCAACTTCAACCGGGAGGTCTTGAAGCCCCTTCTCGGAGATCTGCTGGACCCCCGCTTGCGAAGCATTGTCGCCAAAGCCGTCGCTTCCCGCCCCAGCCGTAGATACCCGTCCATCGACGCCCTCGCATCCAGTTGGCAGCGCTATCGCCGCCGCTTGACCGCCCAAAACGAACCTCCCGTCGCCTCCAACCTGAAGCACACAATCGAGCCCCTCCTCTTGGCCATCTTGGCCTCGATATTGGCTGTCACCCTACAGACGGGTATCCGGTTTTTCAATACCGCGCCGCCCCATGTCCAGTCCTCAGTCATCTCCTCCCACTCCTCGACCATCACCCGGTTGGTGCTCGCCGGCGACAGGGACGCGTTGGAGACAATGCTCAGACAAAGCGGCTACACCGATACCTATGGACCCAACGGTTGGACCTCCTTGCATTGGGCCATGTACCTCAAACGCTATAAAATCGCCCGCTTGCTTATGGACCACGGCGCCGACTGGAACGCCCCCTCCGGCAAACCTATGTTCGGCATCCCCTCCGGGACGACACCGCGGCAATTGTTCCTCGACCGCCACCCCCGCCTCGAAGACTTACAGAGGGCAGACAAAAAAAAATAGAAACGTAAAAAATTAAAAAAGAGTATTGACAGAATTCTAAATATTATGTATTATCTATGTCGATGGTATGTTGCATAACGCGCTACCAATCAAATCTTAAACAAAGGAGAATTACATGAAATTTAGAAGACAGAACAACTTGAAACGGGTTGCCGTATCCATGACAACCAAATCGATCCTGCAATTGGAAACCATCTCGAAACGGATGGGACTCGACATGAGCAACGCCTTGAGCCGGCTTTTGCAGGAGTTCATCACAGACAAAGAGACGCGCCTGAGTTTTCTCGATTACGAGACGGGGCTTCAGCAGGGCGGCTTCTGGTTTGAAAAAGAGAGCCGGAAATTAGCCAACTATATGGTGCCCCGCGATGTCTTGAATCACCCTATGGTTCAGGAGGAAATCCAGGCGCACAACCTGTCGCGTTTTATCCGCACCCTTGTCTACTTCAATCACTTCAGCAAAGTGGTGTCAACCTGCATCGACTTCGAGGGTGAAATCGTCGGCAAGATCCGCGACGCCGGACTGAATGTCATCAGTTATAGTCACTTCGACCATGTTCTCATCATCCGGGTAGACACCGGTCATTTGAACTACATAAGTATTCCAGCGGCGTGAGGATCCCATGAACATCATCAAACAGACACTCATTACCCTGACGCTTATCCTGACGGTTTCGATCTCCGGCTTCGCAGTCCGCGACTATCTCGACCTTCCCCTAATCTTGCGCCCCGCCGTTACCAGCGAAGGGGAGCTCCAACTCTCCGGAGGCTATGAACAGGGCCGCCATCTGTCCCGCTTCACCCTCGCCGGCAGCGGAATCTTCGCCGCCAAGACCCGCGGCGGTTTGTTCCTGCAAGGAGCCGGTATGGCGGTCATCGCCGGCGATTATAAAGAGTGCGGCGTCAGCGCCGGCTTCGGCTACGAACCCGGACAGGTGGGACTCTTCCTGTTCGGCGACGGTCTCCTGGTCAAAGAGGGGAGCTTGCCGCCGGACATGCACCTGCAAATCCGCCCCGCCTTGCGTTTGAAGACCAATTTCCTATCCGGCAGTCTCTTTTACGCCAAAACTATCGCCTCCGACTGTTTCCTCTTGCGGCAGAGAGTGGAAAATGGCGTTCGTTTCGGCCTGTTCCGCGAAGCCGTCGATCACCTGGGCCTCGACTTGACCCTCCGCCTGGGGCGGCTTTTGGTGGTGGAAGGCCGCGGCGTTATCGGCGAACAATTGCTGCAAGTGGAAGCCTCAGCCGGCGTTCATATGATGAAAAACCTCTATCTCACCGCGGGCTACGCCTACACTCACACCTCCGGCGCCATTCGCGGCATGGGCAACCATAGCCGCCTCTTCGCCTCCATCACCGTTGGCGCCGGCGTCCGCAGCAAATTTAAGGATCTGGAGCGACGGATTATCATGCGACCCGATTACCCCATTGTCCGCACCATTGAAAAAGAACTGGAAAAGGACTCGACGCCGCCCCTCGCGGTCTCCCTGTCCGCCGCCCCCACGCGCGGCCCAGCCCCACTCGACGTCAACTTCCACGCCCAACCCGGCGGAGGCTCCGCCCCCTACGCCACCCAGTGGACCATCGCAAGCGCCATCGACTCCTCTCTCGACGGCATGAATCCCAGCACAATCTTCACCGCCCCCGGCAACTACAATGTGGCAGTCGTCATCACCGACGCCGAAGGCAGGAGAGCGTCCTCAAACACAGTCACCATCACTGTCGATCCGCCATCCGGCGAACAATCCTTCACTATCGTCGCCTCCTCCGGCCCCGGCGGCTCAATCGACCCCGCCGGCGCCATCACTGTCAATAGGGGAGAGAACCGCCTCTTCTTCATGAAGCCCGATGCCAACCACCGCGTCAAGCGGGTGATTGTGGACGGTTCGCCGGTGGGAGCGCCCTCGTCCTATACCTTTGAGGCCATCTCCGCCCACCACACCATCCATGTGGAATTCGCCACCGTCTTGAGCCGTTGCTTCAAGATCGTCGCCAGCTCCACAAACGGCGGCTTCATCAGCCCCGAGGGTTCGGTTCCGGTGGAAGAGGGGAGCGAAGCCTCGTTCGCCATTGCCCCGCAGACCGGCTTCAAGGTCAAACAGGTGACAGTGGACGGCGCGGACAAAGGAATCCTCACCAGTTACCGCTTCCAACAAATCTACGCCGACCATTACATCCACGCCGTGTTCGAGCCCCACACCTTCATCGTCACAGCCACCGCTTCATGCGGTGGCGCCGTCAATCCCCCAGGCGCCACAACTGTTAGCGCCGGCCAAAGCCTGACAGTCAATATCCAGCCGGACGCGGGATTCGATATCGCCTCCGTCACAGTGGACGGCAAACCCGCCGGAGCTGTCTTTTCCTACACCTTCTCCACCATCGACGCCAATCACACCCTGCACGCGGAATTCAGCGAAACACCGGTCCCCAGCTTCACCATCACCGCCACCTGCGGTCCCGGCGGCGCAATCAGCCCCGCGGGCGATGTGGATGTCCCCTCTCAGACCGACGCAACCTTCGCCATCCGCCCCAAAGCGGGCTTTCGGATTGAATCCCTGGTGGTGGACAACGCCTCTGTCGCCCCAACCGATGAATACACCTTCACGTCAGTGACCGCCGATCACGTCATCCACGCCGGTTTCACCCCCGTCACCTACACTGTCACAGCCTCATCCGGTCCCGGAGGCACAGTCGATCCCACAGGCGCAACCACAGTCAATCAAGGGGATAACCTGACAATCGCCATCGACCCGGATCCAGCCACCATCATCCAGAACGTAATAGTGGACGGTACATCCGTGGGAGCCGTCCCAACCTACACGTTCGCAAGCATTAACGCGGACCACTCTCTCACCGCTACTTTCAAGAAAAAAACCTTCCCCGTCACTGCCTCCGCCGGACCCGGAGGCGGCATCGACCCCTCCGGCGCCATCATCGCCAATTATGGAGACACCATGACCTTCGCCATCACCCCAGCCACCGGCTACAGTGTCGAGGACATCATTGTTGACAACATATCCAACGGTCCCCTCCAGAGTTACACCTTCCCGGACATTCGCGGCCCCCATGCCATCGAGGCCCGCTTCAAACTCAACACCTTCACCATTCAATCCATCTCCGGCCCCGGCGGTTCCATCCGCCCCTCCGGCCTTGTCACTGTCAACTACGGAGAGTCCAAAACCTTTAACGCTCAATCGTCGGATCCATTGGTTTATGAATTGGAGACCGTCATCATCGACGGACAATCGCAAGGCCCCATCCCCACCTACACCTTCCGAAACATCACCGCCGACCACACCATCCGCGCCGCCTGGAAACACCGCCGCTACAGAATCGATGCCTCCTCCGGCGCAGGCGGCGCCATCGCCCCCTCCGGCACAACCTATTACGACGCCGCAGCCACCCCAACCTTCACCGCCGTCCCAGACGCCGGCTACGAGATCGATCGCGTTATCATCGACGGCTCCTACAACGCCGGTTCGACCCCCATCTACACCTTCGACCCCTTATACAGCGACCACACTATTCGCGTCCTCTTCAAGAAAAAAGCTTACGCCGTCCTCATACAAAAAACCTTTTCAGACGGTTCCTCAGGCACGCCCCCAAATCCCGTAGACCCCGTCGGCCAGGTGGCAGTCACCCACGGCGACACCCTCTCCATCACCATCGACAACCACTTCCAGGGCTCGGATCCCTCCTCCATCTACAGTCTCGATTACATCTCCGAAGACGGCCACACCACCACCTACCGCGGCACAACCAAATCCATCGTCATCCACGCCACCGCCCCGGTCACAGCCGCTCAGACCATCATCTGCCACTTCTACCGTCGCACCAACTAACCAACCGAAAAAATTTACCTGTCCCCAGGCGGCCCGTGCAAATCCGCCTGGGGGCCGGCTACTTGCGGAATTATGGGTTGGTGATACAACAATTCCCCGTTTGGCAACTTTCGCCACACATCGAGGGGGTTTCGTAGGATCTTATTTTATAATCCCCGCCCATCAGTTTTTCCAGTTGTTTCTCATCCATAGAAGTGATAAAACTTGACACAGTTACATTATATTTTTTGGAACGGTTATACAATCAGGAGAAAGCCCTAATTAAAGAGAATCGGATTTTAGGCTTAGGGCAATTTGAGGCGGAGGAATTGTCAAGAATATACCACGCACATGACTACCGCCGAACCGCATTCAACGCAGGATGGAACCACTGCACTTCCGCCTTTCAGTGTTTCCAATTGTTTTTTATCCATGGAAGTGACAAAACTTTTGACTTTCAAATCGGTGAGATTAATTTTTTTTTTCATATTTTTTTCTCCTCGTTTTTGTATCATCTCCATGAGATGATTTTGATTATAAGAAATATTAAGGGAATAATCAAGTCCGCTCAATACTCTTTTTTATTGCCCCCGGCTCTTTCTTCAACAAGAGCGTCAAGCGGAAGCCGAAAACCGGCAATTATCCTGCAAAAAAAGAGTTACTCCCGATAAATAGCTGGATTTGGAAGGAAAAATCGAATGAAATATCGATGTGTTTAAGTAAAATTAGGTGATCCGCTACTGGTTTTTGAGGCCGATATGAGTCTCAAACCGGAAAAAGCGGGGCAGATTGGTGAAAAAAAATTAGGTGGGGGATTCTGGTTGTACAAATAATTTTGTTGTGCTATAATCAAGACCTAAAACACGGTTGAAACCAAATGAACCGAAATCACACAATCTGTAATGGAGGTAAGCTGCAGTGAAACCAATTGTATATCATACCTTCAACTTTTTTTGAACGAGGTATAACTGGAACTAAAGGCTATGTTTCAAAAACCAACCGAATAAGCCCAAAGAATCCTGGAATCGCCTTCAAAACGCAAGGAAATGCACAAGCCTGTTCTGGAGCCGGCCAATTTCCATTAGCCCTCAGCCCTTTTCCATGTGCCGCAGCTCAAATTCCAGGTGGGATTGACCCAATGCCGACTGGAAACGATAAAATCCCCGGTGGCCTCACGCCATTTCGAGTTAGACCTTTTGCAATGCTAGACGGCATTGGGCCAAAGGTAGATGGAGTGGGACTATTTCTAGATGGAAACGCCCAGTTCCCAGAAGGAAGAGAGCTTACTCCAGGTGGATTGTCTACTTCCCGGACTTGTTAAAGGCGTCGAAGACCTTTTGCAGCATCCAATCCTTGACACTCTCGCCGAATTCCCGGTCGCCGAACACCCGCTCGAAGATCTCCCGGTTTTGTTCCATGCGGTCCAGGAGTTTACTCTCGATATCGGAGCCATGGATGCCCCGCAACTTCTCTCATTCTTCCGGCTGAGATTCCCGCAAAAATCCAATTTCTTCCCGAACGTCGATTTTCCCTGTCACCGCTTCATTGATCAAAGCGATGCGGTATTCGAGAAGTAGTTCGATTTGGCTTTCATGCGCTAATATCTTTTGTTTAATTGTGTTTAGAGCAGAGGATAAGTACGAAAGTATTTCCTCCTGCTCATTTTTAGGAGGAATCCACAATTTTATGTTTTTGATTTGATCTACAGTGACGGCTCGAAATATGGAACCAGTACCAATGCTCTCCAATTCAGGCTTCCTTATAAGCAATTGATAGTATAAATATCGATAGGATACTGATTTACTCCTGACAGCACAAAGACCTCTACCAATACCATAGGGCTGATTGGCAATATTTATTGCTCCTATTGGAGCTCGTACTGAAACCAGGATGTCATTCTTTTGGGCTCTTTTTGAAGAAGTAGCACACCATATACTGGGATTTGGACTTTCATCTCCAAATTCTGCGTTCCCTTGCAAAAAAGGGAGACCATGCTGATTTGAATTGTAATCGGCAGAACTTGGTGATTGTCCCATGATAACATCTTCCGAATATTTTAGCTTGATAATCTTCCAATGCGCCGGAATCTCACCGAGCCGGGGAATCCCGCTCTCGCGCATGGGAACATCAGGATCCAGCCCTTTGGCAACCGCCCGGTTGATGACTGCGGTTTTTTCCTCCTCCAGCAATTGGATGAGCCGCCGCATCTTCGAGATGAGATCGTCGATTTGTTGGGTTTTGCGGTCCAGAAAGGAGGCGATGGCTTGTTGCTCATCTATACTCGTTGTGTAAACGACATTTTGCCTTTTGATATTTCCGGCGTGGATATTTTGGTTTGCGCCTCCATGTAAATCCCTTTGCAAAAGAAATTTAAAGTAATAAGAACTGAAAATGTATTTTAAATAATCCGGCGACAGTTTTTTCTCGAACCTAAACCTAATGAGGTATGAAGCGAATATTGCATTTGACTCTTCTCTGACAATCCCGAAACGACCAATCGAACCGCTTCTGGCAAATACGAAGTCATTCTTTTTAAGAGAGAACTGTTGGCGTTCACTTTCATCCAAATCTACCAAAGGACAGCCTGAGTAATCAATATTTGTCAAATCGTCAATATCAGTGATTCTCAATAGCTTGAATCCCTGGGATTTGTAGTCGGCCCTGGAATAATATCCCTGCTTGTGCTCCAGGCAAATTTTGCTGACAGATATTACCTCCCAATGCTTCGGGATGTCGCCGATCCATTCAATGCCCGACGGTTTGATGTCCTGGTAGCGTTTCATTCGGAGATCACCGCCTGGAGCAATCCCTCGACCCTGGGCAAAAAATCCAACACCTTACATCCGCAACACTCCAAATCAAATTCGCTAACTCTTTAAAATCCTTCACAAAAATACCTCACACTAAAAGATTCTAATTATAAAGAAAAACGGCTTTTGTGTCCAGGAGCCTGTCCGACAACCTGATTTTAAAATGTTTTTCGATCTGATATACTATCAGGCTCCTGGCTGGAATTTTTTCGAAAACCTTGAATTCCATTGGTAATAGTATTAAAATAAAAAAAGGAAACGTTATGAAGCTAAGTGATCTAAAATATATTTTTAGAAATCTGTTTAACCAAAAAGTCTTTAAACGTTATAAATCTCCGAAAAATGTACGCGACGTATTCCTCCAGCCTTTCACACACCTCCACCTCTTCCAGTCGACGGGAACAACGGTCTCATGACCTATCTAAGCTTGTTTTCCTTCATTGCCCTACGCCGGAGCTTGATGGCCCAATTTTACAAAGATCTGTTCGTCCGCTATCAGCCGGGCGCTGAACAAGCGGCCATAGAACATCTAAAACAGGTATTCGACAAAGTGAATCCCGGCTACCCCTTCGCCTACAATTTCCCCGCCCGCACTGAGTCGAGCCGGCGGTTGTTTTTTGTGGCGGTTGTCATTTCCTTTGGAATCGCAGTCTCTGTTGTTAGTTTCCATACCTTGAGAGTTGCCAGAAAAAATCCAATCGCCTCTTTGAAATATGAATAGAGTTGAAGCGAGCGCTTAAATCGGCTTCCTGAGATTATGTTCGAGGCGCAATATTCATCGGCCCTGCGTCTCGCACAATTGTATGAAATTTTTTTGTGACATAAGAGGATTTTCGTGAACAAAAAACAACAACATAGTATACTTATTGGAAGTGTGGGTGATGATTCCCACTCAGTGGGCATGACCCTTTTACAAATCGCGTTTTCCGAGGCCGGTTTTTTAGTGAAAAACCTTGGGATTTTGAATTCTTTGGGGAATATGTTTGAGCAAGCCGCTTCATTTGATATTGTCATGATATCCTGCATCAATGGCCATGCGGATTTATACCTGGATGATTTCCCCCGCCACTTGAAACAGCATGCCCTTCGTGGCGGCGACTCCACTATATGGTATCTGGGGGGCAATCTTTCTGTTCAGGAAGATTATGACGAGCTGATCAGGAAATATTTGTACATGGGATTTCACTTTGTCGCCCCCAAACCGATTCCCTGCGAAGAAATTATCGAGCGGGCCCGGCGGGATCTCTACAAACAGAAAAAGGGACACCGCCGCAGGGTATCTCCTTTCACCGATTCATTCGGATTCTCCGTCACTGAGCCTGGAGACGTGAGCGATGAACCTATGAGCTCATTTGAATTCGAGACCATCCGGCCGCAAGTATTGGATTCCTGGGAAACCGGCAAGGATGTTTGGGGGGCCAACATAAAACAAAATCACGCGGAGTCCGGCAAAAATCTTCCGGCTTTGCTGGCCTCCAAAGCCGGCAATCATTCGTTGCCGTTGCTCCAACCCCGCACCGGTGTGGCTCATATCAATGACGAAATTGATATTTTGCTCTACTTGCAAGAAAACGGCATGGAGGTCTCGTCGATCCAATTGGATGCCGCCAGTAGAAAAAAAATGTATAAGCAGGCCAAAGAGGGGGTGGAACGCACGCAAATCGGCAACAAGTCCTTCTTGAACGGATTCCCGGTGCCGGTTCACGGAGTGGCGGGCATCAAAAGTATTGTCGATGCCATCGACACACCGTTCCAGTTACGGGCAGGCTCGCCGGATCACCGGTTGGTGTATGAAATCGGCCTGGCCGGCGGGGCGACATCGTTGGAAGGAGGCTTTCTCTGCTACTTGTTCCCCTACGACAAGTTCACATCGCCGGTGGAGAGTTTGCACTATTGGAAATACATCGACACTCTGGTGGGATATTATCAGCGGACATACAATATAACCATCAACCGGGAATATTTTGGTCCGCTCACCTGTTCTCTCATCGAGCCCACGATTCCCATTGTCATCAATATTGTGGAAGCCATATTGTCCGCCAAAGCGGGAGTTAAGTGCGTGAGTGTCGGTTTGGCGGAACAGGGCAACCGGATTCAGGATATCGCCGCTATCCGCACCCTGGAGAAGATGACCCGTCATTATTTGACCAAATACGGTTGCGGAGATGTGGCGGTTTCAACCGTCTTCCACCAATACATGGCTGCGTTTCCCAGCTCAATCGACAAAGCTATGGACTTGCTCTTCCATTCCGCCGTCACCGGAGCCCTGTCCGGCGCCACCCGCATGATGACCAAAACATTTGTGGAGGCCCATCATATCCCGGCCAAAGAGGATAACGCCAGAAGTATCGAACTGATCCGGCAGGGAATGAAAGACCATAAACGGTTCGCAGTTGATGCAGACGCTTTGAGACATGAGGCCAGGCTCTTGGAGCGGCAGGTGGCGTCGATTTTGGCGGCCATCGAGAAAATGGGGGGGGACTCCGTTGCCAGAGGCGCGATGCATGCCTTCGAGAAAGGGATTCTCGATATCATTTTCTCCCCCAGCAAATACAATAAAGGCAAGCTTCTAACCGCCCGCGACAAACATGGCGCCATCCGCTTCATCAATCCGGAGTTATTGCCCTTCCCCCAAGACATTATCGACTTCCACCTGGAAGCAATCCAGGAAAGAAAAACCGCGGAACGTGAAAACCACGTATTCAAAATTATAGAGAATGATCTCACACGCATCTGGAAAAACGATTTCATCCATTGGCCCCTGGACACCTGTTATATCGTCTGAAAATCCCTTTTAAGAGCTCCTCCTAATAATGGTTTTATGATTTTGGGGGGTTCAAGGTGGCTTTTAGTTCCAGGGCTTTGGCGGAGAGGATAAAGGCGGTTTCGGGAATTTGGAGGAAGGAGGCGGGATTGGAAAGTTTGAGGTTGGGATATTTTTGCTTGAAAAGGGCGTAGAGTTCTTTGAGTTTGGCTTCCAGGAGGGGTGCGATAGTCGGATTTGCCATCAGGTGGCGGAGGTCGGCGGGGGTGATTTGGTAGTTATTGAAGTCCATGGAGGCATTATACATTATTTTTGGGTGGATTTGAAGACGATGGAAGCCGGTCGATTATACAAAATGAGAGAAAGCGCCTAACGACGTACCTATTCCCCCATCCTCATTTTATTTCAAAGTTTTTGTTTGACTTAAATGCGGAGTTTATCATGGAACCAAACGCAAGTAAAACGGATCGTCTGGATACCGCTTGTGCAAAAATGGCAATACTCCACCATTGCTGGAACGGCGCAGGGAAAAATCGAGGAAAATAATCGATAAATTCGAGGCACTCAAGAAAAAATCATAAAAGGCAATCCCCGAAAACGTTTCGGGAGGCGCAAAACCCACCCCCGGCTTTATCTGATTAAATACCCTGGGCGCTTACAGTCGTCCCCCACGATCTAGACAACCTCATAGCCAAAGTTCCCCACTAACCAACCAATTTCTAAATACATGACCCCAAAAGGTTGACGAACCTCCCTGAATTTGATAAAATACACTTTCAAAATGGCCCCTTAGCTCAATTGGCAGAGCAATGGACTCTTAATCCATAGGTTAAAGGTTCGATTCCTTTAGGGGTCATTCTGTTTAATCCCTCCCAATCAACGTTTCCAACTTGTACGCCCTTTCACAGCACTCAGACTCCATAGGTACTGTGCCGGATTTGTGCCAAAGGGTTCAATTTTTACTGTGCCAACTGCGGCATTTATAGGTAGTGGCACATTTTTTTTTATTTTTTTGACCGAATACGGACACCTTCCGTTTTCCCTGATTCTATAAGGTTTTCCGCCAAACAAATTTTTTTTGTCCGTTTTCCAGGAATTCTAGCCAAATTTCCCAACTTTTCTAAAAATGGACAACCGACATTTTATCCTTAGGCGGCAATGGAGTTGACAGGACTAAATGACGAAGACACCATAGGTATGAACGGAGAATTTGAAATGACAAAAGAAAAAGACACTAAAACGAAACAATCCATCACCAGCGACCGCTTCATCAAAACATCCGAAGTCCTAAAAATCCTGGCCTGCTCCCGTGATTTTCTAGTCCAACTTCGGGTAGAAGGAAAACTGATGCCAATCATCCGAAGCAAAACCTGCCACGTCTATTCCCTCAACGATCTGGAGCGCTATATGCAGCAAGAAAAAGCCGAAGCCAACCGCCACCGCCTTCAATTCCCAACCAACAATTACACACCCCAACACCTGGAGAATCTAAAACTCATCGGATACTTCCCCGAAGATGAATAACACATCCCTTATCCAGAGTTGACGAAAAAGTTCATTCCGGGCAATAATGATTTTCTGGGCCCCACAGGAGACGGACATATTAGCCTTTTTTCTTGATTCTGGGAAACTAGCCCAAACCCGCTGAAACCGGTCCAACTCTCAGGGCTACTTTCACCTACTGGAAAAATGCCCTGCCCCAACGGCATTGTGTCCACGTAAAAGTATATGCTTAGTTAGCTCGCAAAGATATACGCCTCTTGACAAACTGGACAAGCCACGGCTTCGACCATATTCTCTGAGGCAGTTTGCGCCTTCCCGATAGGCACTTGAACGACAAGAGATTTTGCTAAAATCACTTACATCTAGAAAGAAAACTTGATTTTTTCATTTCATTTATGTATATTTAACCCTGTGGACGGCCCTCAAAATGATTATGGAGTCGAAAATGGAAGATAGATGGTTGTCCTTAGGTGAAATTGGAGACTATCTCGGATCAAACGAGATACCGTCTATAGGTAGATAAGCGAAAAAGGCATGCCTGCCCAAAAAATAGGCCGCCTCTAGAAATTCAAGAAAGGGGAAGTCGATATTTGGGTTCGTGATGGGAAAGCAAGTGATTCTAAAGAGGGTGAAGATCTGTGAAGCAGTCTAAGGTTTCTAAGTTCAGGTTCCTTGTTACAAGTCATGGCGATGGAGAGGGTTTTCTTAAAAATCTGTCTGGAAATCACTTATCTCATGCCGGTAGCGATGAACACCTTGCTATTGTGGGCAGATCATCTTTCACCACTTTTGATTGCGGCGACGACATTAAGCTCTACGCCAAGATCCCGGACTGGCCTGTGTTGATTGAGGTGGACAGCAAAGAGAAACTCTACTTTGTTGTTGAGACTAAAAGTATGTTATTCACTGATGCGCTCCGCCCAACTGAAAAAGCTAAGATTACATGCGGCAAGAAACACTTCAAAGTTCTGGGCAAAGAGGTTGAGTTTGCCGTCACGAATGCGTTCGAGGATTTTTCAGGGAAGTACGTTTAATCTAAAAGGAGGATGGACAGATGGTTTCTTCAACAACAACGGAGTGGTTAACACAGAGACCAAAGTGGCTGCAAGTCGCCGCAAAGCGTCTACTTGAATCCGGTGATCTGAATGATGCCGCTATTTCAGAACTGGCGGTGTTGTGTAAACAGGAAGCCAATAATGAGTTTCCTGATATCGATTGCAGCATCCCGGCTGGGGCTTTTGATGCGCATGATTCTGAAGAAATACGTTTATGTTCCATCAGCGAAGTTGCCGGGGTAAACAAGCTGGCTCCTCGGAAGCCACTCGATTTCGGCAAGAGCAATGTTGCTGTTGTTTACGGCCATAACGGCTCTGGTAAATCTGGCTATGTTAGGCTTCTGAAACATATATGCGGAGCCCGTGATTGTGTCCGTGGTCAATTGCATAAAAATGTGTTTTCTGCAGAGGACATAGCACAGAAAGCGAAAGTTTCTTTTCTCAAGAGCGGCACTCCGGCGGAACATGAATGGACAGGCTCGGGAGTGTGCGACAACCTTTGCTCCGTTGATATTTTTGATGCTTCATTTGGTCGGGTCTTTATGGGGAGCGAAGACGAGGTTAGCTATGAACCTCCGATCCTGTCATTTTTCAGCAGACTGATCGATGTCTGTGGTCGAGTTGCAGATAAGATCGATGCAGATGTCGGATCACTGAAATCAAAAATGCCGAATATCCCCAATGGTCTCCTCGGTTCCACCGGAGCGGTTTGGATTGAAAAACTCAGCGCCAAAACAACGACTGATGACGTTGAATCCAATTGTTCTTTCTCGCCGGAAAATGAAAAAAAACTACAGGATCTTCAGAAAAGAATATCTGTGACATCTCCAGCGGATAAAGCAAAGCAATTCCGCACTAAGAAAGGTCATGCTGATGGCCTTATTAATGATGTACAGACTTACCTCAGCCAATTGTCTGATGAAAATTGCAAAAGAATCATCGCTGCCAAAAAGAAATCCATTCTGAAAAAGTCGGCCGCCGAAGCGGCGGCAAAAGATGTTTTCAGTGGAGCAAAACTCGAAGGCGTCGGATCGGATGTCTGGAAAGAACTATGGGGTGCGGCACGAAAATATTCTGAAGAGGTGGCATATAAAAAACTGGAATTTCCAAATGTTCAGGATGATTCAGTCTGTGTACTTTGCCATCAACCTCTATCTGAAGAAGCCAAACAACGGTTCACCTCTTTTGAATCGTACATTAAAGGTGAAACACAAAAACAGGCTACAGACGCAGCCAGAGAGGCTAAACAGGCATTTGATGCTTTGCCGGATATCCTCAATGCCGAGGCGTTAAAAACAAAAATCGATGCTGCCGGTATTGAGAGTCAGGACATTGTCAAGGCTCTGAATGATAGCCTCACTACTCTTCAAGATAGAAAAGAAAAAGTACTGTCGCTTGATTCAGAAGATGGCTTGGGCTCCGTAAGTCAATCCCCTGAATGGATTGAAGAAATGCACAAAATTTCACAAGGCTATGAGGAGAGCGCCAAGAAATATGAGGAAGATGCAGAAAAGGATAATCGCGTTGAATTGCAGACTATATTAAAGAACCTTCAGGCAAAGAAGTGGCTTGCCGAGCAGAAAACAGCCATTCAGGAAGAGATCAATCGTCTGCAGGCCCTTGATCGACTCCAGGAAGCCAAAAAGAAAACCAACTCCAGAGCGTTATCCACTAAAAAGGGAGAGTTAGCAGAGACGCTTATTACGGATGCTTTTGTTCAGCGTTTTAACGATGAACTCAAAGCCTTAGGGGCATCTGGGCTCAAGGTTAAACTCATCAAAACCAAGGTTTCTAAAGGGAAGGTCCTCCATACCCTTCAACTGGACGGAGCCACGCACAATCTGAATGAAGTCCTAAGCGAAGGAGAGAACCGTATCGTATCAATTGCGGCGTTTCTTGCTGATGTTACAGGCAAAACCTACCCGGCCCCATTTGTATTTGATGACCCGATCTCATCCCTTGACCAGGATTATGAAGAAGCTGTGGTTCAGCGTCTTTGCGCTATCGCCTCCGAACGGCAAGTTATCATCTTCACCCATCGCCTTTCACTTTTAGGGATGGTTCAGGATTATGGCAACAAGGTCAGCATTGATCCCGAAATTATCTGTATTCGTGAGGAATCTTGGGGAACTGGCGAGCCGGGTGGTACTCCCCTTTTCGCCAAGAAACCGCATAAGGCTCTTAACCAACTTATTAATGATCGTCTTTCAAAAGCAAAGAAGCTCCTAAATGAACACGGGAAGGATGTTTATGAGCCCTATGCTAAGGCTCTTTGCAGTGATTTTAGAATCCTCTTAGAGCGCATGATTGAGTGTGAACTGATAGCTGATGTTGTCCAACGGTACCGACGAGCAATAAAAACGATGGGGAAAATTGGAAACCTGGCCAAAATCTCAGAAGCAGACTGCAAATACTTTGACGATTTGATGACAAAGTATTCGAGATATGAGCACTCCCAGCCACTTGAAGCACCAGTTCAACTGCCGGAACCTGATGAGCTTGAAGCTGACTTTAACGCGTTAAAAAACTGGCAGGCAGAATTTAATAATAGGACGTTGACGCCAGCTCCGCAGGAGGCTCAATGAAAATCCTCCACACATCAGACTGGCATTTAGGCCGCTCCCTATACGGCCGGAAACGTTATGAGGAGTTTTCAATGTTTCTGGATTGGCTGGCTCTGACCGTTGAAAATGAAAAGGTCGATGCCCTACTTGTCGCCGGTGATGTGTTCGATACCAGCACTCCCAGCAACCGGGCGCAGGAACTCTATTATCGCTTTCTCTGCCGGGTTGCTGCCTCCTGCTGCCGTCATGTTGTGGTCATTGCCGGAAATCACGATTCGCCGTCATTCCTGAATGCCCCGAAGGAACTGCTGCGTGCGCTGAATGTGTATGTGGTGGGCTCCATGACCGACTATTTGGAAGACGAGGTTTTTGTTCTTCACTGGGATGATAAACCGGAGGCCATTGTCTGCGCTGTACCTTATTTACGGGACAAGGATATTCGCACGGTCGAGCCGGGAGAAACCATCGACGATAAAAACGCCAAGCTCGTTGAGGGGCTGAAAAACCATTACGCCGATGTTTGTGCAATTGCCGAACAGAAACGAGCCGAATACAAAAGCGCCGGGCATGATGACATTCCTATTATTGCCATGGGACACCTCTTCATGGCAGGCGGTAAGACTGTTGCCGGTGATGGTGTTCGGGAACTTTATGTGGGATCGCTGGCACATGTTGGTGAGGACGTTTTTCCCTCGTTAATCGATTATTTGGCCCTCGGGCACCTGCATGTTCCTCAGGCGGTCGGGAGCGCGGAGCACATTCGCTACTGTGGTTCGCCCATCCCGATGGGCTATGGCGAAGCGACTCAGGAGAAGAAGGTCGTGCTCGTTGAGTTCAACAACACCACGCCGAATATACAAGAACTCCCTGTACCGTGTTTTCAGGAGCTGGTCCGCATTGTCGGGGCTCTGGATGATATCCACGCAAAGCTGGAGGAACTCAAAAAGGAAGACAGCTCTGCTTGGCTTGAGATTGAATACACCGGAGGCGACATCATCGGGAACCTGCGCGAGATGCTCGATGAGGCTATGGCCGACTCTGCCATGGAAATCCGTCGGATAAAGAACCAGCGTGTCATGGATCGGGTGATCAGTACGGTCGCGGAAGATGAAACCCTCGATGATCTGGAGGCCGGGGATGTTTTTACCCGTTGTTTGGATGCCTTCGATGTGCCGGATGAAGACCGGGACGAACTGACGGTCTCCTACAACGAAATAATCAAGTCTCTCCATGAAGAAGACTTCAACGCGGAATAGAGGGGCTGATCATGAAGATACTTGAACTCCGATTTAAGAACCTCAACTCCCTCTATGGCGAATGGGTCATAGATTTCACCGATCCCGAATATGTATCCAACGGAATCTTTGCTCTAACTGGTCCCACCGGCGCGGGAAAATCGACGATTCTGGATGCCATCTGTCTAGCCTTGTATGGAGCCACGCCCCGCCTTGGAAAAATCACCAAGAGCGGAAACGAGATTATGTCTCGCCAGACCGGTGAATGCTATGCCGAGGTATTGTTTGAATCCCAGACTGGCAGATTCCGTTGCCACTGGGAACAGCACCGGGCGCGGAAAAAGGCTGAAGGTACCCTGCAGGATCAGGAACACCAGATTGCAGACGCTTATACCGGAAAACCCATCGAGACCAAGAAGAGCCTTGTGGGTGGCGTCATTGAAGAAAATACTGGGATGGACTTCGACCGTTTCACTCGTTCCATCCTGCTGGCTCAGGGCGGGTTCGATACCTTCTTGAAGGCTGATGTTGAGCAGAAATCCAAGATACTTGAGCAGATCACCGGTACCGAGATTTATTCGGAAATTTCGCGCCGTGTTCATGAGCGCCAGCGTGAAGAGCGGGAAGAACTGAACATCCTGAACGCCGAAACATCTGGCATTGTAATTCTGGAGCCGGAACAGGAAAAAGAAATTCAAGACGACCTTGCGGCCAAACAGAAGCTTGAGAGTGAGCTTGCCGAAAAATCAACCGAAACCGGCAAGGCCATCACGTGGCTAACCACTATTGAAGACCTGAAAAAGGAAATCCTCAGCCTTACTGATGAAGCAGCCAAGCTGAAGACCGATACCGAAGCATTCGAACCGGAACGGGCCAAACTTGAACAGGCCGTCAAAGCCGCGTCACTGGATGGAATATATGCAATGCTCACAGCCCTTCGTAAACAGCAGACTGACGATCAGGAATCTTTAAAAACGGATGAAGACGCACTTCCTGAACTTAAAACATCTGCAAACACACAAGCTGAAGCTCTTATGGCTGCCGAGCAGCTCACCCTCAAATCCAAAGGGGATCTCGAGACTGCTTCCCCGCTGATAAAGAGAATTCGATCGCTTGATCAAAGGCTTGCGGAACAGACAAAGGCTGTGTCCAAAGACGCTGAAACATGCTCTAAGGAAGCTGCAAAGATTGAGACCGAAAGGCAGGCTCGGGTAAAGGAACTGGAAAAACGGTCCGCCGCAGAGAAAACACTGGAAACTTCAGAGTTATATATCAAAGAGAATGCGAAGGATGAATGGCTTATTAGTGGTCTCGCCGGTATTGAAGAGCAGTTCGGCAACCTGCTCGCTAAGCAACGGGAGATCACGCAGAAAGAAACCGAGCGCAAAAGAGCCGACACGGCCGTGGCAGAAGCTTCAAAAAAACTTGAGGCAGCCACAGAGCAATGTTCCCTTAAAAAACAGGAGTTGGAATCTGCCGGTAAAAATCTTCAAAAAGGCAAGGCTGCCCTGAGTGAATTGCTGGGGGACAACCTGCTCCGGGAATATCGCACCAAGAAGGAAACCCTGCTTCGTGAAATGGCCTATATCAAGAAGATTGTGGCGTTTGAAAATCATCGGGCCAAGTTGGAAGACGGCAAACCCTGTCCGCTCTGCGGCTCGACCGAGCATCCTTTTGCCGAGGGCAATGTTCCAGTTCCAGATGAAATTGAGCAAAAGATAAAATCGCTGACTAAGCTGATCGACAAAGCGGAGGAACAGGAAACCGCCATCAAAAAACTGGAACAGGCGGAAACGACTGCCTGCAACCTTTTGGATGAAAGCGAGAAGCTGGAAACCGATGCCGCCAATGACAAGAAAGCCGCAGAAAAGACCCTCGCTGAAGTGAAGGTTGCCCTCACGAAACTACGGACCGGCTTCGAGAAGCTCAAATCGTTAATATCTGTGAAACTCCAGCCACTTGGTATCACGGAAATACCGGAATCAGAGGTCGAGGCACTGCTCGAATCCCTGAAATCAAGACTGAAGGCATGGCAGGAACAGGCAAAACAAAAGACCGACATCGAAAGACAGATTGCCTCCATCGACAGCGAGGTGAAGAGTCTGGATGCCGTGATTGATACGCAGGTCAAGGCTCTGACTGAAAAACAGGAATATCTGGAACGGCTGAAAAAGGAATTGGCCGAAGGGACAGATGAACGAAAGCAATTGTATGGCGACAAAAAGCCTGATGATGAAGAAAGCCGACTGAACAAAGTCATTGTCGGCGCCGAGAAGGCAGAGAAGAAATCCAGAGACCTGAACACGGAACTTCAGCAGAAACTGACAACGGCGAGGACCCATGTTGACTCCCTAAAGAAGCGCATCGAGCAAAGAACGCCTGAATTGAAAAAAGCGGAAACCGACTTTTCAGCAGCTCTGCCTCCGGCAGGCTTTGCAGATGAGAAATCCTTCCTCGAAGCCAGACTGTCACATGAAGATCGGGAATCCTTATCCTCCCGGGCAAAGGAGCTGGATAATGCGGGGACGGCGCTTAAAGCCAAACAGAAAGACCGGGAAACTCGTTTGGCCACGGAGATCGCCAAAAAACTCACAGACAAGACGCTTGAGGAGTTGGAGCCGCAGTTCAAAGAAGTTGAAGAATCCCTGAAAGAACTGCGCGATGCCATTGCCGGTCTCAAACACAAGCTGAGTGAAAATAGGGCTGCCAAAGAGCGGATAAAGGAGAAGCAGTCCGCCATCGAGGCCCAGAAAAAAGAGTGCCATCGTTGGGAGAAGCTGCATGGTCTCATCGGTTCAGCCGATGGGAAAAAGTACCGGAACTTTGCTCAGGGACTGACTTTTGAGTTGATGGTTTCCCATGCTAACCGGCAGTTGGAAAAAATGACCGACCGCTATCTGCTGATCCGTGATGAACAGCAGCCGCTGGAGCTGAACGTCGTGGATAATTATCAGGCCGGTGAAATTCGGTCGACCAAGAACCTGTCCGGAGGTGAAAGCTTTGTTGTCAGCCTGACGCTGGCTCTGGGGTTGTCAAAAATGGCCAGCCGAAAAGTTCGGGTGGATTCCCTGTTTCTGGATGAGGGCTTCGGCACCTTGGATGAAGAAACTCTGGAAACAGCGCTGGAGACATTATCCGGCCTGCGGCAGGACGCCAAGCTGATCGGAATCATCTCCCATGTATCTGCATTGAAAGAAAGAATCAGCACACAGATAAACGTCACACCAGTCTCCGGTGGTCGCAGCTCATTGTCCGGGCCGGGGTGTGTAAGGGTTGGAGGATAGGCACATGACTGAAATTCGCAAGCGAAAACTGATTGATTTGGGGTCTGATGCTCTTGCAGAGGCATTGTTGAGGCTTGCCGTTTATTCCGATGAGGCGGATGACCTGGTTGAACAACTGATCGCTACGCCGGAAGAAAATCTTCAACGGTTTAAGAAGAAGCTCTCCGGCTTGAAACATTCAGGGCGTTTTATTGATTGGCATGGGGCTGCGGGTTTTGCCCGGGAGCTGGGCATGCTGTTACAGGATTTAAAATCCAGTGTAGATGATCCCCTCACCGGGGTTGAGCTGGTTGCCGCGTTTTACGAGGCTGACAAAATCATTTTTGAGATGTGTGATGACTCCAGCGGAGATATTGGCAATGTGTTCCACTATGATGCCAAAGCTCTGTTTGTGGACTATGCCGCCCGTTGCTCCGACAAGGATAAAGTTGCGGACATCATCCTGAAGGTAAATAAAAAGGACAGCTATGGCATCCGGGACACCTTGATTGATTGTGCCGGAGATTGCCTGCCTGAAGAGGTTATTCGCACTATGATCACGACTCTTCAAAAATGGGCCGACAAAGAAAAGGATGAATACGGCAAGCGTCATTACCAGAGGCTGATCGAATCGCTGGCCCGCCAGATCAAGGATGCAAAGCTGTTTGAAAAGACTCGAATCGCTTCATGGGGAAAGTTGTCCACAGCAGCGCTGATTGATATTGCTCGGGTCTATCTTGAATGCGGAGATGTTGAGACGGCCCATTCCTGGCTGAAGAAAATTCCAGAAGGTGAAACCTTTCAAGCAAACGAGCGGGATAAGTTACTGGAGGAGATCTACAATAAGCAGGGTGATTCTGAAAAACTGAAGGAGCTTCTGCTCCGGAATTTCAGATCCTATCATTCTACCAAAACCCTGCAGGCGCTTCTGGATGTGATCGGGCATGACAAACGGGATGATGTGATTAGCGATGAGGTTGAGAAAATCCTAAAAATCGAAAGACTCCGGGAATCCGATGCCGAGTTCCTGATTGTAGTTGGGAAGATAGATGAAGCCGAAGAATATCTTCTGGGGCGTGCCGACCAGCTCGATGGCAATCATTACGGCAGCCTGCTCTCTCTGGCGGAAGCGATGGAGTCGGAAGGCCGCCATCTTGTTACCAGCCTGATATATCGCAGTCTGCTTGTCTCCATTCTGGAACGTGGGTACACCAAAGCATATCCCCATGGTATTCGGTATCTGAAAAAGTTGGATTCGCTGGCGGAAAGCGTCGCCGACTGGAAAGAATTTCATAATCACGACGCTTTCAAAGTGCAGATCACTCAGGCCCATGGCCGAAAACGAAGCTTTTGGTCAAAATATGAAGTGAAGACATGAACGAACGATTTTATCTGCTGAAAATACAGCAGCTTGATATCGAACCGGCAAATTACACTGGGACCGGCTGCCATCTGAACAAATTTCCCATCGGCAATTAACGCTACACCCGTTGGATTGGTTTGCGCGCTAGCAGCCTTTGAAGGCGACATATCAGCATGTTTTACTTCTCCCCAGTGTCAGAAGAGGCATACCCATTGCAGGGGGACGGAGATACTGGGCGTAATGAAGGCTTTTTTGTCTGCCTCTTGCCTCTGGTTTCTACTCGGAATTCAAAGCTTTCCTCGATAGATTTAAAAAGCGCGATATGGAAATGCCGGTCTCGTGGAAATCTGCAAAAATCGGTTTTTGTGCTTTTCTTAGATTGTCGCTTTGCTCAAATTTAGATTGGCGATGATTGCATCTCGGTTGAGTGATTTTTACAGATTACCACAATCCCTTGAAAAGCCCCTCCAGGTGTTCAGGGATTTTCACATTCCCACATCGCCGTCATGCCGCCTTCGCTCATGGAAATGTGCAAAAGTCTAGTTATTCTTTGATCCTGAATGGTTTGTCGATTTTCAAAATGAACATTTGATCTGAAAGCTGCCGGGGAAGGGACTTTTACACATTGCCACAATCGAATGCGGCTTTTAAAATCATAATAATTTAATCGACCGTTTCT
>CAZBHS010000044.1:0-50340 GCA_964491915.1 uncultured Clostridia bacterium
CAGACGACCATATAAAAACCCTCCAATACCTCGCCACCTGCGCCCCCGGCCCCATCCCGCTGGACTTTCTCCAAGAATTAACGCAAAATCCAGAAATCATGCGGCAATTGGAAGCGTTATACTCCCATTCATGGTGCTTGAAAAAAGAAATACACCCCCAAAGAACATATCATCTCCATCCAATTGTCCGAGAAATTATTCGCGAACGTTTCTCTAATCAATTCGCTCCCGATTTTTTAGATCTAATCCACAAAATTTTCACCAATCCAGACATCCAATTCACCCGCCAAGATGAACTCTTCCCCCAACTTGAAGAAGCCCTTATAATCGCCCGACAATCAAAAGATCCTCGTCTTATCGACTGGATCGATGATTTATATAATTTCTGTGAGTATAGAGGACATACTGACTTCTTCATCCGCCTCTGCGATATTACCGAGAAAACATTCCCCAACGATAAAAACCTACTAGTCATAGTTTATTCTCACAAAGCACTTATTCTAAGAAGCCGGGGACAACTCGACGAGGCTATGCAATTGCATAAAAAAGAGGAAGAAATAAACAAGGAACTGGGAAACAGGGCGGGATTGGCAACCTGCTACGGAAACCAGGCCCTGATTCTCAAAGCTTCGGGACGACTGGACGAGGCCATGGAATTACATAAAAAAGAGGAAGAAATAGAAAAAGAACTGGGAAACAGGGCAGGATTGGCAAGAACCTACGCAAACCAGGCCCTGATTCTCAAAGCTTCGGGACGACTGGACGAGGCCATGGCATTGCATAAAAAAGAGGAAGAAATAAACAAGGAGCTAGGAAACATAGCGGGATTGGCAGCCTCCTACGGAAACCAGGCGCTAATTCGCGCAGATTTAGGGCAAAAAGACGAGGCGTTGGAATTGCTCAAAAGAGAAGAAAGAATATATAGAGAACTACAAAATTTGCTAGGTTTGGCTAGCTCCTACAAAAACCAAGCACTGATTCTAAAGGAGCAGGGAAGGCTAAAAAAAGCTGTGCCGCTACTTCTAAATGCTGAAAAAATTTACAAAGAAAACAATCTGCTATTGAAATTAGTACCATTATATAAAGCTTTAGCAGAGATTAATGAAAAAATGAACTCTCTTCAAAAGGCGTTGGATTTTCTAGAAAAAAAAGTAGCAATAGAAACGGAGTTTAAATTAGACGCCTCTCTAGCCGAAACCCATCAACAAAAAGCAGAAATTCTTGAAAAATTGGGAGAGACAACCAAAGCACATGAATTCCTGGAGAAGGCAAACAAGATAAAGAGGGAATTGGAATCAAAGTCAAAAGAAAAAGACGACCAAGTCGAAGAACAAAAGATGCGAGAGCTTGCCAATGAATACGAAAAAAAACTTCGAGAGACAATGATCAATCATTCTTTTGAAAATGGAAAGAAAAATCTTGTTGCAATAGAAGAATTAAAGCTACCAAGAATCAATCGCTTGCGAGAAGAATTCGGTTTCATCTTTGATCTTGAAAAAACTCACAATGCAGACGCGGATAAATGGGAATCCAAGGAATCCCCGATAGAATGGCGTTGGAAATTGTGGAGAGTTTTATCTAAATACAATAATTTTAATTTCCAATCTGAGAATAGACGTGAAGTCGCTGAAGAAACGGTAGGCATTGAGGAGAATAGTAATAAAACTTCAAATGAAGAAATCTCTTTACGCAAAAATGGGAAGAACAATCAAGAAGAAATCTTTAAAAATACGACTCCCGAAAAAATCGGGAAAATACTAGAGTCCCAGATGTTCAAATTCTTTAGCATTTTTTTTCCTCAAATAGACATCGACATATTAGAATGGAGAAGACAACGGAAGGGACAACAGTATGGCTGCGACCTTCAATTTGTCTGTCAAAAGCGTAATGACAACAGAAAATTTGTAATTCTTGTTGAATGCAAAAACAACAAAAAAAATGCCATAAATATAAATACAATCGGGGGGAAACTTATTCAGGCAGAATTTAAAGAGGCACATTCGCCTGAAAAAGATCCTCGCATTGACCATTGGATTCTTATTGCCCCAAGAACTGGTATTTCAAATGAATTAACAGAATATATTTCTTATTCAACAAAAAATAATAAATACCCCTTCAAAATTCATATATGCACAAAAGATCAGCAAAGAGACAGCACTCAGGCGCTATTTAGCCTAATGCCTTCTCTTTTCAATATTTATTACAGCACTGAAACAGGGAACTATCCCGAAAATTGGGAAAGTCACAGCCAAGACGAAATTATAAATTATTGGAAAAAAAAACTAGTTCCCCCACTTCGGATTCCCAATCCCCTGATAGACTACATAAAGAACCAAGATAAGTTCCTTTTAGGATCAGAATCTAGTGATTATAAAAAGCTGTACGAATCACCTGAAGAATACATCGACTTGAATTGTCTTGACGACACTGGTCAGCCACTCGACATGCCAGTCGAATTCAAAGTTCGCGAGTGGCTTGAAAAACCTTTGGAGGAATCTCCCACATTACTGCTATTAGGAGAGTTTGGGGATGGAAAATCTGCGTTCGCATATATCTTATCCAGAAAACTTGCGGATGAATTTATCTTGGATCCCAACAGTGGTTGGTTTCCAATTAGGTTTTCCCTAAAAACACTCAAAACAAATGATGTAAATAGAAGCAACAATTTCTTGAAACAAAGAATAGAAGAACTTTGTCCTCTATCAGATTGGATCGAACTAAAAAACAGTGGGAAAAATATACTAGTAATTTTTGACGGTTTTGATGAAATGTCAAAGGATATGACTAAGAAAGTTCTCCAGCAAAATACGGACGCTCTTGTTGAATGCTTTCAAAATGAATTCGCTGGGGTAAAACTACTAATAACATCACGGAAAAATTTTTTTGAACATGATGAACTGAAACAGGACCTTCATCTTCGGTTAAATAAACCTGAAATAATTCAGCTTGCTCCAATTGAACGCGAAAAAGTTGAAGAATATTTTGATAATTTTGAGAAAAAGAACACCCCAGGTGGTGGTAAAAAACTTTCAGACACATATGACACAGTAGGAATAGGTCAAAAGCCCCTTTACCTAAATTTTTTAAGAAATACTATTAAAGACAGTACAAACAAGGTCATTCAAGATGAGGTTGACCTATACGAATCTCACATATCCAAAGCTCTAAATAGGAAAACTGCAGCCCTAGAACACGAGCAGTATAAAAATTACGAAATGATCATAAAAAACATGATAAATATTCTTGAAGAAGTCGCTAGGGAAATCAATAATCGTAGTGAAGACTTTGTATATCTAAGTGATGTAATAGGTAATAAGAGAGAGGCAATGGATCTCTGGAAATTAATTGAAAAAGATTCAAATGTTCAGGAAAATGAGCAGGCAAACATCGCCGTCCGGTCTCTTTTATCGCGTAAGGAGACAAAGGCAAATTCAGAAGGGAAAAAATGGCCCGTTGAATTTTTTCAGCGATCAATGTATGAATATTTTTTGGCGCGATGTATAACCAGATTAATTGTGGAAGATTCAGAAAAAGTACAGCAAATTTTCAGTAAAAAGAAGCTCGCTAATGAAATTATTGATTTTGCAAGTTTAATTCTAAAAAAGAAAAATGATTGGCAACTGTATGAGGATGCCCTTTTGAAACTGTTGAAACTCACCAAAAACTGCAAAGATGAAGATAATTCTGAAATGAAGAATCTTGGCTGCAATTCCATTAACCTTCTCTATAAATTAAAACGGGAACTTCCGGGAAAAGATTGGACTAATCTTATACTTGATGAAGCCGACCTAACTGGGGCAGACCTTTCGGGTAAAAACTTTTCAGGGACATCGCTTAAGTTGTCCCGGCTGGACAATGTTATACTGGAGGAAAC
Source organism: uncultured Clostridia bacterium (assembly GCA_964491915.1). Lineage (GTDB taxonomy): Bacteria > Acidobacteriota > Aminicenantia > UBA2199 > UBA2199 > JAHELQ01. The sequence goes on from CAZBHS010000044.1 coordinate 3,875, forward strand.
TGACTTTTCAAACGCAAATCTAACTGGAGCTCTTCTAGGGGAAACAACCCCCGTTCAGTCCTTCGCAATAATGGGGAACAGCTCAGAAACAAAAATATTGGCTCTATACAATAATTTTACCATAAGAGAATGGAAGCATAAGCATGCCCACAATGTCCACTCAATCGTCGCATTTGCGTGTGATACAGCTAAAGAATCTCCCACTAAAATGTCGGAATCTAAGATTGTAGCATATCCTGAAGATAACTTTGTACTTTTCGATAAAGAATTCATGACCTTTGGAGATAGACAAACAGATCAGTTCAAAATAACAACCAAATTTGAGATCAATCCGAAGTATACCATTCAAAAAATAAAGGACAGTCGTCTGTTGTTAATTCAAGAGGAGGATGAGGAGCACATCTTAAATCTAATAGACCTCGACACGTCAAAGGTGATACACTCTCATACAGTCGAACCCCACACCATCGCCGACAATTTAGGAGATACCTGTTTCATCACATATCTACAAAATCAGGGGATTCGTGTAATCGGAAAAGATCTAAAGAAATTAAATAAAAAGATAACCGAAGAAATTAAGGTCGAATCTACCGTCACTTGTTTAGCATCTAAGCAGATTGACAAAGATTCCCTCCAATTTCTAGTCGGATTTGGTTTTTCCAATGGAGAAGTTCAGTGTTGGAAGGTCGATTTGGAAAAACAAGAATTAGATGTATTGGTCAATGAGAGCCAGGCGCATTCTCATAAGGTGACTGATATCCGTTTTTGTGACAAAAAGAAACTGGTTTCCGGCGGCTACGACAAAAAAATAATTCTCCACCAATTTGATGAGCAGAATAAAAAAATAACTTGCGAGGGCAACCTTATCCTATCGATCGAATGTGAGGGCATAAAGTTCGACAATGTAAAATCAGAAAAAGAAAAAGCCCTTCTAACAAAATTGTCCAAACGATACGAAACCATCAATTAATTCAAGAAAGCCAAAAGGGGCGCCCACGGGGTGATGCCCCTACAAAACCCAACCCCCGCATGCAACGCCTTTTGTAGGGGCGGGACACCGTGCCCGCCCAAAGCAGCGAAAGGATCATTGGATCGCGAAACCATCGGACACTCACCCAGAATTTCCTCCCCCGCGCATAAGGGCGCCCACGGGGTGACGCCCCTACAAACAACCACACAACCGCATGCAACGCCTTTTGTAGGGGCGGGACACTGTGCCCGCCCTGGTTCACCCAAGAATCCATCAAACTAAACTAAAATTTGAGGTGCACTTTCATTACTCTATGGCGTCTCTCGCACTCAATGTGGCGGGGAACGCACGGTTTAGGCAAAGAGCCACTGATTGGGGGCGGAGAGCGAACGAATTGTGGCGACGGAAGAACGAATTGTGGTGACGGTGGAATTGTTTGTGGCGATGGATGAACGAATTGTGGTGACGAAGGAATTGTTTGTGGCGACGGATGAACGAATTGTGGCGACGGTGGAATTGTTTGTGGCGACGAAGGAAAATATCCTGGCGACGGGGGAACATTTTGTGGTGTGAGAAGTGTTTTGGGAGGCGGGAATTTTATGGGGTGGGGATTGGGGTGGTGTTTTTTGGGAGGAGGGGGGATTTGTTGACTTTAGGGGGGAATTCTTCTACAATGGAGCTTCTATAAGAGATGTGTCATGCGGAAAAACAGAAAAAAAACAGAAGCGGAACGAATTTATTTTGCGATTTTCGGAGAAGGACTGCCTGAGATTTTGGAAGAACGGTTCGCCGGGGCGGCGCGGAAAATCGAAGGGAATTATTCGGCGGCAGAGAAGGATGATTATGGCCGCTGGATGGAGAGGGTGTCGGATTTGGAGGCTCTGGAATATGCCGCCCGGTTTAGGGGGCGTCTGGGGATCTTGTCGGACAAGTTCAAGGCCATGGTGTATCTGGCGGAGACATTGCCGGAGAACTATTCGCGGTTTATTAACGAGCGGGATAATCTCATCAAGGGCTACTGGCTGTGCGCCATCGGGACATTCAGCTCCATTTGGAAACTCTTCAAGGGGATGATGATTCTCTCTTTTAAAAAACCATGACTAAATTACACGACCTGATAATCGTTGGTTCCGGCCCCGCCGGAGTGGGCGCTGCTATGGGCGCTATTGGGCATCGCGTCAAACCGTTGGTGTTGGATGTGGGCAATGAGCCGCCGCCGCATGATGACATCGATGAAAACTTCTATGACTATCGCAAACGGCACAGCGTGCATGAGTTGATGATGGGACAGCGGCATGAGGGGATTTACAATATCTTGAACCGCACCACCATGTCGCCGAAACTGACATCTCCGATGATGCAGTATGTGATCGAGGGGGCGGAGGAGTTGTCGCCGCTGAAAGAGGATGGCTTCAAGGCGGTGCAGAGTTTTGCCACAGGGGGACTGGCCAGCGCTTGGGGGGCGGGGTTGTTTAGGTACAATGACCGCGAACTGGCGTCGATGCCGGTGTCGGCGGCGGAATTGGAGCCTTATTATGACGCGTTGACGCGGGAGATTGGGATTATTGGGAAAGAGGACGATCTCACTCCCTATTTCGGGACGGACCGGGATTTGTTGGAGCCGTTGAATTTTTCCCGGAAATCCGGCAAATTGTATCGCAGGTATTTGAAAAAACGGAACAAACTCAATAAGAAAGGCATATATATGGGATTCCCCCGGTTGGGGGTTCTGAGTAGCGACCATAATGGACGGTCGGCTGAGGGGCGGTATAACAATACGGATTCGTGGCTGCCGAAGTTGCCGCATGTGTACAATCCGGCGTTCACGTTGGAGCGGTTGGCGAAGGAAGACGCGGTAGATTATCGCAGGCGGATGCTGGTGACGTCGTGGAAGCGGGATGGCGACGGGATTGTGGTGTTGGCCCGCGATCTGGACGAAGGGAGCGATGTGTCGTTTCGGACCAAGAAGTTGGTCCTGGCTGCCGGAGCCATCAATTCGACGAAGATTGTGCTGGCGTCCCGCGAAGATTACTCGACGGAGCTTCGGCTGGTGGATAATCCGCTGGTGCAGGTGCCGTTGATTTTCCCGGAGTTTATCGGCAGTAGGTTGGAAACCGAAGCCTTTGGTATGGGGCATGTGAGCGCGGTGTTCGATTTGCGGGAGCGGGGGCTTCTGCTGCAAGGAGGCATCCTGGAATTGACATCTCCGGCGCGGGCCGCGTTTTTCGAGCAGTTTCCTTTTTCCGCCCGCAATAATATGCGCTTGATTCGTATGGCGGCCAATTCGGTATTGGTGATGTTTTTGTTCTTTCCTTCCAGTCAAGAGAATAGCGCGTCGTTGCGCTTGACGCAGGAGGGGATGCTGGCGATCAGTTGCCCGCCGTATAATCTGGACAAGAAAGCCATTAGTATGGTGGCCAATGGGTTTTTGAAATTGGGGGTTGTGGCTAGCTCGCTCTTTACCACTTACTCCAAACCGGGGTATGGAATTCATTACGCCGGGACGTTGCCGATGAAAGAAAAGCCGAAAAATGATTATGAAACAGACCGGTTCGGACAATTGGCTGGAGAGCCGGGGGTACATATCGTGGACGGCGCCGTATTGCCGGATATCGCAGCCAAGAATCTATCCCTCACCATCATGGCCAATGCCATGCGCATCGCAGACCATATTGGGAAAAGAGCATGAATAAAGTCTCGAAAGAAATTATGAGAAAAGATCGAAATCAAGATATAGATAGACTCGAAAGCAAGAGTTGGGTTGGAGCTTTGAAAGAATTCAAGAAAGAATTTTCATCAGTGGAGCTTCAGAAAAAATCACTGGATTGGCGTGATAAAAAAAAGCAGGAGCGTTAGACACGCCCCTGCTTTGATATATCTATAGCGATATTACAATCGTCCGGTTTAAACCATGCCGGAGAAGCCCATGAACGCCAGGGACAGGAGTCCGGCGGTGATGAGGGCGATAGGCGCCCCTTTCATGGCTTCGGGAATATCATATAATTCCAACCGTTCACGAATCCCGGCAAAAAGAATCAATGCCAGACCAAAACCGATGGCTGTCGCGATAGCGAACACCACAGCTTCCACCAGGTTGTAATCCACTCGGGTTACGAGTACGGCAACGCCGAGGATGGCGCAGTTGGTGGTGATCAAGGGGAGGAACACACCCAGAGCCTGATACAGCGGGGGGCTCACTTTTTTCATCACCAATTCCACCATCTGCACCAATGAAGCGATGACCAGGATGAAACTGACGGTCTGCATGAACTCGATGTTGAGGGGAACCAGGATCAAGGCCTGGATCAGGTAGGTTACCAGAGTGGCCAGGGTCATGACAAACACAACGGCCGCGGACATGCCGGCGGCTGTGCTGATTTTGTTACTGACGCCGAGGAACGGGCAGATGCCCAGGAACTTGGCCAGAACGATGTTGTTTACGAAAATCGCGCCGATAATAATTGCAAAATATTCCATTGTCAACCTCCGTTACGCCGCTTTCTTCTTCATCTGATTGATGGCGGCGATCAACATACCCAATGTGATGAACGCGCCGGCAGGCAAGATGAAGAGGAGCATGGTGTTGGCATCTTCAGCCACGAATTTGAAGCCGAAGATAGAGCCGGCTCCCAAGACCTCCCGCACACTGCCAAGCAATGTCAAGGCGAAGGAGAATCCCAACCCCATTCCCAGGCCGTCCACGATAGAGGGCAGCAAGGTGTTTTTGGAAGCGAACGCCTCTGCGCGACCCAGGATCAAGCAGTTGACGACAATTAGCGGGATAAAGATACCCAACGCTTCATGCAAGTCGGGAAGATAAGCGCCCATGGTCAGATCGATGATCGTCACAAAACTGGCGATGACAACGATGAAGACCGGGATACGCACCTTGTCGGGGATCCATTTTTTCAATAGGGAGATCACCATATTGGAGCCCACCAACACGGCGGTGGAGGCCAATCCCATACCAAGACCGTTGATGGCGGAGCTTGTGACCGCCAGGGTGGGACACATACCCAGAAGCAGTACAAAGACTGTGTTCTCTTTTAAAAGTCCCTTGGTAAACTCATTCCACAGACTCATTGTTAACCTCGCTTTCTTTCTTTTTCAGAGCTTCGTATGCCTTGGTCACGGCATCGCAAAATGCCCGTGAACTGATGGTGGCTGCAGCAATGGCGTCCACGTCGCCGCCGTCTTTTTTGACGGTGACTTTGAATATCGCGGGGTCCTTGCCGTTGAACTGGTCCTTGAATTTGGCTTCACCCATCTTGCTACCCAGTCCGGGAGTTTCAGCGTGTTTCAGGATAGAGATATTATTGATCTTGTTTTCCTTGTCAAATCCCACCATAATCCAGACATCGCCGGTGAAACCTTTATCGGAATAGGTTTTGATGGCTGTGCCCAGCATTTCCTCGCCTTTTTTGGCGGGATAGAATTCCAGGCCTTCGTAACCTTCCACCACAAATTTCTCTTTGTCCGGTTCGTTATCGAAGCCGGGCATGACATTCTGAATACCCGCCAGAGTGCGTTTGACTTCCACCATTTCTCTGGCCTCTTTGGTGGCGGTGTAGGTAAAACCCATTGCCATGGCGGATACAACCGCCACCAGGGTCATGACCAACACCATATTTAAAAATGTAGAGGGTAATTTTTTGCTTTTAGCCATAATTCACCTCCGCGCCAAAACGTTTGGGTTTGCAGTACTTGTCGATCAGCGGCACAAACGCGTTCATGATGAGGATGGAGTACGAACATCCTTCGGGATAGGAGCCGAAGATACGGATCAAGCCGCATAACAAACCGCCGAACACGGCGAAAATAATCTGCCCTTTGACGGTCATGGGACTGGTTACCATGTCGGTGGCCATAAACCAGGCGCCAAGCATCGCGCCGCCGGCCAACATATGGAAGAGGGGATCGGCGTATTTGCCCGGATCCACCAACCAGAAAATCCCGGAGATCACGGCCAAGGAGCCGAGGTAGAAGACCGGGATATGCCAGGTGATAATCTTTTTGTATAACATGTAAATACCGCCGATCAAGATGGCGATAGCGGATGTTTCACCGATACAACCTCCCACGTTGCCCAGGAAGAGATCCAGAGCGGTGGGAAGACCGGCAACGCCTTTCTCCGCCAATATGCCCAACGGGGTGGCGGCGGTTACGGCATCGGCTCCCATGCTCCAGATTTTATCGAAGGGCACGGGCCAGGTGGTCATCTGCACGGGGAAGCTGGCCAGCATGAATGCGCGGCCGACGAGGGCGGGGTTGAAGGGATTTTTACCCAAACCGCCGAACGTCATTTTGGCGATACCGACGGCAATCACGGAACCTGCCAACAACATCCACCAGGGGACGGTGGACGGCACATTGAACGCCAGCAGCAAACCGGTGATGGCGGCTGAACCGTCAAACGCGGTCACTTCCTGCTTGGTGATGAATTTCTGGATCAGATACTCGGTGCCGATGCAAAAGACCATGGCCAAAACCACGACTTTGACGGCGCCGAAGCCGAAGTAGTAGATGGAAGAAAACAGGGCCGGCAACAGGGCGATCACAACGCCCCACATCACTTTTTCAACTTTTTCGTTTCCCTTTTCATGGGGAGATAGGGACAGTGTCAACTGCCTGGTCATTTTTGCCTCCTTTCGGCCCGGATTCTCATCACATTGGCCTTGCCGTAACGGATCAGGTCGAGCAGAGGTCGGGATGACGGGCAGGTATAGCTGCAGGAGCCGCATTCGATACAATCGGCGATCATTTCCTTTTCAGCTTCTTCAAAATTATCCCGTTCGGACAATTTCTCCAGCAGATAAGGCTCCAATCCCATGGCGCACACAGTGACGCATTTGCCGCAACGGATGCAAGCCTGCACGCTGCTGCGCTTCGCTTCCGCTTCATCCATCAGGACCAAACCGGATGTGCCCTTGGTGATGGGAATGTCGAGCCCTGGGGCCGCTTTGCCCATCATGGGGCCGCCGGAGATGATCTTGGCGGTGCCGTCGGGCATGTCCGAACCGAGGGCTTCCAGGAGTTTGGCGGCCGGCACACCGACGCGGGCCAAAAAATTCCCGGTTTTTTCGAGCTTTTTACCCGTAAGGGTGACAACCCGCTCGATCAAGGGTTTGTTTTTCTGGACAGCTTCGTACACCGCCAGAGCGGTTCCGATATTGTTGACCACGCAGCCGACATCCAGAGGCAATTTCCCGCTGGGAACTTCGCGGTTCAATATTGCTTTGATCAATTGTTTTTCAGCCCCCTGGGGGTACTGGACTTTCAGGGCCACAACTTCGATACCCGGATAGTCCTTGGCTTTTTCGGTCAACAACTCGATGGCGTCCATTTTGTTGGCTTCGATTCCGATGAAGGCCCGCTCGACTTTCGCGGCTTTCATCAAAATCTGCACCCCCACCAGAATCTCATCCGGCCGTTCCAGCATCAACCGGTGGTCGGAGGTCAGGTAGGGTTCGCATTCAACGCCGTTAATAACAACGGCATCCGCGGTTTTGCCCGCCGGGAACATGTACTTCACGTGGGTGGGAAAGCAAGCGCCGCCCAGACCGACGATACCATGTTCCTTGATTTTTTCGACAATAGCTTCGGGTTCCAGTTCGACCTCTTTGGCCAAATCCGCTGAACGGTCGATTGTGTCTTCCCATTCGTCACCGTCCACCTTGATAACCACGGCTTTGGTCTTGTAACCGCTGGCATCCATCACATCATCGATACTGAAGACAGTACCGGACACGGACGAATGAATGTTGGCGGAAATAAAGGCTTCGCCTTTGGCAATCAAGGACCCGACTTTCACGGCGTCGCCCTTTTTGACGGTAGGAACCGCCGGGGCGCCCAAATGCTGGCACAAAGGAATGCTTACCTTGTCCGGTAAGGGCAATGTTTCTATAGGCATATCGGCCGAGATTTTGTTCTCCGGCGGATGCACGCCTCCAATTTTAAAAGTTTTTAGTTTCATTGCAACTCCGTTTGAATTTTTACGCCCCCGCTTCCTTTGCCGCTTCTTTCGGCGCGGGTTCGGGTTTCGGTTTCGGTTTCGGCTTCGGTGGTGTAAAGGTCGCCGCGATAGCCCCGGTAGGACATACAGACACGCACTTACCGCAGGCAATGCACTTGTCCATATCGATATAGGACAGGAAGTTTTTGACGGTAATAGCATCGACAGGGCATTCTTTGACGCATTTCATACAACCGATACACGCGGCTTTACAGTTTTTCATGGCAACGCCGCCTTTTTCCCGGTTCATACAGGAGACCCAGACGCGACGCTCTCTCTTGCCAACCGGCCGGATTTCGATAATGTTTCTGGGGCATGCCTTGACGCAAGCGCCGCAACTGACACATTTCTCTTTGTCAACAACCGGAAGACCGGTGGTTTGATCGATGTGAATGGCATCGAAATCACAAGCCGCCACACAATCGCCTAAGCCAAGGCATCCATATGGACAGCCATTTTCGCCGCTAAATAACTTGTTGGCGATCACACATTTTGACGGACCGTCATAGGATAATTTCGGTGGAGCTTTTTCCTTTGTTCCTCCACAGCGAACCACCGCTATGGTCGGCAGAGACTCGGCTACCTCTAAACCCAAGTACTCGCCGATACTAGTCATTGTAACGCTGCCGCCGGCAGGACAATTTAGAGCGGAGATATCACCCTCGTCCGCGGCTTTCACGATCGCCTCGGCAAAACCGCGACAACCGGGATATCCGCACCCGCCGCAGTTGGCGCCGGGCAGAAGTTCAGACACTTCGTCGATACGGGGATCTTCCTCCACTTTGAATTTTTTGGCCACTACAAACAGAATGACAGCGGCCACGGCAGCAACAGCACCCAACATGGTCAATGAATAAATAACCGGATTCACAATTCACCTCATTCAATCATTTAAAGTTTAGTCTTTCTTTACTGCCAAAAAGACAAAATCTTTTTCAATCCTTTTCCTGAATCTATATAACACCAGGTAATAAGGCGCAAGACTTACTACAGCTATTAATGCGGAGGTCGTTTGACTCACACCGGAGGCAAACAAACCGAATAGGATGAGAATCATAATGAGGAACGGTAAGATAAACGAATAAAACAGGGCGATCCAACCCAGTCGCTCTTCCATTTCTATACGGACCAAATCCCCCACTTGCAATTGTTGGCGGGATTGAGCGACAATTTCTTTTTCCTTTGAATCGAGGGTGGAACACAATGATTTTGCATGACAGGATGCGCAGGCGGAGGGGGTGGTGATTAAGACCCTGAAATGACCGCCTTCGATACCCACAATCTTACCGTCTTTACATAGCATGGCACTTTCAGCCATTGTGCGATTCTCCTTGGGACAAGATTATTCCGAGTACACCGAAAAAGATTTTTTAGCATGGAAATATGTTAAAACAACAAGCACCGTACTCATTTTTCCGGTCAAGCTAGAGCTAAGAATATACCATAATTCAGTAAAAATCAACCGTTTTTCTCAAAATTTATCACTATTTTTGGATAACACATTGGGTGGAGTCATCATTGATTGGATTGGGTGTTGTGAGCTTGCCGGAGGAGGGAGTCGAACCCTCACAGGGATAATCCCCGTCAGATTTTGAGTCTGATGCGTCTGCCAATTCCGCCACTCCGGCAATCAAACAATACGGTATTATAATAAATTATACCCCGGTTTGTCAACAGTAAGCCGCAATGATTCTTAATTTTAATCTTCAACCTGAGGTTTTTGGTCCGCGGGTTTGTTGACCAATAAATGCACAGTTTGGGACAACTCGTAGATGCTGAAAGGCTTTGGAAGAAAATAGATCTCCCCTACCTCTTTCTGGAACTCGTGTCTCAGTTTGTCCTCGAAATAGCCCGAACTAAGCACGACCGGTATATCCGAAGCCAATCCTTTCAGCTTTGTATAGGTTTTCATACCGTCCATCTCCGGCATCATGATATCAAGAATGACCAGATCGATTTCCTTGTAATGTATCTCGAAATGCGATAGAAACTCGGATCCGCTGCTGAAGCACTGTACATCATATCCCATAACACCCAACATGTCGGCGATGGTATTCAAAATCTCCGGTTCATCGTCAATCACCACAATGTTACCTCTTCCATGATGTAGTTTTTGTTCAGCTTCGGCTCTCTTGGATTTACTGTCTTTCCCAATCGGGAGCATCACGACAAACGTACTACCGACATTTTTTTCGCTATGAACGTTGATAACACCGCCATGATTGTTGACGATACTGTATACAATGGAAAGGCCGAGTCCCGTCCCCTTGCCTTTGGGTTTCGATGTGAAGAAAGGGTCGAAAATGTTCGCCATTATTTTCTCGTCCATACCGCAACCGTTATCGGAAATCCTCATTTCCACATATCTACCTTCCACATCCACATTGTAAAATTTCTTGAGGTAGGAATCCACGTAAATCTCTTTCAACGAAATCTGGAGATACCCGTTGTCTTTATTGGGAGAGGCCTCGATCGCATCCCTGGCATTGATCAATAAATTCATCAACATCTGACTGAGTAAATTTTTATCTCCATACAAAGGATATGATTCGTCATCGGAATATTTTTGAATTTTGATGGACCTGGGGAAAAATTCCTTGATCATTTTAAGAACGCCTTCCAACACCTCTATCAAATTGATATGATCAAACTTCCCCGATTCTTTCCGGGACAAAACCAGAATCTGTTTTACCAGCTCGGCGGCCCGTTGGGCCGCCGCGTCGATAAGATTGATTTTATCGAGAACACCCCATTCCTTTACCTGGAACTTCAGAACAGAGAGGTACCCCATGATGATGGTCAAGATATTATTAAAATCATGGGCGATCCCGCCTGCCAATGTACCGATCGCTTCCATTTTCTGGGACTGCACCAATTGTTTCTCGAGCGACACTCTCTCGCTCATATCCACAATCAAGATGACCGCGCCTCCCCGGTCAAGGTAATCGACAGGATATATCAAAATATTGAAGACCTTCTCATTACCGGCGATGCTCAATAGTTCCCGGTCGAAATGCACGGATCGCCGCTGAGCGTAGGCCTCATTGATGGCTTCCTGGTATTTCAAGAAATTGAGATCCACTTCGTAGATCAAGCGACCGATTAGCGGCCCGTCATTCAGCTCCAGCATCTGGATAGCCGATTTGTTTATTTTTACAAACCGGCCGTTACCGTCAATGGTAATCACTCCATTGGGGCTGCTTTCAATAATATTGCTCAAATAGACTTGCAATTGAAAGATCTCGTTTTTCGCCCGCTCCAATGTATCGAAGTTCCTGGATAAGTTCTCGGCCATTTCGTTGAAATTGGCGCCGAGGTTTCCCAGCTCGTCCCTTTTGGATAGGGGCACACGGGCGGAAAGGTCTCCCCCGGCCACCCGTTCGGTAGCTCTGGTGATTTTTTCCAGAGGTTGAATAACCACCCGTTCCATTAAAATATAGAGTATAATTATGAACATCAACGCCAATAACCCGAGAAATATCGCGATCTGGGTAACGATGACGCTGATTTCGTCCTGAATTTGCTTGCGGTTGAATCCCAGCACCAAGGTCCCCAGTTTTCCCTGGGGTTCGACATTAATCTTTTCTACAACTACATAATACTCCGAGTCATCGAAATTTCGTTTCTCTACATCGATATGGGAAAAGGCGATCCCTTCTTTTATATGCTGAACATACAAGTTGTCGAAACTATCGTAAATGATTCCAAAAGAGAAATCCTGGTCTCTTTCAAGTCTCGCGAAAAACTCGCGAATAAAGTCTATTTGATTATATTCTATGCCGGGAATCACATTGGAAAGCGTAATACTGGCCAGATTTTTTTTATGCTCATAGAAATTATCCAGGCGAATCTTCTTGAATTTCAGAATGAGGTAAGACCCAAAAATCAAGATAGTGACACTGATGATCGACAACACGATAAAATTGACTTTTTTTCTAAGGGTTATATATCTATTCATTTTTATCTATTATTAGAGCTAATTGCAAAATCGTGGGACTGAAACGGCAATTCTCTTTTTTTGAATTCCTTAAATTAATACCCAAAAACTTCCTGCCATCTTTAAGACCTACCACAAGCGAGATACCGGTGTTTAAAAAAGCTGTGACTCCAGTGGCGCTGACAATCTTATGCTCGCGCGTGGCATTGAGAATCTCCGGGATCGCCTCCTGGGAACCGGGCCCGACAATCAACACATTATACTTGCCGGCTTTGATCGCTGAAATATCCGAAATGGCATCGATGACAAGAGACCTGGAATAAAATGTCTTGTTCTTAAAATCCTTCTCAAACACTTCCAGTACTCTGGACTTCGCTTCCATCGACTTGGATAATCTGGTATGAAAGAATCCTATTGAGATCCGCTCAATATCATTGAGCCGGTTCATAAAGGTTTTGTTGTATTTCAAGGTCGTCAGAATCAATAATATCTGCTGATCGACAGGCAAATCGGAAAACCGGCTCTCCGCCAGAACAATGCCGTTCATCAGGAACAGGGAAATCATCAATATACAGAGTGTCTTTTTCACGTTTACAATCTCACACCTAAACAAACAATATTTCGCTTGACAATTAAGCGATACAACACGTTCAAAATATAAGAAACCCTTAGTGTTTTGTCAAGTCCAATTCCAACATTCAAAAATTTATCCATTAAATTAAAAGAGCGCGATTTCAGCTTCACGCCCAACATCCTCAGATTTTTTGTCGATATCTCGACAGATTTTGCAGAGATATTCATTCGCTTCTGTGTTAGCCACTGTTATTCTCAAATAATTTTTTCCCTCTAAACCGGAGATTTCAAGGCCTGAGGCGATGATTCCCCTCTGCTTGAACAGATCGAGCAATACCGAACTGGTTAACCGCTGATTTTTTATCATCAACAAACTCGAACAAGAAGGGACAAAAGAAAAATTCTTCAGTGTGCGAAAGGAGGAACACAAATCCTCTCGATGTTGGATTGTCTCCTTTTGCGATTGAACCAGAAAGTCATTATCTTCCATAGCCATCTGAGCGATGTCCACAGACATTTGAGGCACCGGAAAGTGATGACGATGCAGGAGAATGGCTTCGATGATTTCCTGCGAGGAACACATCAAGTAGCCCACCCGAATACCCGCCAGCCCATATTTTTTCGAGAAGGTTCGCAACACCATCAGATTTTCGAACTTGTGGATGAACTGGGATGCGCTGACAGCCCGTTCCGGGGTATCCATATATTCTCCATACGCCTCGTCCACCACAAAAAAAGTGTTATAGGAATTGGCAAAGCTAATCAGATCATGCAAGACATCCGGTTCTATATATTGCCCGGTCGGATTGTTTGGATTCGCCACCCAGGCGATTTTCGGCCTGAATTTAGAGACCATCTCTTTAAATTTTCTGGTTGTTTCATCCGTCCAGACGAAATTATCCTCTTCCCTCAATTCGAGAAAGACAGGGATCGCCCCCATCCGCTCGGAATATTCCTCAAAAAGATAGAAGCTGGGGATCGGCATCAAAAAAATATCCCGGTATTCCAGAAACACCCGGCTAATCAGATCCAGGATCGAATCAAGGCCGGCGCCAATGATAACCCATTTCTCCGGGATTTGGAATTTATCCGACAACCGGGCTTTCAACACCGATTGACTCCGTTCGGGATAACTATTGAGACTGCGGTTCAGAGCATCGCCCTGCACCATCCCCTGGATGTAGTCCTTAATTTTAGGAGAAAAACCCTGGAAATTTTCCCCTAGATCAAAGCGGTAAATCTTTTCCAGGTTATATTCCTTTTTCATATTTTCTATCTCGAGCTCCAATTCGTAGAACTTATTGACATACCCGCCCACCTTTTCAAACATCGCCTGACGGCTGACCTGATTGAAAAATTTGTGGGTTTTAACATGCACGCGCCGCATTGTATGGCCTCCATTGATATGCGCAATCCAGATGCTCCAACACCGCGTCCAATAAGAGTGAAGATCCTCCCTTCATTCTCGCGTCGGCCACCGGTAAATCGGTTGATTGCTTCAATATAGAAAGATTTTCAAATCCCCTGGTGGCAAGGGCCGCTACTTTGAATGAATTGCCGCCGGGCAATCCAAGCGACTCGATAATCTCGATTTCCCTATCCAGAGGGCACATTTGGAAGATAGGCGAATCACCCATTTCCACATGCATTTGCCGCGAGGGATCATGGACAAGAACAATCGCGTGAGGATTGCCGGCATGTAACAGCACAATGGAACCGGAGCCGGAATAATGCATGAGGGATGCCTGGCCCTCTAAAAAGATGATCTCATATCCCTTTTTGTCAAGATCGAGGATCATACCCTCTACCGCTCCGGCGGCATAATTATTGGGAATGGCATCCACGATTATCCCCGCGTCACACCCCAACATGAGGCCGGTCTGCCCGGTGGCGGCAAACGCGGCATTAATTCCCCGCCGCCTCGCTTCCTGGACCAATTCAAACGTGGCGGTCCTTTTTCCGACCCCGCAATCGGTGCCCATTATAAAAACAACTTTTGAATTGATATTGACAATACTTCCGTCCGCATCCCTGAGATTCAGCTCGACATCCCTGAGATCAATCAACCGGGTCCCATATTCCGCGGCCAGACCGACCAGCGCCGGTATTGCCTTGAGAAAGTCAAATGAGGGATTGACAATATCCATACCTGAACGGACGGCGAGTTTTAAATCGTCAAGACGCTCCTTATGAGGAGCCCCCGCCAGGATCAATACTTTGGGGGAACCAGCCAATGCTTCGTACAAAGAACCATAGATCGGTACTTTAACGGTGACCCCCGGGCAAATCTCACTGGTGTCCTGTCCCACTTTGAAACGATCCACTAACGCTGTAACGCGGAAAACCTGGCTGTGCATCAACACGCCATGGATTGTTTTTCCAAGAACTTCACCCACATAACCATGAGCCAAAAAGACAGCGGGCGTATTATTATAAAATTCGCTCAACAATGTCCGCCTCCCTCTTCTTTTTCAACATATAATAATTGCTTCGCTTGGCATTTTCTTTTACAGTGAAAAATTCCGCGACATAATATTGACGACGGTTGATGTACTCATCGAATATTTTCCGGGTGCTCAATCGCCAACGAATCGCCGTATCCATATCAAATTTTTTCAACGCCTGGAAATCTTCTGGAATTTCAACCAACACGGTTTCAGCGTCAAGCCATCGGTCTTCATTGACTATAGGGCAATTTGTAGGAAACTCTTTCCGAATGCCTGGAGCCGGAGCTTCGGACAGGCGCTTTTTTAAACGGTCGCCGGCAAAATCACCATATACCAAAAATACATCTATTGGAAGTTCCTTTTTGCCTGCTAATTCAAAAGCCGACACTTCATATTTAATACCAAAAAGTCCAATCTTATCGAAATAAAACTTCCCCAATCGACCTTCCAATAATTCATAGATACAATAAAAATACCT
The DNA here is from genome assembly GCA_964491915.1 of uncultured Clostridia bacterium. Classification (GTDB taxonomy): domain Bacteria; phylum Acidobacteriota; class Aminicenantia; order UBA2199; family UBA2199; genus JAHELQ01. The sequence goes on from CAZBHS010000044.1 coordinate 19,292, forward strand.
GATATTCTTTTCCAGAGCGATTTTTTGCAACCGGCTGATAAGCAGGAACCCGATATTCAAATTGTGATATTGAGGCAATACCCCAATCATCATACAATAAATGGAATCTACATTTAGGGTGGCGACATTTATCATATAACCGACCATTTTTTCCCGGCCGTTTTCCTCGATAAACGCTCCCAGTAAAATTCCCATTGGAACAGCTCTCCGGTTTAACATACTCAATAAGGGAGAAGGAACTTTATCCGCATCTTTTAACCCGAAAATTTCGCCTTGCAAATCCAAACATTCGTTGTAGTGTTTAAAGTCAGTAAATTCTTTCACTTCAATGTTCATCGTTCAAACCTCTTTTTTCCATAATTTTTTCCAGACATCACAAAAACCTTTTCTCCAATTTACAGTTCCAATTTACTTTATCCTGTTCCACCATGTTGACTTTAAGTCGAACTGTACCCAAATATGAAACGACGAACCCCGACCTCCACATCGATGCATTCCCTGTCTCTTTCATTTTCGATTCGTTATAAACCTCTCTTTTGAAAAAAATCAAGCAAAGCCCCACCACTGGCTTGACGCGATTGGTAATGCCGGTGGAGGCGCCATTATAAAAAGAAAAGCACATAGATTTAATCATAAGCAAAGCAGTTCGCAATTAGTCGTTCATTTAGAATTCGTAGCTTACTTTCAAAACGAAACTACGCCCAGGCTGAGCCGGCTGGTATTGTAAACCGGGTTCCTGGTCGTAATATTCTTCATCGAATACATTAAAAACCGACGCGGAAATGGTTAGCGCTTTTATCAGGTTTTTTACCGTCAGCGTTGTGTTGACAAGAGTGTAAGGACCGACCGAATCCTCAACAGCGTCAAAGCGCTGGCGGCGGCTACGATATATGAGATTTGTATTCACGTTGAAATAATCGAGAAATCCTACATTAAAACCAAGATTCAATTTGTGCGGAGCAATGTCAATGTGGGGTGTAATCTCCTCGTTTTCCACATTTTCATTGCCCAGCAACAGGCGTTTATCTTCAGAATCGGTATAACTATAATTCAAAAAGAACCAGAAAGTCTTGTCCAGGAAAAACTTGTTCTCTATTTCAAATCCCTGGGCTATGTTTTCCCCGACATTCAGATAAGTATTCGGCTCGCCGAATGAGCGGGATTCAACATAGATAACATCATCCAATTTGTTATAAAAGAAGTTCACTCCGGAACTAAAATTTTTGAACCGGTAGCCAAGCCCCAATTCAAGGGTTTTTATCCGCTCGGGTTTCAGCTCTTCGTTTCCAATGGCAAAACCTGTGGTTTTGAACTGCTCCTGGCAATTGGGGGCGCGGTAGGCCTGGCCGTATAGTAATTTCACATTACCATTTTTAATAAATTCCCACACAATGGCCCCACGGGGATTAAAGACTCCTCCGAATTCACTGTCAACGTCGTATCTGCCGCCGACTGTCACTCCGACATTTTTGACCGGGTAACAGGTATCTTGAATATAAAACGCCAGATTATAATAATCATGGCCACTACCCTGAATCCAACCTCTTGATTCAATGGGCATATCATCCCTGCCATAGTAGAATTTTTCCCCATTCCGAATATAAAAAAGAGCGGGGCTGCCATTGGAATATAAATCATAACTGGACCGGATATCGCAATTGTTAACTCCATAACGTTCCAATTGAATCCCGGCCAATAGCTGGTGATTGTCGGAAATCCGGTAACTGAACTCCGTTTCTATTCCATATTTATACTCAGAATATTCAGGTTTCACATACATACCGTTGGGATATACCATTCCATAAGGCGCAGGCAAATTCGGCTTGAATATTTCAAGATCCTGAACCTCTTTGAGATGCTGGAAAATGAGTTCCGCCGAAATGTTCATTTTCTCGGATAACTTCGTCTGATACATCAAGGAGTAAGAGCCCCGGGAGGTTAAAATCTCAGAACCGGTGACAAACGGACCATGAGAACTCCCAAGCGTGGAATCCGAATACAGTCCGGTGAACTGAAACTTCCCAACATTCGCTTTGACATTAAAATGAAGGTTGCCCCTGGATAGATCCCAGGGCGATGTGCCGCCCATCCCATTGTCGAATCCCGATTGATGACCGTCGGTATTGAATTTCAGAACATTCAAATAGAGATCCCAATCATCCCTGCGAACACCATATGAGATCCCGGCTCCCAATGTATTGTGATTCCCCCCGATGGTCAACAACCTCACTCCAGTGTTACCATTATTACGGGCGGATTTGGTGATGACATTGACAACGCCATTGAACGCGTTTCGTCCGTAAAGAGCCGATCCTGGACCGCGTATTATTTCGAGACGCTCGATAGCATCGGCATTGATCTCGTATCCGCCGACCAACGACATACCATACATCAACGTGTTGTATGGCACCCCATCCACAAGAAGGAGTACTTTGGCCGTTGACCGGGAATCTTTGGTGCCGCGAACTCCAACCAATTGCAATCCGTTTCTGACCCGGGAAAACTCGAATCCCGGAACAATTTCAAGAATATCGCGCAGGTCCCGGGCGCCCATAGCCTCGATCTCTTGAGCGGTAATCACAGTGACAATGCCCGGAGCCTCACTTACCTTTTGCTCCGTTTTAGCGGCAATGGAGGTATTCTGATTTAGCAACTCCTCGATATCCAGTTCCTTAAAATCTTTAAATTCCTGCTTTTCCTGGGAATACCCGATAGACGGGAATATCCACAGGACGATAGCTATTGAAATAAAGCATGTAAAAACCGCGTTTTTTTTCATAGACAATTCTCCCCACAAAAAAATGTGCAAGACATAGCTTATTATTGAATAAATTCTTAAGCCCAATGTTTGACCTTCTTGTGAAAAATTTATATTTTCAATTCACTCAATAGATACCGGAGACATTTTCTAAAAGACGTAAAATTCAATTTTATCTAAAGAAAAAATATTTTTCAATAACCGGCCCATATTTTTTTTTATTTTTCCCGTTTTTCTGAAAAATAGCACCTTAATTTAGCAAAAGAAAACGAAATGTGAAATCCAGTAACACCAAAAGAAACAAATATTCGACACAATGAAACCGGCCGGAATTTATCGAAATCGAACATTTCTTTAGAAAAAAATAATCTTGTTATCAAATCTCTGTCTGCGCTTTCAATTCTTTTCTATAATGGTCCAGAAGAGTCGCTTTGGAGATAAGGCCGATAAACATACCATTCTGAATCACCGGTATACTCCAGGCATTTGTCAGATCGAACATTTTAAGAATCTCCACCATGCTGTCTAAATATGAAGCCCGAGGGATATCCGAGCGCATGACCTCTTCCACTATAATGGAACCGGCGAGTTCAGGACGGAAAAGAAAAGCCTTGATATCCGAAAAATTGACCATTCCCAGAAAAACTCCGCTTTCCCTGTCTTCTACAGGAAAAAAGTTTCTGCCCGACTCCTCGATGATCGGCACCAGGTCCTTCAACCTCATCTCCGGATAAATAGGAATTAAATCTTTCTCGAGCAATTCCTCGGTTTTCATATCCGCCAGAATCCTGGCATCGGTGCGGGGTCTCAAAAGCCAACCCTTTTCAACCAATTCGTATTGATAGATCGAATATTTTTCCACCAGTTTTACAAGAGTTGCGGTTAGAAACGATACCAGAAGAAGCGGAAGTATGACATCGTACCCCCCCGTGATTTCTACGATAAGAAAAATCCCGGTGAGTGGAGCGTGCAATGTTCCGCTCAAGATACCGGCCATTCCGCACAAGGCAAACAATGCGGCGCTGGAGAACTGCACAGTTGGAAATATCATGGTGATCAATTGAAAGTAGAAAACTCCGGCAAGGCTGCCGATCACCAGGGACGGCGCGAACACGCCTCCGGCGCCTCCGGCTCCCAACGTGATCGAGGTGACGATTATTTTAAGCAATACCAAAATGAGAAGAAACGAGATGGTGGAAGAATACGTGTCCCCAATCAAGTTCCTCACCAGCTCATACCCTTCCCCTTTGACATCCGGGAAAAAATAAATGAGCGCCCCGACCAAAAGCCCTCCAATCAGAGCTCTCAACATGACGGATGGAAGGATTTTTTTGACCAGTTTCTGGGTAAATTTCAACGATTTAATAAATATCAAGGCAACCAAAGCAATGACAAGCGGCAAACCCACGCTTGCCAGTATATCGTTGAAATTGACCTGAATCAACCGATGGCTGAAAGGGATCATATTTCCGTTAAACATCCGGCTGACGACAGTCCCGGTTACCGAAGAGATAGCCACCGGAAGCATGTTCAAAGCCGACCATTCCCCGAGAATAACCTCCATCGTAAAGATCACGCCGGCGATGGGAGCATTGAATATCGCCGCGATAGCGGCGGCGGCGCCGGACCCGGTGACAGCCACCCGGATTTTGTCATTGCTCTTAAAGTAGGTGGCGACATTAGCGCCGATGGCGGCGCCGCTCATGACAACCGGCGCTTCCGGGCCGGCGGATCCACCGCTGGAAATAGTGAGCAAACTACCGATTAGCTTGGAAACCGATGAGCGGAGTTTTAGAAAGCCGCCCTTTAAACTGACGCTATAGATGACATCCGGCACGCCGTGTCCCGAAAAATCCCGCATAATATATTTAAGAAAAATAACCGTCAGGAGAATCCCTATGGCGGGGAGCACAATCATATAACCTTTTTGAGCGATACGGGACAGATAGTTGGAAACGGCTTCGAGCGCCCAATTCAAACCAAGAGCCGCGAAACCGCTACATATCCCGACGATGATTCCAATAATTATCAATTGGACGCGCTGATCTAGATTGACCAACACTGAACGGAGTCCGAGAGAAAACCGTTTCATTATTAGCGATCCGTTCTCAAAGCAAGTTCCTTGTCAGCAATCAAGTCTATAAGACTATTTTGACCGGAACAAGCTTCCAATCTATCGAGAAAATCCTTGTCCCTCAACAAAAAACTCAGCCGGGAAAGTAAATTGAGGTGTGCCTGGGTCGTAGGGCTGAACATAAGGAATAACACGAACACCGGCTTCCCGTCAATGGAGTTGAAATCAATTTTGTTCTTTAGAAAAAACACAGATATGAACGGAGCATTGAGTTTCAAATCCAGCGACCGGCGGGGATGAGGAATCGCCACTCCTTTCCCGATACCGGTAGAGGCTATCTCTTCCCGGTTGATCAACTCCTCGAAAACAGATTCAGGGTCGATATGGGGCGGTAAATCCAATTGCGAGACGGCGTTCTTCAATACACTGTAGATATCATCGCCATCGAGTCCAAAAAAAACGCCTCCGTTTTCAATACCTGTCTTTAAGCTCAATTCCTGGACATCCGTTTCTTCCTTCTCCTTCAACACTCCAGGAGCTATCTGCATATTGTGACCTTTCGCCCATTCTATAATTTCTTTCCGTTTAAAGTAATACCGACTCTTTTCAAACCTGCAGGGAATTTTTCCTTGATGAACCCAGCGCTGAACTTTTACAATAGGAATCTGAAGTAATTCAGCTACATCTTTCGTATCCAATTTAGTTTTCGTCAACATTTACACACCTTATTTCCAATGCATTTATGAGCTAATCTTTCTAGCTATAAGTATTTTTGTAATTCAATCACCCGGGCCGGGGGGGTTTGCCGGACAAAATATCCTGGAATCAGGCCCAATGCGGCATTGGCCTCAGCTTCTGAAAAATAACGCCCCCACAAAACAAGGAAACAATTTTTATCGCCCCGGCGAATATTTAAAATATAGAAAGATTTACTATTCTTACATTCCTTAAAAGCGTTAGCCACAGATTGTTTCTGGCAGTCGAGCTCCAATAGAATGGCGTATTTCACACCCTGGCCAACAACTCCGGTACGCCACAATTCCCCGGCTTTTCGGTAATCGCCTTGCCGGAAAACCCTTAAAATATCCACTACCGGCTGCCTCTTACCGGTATCCTTGCGCGAGATTTCGGTCGTCTTTTTAGGAAGAACTTTTTTATTCTCGGTTTTAGCGGGTTCATCCTTTTTTACAGCCCTCTTTTTGGGGCGAACCACCGGTTTACGTTCAGTGACATTGATCACTTTCTCGTTATCATTTGTATTGGAAGGAGTTGTGGCTGCGCCATTCAAATCCAATTCCTCTTCCGGTAACAGAAGAAAAATAACTCCTCCGATAATCAAAATGAGGATGACCAATAAAATCAGATAATGGAATTGTTTTAGCTTTTTTTTGTCGGGTACGACTGGGGGAGGTGCGACCAGGCCGTCCTCTTCAAAATCCTCGGGACCCTCTATATCAGCCATAGTCGGGTCCTGAAAAACATATTGCCCGCTCTCTTCGCCGCCGCTTACCCCGTCTCCGATGCTAACCTCCGCGGAATCCAGCCGCTCGGGAGTTTGAGCGATTAGATCTATTCCAGAGGGCTCTTTTTCCGGTGCGATACGTTCCAGTTCGTCGAGACTGATATTTCCAATATCATCAATCTCTTCATGGGTCGTCTCATACCCCTCGTCCAAAACCAAATCATCGCCAAGCCCTTGTTCGCCGGGCGTTTCTACCGCTGGACCTTCACCAATGGGCTCCTGATCTACGAGATGCTCGATCTCCACCCCATCATTTCGAGGGGCGGGGATGTCTTTTTTGGAGATAATTCCCACATCATGATCTCTATCATTCGCATCGAGGCCCGCCTCGGAAGATTGTTCATCAACGAATATCCCATCGAGATTCGAAATTGATTCGGCCGGCGCTTCATCGACGGGCGCCCCTTCGGCTACGTCGTCTTCGATATCCAATTTTTCGAGGAGCCCGCTGGATAAAAAGAAATAGACAAATCGCAGCAACGTGTCCCGGTGGGAACCGGCATAGCGTGACAATACGCTCTCGATCGATGTTCCTTCGGAGAAGTTTTCCAGAAAATTTAGCTCTCGCTCGGTTAGATTGTATTTTTGAAGCTTTTCCCGGTCTGCGGTCTTTTCCATGTGGATGCGCACAGTACGTATTTCACGCCAGACCAACGTCATATCCAATTCTTTCAAAACGAAATTGAAAATGAAATTCATCAAGTTGATATCCAGGTTAAATACCCGCTCCGGAGGAGGCTCTTTGACAAATTGATACCCTCCATGATCCCAGGCTATCACACTTTTTACAATCCGGCCCGCCTGAATTTTAGTGGCCTCCACCAATTGTTCGAGTTTGAGATGTCCCTTCTCCACCAACAATTTTCCAATAGAAGAGCTTACCGTACCTTCAGTCCTAACACTTGAAATCGTTTCGGCATCGCTATGCCCCTTCGCGATAAGGATATCTTCGATCTTATCTTTTGGGGAATTGGACATCGTCCAGACCAATTTGCCGCGGTTCATATACAATACCTTGAGAGTTTCCGCATTTTTTAGATATAGAATGCCTGTTAGCTCATCTTCAAAAATCGATAACACAATTCTTATTGCGGGAACTTCTTCCAAAGAGCCCTTTTCTTCAAACATAATTACCTCGTTATAAATTTATTTATATCAATAAGAGGAGAAAAGTCAAGCCGCCTGGTAAGATTTTGTAGAAAAATATGTAATAAAAGCCGAATTCCAGGGCCCAAAAGTCAATTTTATTTTTTCATATTGACATTTAGGCACAAGAATTTTAGAATAAACTTTCAAGGCTTAATTCAAGGGAAGAGGGTTAAAAACCCCACAGCCCCCGCTGCCGTGACCGGGTCCCGGAATATTCCGGGAAACAGTCTTTAAATGCAGAGAGCCACTGAAGGGACATGAAATTGTCTCTTTGGGAAGGCGATTTAGAGATCCCGGGAGTCGGAAGACCTATTGAGGCTTGAACCTTTACTGCGATTATCCGCGGAGGGCGGATAACGACGACACTGTATTACCCTCCAAACTCATTTTAAAGGAGGCACTTATGCTAAAAAAACCAGTGCTGGCTATGCTGCTCATTGTAGTTCTATTTATGTCACTGTCTTCGGACCAACAAAAGAAAAAAGAGGACGACAGCATGTTCACCGAAGAGGTCGAAGTCATCGGTGAAGTTGCGTTGAACCAGAGTGTGCAGAGCGTCACGGTGTTCAAACAAGAAGATTTCAACAAACTTCCCAACGACGGCATCAAATCCATTTTGAACCGCACCGCCGGCTACCTGACCCTCAGCGGCGGACATTACGGTCAATTCGGTTACTCCTTCGCCAGAGGCGCGGCTGTAAACCAGACCCTTTACATGATCGACGGGGTAAAAATAACAGACCCCGCCACCTCCATCGGCTTGAACATGGCGGTGGTGGCTCCCAGTCTCATCGAGAAAGCGGAAATTGTCAGAGGCCCGCTCAGCAGTATGTACGGCTCCAACGCCATGGGAGGCGTAGTCCACCTGAAAACCAGAAAAGCCGAAGGTATGGAAGCGGCAGCCTTTTTCGGCAGCCATGGAAGTCTCGAAGGCAATGCCTATTTTTCAAAAAAATTCGGCGACGTTCACCTATCGGTCAACGGCAACATCGTGAAATATAGCGATGGGCTGGATAACGATGAATTCAACAACAAAGGGCTGACGGTCAGAACCGCTTACGAAAACGATTTCTTCAAAGCGGGACTGATGGTGTTCGGCAACCTGGCGGATTCAGGTATTCCCTTCAATATGGGAGCGGCCACTCCGCACAGGACATACAGTCAGAACAATTGGTTGATCGCGCTGCCAATCTCCTATCGCTGGCAAGACGGTAGCAAACTGCAATTGACCGCGTCCCACAACAACAACACATACGACTTCGCAGACCCGGACGACCTCTGGATGCCCTATTACACCAACACGTCGATTGTCAACCAGTTGGTATTTTCCGGTCAGACAAAATGGTTCGATATCTTGAACCTTCATGGCGGCGTGGACTATTCAGACCAGAAAATCACCAACAAAGACAATGTCGGCGCATCCATCGACGCGGAAAAGACACATTACCTGTCGGCCTTCGTGAATCTCGACCTGAACCTCGACCAATTCCTCCTGACCGGATCATTGCGGTATGACAAGTACAAGAACATCGACGCCCGGGTTTCTCCGCAAATCGGATTCTCTTACCTGATCAACCGGAAATTTAAAATCAGAGGCTCGTATGCCGGGAGCTTCCGCGCCCCGACATTGCCGGAACTGCTCAATCCCTCGTGGGGCAATCCCCTTCTGCAACCGGAATCGGGAACTTCCTTCGAAATCGGCGCCGACTTTTATCTGAAATCGACGATCCTCAGTATCGCGTATTTTGATTCCCACTACGAAAACCTCATCGGCTTCAGTCCCGAGACCTGGAGATTCGCCAATTTGAACAAAGCGGACATCTCAGGCATCGAAGTCAGCGCCACAGTGCGCTTGCAGGACGACATCATGCTCACGGGCTCATACACCTACCTGGATACCTATGACGTCGAAAACGACCGCCAATTACTGAGACGTCCGAAACATGCGCTTTCAGCGGTTATCTCCTACAACAACCCCTATTTTACCGTCTCCGGTGAAATGGTGTATGTGGGAAAACGGCTTGACTACAATGAGATTGACTGGATGACTCCCATCGCCGACAGCCCGGCGTTCGACACATTCAATTTTAATGTGCAGGTCCCGGTGGGCGAAAAGCTCTCCCTCACCGGTAAATTGACCAACGCATTCAACAAAGACTATCAAGAAGTATTTGGGTATCCGGCTCCCGGAACCCGTATCATGGCCGGGATTCGTTATTTAACCAATTGACATTACGCGGGCGGTCCTCTGGACTGCCCGCATTCTCATATATATAATAGAGGGAGAGAGGAAGAATGACATTAAAACGAATAATTCTCTTATTGGCATTATTGCCCGGCATGCTCCTATCGCAGCGGATCGTCACCATGGCCCCCGCTATCACCGAGATCGTATTCGAATTGGGGAAAGGCGACCTCATCGTCGGCAACACAACGTTTTGCGACTACCCGGAAGAGGCGAAAAAAATCAAACGGATCGGCGGTCTCATGGACCTGAACCTCGAGATCCTCATCGACCTCGAGCCCGACCTCATCATTCTCTACCCGGAACACACCTCTCACATCGAGATATTGGAAAACCGGACGAAATTCCTGGTGGTAAAACACGAAAATCTAGCGGATCTGTTCGACGCCATCGATAAAATCTCGAAAGAGCTGGGAGTACGGAAAAAAGGGGCGGGTATCATCAATGGCATCAAAAAAGTATTCTCCGACGTCAAAAAGAAAGCCGCGAAAAAAACAAAAGTGAAGACCTTGATGGTGGCGGGCCGCAATCCCGATAGCCTCTCCAACCTCTATATTATCGGAAAAAAAGATTTTCTCAACGAAATACTGGATATCGCCGGCGGCGTCAACGCCTATTCCGGCGACATCTCCTACCCCAATATCTCCATCGAGTCCATTGTCTCGATGAATCCCGATGTGATCATCGAATTGTCCGCTTACAACCAAAAAATCAAGGATAAAGACATCATAGATGTTTGGCGCCAATACCCCATCATCAACGCCGCCAAAAACAACCGCGTCAAAATAATCAGGGATCCAGTGTGGTTACGGCCGGGTCCAAGAGTTGGAACCATCGCCGAAGCCATGGTTCGCCTGCTTCACCGGAACTAGAAAAACGGAGTACAGATGTTTGAAACGATTACGAAACGAACCGGAAAATCAGACTCATGGATCAATACCTGGAGACAATGGATTGGCCGGTAAAATAAAACAGCAACCCTCCCAAGCACCTACGCACCACCATCGCAGATCCCCTTCTGACGCCGCACCATCGTCCAACTGGTGATTCCGGAGCCTTTGATGGAAAATTCCTCCACCACCTGGAATCCGAATGTCTGGTAAATAGCGACATTGGTCTCACTCTGGGTCTCGAAATAGATGGGCAAACCGTCGCGATCCGCCTCTTCCATCTTGGACAGCAACATTTTCTTGGCCAACCCCCGTCGTTGACAGTCGGGCCGCACCCCGATCCCCAATCCATACCAATGGGGAAACGGCGCCTGGCGGTGATGGATGCGCTCCAATTTGCCGGAAAAATGAATCAAGCGAATGGACGATCTAACGCCGGAGGTACGGGCCAACCTGACAACACCGGACCGCAAGATTCTTGAATTCCTCATATGGGGCGAGCGGGGCGGCAGCCAGAGAACCATCCCCTCAAAGTTCATGGAGGTGACCCACACCTCTCCGAATTTCAACGCATAGCGGAACATCATGGTAAAGAGCTCCCCCACTTTTTCCTCCCGGACCGCGGCCTCCGGATAGACATACACACCAAGAGGGTAGTCCACAAAAGTCTTCCCCAACATCTCCGATATCCGCCGCAAATCTTCGCGACTCACCTCTCCCTTCTTCAAACGCACCAATCCAGTGTCCAACCGTCACCTCCTGAATCCCCTATTTTATCCAAACAACACCCCAACTTCAAGAAGTCAACAACTTGATTTTTGTCAAAAAAGAGATTATTATAGAATTGGAGCTTCACCAGGAAAGTAATTTTGCCGAAGGAGGCGATGATGCAGCGCACTACAATAAAAAGTCAGATCATCCGCGAAGTTGACGTGCTGCCTATCGATATGCAAAAAAAAGTGCTCGACTTTGTAAAACTACTTTCCGAAACAAGCGCTCCCACCGGAACATCAGGAAGCAAACTCGCCAAATTGGCAGGCATCATGACCAAAGAAGACGCCCAAGAAATAAGTGTCTGCCCCTAAACATCAAGAAGCATCGCGTCCACAGAGTCCACAAAACCGGTTGACAAAAAGCCGTTGAAAACCTAGAATACTATTTCAAGGCGTAATTCAAGAGAAGAGCAAATCAACCCCCAGGAGATATGATGAACATCCTGAAAAGCATTGTAGCGGCGCTTCAGTTTATGACGGTGTTGCCCCTGCCCATCAAAACGGACCAAAACCATCTGGCCCGTTCCATCGCGTGGTTCCCGTTGGCGGGAATGGTGGTGGGGGGCTTGTGCGGCGCAGGGTTGATTGGGTTCAACCGGGTATTTGGCCAACCAATCGCCAATGCGCTTGTGATCGCCCTCTATCTGATTCTCACCCGCGGATTGCATATGGACGGTTTTATGGACACCATCGACGGATTCTTCAGCCGCAAAGACAGAGAGAAGATCCTCGAAATCTTGAAAGAATCCACAGTCGGCAGTTTCGCAGTGCTGGGGGCCGGTGTTTGGTTTTTGATTGCCTTCACCACCCTGCCTTACATCCAATGGCTCGACCTGGTGGTGATTCACGGCCTGGCCCGCTTCGCCATCACCTTGCAGCCCCTCATCTTTTCGTACCCCCGCCAAAGCGGAACCGGAAAATTCTTCGTCGAAAACTCCAAAACCTCCGTCTTCATCATCGAGTTCTTCCTCATCACCGCCGCGTTGTGGGTTGTCAATCCCGCCTACCTCGTCTGCCTCGGCCTATCCCTGGTTGTGTCCCTCGGCGTCGGCGCCTGGTCCAAACGGATGATCGGCGGCATCACCGGCGATACCACCGGCTTTACCATCGAAATCATTCACCTTTTGTTGTTATTAATTTTGACCATCAACCTGTAAACAGGAACATGGAGGACACAATGAACCATCTCGAAAACACCATCAACGCCATCGAAGACATTGATTCAGGAAGCGGCGAGCAAGCCATCGACCGCCAGAACAACCTGACCAAACCAAAAGGAAGCCTCGGTAAACTGGAAGACCTGTCGATCGAGATTGCATCCATCACCCGCACCTTCCCACCCGCCGCCGGCAGAAAGGTCATCTTCACCCTGGCGGCCGATCACGGCATCGTGGACGAAGGGGTCAGCGCCTTTCCACAAGAAGTGACGGCGCAAATGGTATATAATATCCTTGCCGGCGGAGCCGCCATCAATGTGTTGGCCCGACACGCCGGAGCGGAGGTGATTGTTGGAAATATCGGAGTGAAGGTCTCAATCCAGTCGGATCATCCTGATTACAGAGACATAAAAATCGGCGACGGCACCGCCAACATGGCCAAAGGACCCGCCATGAGCCGGGAAGAGGCGGTGCGCGCCATCGAAGCCGGCATCGCGTTGTTCGAAGAGGAACATCAAAAGGAGCCCATTCATGTGGCGGGCACCGGCGAGATGGGAATCGGCAACACAACCCCAGCCACCGCCATCCTGTCGGTCATCTCCGGCATCCCGGCGGCCCAGGTTGTGGGACGGGGCACCGGTATCGACGACAAAGGCCTCAGTCGCAAAGCCGAAGCCATCGAAACCGCCATCCGTGTCAATCAACCGGACAAGAATGACGGACTGGATATCCTCCAGAAAGTGGGCGGCTTTGAAATCGGAGGCCTGGTAGGCATTATTTTGGCGGCGGCCAAACACAAGGTACCGGTATTGATCGACGGTTTCATCTCCACCTCCGCGGCCCTCATCGCCTCAGTGTTGAATCCTAAAACCAAACAATACATGATCGCCGCCCACCAATCCCAGGAACCGGGACACCAAAAAATGCTGGAATTGTTGGGGAAAACACCGCTATTGGATCTGGACCTGCGATTGGGAGAAGGGACAGGCGCGGCCCTCGCCCTTCAATTGGTGGACGCCTCGATACACATCGTAAACCAAATGGCCACATTCGCCGAAGCCGGCATCAGCAACAAGGACTAGCCATGAAAAAAACAACCCTGGTTTTAGGCGGCATTCGCAGCGGCAAGTCACACTTCGCAGAGCAACGGGCGCTCTATTATTCCGGCAGGCCGGCCTACATCGCCACAGCCATCCCCTTCGACGACGAAACCAGAGACCGCATCGACCTCCACCGCCAACGCCGCCGAAACCGGTTCGAGGTCTTCGAAGAACCGCTGGATATCACCGCCATCTTGTCCACACTCCAGGACCGCGTGGTCCTGGTGGACTGCATGACCCTCAACCTCTCCAACCGCCTGCTGCAACGAAGTGAAGAGACATCCCTGGCACAAATGATAGACGAGGACGACCTCTATCTCGAAAACATTCAGCGCATCATCACAGACAACCATCTCAACGCCATCTTTGTGGGCAACGAGGTGGGCCTCTCTCCAGTGGAGCCCAACCGTCTGGGCAGATATTTCCAGGATCTTCAAGGCCGTTGGAACAGAATCCTGGCGGAACGCGCCGATGATGTGTACATGATCCAGGCGGGAATCCCCAATCTTCTGAAAAAAGAGAACCGTTTCCCCTTCAAACTATCGGCCCCATCCTATCTCTATCCCGGAGGCTACATCGAGAACGTCACCCGCACCATGGATCAAGTGGACGACATCCAATTGCTGCTGTTCGACTCCTCAAGCGACGACCCCCTCTTCCAGGAGGGGATGCTCTCCACCCTAAACTATCTTCAAACCGGCGCCGGCATCACCTACAGCGTCCATATGCCGGTGCGCCCCAGAGTGACGGAAGACTTCGATGCAAGGCTGGCCGGCACTCTCTCGATTATCAAGTCCCTTCAACAGCTCGCCATCTCCAGCTTCACCTTCCACTACGACTTGCCGGAAGGAAATGAATGGGAAGATATCGCTGAAGATTCGAAAAAGACACTCGACGAGACCTACTCGAAATTTTTCACCGCCATCCGCCGGCAATTCCCCACCATCGGCATCTCCCTGGAAAACACCGCCACCCCATTATCCGCCCTGGATACCGTCGTCAATCGCTGCGGCATCTCCTATTGCATCGACATCGGTCACTTGATCATCCAGAACCGCGACCTCCACGAGATCGAGCCCCGCCTCCCCCAGACATCGGTCATCCACTATCACGGAACCAACACAATCGAGGGCGCACTCCGGGATCATCAACCGGTTCAATTCAACCGCGACATCTTCCGCCTACTGGAAAACTTCACCGGCATCCTCACCATCGAAAACTACCATCCCACCCTCTTCAAACAAAGCCGCGACCAACTGGAAAACTATTTCTAGAGCAACGACGCTTCCCTCTTGATCCCAGCCTCCAGGACTTAATAGGAAAGATCGAGGTCATCTACGGCCCCCGGCAAAGCGGCAAAACCACGCTGTTGATGTTTCTCATCGACTACCTGAACCGCTCCGGCGTCGCGGCGCAGAACATCTGGTATGTCAACCTGGATATGATCGCCGACTACAGACCATTTGACAATGCCCAACAATTCCTCCACCAATTCGAGCCGGCGATGAAGAACGGCAGGGTCTATCTCTTCATAGACGAGGTTCACCGCCTCAAAAATCCCGGCCTGTTTCTCAAGGGCCTGTACGATTCCCAGAAGAACATCACCGAGCTGCGCAGCTCCCTGTCTTCCACCCGCCACACAGTGGAGCGTTATCTGGACATTCTGCGGGACACATTCATCACCTCCGCCCTCGCCCCCTTCACCACCAACAAGCGCAACGAGGTGAAATACGCCAACAAGATCTTCTTCATCGACCTGGGCATCAAGAACCTGGCGCAAAAAAACATCGCCCCCATCGCCGGGCGCGCCGACGCCGGCAGTATGATCGAGAACATGGTCTTCACCGAGATGCTGAAAAACATGGAATTGCTGGATGAGATCCATTATTGGCGCACCAAAAGCAAAGCGGAGGTGGATTTTGTCTATTCCAAAGCCAACTGCCCCGTACCCATCGAGATCAAAACCGGAAGCGCCCGGATCGGCACCCTCACCCGCTCCTTTCACAGTTTTCTCGATTCCTTCTCGCCCCCTAAAGCCATTTTCGTGAACCGCGACGTGTTCGCCCACATCAAAGTGCAGGACACCGACGTGTTCTACATCCCCATCCCCTGGTTCCTGTTGGGAGGCGTCGATTTGGTCCTCTAAGTGACGACCCCCGGACTGCGGGCCTGATCTTCCCCCAGTATCAAAGCGTTCAGCCGGATACTATAAAAGACCGCCAGAATCAAACCCAACACCCCGGATCCCATGGACAACTAGATCAAGGGCAGGTTAACGAAGAAAAAATTAGGTGGGGGATTCTGGCAAAACGCCTTGACTTTTTTTTTAATATTTGTAAGATTATATTTATTGTACGTATATATCTAGAAACTTGATAGGAAGGTGAAAAAATGAAGAAACTTGAAATTTCTGACAGTCAACTAAAAAACCTTGAATTACTTCGTCAAAAATTGCAAAATGTTCTAATTGAGGATGGTGGTGAGGAAATTTATGGAGGGTATTGCTATGAACAGTGCAAGGTAACTTGTGCCTATGCTTGTGAAGCGTTATGCGATGGTTCCTGCATGAATGAAAAGATCAACGCAACCTGTGCAACAATTAACAATTAATAATCCCTTACAATCACTAGATTATTCGGCATCCAATAAATTAAAATAAATTCAATCGCAGTGGTTGTCAATGTGCTCCTGCATGAAATTAAAAAGAAGAAATGTGATCTTAGTAATCACAAACAGTTGTAACTTGAATTGCAATTACTGCTATGAAAAAAGAATATATGACAGCCCCGGCATTATGAGTCTGTCAACAGCCAAAGATACAATAAGATACTATATGAGTCAGGATGACGAATATGAACTCATTGAATTCAATTTTTTTGGCGGCGAACCAATGCTGGCCTTTCCTCTTATCACCGATACAATTGAATGGTTTTTCTCAAAGAAGTGGGATAAAGACAGTGCTTTTTTAATCACAACAAATGGGACTATTTTAAATGAGGAAATGAAAGGTTGGTTATTTCGAAATAGAAAAAAAGTGAATATCGCCTTTAGTATAGATGGAATTCCAAAAGCTCATAATATAAATAGAAACAATTCATACGATCTTCTATCCCCCAATATATATTTTTTCATGAACAATTGGCCCGATCAGTCGGCAAAAATGACAATAAATGCTGAATCAATACCATACGTAGCCGAAAGTGTCATACATTTAGAAGAAATGGGTCTAAAGTTTACTGCCAATATATCTCACGAAGATATGTGGGGCCAGAATAAAGATGAGCTTCTAGCGGAATATGAGCACCAATTGTCATTGTTAGTTGACTTTTATGCTGCCAATTCAAACCTAGAACCTCTGGACCCGATATTAAACTCTTTCCCCAATTATCTTGGTTTAGATGAAATAACAAAGAAAAAGAGAATGAAAGATTTTTCACAATACTGTGGGGCAGGTTTTCAAACTATTGCTGTAGATATAGATGGCACTCAGTACCCCTGCCAGCGTTTCATCCCATGGATATCCGGCAAACCCGCACCAGGGAAAGATAAATTCCGCAAAACCCCCTGGAAACCAAAAAAATGTATCGATTGCAAACTTTTACTCTCATGTCCCACATGTATCGCTCGAAATTGGATATATAATAACGAGTTTAGTTACCGCACTACGTTTCATTGTGAGACTTTCAAATTGGAGGTCTTAGCGTCTGCCCGGCTGCAGGCAATTAAAATACAAAAATTCCTTGAAGATAAAACTGTAAATTTAACTCAAGAAGAAGCCAGGCAACAAAAAATTAAATTGGATTCAATTTTTGAACTAATTGAAGAAGGTATCTAGAAATGATTTTTAATACGAGGAGAGCTGAAATGAATTATAAAACTTTATATCTCATAGTCTTGATTCTAGGATTTTCACTATCTTTACACTCAACTTTGTTGACGCCCCTTGATATAGCGTTTAAAGACCCTCGTCTCTTAATAGATGATACACAATTTTATATTTGGGATAAATCTAATAAGAAAATTTACATTTGCTCTCAGGATGATTACAAAATGGTAAAAGAACTGGGAGGTCGTGGAGATGGACCTGGACAATTTCGGAGTTTAAATCTCGTTACAATTTGGAACAATAGAATTTACGCTGCATCGTTTCCCAGGTTAGTTATATTCTCCACGAATGGCAAATTAATAAAAGAATTGAAAGGTCCTGTAGACGCGACCTCGTTTCGTCCATTTGAAAATTTTTACGTGGGAGTAAAACATCCATTTTCAAGAAACCATAAGAAAACTACAAATGTTTCATTTACATTATATGATGCGAACCTTCAAGAATTAAGGGGGCTTTTCGATATTCAAGTTAGAAAAAAAACAGTTTTTTTAAAACCTAAAATGGAAGCCCAGTGGGTACAGGCATGTTTAAAACATGTTGTTTACGACGATAAACTAATCATAGGTTCATCGGAAGGTCGATTCTTTTTTGCAATATTCGACAAAAATAGTGATAAATTGTATGAAATCGACCGCCCTTACAAAAAAATTAAAGTAACGAGCCAACATCAGCAAAGAATTATTGCCGATATAAAAAAAAGAGGGGGAGATTCATGGTGGAGGCAATTCACCCAGCGATGCAACATTGCATTTCCAGAGTATTTCCCCCCCTACTCGGACTTTGCTATTGAGGGTGAAAAGCTATATGTCTTTAAATATCCGACAAGTTCAAACTGTGAAGTGCTTCTGCTTGATCTCAAAGGAAAACTTATTAACAAAAAGATCATTATGATAAAAGATGGTGGAGAGAGCCTTAAGCATCAACTTGGAGCATTTAAAAATGGCAAATATTATTATTTATATGATAATCCAGAAACGGAGACATGGGAACTACACTCTGAAACAATTGAATAAATTGCCAATACTGTGAGGAAATAATGCCCAGAAAAAAAACCAATCTTATTGAGAAAATACAAGAGAAACGATTGGCATTATCATTAATACTTACCCGACAGTGTAACTTGCGTTGCCAGTATTGCTATGAGCACCATTCAAACAGGAATGAAGATGTCATGAATTTTGATGTGGCAAAGGACTCAATCCTAAGATATATGAATGCCGATGACGGTTTTAAAGAAGTAGAAATCGAATTTTTTGGAGGCGAACCGCTTCTATGTTTTTCTATGATAAAGGAATTAGTAGAGTGGTTTCGCTCACAAAAGTGGAGAAAAAAGCACATCTTTTTTATCGGGACTAATGGAACGATCATGAACAATGAAATTAAGCAATGGTTCCTACAAAACAAGCAAAGTGTTTGTGCCGGATTTAGCATTGATGGTGTGGAGCAAGCTCATAATTTATGCCGGGATAATTCATACAACAGAGTAATTGAAAATGTCCCGTTCTTCAAGGAAAATTGGCCCTTTCAGCCAGCGAAAATGACAATTACTTCAGATACTATTCCCTATATAGCGGAAAGCGTCATTCATCTTGAAAATCTAGACATTCTCTTTTCGGCAAACTTCGTATATGAGGATGTGTGGGGAAGCCCTGACAAAAAGAAAAAACTTTTAGAAAAGTTTGATGAACAACTGGCCATACTCGTTGACTATTACCTAGAACATCCAGAGTTAGAACCTGTAACACCTTTACTTCCCGCACTACCAGAATATCTTGGCAACCCCAATCATATCCATACAGAAAAAGAAGCAAGATTCTGTGGAGCAGGTAGAGATATGGTTACGATTGACGTAGACGGAACAATACTTCCTTGTCACCGGTTTTCTCCGTGGGTGACCAATCGTCCGCTTCCTTCTATGGATGTAAATCGCCATTCAGAGTGGAAGAACGATAAGTGTATTTCATGCAAACTTCTAAGGTCCTGCCCAACATGTATTGGATTCAACTGGGAGATTAATGGTGATCCAAGCATGCGCACAGATTTTCACTGCGAGACCTATAAACTAGGTGTCATCGCGTCAGCTAGAATTGAAGCCGCTAGAATCTTACAAAAAACGGAAGAAGAACTATCGAGTATGACACCAAAGGAACAATTAAATTTTAAAAGAAGAGTAGAAACCTTATTTTCTTTAATAGAAGATGGAGTGTAAATTTTGTGTACAGGCGTCGATTTGGTCCTCTAAGTGACCACGAAGATGTAGGGTTTTTGGGAAACCGGGCTTTTGCCGACGACGACAATGGTGTCATAGACCTCTTCGATGATTTGGTAGGTGAGAACCTCTGTGGGATTGCCGTCTGAATGGATGCGGCCGTCGTTGACAAGAATCAAGCGGTCGCAGTATTCCGCCGCCAGATTTAAATCGTGAAGCACCATGACGACCGTAACGCCGCTATCGCGGTTCAAACGGCGGATTTGCCCCAACACCCTGACCTGATGGGTGATATCCAGAAAGGTGGTGGGCTCGTCCAACAATAATAATCGCGGCTGTTGGGCAATGGCCCGCGCCAGCAGCGCCAATTGCCGCTGCCCGCCGCTCATCTCCGTCATCTGCTTGTGTCTCAACTCCAGAGTCCCGGTCAATTGCAGGGCCTGCTCCACCTGAAGATAGTCCTCGCGGGTCTCCAGGAACTGAAATTTCTCGTAATGGGGGATCCTTCCCAGCATCACGTACTCTTCCACCGTCATACCCGGCACAGCCGCTTCCTGAAACACCATGGCCACATTGCGGGCGAATTCCTTGAGGTCGATGTTGCGGATATCCTCACCCCGGAGGGAGACCAGCCCCTGCTTCGGCTTCAAAATACCGCCGAGAGCCCGAAGCAACGTCGTTTTTCCAGAGCCGTTCGGCCCGATGATGCCGATCATCTCTCCCTTCCGCACCTCGAAATTCACATCGCGCAGCAGAAACGCTTCATAACCGCAGACTAGATCGTTGACAGTGAGTAACGGCTCTACCATGACATCCCCCGCTTCGTCAATGTGTACACAAACAGCGTGCCGCCCACGATGCCGGTAATCACTCCCACCGGCAATGTCTGCAACGGAATCATTGTTCGCGCCAGCATGTCGCAGGCCACCAAAAATATGGCGCCGCTCAAAAACGAAGCCGGCAACAGGAAGCGGTGATCCTGTCCCGTGAACATGCGCACAAAATGAGGCACCACCAATCCTACGAAACCGATGGGTCCCGCCACCGCAACGCAGCATCCGGTTACCAGAGAGGCCAGAATAAAAAGTCGCCGTTTCGTCTTTTCAGCGTCCACCCCCAGGCTACGAGCCTGGTCTTCCCCCAATATCAAGGCGTTCAACCGGATACTGTAGGCGACGGCCACAATCAAGCCCAACACCCCGGTCCCCATGGACAACCAGATGAGGGGCCGGTTCAATTCCGAGAGCGATCCCATCAACCAGAACACCACGGCCGGCAAATCCTGGGTGGAGGAGAGGGACATCATCAGCATGATCAACGAGGAGGAGATGAAGCTGATCATCACCCCTGTGAGCAATAGTTGCCGGATCCTGAGCATCCGGTTCTTCAAACTGAGACGATACACCAACGCCACCACCGCCACAGCTCCGATAAATCCAGCCGCGGGAACCGTCAACAATCCCAGAACATGTCCGACCCCAGTCACCATCACCACAGATACAGCCAATGCCGCGCCGCCGGAAATCCCCAATGTATAAGGCTCAACCAATGGATTGCGGAAGACTCCCTGCAAAATCACCCCGCTCACGCTCAAGCCGCCCCCCACAGCGATACCCAGCAGCACCCGCGGCAGCCTCAGCTTGAATAAAATTGCGTAATCCGTCCCCCCCGGCCCCTCGATCAACAGCTTCACAGCCCGGCCAAAGGATATATCCGCCGATCCCACCACCAGAGCTAGAACTCCGATCACCAAAACGCCGACGGCCAATGCCGCCAACAGGATAATATTCCGCCAAACGCGCCGCTGCATCACTCACTCGAGTCCCGGATGAAAGAGCTCCACCAGACGCTCCAGCATCGGAACAAAACTTTTGGGCGTGGGACTGCAAATCTTGTATGCGTCCACTATATATATACGATCATTCTTCACAGCTCCAAGGGAGGGAAACTCCTGCCAACGTTTTTTCTCCTGTTCCCCCTCGATCCCCATCAACACAATTAGAATGACATCGGGATTCCGCTGGAGCACCTTCTCATAATCAAAATAGCCGACCCCCGAATCGGCGCCGATGTTCTCGCCCCCAGCCAGGCGGATGTAGTCATGCACGAATGTTCCTTCGCTCATGGTAAACAGAGGTTTGGCTCCTACCTGCACAAACACTTTGGGCCGCGGCCGCCCCGCAATCTTCTTCGACAACCTCTCGACCCGCAGCCCGGCTTCGTCCACCATCTTCCGGGCAACCTCTTCCTTGCCCACCAATTCGGCCAACCGCACAAACGATTCACACAGGTCCCCGAAATTCTTCGGCAGCGGAAACAACAACACCCGGATCCCAAACTCTTTTAGGGCCTCCCCATACCGCCGCGGCGTGAGCGGCGTCGTCAACACCACATCCGGCCGCAAGCCGATAACCTTCTCCAGGTTCACCTCCACCGCAGACGCCACCCTCGCGATATCCTTCGCTGCCGGCGGGTGAACACAATACGACGTACAGCCAACCAGGCGCCCCTCTTCCCCAAGCAAGAACAATTGCTCGGTCATATCAGGCCCCAACGAAACGATCCGTTGCGGCAATCCGTCCGCCGCAAGGATAGATGCGCCGGCGATCCCCAGCATCATAGCAATCACAATCATCCAACAAGTAGTTATCCGCTTCATCTTCAAAACTGAATTCCTCCCGGCCCGAATAAAGCCGCAAACAATTTATACCCAAAACCTTCCCCAAAGTCAACGCGCCCAAGCCTGAAAATCCAGAGGGATGTTGCAAAGGGATTTCAATTAGATTCAGTTTTTGATAAAATATATGACTGATTCAATCACCCTAAATAAAGGAGATAGTCAATGCTTAAAAAGTTAAGTTTGATTTTATTACTTTCCCTTGTCGCCGTTTATTGCGGCGGCGGCGAAACCGCTAAAGAAAACGCGGCTGAAACCATTGAGACCGCTCTCGCCCCGGTTGCGATCTCTATCGACACATTCGAGGCTGAAGCCGGGAATCTGGTGGACAAATTGGTGACTTTCGAAGGGACTGTCAGCCATGTGTGCCGTCACGGCGGTAAACGGATGTTCTTGCTGGGGGAAAATCCCGACAATAACCTCAAGGTATTGGCCGGCGGGGATATCACAGCCTTCGATGTGGCTCTGGAAGGGAGCGATGTCACGGTCAACGGTTATGTGCGCGAAAGTCGCGTGGACGAAGCCTACCTCGACGAGCTGGAAAAGAAAACCCTGGAAAACATTAAAAAGGCCCGGGAAAAGAAAAAAGAGGAACAGGCGGCGGCCGGCCATCACGAAGGCCAGACCGACGAAGCCACACACAATATCGAGCACAAAGATCCCCTCAAGAATATCAAGGATATGAAGGAAGAGCTCAAAAACAACCCCAAAGGTTATCTGTCGTTCTATTCCATCGAATGCGAAACCTTCAAGGTTAAAGAAGATAAAGTAGCAGAATAAAACAGGGGTAAAACCACAACGAGGTCAGCATGAAATGGTATAAATGGAATCGAATCATCCATCGGGATTTGGGATATATATTCTTCGGCATGACCATTATCTACGCATTGTCGGGAATCGCCCTGAACCATATCAAACATTGGAATCCCAGCTATAATATTGTCCGGCAGGAGATCAATCTGACTGTGCCCCAGCAACGGCCCACCAAAGAGCAAGCGATGCAGATGGCGAAGCAGGCGGGCGACGATTTGAAGTACAAGAAACATTTCTACCCTCAGCCGGGGGTGATGAAACTATTTGTCGAAGGCGGATCGGTTGTGGTGAACACTGCCTCGGGACGAGCCATCGTCGAACTTTTGGAGCGGCGGCCGGTATTGTTCGAGATGAACTTTCTCCATTACAATCCCGGCAAGTGGTGGACCTGGTTCTCGGACCTGTTCGCCATCGCCATGATGCTGCTGGCCATCAGCGGGCTATTTATCATCAAGGGCAAAAAAGGAATCAAGGGTCGCGGCGCCTGGTTGGCGGGCCTCGGGGTGTTGATCCCAATTATCTTTCTCTTGTTTTTCCGCTAAGGGCGCGACATGACCGGCTGTTGCATAAAGAATCGTTATACGTTACAATAATTAAAGAGGTGATATATGAAAAAATGCCCGTTTTGCGCGGAAGAAATTCAAGACGCGGCGGTAAAATGCCGCTATTGCGGAGAGTTTTTGGACGGCAGAAAACCACAAGTTGTCCAGCAAGTCCGTGTGGGGTATGAGTATAAATCGAAAGCGACCTTTATGGGGCTGCCATTGGTGCATATCGCCAACGGATTCGACCCTGACGGTAAAATGCGGGTGGCCAAAGGGATTATCGCCATCGGCAATATCGCCTTCGGTTTGATCGCCATCGGCGGCATGGCCATCGGCGGCATCACATTGGCGGGCGTGGGCCTCGGTCTCTTGACCATGGCGGGTGTCGCATTCGGTATCGTCACTGTCGGCGGTGTGTCCATGGGTTATTACCTGGCCATCGGCGGACTCGCCCTCTCGCTTCACCACGCCATCGGCGGAATGGCTGTGGCGCCCTTAGCCATTGGCGGTAATCACATCGACCCGGAGTTTATAGAGAAGCTGAAGAATCTCTGGTCGGGAATCTCAGGCTATTTTGGCGGCGGCGGCTGACGTTTGAAGCGCGCACTCTTCCAGTGCGGAATCCCGCATAGGCGATTCCGCACAAAATACTCGTGATTGTAAAGGAATATGATTGACATCGAGCATCTGACTGTCCGGTTAAAAGAGAAGACCATCCTCGACTCTATTGACCTAAAGGTTGCGAAGGGTGATTTCTGGCTGATTTTCGGCCCCAATGGCGCCGGCAAGACGACATTGTTCAAATCCATCGCCGGATTGATCCATCACTTCGACGGCGACATCTCAATCGACGGCGCAAGCACCCGTAACCATTCCAAAAAAGAGCTGGCCCGCAAAGTCTCGTACCTGCCGCAATTCGAAGAGTATTCGTTGCCGTTGACAGTGCGGGAAATATTAATGGCGGGCCGCTACCCCTACCTCTCGTTTTTTCGGGACTACTCGCCGGAGGACTTCGACATCATGGAAGAGGCGATGCGGGAATTCGGTATCACAGAATTCAAGGACCGCCTGGTCAACACCTTGAGCGGCGGCGAACGCAAGAAAGTGATGCTGGCGTCGGCCTATATCCAGGACGTCTCCATCATCCTGTTCGACGAACCCTTCACCTTCCTGGATCCCGAGGCGGTCGTCAATTTGAAGAGGCAGATGCTGAAACTCAAAGAAAGGGGCAAAACCTTGATTGTGGTGTCGCACAATATCGAGATCTTGTTCCCTATTGTGGATAATATCGCCGCCATCCGCGGCGGCCAATTGGTATATGCCGGGCCAAAGGTCTTCGACCGGGAGATATTCAAGAAAACCTACACTATCGACTTCAACCACGGCACGCTGAACGGCAAGGAAATCATCTACCTGGACGACTAATGGGCAAAAAACATATCTTGATCATCGGACTGGGCCTCTTTGTGCTGCTGCTGTTTCCCTTTATCGGCGTCATCGACGTAAATATCGATTCTCTCTTCTCAGGCAACCAGGCGTCCTTCATTTTTTGGAAACTGCGGGTGCCGCGCACCATCCTGGGATTCATCGCCGGCTCGTCATTGGCATTGGCGGGATTGATATTTCAGAACATCTTCAAGAACAGTCTGGCGACGCCGTACACACTAGGCGTCTCCACCGGCGCGTCAGCCGGCATGGTGCTGGGCATCAAGCTCAATCTCTCGCTGTCGGCGTTCGGCTTGAACGGCATGTACCTCTACGGCTTCGCCGGGGCCTTGATTTCCATCTCTCTGATTATGGGCATCGCCAAAGCGGTCAAGAGTTACTCCATCTACACCCTGCTCATGTCCGGAGTGGCCATCAATTTCTTCTTTTCCTCCTGCATTGTGGTGATCCAATATTTGTTCGACTTTACCCAGACCATCGCTATCTTGCGCTGGTTGATGGGGGGGATCAGTCCCACAGGCTATAAAGAGTTGTTGTTCCTGTTGCCGGTGTTTTTCTTTTTTGTGGGTATGACATTCTTTTTGAAAAACGAGTTGATTATCGCCTCGGCGGGGGAAGATTTCGCCTACGCCAAGGGGCTTGACATCAAGAAGTTCCGCATCATACTCTTCATCCTGGTCTCCTTGATTATCGGCATCCTGGTCTCGTTTGTGGGGCCTATCGGATTTGTGGGTTTGATTGTCCCCCATATCGCCAGGATCATGTTCCCCAAAAATTTCAAGGCCGTGATATTCTCCACCATGATCATGGGCGGCTTGTTGCTGGCGTTCACAGATTTTCTCGCCCGGATATTGATCCCACCGACGGAAATACCGGTGGGCATCATCACATCGCTGATCGGAGCGCCGTTCTTTTTATTTATCTTGATCTCGACGCTCCGTCAAAAAACCTGATCTTATTTTGCGGATGCCGCTTGCTTGAGGTGGGCGGCGTCGGACACCACTTTCACCGCTTCAGAGAGCACCAAATCCTTGCCCAACTCCTCGAGCCAGCCCTCTTCCCGTTCAGCTTTTTCGCGGGTGAGACGGTCTGATGATTTTTTTCCCTTCTCGATATCCCGCAAAGACGCGACGTAGTATCCGGTAACTTTGGTATCCAACGTTTCCAGTTTATCGAGCTCTTCTCTCAAGGTTTTTTGTTCCGCCACCATCTTATCATAGTTCAAGGTCTGCAAGGTGTTGTCGTTTCTGGCTTTCAATTGCTGCAAGTAGGCGGAATTCTGCTTGAAAAATTCATTTTGCATGACCCTCTGCCGGCTATGGGCCACCAGATCCTGTTTCAATTGCGATTTCGCGGACCACTTTTTGAAGGACGCCGACTGAATGGTGTCCCACTTGAGGGGATACTCCAAAAATTTTTCACCGATATCGTAAAAATCGTAACGGTCCGGCAACACCACATCCGGCACCACCCCTTTGAACTGGTTGGATTCGCCGTTAATGCGGTAGAACTTCTGGATCGTCAATTTCAGAGCCCCCATGGATAGATCGTCCTCCGTTCTGTTGGGACTGTAGCGGTCCAGATCCAAATACACCTGC
Source organism: uncultured Clostridia bacterium (assembly GCA_964491915.1). GTDB lineage: Bacteria > Acidobacteriota > Aminicenantia > UBA2199 > UBA2199 > JAHELQ01. Next base: position 46,134 of record CAZBHS010000044.1, read on the forward strand.
ACAGTCCCTTTGCCGAAGGAATGTTCGCCCCCCACAATAATGGCCCGGCCGTAATCCTGCAACGCCGCCGCCAAAATCTCCGAGGCGCTGGCGCTCAGGACATTGAGTAAAATCACCAATGGACCTTTGTAGGTGATGCTTTTATCGGGGTCCTTGAGTACTTCGATCTCCCCGTCGCGGTTGCGCACCTGCACCACGGGTCCATCTTTGATAAACAGACCGGACATGCGGACCGCGTCTTGCAGGGCGCCTCCGGTATTGTTACGCAGATCCAGGATCACTCCCTTCACCCCTTTGGTTTTCAGCTTGTCCAACTCGACATTCACATCGGTGGTGGAGTTGCGGCCGTTTTCGCGGATATAATCGTTGTAGAATTTAGGAAGCGAGATATAGCCGTAGGTCTCGCCATTGTCTTTTTTGAGCAACGCGGATTTGGCGTATGTCTCTTCGATCACCACGACGTCGCGGACAATAGGGATTTCCATGATGCGGCCGTCGGGTTTTTTGACGGTGAGCCGCACCCGCGAACCTTTCTTGCCGCGGATCAATTTTACAGCGTCATCCACCCGCATGCCCACAATATCGACGGATTCCTCGTCTCCCTGCCCCACCTTGATGATGGAGTCGCCGGCGTCCAATTGTTTTTGCCGCCAGGACGGACCGCCGGGAACGATACTAACCACTTTGACATAACCGTCTTCTTCCCGGAGCAGGGCTCCGATCCCTTCCAATTGCCCTGTCATATCGATGTCGAAGTCGGATTTCTGTTTGGGAGCGAAGTAGGTGGAGTGGGGATCGAACACCTGGAGAATGGCGTTCAGGTACCGGGAAAAATGATCGTTGAAGGTATCCTGGCCCAGGCGGTTGAACATATCTTTATAACTTTTAAGCACCGCGTTTCTGGCTTTTTCTTCCAGTTCGCTATCGCTCTGTTTCTTGGATTTATCTTTTTTGTCTTTCTCGATTTCTTTATAATTGACATAACGGCTGAGGGTCTGGTACTTCAGTATCTTGCGCCAATATTCCCGCAATTGTTCGGGGGTGGAACAAAAGTCCCGTTTTTCGGATTCCAGTTCAACGGCCTCGTCTTTGGTAAAATCAAAGGGCTCGCTCACTAGTTTGGGCAAAAATTCTTGCACCTCCGCGATCCGTTGCGTCATAATTTTGGTGGCGTCGGTCATGAGGCCCACCTTGCCGTCTTCCAGATCGTCGTCGATTTTGTGGAGATACTTCTTCAACGACTCCACATCGGATTTCAGAAAATAGCGTTTATTGTAATCCAGGAAGCGGAGATAATTCCAGAACGCTTTTTCCGACATGGCGTCGTCGATCGCCATACCGCTGTAGTGCCAGCCCTTCAATCCCTGATACACCATGTGGGATAAAAATCGCTGCCGCCGTATATCTTCATTCTTGGGAAATACCAGATTGGTAACCAGGATGGCCGCCACCACAAATCCCATCAACAACAAAATTTTTCTTCTCATGCTATCTCCTCGATTCCAACATCCCTTTATTTTATCAAACTTTTTCATAATTGGGAAAATTTATTAACCATAAAACTATAATATATATACTACGAAATTAGGGACATTGAGTTTTACCAGCATTTGACAAGATATTTCCTGTATGATAGAAATTACTTTTTACCTTAACAGGAGGCATTAAAATGGCAAGCAGAGGCAATTGGAATTCCAAAGTGGGATTCATTTTGGCGGCGTCCGGCTCGGCGGTGGGACTGGGCAACATCTGGCGTTTCCCCTACACCACCGGGAAAAACGGCGGCGCGTTATTTGTTCTGATTTATTTGATATCCATCCTTGCCATCGCGCTACCGGTATTGTTGGCAGAGGTCTCCCTCGGACGGTTCAGCGGGAAAAACCCGGTGGGAGCGTTCAAAGAGATCAAGCCCAAAGGCGGTTGGAAATTTTTAGGCTACCTGGGCGTCATGACCGGCGTGATGATCCTCTCCTATTACGCGGTCATCGCCGGCTGGACCATCGGTTACTTCTTCAAGGCGGTGACCGGAAAATTCCACCAATTGGATTCCACCACCTCCGGCCAGATTTTCGGCGGTTTTGTCAGCGATTGGAAAATGCAATTGATCTTGCTGGCAACGTTCGTCTTTCTGACGGTGTATGTTGTCTCTAAAGGGGTGTCCGGCGGCATCGAACGGTTCTCGAAGATCTTGATGCCCATGTTGTTCGGAATTCTGCTCTTGTTATTGATCCGCTCCGTCACACTGCCCAACGCGTCGGCGGGCCTCGAGTTCTATCTCAAGCCCAATTTCGACGCACTGACGCCGAAGGTGATTCTCGAAGCCATGGGGCAGGCGTTCTTCAGCCTCAGTCTGGGAATGGGCACCATGATCACCTACGGATCCTACGTCAGCAAGGGGGAAAACCTACCGTCAGCCACCGCCTGGATCGCGTTCTTCGACACCTTCATCGCCATCATGGCGGGCTTCATTATTTTCCCCGCCATCTTTTCAGTGGGCATGGACCCCGCCGGCGGCCCCGGTTTGGTGTTCAATATCTTACCGGTGATCTTTTCTAAAATCCCCGGCGGTATTATCTTCGGCTCCCTATTCTTCGCCCTATTGTCCATCGCCGCCCTCACCTCCACCATTTCATTGTTGGAAGTTCCGGTAGCGTTCTTTATCGACGAGAAAAAATGGGACCGGAAAAAAGCGGCTTACGTCGTGGGCTTCGTGACATTGCTCTTCGGCGTGCCGTCGGCGTTATCGCAAGGCGGCGTCGAATGGTTCACCAACTTGCCGCTGGTGAATATGGGATTTCTCGACCTCTGGGATTTGATTTGGGGCAACCTCTCGTTGAGTATCGGCGCCTTCTTTGTGGCCATCTTCGTAGGTTGGATTTGGAAGACCTCCAACGCCTTGATGGAGATCACCAAAGGCACCGAGAATTTCAAATTCGCGTTCTTCTGGATGATTGCCGTCAAATTCGTCTCACCCGTCTTGATCCTGGTGATCCTATTGGGCAAAATCCTTTAAAAAGCAAACAATCACATATCCATAAAAGTAAACGGCAGCCGCTTCAGTTCCTGGGGCGGCGGATAATTCCGTAGCGGCTCGATCCAATAGACCGGCCGGATCAGGCAATTTTTCTTGCATTGCAACGCCTGGGTCCATTCCCGTTTCACCTTGTCGGATTTTTGAGCGTTGGGCGTCCAGAACAATTGAAACACGTCGCTGCGCTTGTATAGTTCCTCCAACTCCTCCCGCCAATTCTTGCCGCGACGAGATTTGCCGGTGTAGACATAATCGTCCCCCAGCACCGCGTCCACCGATTCGATCATAGCATCCACCTCATCCCGGTCTTCCGTCGCATAAGAAGCGAACACGCCCCGGTAGGGATCGGCCGTCAATTTGGCGGGCTTCATGAGGAGCTCGCTCTCGCCCTCGCCGGAGGCCAGATAAACCTGGAGCCCCGCCTCGCCCACAGCCATCGCTTCCATAAAAAATGAAATCCTACCGGGTCGCGGGCGATCCAACTTGAAGTGCGGTTGCCGGGTGGAGATTTTCATCTGAAACGATACTTTGCGGGAATCCTGATCCCACTGGAAGCGCCGGCTCCGGGGCCAGAATTCAACGCCCTGTAGTTTCGGAGTGATGGTGATCTGCTTCGGATCTTTCCCTTGCCTGTCGGTGTAAAACACCGGGGCATACACGTGCACCATCATCGTGGACTCCTGGCCCGGATACAAACGCCGTGGATACGATACCTCAAACTGAACCGGAGGCTCATGGTTCGACTCCTTCAGTTTGCGCAAAGAAGCTTCCTCTCTTATGTCCAGCACAAAATCGGTCCACTCAGGCATCCTCACAATCCCGTCCACCAATTTGTTGAGGCTGCGGTCCTTGTGCTGGGCGATTCTAAAAAAGAATTCCGCCACCCGATCGACCCGTTTCGCCTTAATTTGCCGCTTTATAAACTGATGCACCTTATCGCGATTTATGGTGCCTGTCCCCAATAATTCATCGATTGTCGCTGCCCGAGCCATGTCACGTCCCCTTCTTTCCGCGTTTACCCAGGCCCGACAAATTGATGGGATCGCCGGTCCCGCCAAAACCATTGTTTTGCCCTTTCCAGCAATCCCAGCCGGTGCCTAAATGAAACGGCTGACGCTCATCCCCATACCGGAAGATAATCAGACGGCGATCGACGTCTTGAGTTTATGCGTTGGA
>CAZBHS010000045.1:0-43179 GCA_964491915.1 uncultured Clostridia bacterium
AATTATAGTTTAACACCACCTTACGGTGTTGTCTAAATTTAGGGGACCATTATATACAATGCCCTACATCTCATAAAAAGGTTTAAACTGCCGGGGGAAAATTTTGAGCCAATACCGTAAGAGTTGCAGTATTATTGTCCATCTAGTTCCCATTCAGCTTTACACTTCTCCGGCGAAGCGATGCAAATGTAGACATTTCGTCACAGGGAAAATAATTTTTTTAGGGTTGAAATGTTTTTTTCAATGCGTTAAGATTTAGAAAAACATGAATCACTTAAAAATAGACAGTGAACTGTTAGAACGGAGCCAGGAGATTGTATTAAAAAGTTTCGTACCAAAAATTTTGGGGGCGATAGAAGTAAAGGGACTTTTTAAAGGAGGATAAAATGTATGAAGGTAATAGAAGGGAGAAAATAATCTCCATTGAAAAATTTTATGAAGAATTTGAAAACCGGAAAGTTTATGTTATTTTAAAAGGAGAAGAAGATTCAAAATTAAAATTCAAAATCCTCGATATCCTTGGTAGAGGAACAAATGGTTATGTTTTTCTCGGGTTGCACAAGAATGAACTCGTTGCCATAAGAATGACAACGGAAAATAATATCCCGAATCGAATGTTCACATCAGTGAAGGAGCAAAACAAAAGCGATTATGAGAAATACTTTCTTAAAAATCTAATTGAGAAATTGCAAGTGATAGAGGAGGGATTAAATATAAAAGGGATTTATACTGGAAATCCTGACAATCATGATTTCGTTGATTTTTCAGAAAACAATGTCTTTATAACAGTGTGGGAACATGCGGAATGTAATTTAAAATCTAGACTAGAGGAAAGTTTTGAGAATAAATTCAGATGGCTTTCGTCATTAATTAGAGGAGTGGAACTGATTCACAAAAGAGGCAGAGTGCACTTAGATATTAAATTAGAAAACTTACTTCTTGTAAGAGATGAGTTGAAAATAGCAGATTTTGAATTCTACCAAAAAAATGACAAATTTCAGAAATCCACTATTCTTTATTGCGGAACTCCAGGTTACATTGCGCCTGAAATGTTCTACAATAGGTCGAAGGTTTCGATTAAATCAGATATTTTTTCTGCCGGCGCATCTTTTGCAGAGTTGCTTTCAGGTCTCAAGCCACAGGGTGCCAAAAGAGATCCAGATGGTAGAATTATTCTTTCGCCTGAGGAAAACGAGGAATTTCAAAAGGAATATCTCGGCAAACAAAGGAAGAATCTTTCATTAAGAGGGGAGGACTTGTTTAAATTTAATTTTTTAATTTACAATGCTCATAAAAAAGGCCTTATATCGAAACTAAATAATAAAGGCATTTCTAAAAATGAATCAAGAGTCTATAAATTAATTTTAAAAATGCTGGAACCTGATGTAGAAAAACGCCTCAATGTCGAGGAATTATTAAACCAACTAAAAAAAATAGAAGAAAAAAAAAACTCCCAGGATACAGATCCCTCTATCGATTCTTCCATAGAAAATCAATACGCAAACGCTGACACAAAAAAAGAAGAGGATATGTCCCAACAAAAAAAAGTAGAAGAAGATAAAAATTCTATGTTTATAAAAAGGTTTTGGAAAAAAATAAAACAAATTTCAAGTTAATTGAATGTTTTTAGAAAAAGATATAATAAAGCAAATAGTAAATACGTGTTTTAAATTATGGTATAATATAGAGTATGTCCAAAGCACAAAATTGGATATACAGAGGCTTGGCTGTTAGATATGAATGAACATGAATTATCCAGGTGGTTTAGTAAATGAAAAAATATAATCAATTGAGTTGCACTGTCATTCTTCATAGAAATAATCAAAAGAATTCCCGGAAAAGTGCAACTCAAAACTATAAAATAAGAAAGCACAATAAATAGGAGTATTGAGATAGAAACAGAACGAATTTTAAGCAAAATATTAAAAAATACAGGGGATAAGTATCGATTTAAAGAGACGATTGGTCAAGGCGGATTTGCTAAATTATATTTACTTCATCACAACGATCTTGATAGCGAAATTACCTTGAAAGTTCTGGATGCCGATTATATCTTCACCATACTCAAGAAGAATGAAGTTAAGGACCTAAAAAAAGAGTACGAAATATATAAGAAAAGATTCCGCAATGAAGCAAAGCTGTTTGCGAAAATCCATCATTCTAATGTTGTTACGGTCTTAGATTCCGACTCAGTTATGGATGATGAGTTGGGCATTGAGGTGCCATATTTTTTTATGCAATTTTTAAAAGGCGAGAACCTGAAAAAGGTTCTTAATAAAAATGGCCCCCTTTCATTTGAGATAATTCAAAAAATAAGCTCAGATATACTTGAAGCCCTAGCCGCACTACATAGCAACAATATAATACACAGAGATATAAAGCCAGACAACATAATAATTGAAGAAAAACAAAATATTGCAATGTTGCTGGACTTCGGCCTTGCAAAAGATTTAGGAAGTAGTCTTGAAATTACTGACTCTCATATCGCACTAGGCACTCCTTATTACATGGCTCCTGAACAGTTCAAAGATAGCAGCAAGGTTGGACCTGCTACCGATATCTATTCTTTTGGAATCGTTTTATTTGAGATGGTAACAGGTCGAGTCCCTTTTAAAGGGGGGAATAGTGCGTTTGAATTAATGTACTATCATTTAAACAAACCAATTCCGTCAATAAGAAAGTACAGACCTGATGTCCCCGAGCATTTAGAAAATGTTATAAAAAAAGCACTTGCAAAGGAGCCGAGAGATAGATATAAAAACGCGAAAGAGTTTCTTGCTGATATACAAAATTCTAAAAAAAACAAGAATAATTATAAGAAAAAACATTGGAAGCACTTATTATTTGTCGTTATCGTTATACCAACAATTATTTTTTTGGCTTTAATAACAACATATAAGAGATGTTTCGACAGCCCTGAAGGCCCTCCTCCCATTAAGGAAAATTCTCCACCTCAAAAAACAGAAATCCAAAAGCAGAACGAAGAGACGCCTTTATCGAAAAGACCAACCGATCCACAAAACGAAAATAAGAAAGTAATAGAAGAACTAACAAAATTATTAAAATACAAAAGCATTGATTTAAATAAATTACATGAGATCAATAAGCTAAACCCAAAAAATAAATTCAATTCCCCAGAATACAAAGAACTCATAAATCAAGCACCATTGAAAAAATTCAAAACCCAGATAAAAAACTATTTGGACCAAAATAAATTCAAAGAAGCTGTCAAATACTGTGATTTGATCAAAGAAATCTTCCAACCAGCAATAAGACGAAACCTCAAACAAACCTTTTCTAAGGTCGCAAAACTAAAATCTCAAAAGGAAAAATTCCACTCCTTAACAAGGGTGGGTAAAGTGGAGTTATACCTTGACCGCTTGCAGAGCAATCTTTATGTATGGGTTGCAAAATTTCAAATTGAGTCCAACTTGTTTATCGAAATGGTTTATATTCCTGAAGCTGAATTCTACTTAGACGAAACTTACAATTTGAAGCCCGAAGGGAATTTTTTCATTGGAAGAACAGAAGTTTCAAACAGTCAGATTAAATGCTTCCCGCCGAAGGGAGGATCTATAAAAAAAGATAATTATCCATACGGGAAAGCCTCAATCGACTTAGCAAATAGTTTCTGCGATAAGTTAAATAATTATTTCTTCCGAGATTCGAGGGGCGGATTTAGATTTACTATACCCACAAAAGAGCAATGGCTTGCCGCTTTAAATGGCCCTGGCAAAATAGTCGAAGTAGGATCTAACATTGAAGAAAAGAATATAAATTATGACTCTAAATCCAAGACCCCCAGAGAAGTGAATGACGGGAATAAAAATGACTACTATTACGGCTTATACCACATGTATGGCAATGTCGCTGAATTAAGCAAGGAAGGTTTTTTATTAGGTGGATCATATATATCTCGGAATATTGAAGTCCCGTTAGAGGATCCGCCCAAAAGCCAATATTCTAATAACAAAACAGACAAAACAGACAAAACAACTATCGGAATTAGACTTTGCTTAATACCCGACAAACATAATAGATAGTTTCTATTTTAGGATTCCAAATAGTATAATAACTACACTCCGTTTATCTCTAAAAAGTTATCTTTCGAGCTCTCGATAAACAGAATTCTTCAGTATTTTTATCCAATGATCATTTTGAACAGTTTCTCTATATCTCTTCATCGATTTATAAATTTTTATTTTATCTTTATTCGATTCTTCACCAATAATACTTTCTGTTACTTCGTATGTTCTCTTTAAAACGCTTGCTGGAAATTCTTTGATTTGGACATTGGGATTCTTTTTTATCTCATTAAGTTTAATTGAATTCCATCGCAAGAAACACCTGGAAATGTATTGGTATGTAGTAAAACAAGCAGTTTCGATAATTTTTCGATCAGATGATACCATGTCTTCCCATTTTTTCAAATTTATTAGAATCGATAAAATTCCACCGGGCTCTTGCCATCCTGGAGAATAATAATAATTCGCACCAACTTTATCAAGGTCAAATTGCAAGTCACTATAGGGCCCTTGGCATATAAACGCCTCAATTTCTTTATTTTTATATCTGCCCTGAATCTCACTCGCACTACATGACACCGGTTTTGCCTCTAGATTATTATATATCTGACCAGCTAGTCCCGAGGCACGAATTTTTAAGCCGCGAAGATCTTCAATTCCCTTTATTTCCTTCGGAAACCATCCCCCCATTGCTCCCCCAGTATTTCCAATTGGAATTGGCATAAGCTTATACTTTGAATAAATCTTTTTCCAAATCTCCCAGCCACCCCCAACAATAAGCCAGCCATACATATCTTCCGCATTCAGCAGGTGCGGAACAGAGTACATGGCCTCACAGCACTTTAGACCTTCATTTCCAATCGCCCAATAAGTTGCTGTTCCAAATGCAATTATATTTTCTTCTCCCGTCTGTATCCTCTTCATCAATGAGCACATTTCTCGTTCAAATTGATCCCAGCTTTTAAATGCATCATCGCTGAAGGGAAAAACCTCAAATTCTATTTTGCCCCCTGTCATTGTAGAAACTTCTGTTTTAAATTTTCTTATTCCTTCATAATAAAGAGAAGCTTTTTGTGGGTACACGCTGTATATTTTCCAAACATTGCTACCTTTTCCAAAGACCACTTTGTTGGAAATGCAGACGAAACAGATTAACGCAATGCAGAACATAAAAAAAATTTTGTTTATTTTGACCATTAGTTTTTCCCCTTTTCTACTTTCTCTCGTACAATCCTAAAAGTCACATCCTTAGTCCTCTTGTCAGATGGGAGGCCCTCACCCCGAAAAATTACTATTTCGTTTTTGCTTTCTTTTATGAATTTTCCTCGCAATATTGTCAGCCCCGCTCCGGGATCATTATCTAAACTTTCTAACCTTTTGGGAAGTCCCAATAAATAATCTTCAGTGTATTTAGAACAAGTCCATTCCCAACAATCATCAGTTGTATTTAAAATTCGCCACTTATTCTCAAAGTGTTTGTTAGAACTTGCATTTACGTTCTTGTTTCGTTCCCAATCAAAAATCCCCCCTCGTTTTGTTAGTGTAAAATAGACCCATTCCTCTTCTGTTGGCAATCGATATTTGTAGGTGAACCTTGCATTCTTATCCTTCTGTTTTTTTGATAACCATTTTGTATACCCCACAGCCTCTTTCCAAGTAACACCCTTTATAGGTAAATTAGGTTTGCCCGAATTCCATTGTATATCATGTTCTTCTCTAAATCTTTTTCCAACGTCATCTATGTATGTTTTATATTGTTTTAGAGTAACAGGCCTCGTCCCTACTGATAGATTCCTAAAATCAGCATTTTCAAATTGTTTTAGACTTCCAAATCCTATCTTTAGTTTTCCTGATGGAATATCAACAATCTCCAAATAGTCAGAATCCCCCTTTACTTTTAGGTTGATTCGCGGTTTAGAATCAAGAAAAAATACAAAATCTCCCAAATTTTCAGTTCTATAACTTCCCAAATATGGATATGGTTCTTCTTTTATAGATTCCTGAGATTCTGATTTCAAAAACTGAAAAATTTCTGACGCAGTAAGATATAGATCATGATTACTATCAGCCAGAGTCCCGTCTTCTAAAATATTCACAAACGTTTTAATAAAAGAAACCTTGCCATTTTTTCTGCGATTCGATATAAGAATTTGCTTCGCAGGACTTTTTATACAGGTTTCCACATATTTCCCTCTTATGGATTCTTCAGACAGGTCATAACTCTGTATCTCGGTGTCAATTACAACAAGTACATGTTCAGAATCAGTCTCATCCAACTTATTATAAATTTTTTTTACATCCAAGCAATCATTCCTTTCAATCGTACCATTTCCATCAGTATCTGCTTGAACTAAATACCTTTTACCATCCTCAAAAAGCTTACTATCGCATGAAATCCAGACAAAAATCTGTGAGTTTTTATCTCTCAAGGTGTCACGGTTGGTATCTTTAAAAAAATCGTAAATCTTGTCTTCCAGATATTTTGGATTCATTTCTACATTTCCGGTCTTAAAGCCTCTTTTTTGCAAGGCCCCACTCAAATCATTTAGATTATTTTTGAGATTCTTATCATGTTTATATTCAATGCCAATGAGTAGAGCGTTGCTATTTTTATAAAATCTTTTTGGAAGTTTTTCTTTTACCTCACTCCCCCAAACAAAAGTAATGCACAGCATAAAAAATATTACGATTGATACAAATAATTTTTTTAATCGCATTTCGCCTCCAGACTATTTTGTTTTGTCAAAATAATTTATATTTTAGCTACTAGCTTCGATTCCGATCTTAATTTCAGGAAAAATCTAATTCCAATTTTAAGCTTCACCATATTCTCGCTCACAAAAATTGTAACTTTTATCACCCTCAAAGTCAATATATTCTCATCCAAAATAAAGAAAAATACTTTACCCGGGAAGCATTTTTTTAAATTTCATGCAAGGGCGACTATGACTGTAAAATTTGCAAACTCTTTAACCTGAATCTTCGATCTTATTATTGATTGGAAAAATAAAATAATCACTCACATACACCTCACAAGACGAAAGCCAACAAAATCTCCGCGGCCAAAGGGAATATCTCCCCTACGATAAGCACATCTACAATGATCGAGATCACTTATCCAACTCCCTCCACGCACAACACGGTAATCACCAAGCGTTGGCCCTATAGGATTCTTCAAAGTGAGGTCATAGCAATACCCCGGTTTAAACCAGTCTTGACACCATTGCCATGCATTTCCCGCCATATCTAAACAACCATATGGACTTTCACCTTCAGGAAACATCCCGATTGGAGTGGTGCGCCTAAAGTCTAATTCTTCGGAATTACAAATTTCTTTATTGAACTTATTTCCCCACGGCCAAAGCCTACCATCCGTACCTCTGGCTGCCTTTTCCCATTCTGCTTCAGTCGGCAATCGATAATCGAGCCCTGTCTTTTGGCTCAACCACCGGCAAAATGCTTCGCACTCATACCAACTCACGCCTACAACGGGGAAATTCAATCCATTCCTTTTCCTATCACGCCAATATAGAGGCTCAGTAATTTTTATCTTTTTTATAACCTCCCATCCTTCCGGCAACCAAAACTCCTCCTGCGTATACCCCCCTGACTCCACAAACGCCTGAAATTCACGATTGGTCACAGGATATTTGCCGATATAAAACGAATCAAGATAAATCTTTCGCGAGGGCACTTCGTCATCATGAAACTCTCCTTTTCCACTCCCCCGGATAAATTCTCCAGCCTGCACCTCAACCATTTCAAAATCAGTATAACGGTCATCCCCCAAGACTCCAAGAATCTCTCCCGCTTTCAACCGAATGTTTGGAGCTTCGCGCGAAGCGATCAATTCCTTCAAATTCTCCCGGGCAAACTCGACAACTTCTGGAGAACGCTTGGACGAGAGCATATCACGCAACGCAGTGGAACCCAATAGACAAAAACGATGATGCTGAGATTTTACTTTCCCAGTACGTTCTAAAATTTCCTTAACGATCCGATTACTCTCGATTCGACTATGAAGGCTTATTAGCCCTACGTACAATAGTATTGCCTCATCCCACCATGAATCTTCAATGAATTCCTTAAAGTCAAGCTCCATATCAATCATATGGCGGGCAGCCATAAATTCCTGGAACGTTAAATGAAAAAACTCAATGTCGCCACCACTCTGCCGCCTCAAAAGGCCACAGTTGGATTCTATTTCTTCAAACAACCGGTCGATACGCCGATTGTATTCTTGATTACTCTCGACCTCCTTCTTAAGATAAAATTTGCTCAATATTTTTTTTACTCCATATGACTCCATATGCTTCATACGACTTTTTTGCATAGAGAACGCGAGCTTCATCAGAAAAGCTTCAAGACGCGGGACGCTATCGGGATCAGAAAGATCTATAAACCGCCTGCAAAGTAGACTATCCACAACTCGCCCATAAAGATCCGCCCGCTGGTCCGGGAGCTTTTTATTGTCCTGATATAGTATACAAACAGCGGTCAACAGGAGTGGATTTTGAACAAAGACCGACACGTACTCATTGGAGGAAATATCCCCAATCAGCTCAACCGCGGACTTTTCCGCAATTCCTTTCGACTTCCCGCAAACCTCGCGAAACCAATCGGTTATAAAACCGGCGATCTTTTCTTGATCCAACGGCTCGATATCCTGCAAAAATTGCCCGAAACGATCCATTACCGCCCCATTGATCCCGTGGGGACGGCCTGTCAAAAGGAATCTGTTATTCTTGTTTCTGGACCGAAAACGGGCGATCTTTTCAGCCAGCGGTCCCCTCAAATGATCCGGCACTTCATCCAATCCATCGATGAGCAATATCGCGCGCCCTTGCTCGAGAAATCCATTCACTACATCTATGTTTAGATGGCAGGCTATTCTTTCGAAATAAGGCCCTAATAAAGACTCAAATTCTACCCCGTCCATTTTTACTTTGAGATCCTTCTCAAATAACGGCCAGAGATCCTTTAGAAAGACCAAAACCGGTAAACACCCATTCAATCCAGGTTTTGCCTTTCCGTGGGTCACCATATAGGCTAAATGCCTCACCAATGTCGTCTTACCCATTCCGGGCTCACCCCGGAGCAACACCGTATCCTTGCGCCCCAATAGCGATTCAATATCAACCGTGGGAGGTTCTTTCTGATCCGATCCATAATCAAAATCATCTTCGCCTACAGTTCCCCTCTTTTTTTTCTCCTCCTCATAGAAAGGATTAGCTGTCTTGAGAGGGATGTAAACGTGCGGCAATGGGACCGTAAACGCCTCTCCTTTTTTGGCCAAATGCTCGATCGGCAACGTAGAGTGAAAATCTTCCACCCATTCCCGGAAAGCATCAGGAATTATCAAAGGTTTTACCGGCTTTTTTGTCTCCGTTTCTGAAGTCTTGAACGGATGGATCTCGAAATAGGACTTACCTTTTTGGGAATCATACCGTTCTCTGTCCGGGACAAATTCATTTCTCTGCCCGTGTAATTTGTAAGGCCAAACTCTTGCGCTAAAATCTGTTGCGATATTGATCTGGATAAACTGAAAGCCAATATATCCCCCCTTTCCCTCCGTATATGAAGCATTGGCGCCAAGTTGAATGAGTGAATGATCCGGGCTTCCGGTAACAATAGCCAAATCGTTGTGACTGTGACCATGTAAAATCAGTTTGCAGCGCTTGAAAATTTCCTTTTGACACTCGCTGATATCCTGCGCATGGAACCAGTTTTCCCAGGGGTGATGCATCAGGATTATTCTATTTGGAGTCTTCGAGTTCTCAATTGCCTCATTCAGTTGGCGAAGCCCAAGAGCGATTTTCCCATAATCATCATTTCCTTCCGAAGCCCAGCAACTATTGAGCCCAAGAAAAGAGACATTTTTCTCCAAATTGTCTTTGACCCAAAAATAATTTGCGCCACCATACAGACCGTCCTGAATGCCATCTACAAATCTATAAAAACCCTCGAATTTCGGGTGGACTAAAAATTCTATTCTGCGATTATTTCTGAGAAATATTTCGGTTTCCCCATTTGTCACAATGTCATGAAGTTTTATGACATCATCTATTTTTTTACGGTCAACATCATGATTACCCGGAACGATTAAAAATTCCGCCTGCTCAGGCAAGACCTGTGTTAGCAAATCAAAAAATCTCTTTGCAGTTACGTACTCTTCTTCCTTCCCTGAAAAGGCGATATCTCCTGTAACAACCACATAATCAAGATTTCCATCGATTTCTTGTAGATGACGGCTTATCCTATCGACCATCCACTCGTTCACCTTCCCCGAGAAAGGTGGATAGGCCCCGTCAACATCTTTTTTAAAATGAATATCAGACAAATGCAATACACTCAATTCACCCACGCTGGGTTCCTCCATTATGTTTCCTTAAAACGCTCTTTATTAAAGTATTACCACACCCCAAAAGAAATCTCAATCAACTTTAAGATGTTATAAGTCTAACAGGTCAATTTGGATTTCACTCCTTCATGTATTCTCCGGTAGGTCCTTGATTTTTTAGGTCTGATCGTGCAGACAGATAAGCGCCTATCTATGTGAAGTCTTAGGAGTTACTCCGCACAATACGAAAATTTCGCGTAATTTCTTAGCTCTCATTAGGAAAAAATCCAATTAGCCTTAGATTTTCGAGATCTTCTTGTGAGTAATGATTTTTGTAGTAGCCTGGGCTTTTTTGACGGGATTGTTCTTTTTCTTCCTGGATGTAGCGTTCCAGGTCTCTTAATGAGTAGACGTGATTCGTTTTGCTTCGGATGATGGGGATGAGTTTGCCCTGGATTCTGAGTTTTACCAAAAAATCGCGGGAGCAAGACAATATCTTTAGCACCTCTGACGTTTTGATTAATTGGTCGCTGGTAATTCTTTTTTGTGGTTGGGTTGCTTTGTTTTCCATTTTTTCCTCCTGGTCAAGTTTCATTTCACTTTTCCTGGCTCGATGTTGAATAATCGCCTAATTCTAGAATAGTATTCTCCCTAGAAGCTTTCAACTACTTGCTATACGGCGAAAAAATCGTAGTAAAAAAAGTAGTAACTTAGAATGCGATTTACAGAAAAAAACACAGGATTTTCTGGAAAACTTGAGCTATTTTGGAGAAAAAAATGAAAAAAATCTAAATAGAGGGGTGTCCGTATGTGGACAGAAAAATTAAATTTGTTTTTAAATTAATTCCCGGAACGGGATTTTTTGAGTGGAGGGATCCCCATTATATTGTTTGGGAAGACTTTGGATTGATTTTTGGAGAAATTATGCGATATTTTGATAGGAATATCTATTTTTATGGTAGGCAATTCCGTAACATTGGCTTAGAAAAAAATTTATTTTTTTTGGTGAAAGGGGTCAAAAGGGGTTGATTTTTTGGTTTTTTTGGGTCTTTTTGGGACTTACCGTCCCAAATTCGTCCCAGTGCCTACTGATTGTAAGGGGGGCAAAACGCGGAAACCCTTGATAATTCAAACGCACCCGGAGAGACTCGAACTCCCAGCCTACTGATTAGAAGTCAGTTGCTCTATCCATTGAGCTACGGGTGCGTATGAAAAGTCGGGGCGAGAAGATTCGAACTTCCGACCCTCGGTTCCCAAAACCGATACGCTACCAGACTGCGCCACGCCCCGACATATTACAATTTTTGCCGTAAAAACGTCTGATTCATATGGTCAGTCAGAACCTAAATAATCTTAGAACTCGGCGGATTCTCTTCTGATCCGTTTCCGCATTCTTTTTTGTGCTTGGGCAATCTTCAATCGTCTCTTTTCGCCGGGCTTCAGATAAACAGTATGCTTTTTGATTTCTTTAATAATCGCTTCCTGCTGCACTTTCCGCTTGAACCGTCTCAAAGCGCTTTCAAAAGATTCGCCAGAATTCACTTCAACGTATGCCAAAACTATCACGCTCCTTGTATCGCATTTAGAAAAGCTATTTATAACCTATTTGGCCGTCTTTGTCAAGATAAATAGGGGAAAACCCAAGCGGATAAAGATTTATTTTCACTCATCCGAAATTTTTTTTATCTTGTTTTGCAGCCGCTGAAACCTTTTCTCAAGATCAATTCGCCGGGCCTCTGTCAAAGTAGATGTCGCCAACCCCGCATTCACAATTTCCAACGCTTTTATATAATTTTTTTCCCGATGCTCGAAATGAATGGAGAGCTCCCGGTACGCTGATGGATCTTCGGCCTCATACATGATCTTCCACAAATCAAGAGCTTCATCATAGAGTTTTTCTTTCTTTTTTATGGCGGATAGCCTGCGGGCGATGCGTGTCAACACATCTTCTCGGGTGGCCATTTTTTGGGCCATTTCATATATTTCTTTTGCCCGGTCTAAACATCCTGCTTTCTCATGCAGCATGGCTACCCCAAGTATCTCCCCCTCATCATTTACTTTTCCAGGGTCCTGTAAGTACTGCAAGGCCAGAAGTGTTATCACGGAAAGTCCCAGCAAATCCAGGGAATTGTGCTCTACGACTTTCCCCATTCGCTCAAATGAATTGGTTCGTAGATAATCGAAATATAGCATCGGAATTTGGCCTGGATCAATATCATCGTCCCTGGATATTCCCAGGAGCACATCCCCAAGAAAGCTCAATTTTCTAGACTCATATGTATGTTTCCAGAGAGTTCTAGCGGGAAAGAGAAAGTCAAAGTGAGGTTTTTTAAGAAGAGGAAAACGCTTTCTTTGTAGAATATATCGAGTTTCCATCAAAGGAAAATCAAACGTTTTCCCATTAAAGGTCACCGTTGCCGAAAATTCATGGCGATCAAAAAATGCTTCGACTGCTTCCAGGAATTCATCCTCTCGGCTAAGATCGCTTAAAATAAAAATTTTGACCCGAAATACATTCTGGTCAAAATATCCAAATCCAAGCATAAATGGAATTGTTCCAGTTCCTCCAGCGAGTCCTGTGGTTTCAGTATCAAAATAGAGAAAATTCCAGGGATTTAATTCTCTGAATCGCTCTTCTCCGGCCAGGATTGATACCGTTTGAGGGGTAACATGTTTCCAATCTGCAAGGCATACACCCCGATATTCAATACCCAAAGGGTAGCTCTGTTCTTTTATAAGAAAAGGTTCCTGAGGAGTGGCGGAACGAGCGTCAACATGTTTTTTTGTAGGCTGACTCCGCCGAAGGTTTGTTTTGACAAGTTTATCGAGTTTCTGCTTCGTGGTAAGACCATCCTGAGAATCGATTGTTTTCCATTTTTCTTCGATCTTTTGACCTTTTAATAACTTAAGACCTCTTTTTCTAGACATATTCGCTCAAGCGAGAATAGACAAAAGGAATCAATCGATGATGAAATTAATAGGATTCTGAGGCTTGCCAAATACTCTGACTTCGTAGTGTAGGTGAGGGGCGTTACTTCTGCCGGTGCTACCGACGTAGGCAAGAACCTGCCCCCGTTTGACACGATCCCCTTCTTTGACATTGTAGTCCGCCAAATGGCCGTACCAGGTTGTAAATCCGTATCCATGGTCCACAATAACCAAGTTGCCGTAATATCCTCTGTTTTCAGCCACAAGTACAGTCCCGTTAGCTGGAGCGATGACTTTGTTACCGAATTGTGTGGCAATGTCAATGCCATGATGGAAATCTTGCTTCCCGGTAAATGGATGCCTTCTATAGCCGTATCCATCTGTTAAATATCCGCGAGTTGGCCAGATAGAGGGGGTAGAAGCGAGACGAACCTTTTGTTCATCAATTACGCTGCTTACAAATTTCAGGGTATTTTCCAATTTTTTGAATTTATTGTTCAATTCCGCTGCTTGCCCCACAAGATCCTTGCCGGGATTATTTGGATTGATAATCATTTCAGATCCGGAGATATCTACATTCTGTATCGGACCGCCTCCACTACCAACCTCCTTGAGTGCATAAGGGGACTGCAATCCCGATACAACAAGAATTTTTTTTGTAATACTCTCCATATGCTTTAGGCTTCTATTAAGAGCGGTTACCTGTGCACTCATATCCCCTATGAGAGACTCTTTTTTTGCAATTTCATCTTCCAACAGCCTCAATTTTTCCTTGTCAAAGGCGGTATTTAGATAATCGAATATCGCTACGCCAAAGAAAAGAAAAATTATAGCAGCCGCCAAAAAGGCCTTTCTTATCATCTTTGTAGTAACAACAAATTCTTTATTTGTGGACAACGCATCAGAAACAATTATAATTGAATAGGTTTTTTCTTTTTTTCTCATTTTAATACTTCAGATCTAAGATGATAAACCAAAAGCACTAAAAAAGTCAACTTATTTCTTAAAAGTTTAGCATCCCAAAAAAAATAAACCAAAAATATATCTACCTCTCACTTTTAGATTTCGTCATACTAAAAAGGCGGATTCGATGATATATAGTATATAAAAAAAAGATATAAGTCAATATTTTGCTTGACAATAATTTAAAAAAAATGTAAAAATAAAGAAGGTCTATTAAGGAGGATGCATGAGCAAGAAAAAAATCGTCCTTGCCGACAACAGTTATACGATACGTAGAATTGTCGAACTCTCATTCTCGGAAGAAGAAAGTATACAGTTGGTTAGTTTTGAAAACGGGTTGAACCTGAAGGAGAAATTAATAGAAATTGTTCCTGAGATTGTGCTGGTTGACATAAAGTTGCCGGAACTGAACGGATACGAAGTTTGCAAATTCATCAATCAAACAGATGCCATCAAGAAAACCAAAGTCTTTTTGATGAAGGGAGGATTTGAACCTATCAATGAGGAATTATTGAAAGGTCTGAATTACGTTGATATCATTACAAAACCTTTTGACTCCAACGCCTTGGTTTCATCAATAAAAAAAGTTCTATCTGAAATGCCCACGGGTGCGCCCGCATCAATTCCCGAAGATTTGTCCACTCATTTCCCAGATGCATTACCGGAAATAGATAGCTTCGAATCACAGGGAGAAGACATCTCCTTTTCAGACATCAAAGAAGAAATGCACGCGGATGATCTGATAGGGTCGAGTGATGATCCCGGCACAGAACGCTATTTAAGGGATGAGGTTTTACCGTCGGAGGAGATTACTGTCGGAGCGCAACCCGACCGTGAAGATAAACTTCGCCCCGAAAATGCCGGAGACGAATTATTCAATCCATTTCAAGATGACGCTCCCGCAAGTCCAATGCCTCATCAAGGACTGGATCAAGAAGAGCTCGATGTGAAGAAAAATATCAAGGAACAAGAAAAAGAACTGCATATAGCATCCTTGACTCAAGAAGAAATCAATATAAAAAAATATATTGAAGAGAAACAACTGGAAGCTCAAAAAATTAGCGACACTACGTTACAACCATCAGGCTTGATAAATGATGAAACCGCGGAACGCCCCCAGGTAGAAGACCAATTATCTCAACCATTAACTCCCCCGGAAGAGGTCGCACCGGAATTCGATGTCATCCCGTCCGCTGGCGGACAAATCGATCCCCTTGATCAATTCCCCAACGGTTTTGAGTCTAACTCTTTTTCAGAAGAACCCTCCATGTCTTCAATCGAATTACCTTCGCAACCTGCAGATGAATTTCAACCGCCCGCTCCACCTCCGCCACCCAAACCTCCGCAAATGCCAAAATCATTCCAAACACCTGAATTCCCTCCGGTTCCCGAACCATCTCAAATCCCACAAGTACCGGCAATGGATTTCCCCCAACAACCAGTACAACCTCAATCAGAAATGCCGTCCTCACCCGCACGTGAACCGGAATCCCAGGAACCATCTGGTACATTTTTCGACGAAACGTTTCCGCAAGAGTTCGATTCCCCAATCGGAATGGAAGACGATTCCAGCAACAGCTTTGAATCGCCCGCACCACCAGAACCTGAGCCAAGCCTGAATCAATTCTCGACACCGCCAGCCGCAAACGATTTTGAACCTGGCTTTCAGGATCCATTTGAAAAATCCCCAGTTCCGCCAGAACCTACTCCTCCACCAACTCCCCCCGCACCACCTACACCACCGCCTACGGCGAGAACACAGGAAGTGTCATCGGCCCAGGAAGAGATTTCAGGTTTACAAAAAGGGGAACTAACTAAAAAAATAGAAGACAAGTTAACGCTGGCTATAAAAGAAATTCTTTGGGAAATCGCTCCTCCCCTCGCTGAAAAACTAATTAAAGAGGAAATTAACAGAATTAAAGCTGAAATAGATAAGCCGACCGAGTAAGTTTAACTGGAGTTATCGGAGTGTGTGATATATTTGAAGGGAAAGTGTATCCTTTTTTGCAACAAGATCAAATAGAGCCGGGAGCTCAAATAAAAACCGGCTCAATTCCTACATTTTTTCTATTGCCCTCAATATCGCCACTTGCAAAAACTGGCAATTACGCTCGCCATTGTCTGGCGATTTTTATAGATATAATCGTCCGTAGAAAAGCAATGCAACAAAATACAATTTCATGGTGGCCTGGAAACGGCCATCAGAGGATTGTATTGGATGGATTACAGAGAACCAGTAAGTACGGAGAAGCCCTGGACAATATATTTTTAAAACTTGCGGAGGATGGCAATATCTATACGAAAGAAAACGTTTGGCTTCTCAAAGTCGAAGATCAACTTCCGATGATTGCCGACAAAATAAAAACCAAACAGTACATAATTACGCCAGAAAAAAAACGTTCAAATTATATTTTTTTTTTTGAGAGCAATCATCAGTGGAACATTTCAGAAAACGGTAACATCGGGTTTAGTCTGCCGGTACATGTATGCCCCAATTGCAATCATCAAAAGCTAAGCACACTCGAACAATCGAATTGCGAGAGCTGTGATACACCGATCTTCCGTAAAAATTCCCCAAAATTCAGTCTATGGTTCGCCCATTCAGCCTTAATTCTTGACGTAATTGAAAAATACCACAAAGAGAGCTCATTTCGCACCCTTATGACAAACGATGGAGAAGGGATGAAAGCTATTGCCGGTACGCTAATCCTGGGAATTCATTTAATTGGGGACGTTCCCTTTAGAGAAATGGTTGTCATTGAGAATGAATGCCGATCAGACGATTACAAAAGCACAGATATCACGAGATTATCTTTATCATCGGTTCCCGGACACTATCGATGCGGCACATTACCGCTTGAAGAAGCAACGCAAAAGTTTACCGGTTTTGCCAATAAACTCTGGAACGCGGCTAAATTTGTCTTTACGCATACGGAAAACAACGGGGAACAGCAGATGGATTTCGATTCCGGAAGCGTAATTGACTGTTGGTTCACCCACCTTTTGACAAGCACAGTTGAAGAATTAAACGATCTCATGGAACAATTCCGAATCAACGAGGCAATTATTCTGGCTCGCAAGATGTTTCAAAACGAATTCTGCAAATGGTACCTTGAATTAATTAAGCCGGAATTAGCCAAAGCCTCGACAAGGGCAACATTACGATTCTCATTTCAAGAAATTCTTAAATTATTAAACCCGTTTCTCCCTACAATTTGCCACCGGATCAACAAATTACTCTATCAATCCTCGGGCCCTATCAGCTCCCATGCGTATCCAACATTCAACGGCAATATGATCTTTCCCCGGCAATACGCCAGAGTCGAACTTCTCAAGAAACTGATAAAAGGCACTCGAAAAACGAGGGAAGAAATGGGTATCAAGCCGGGAGTGGGATTTTTCGTCACCCTTTATTCCAAATCCAAGAAGGAACGAGATATGATTGCCCAATTAATCCCATCTTTCAACAAATTGACCGGAAGTAGCAAAACAATCGTTACAGATCAATTGCCCAAGGGAGCCAAAGCGGCCAAATGTGAGTATCTTAACTGGAACATCCTCTTGACATTTGGTTCTGATTCACAAAGGCTGCAAATACAACACCAATTGAAACACCAATTAAGCCATATTTCCCAGACAATCGAAAAGCTGGAAAGCCGGGCTCCTTCAAAAAAAACAAAACAGACAATACAAGAATTATTTAAACGAAAAGAAAGATTGGGAAAACTGGTTCATGACATTTCCTGAATATCTTCATATCGTCCATTTAAATTCGATTGATTCAACCAATGATTACATAAAAAAAAACCACCAGGCATTGAGCCTACATTTTCCAGTAATGGTGCATTCAGATATCCAAACAAGTGGAAGGGGCCGAAATGGGCGTCATTGGAATTCTCCAATTGGAAGCGGTCTCTATACCTCCTTTGGATTCTCGTTGAACAACAAATCGAAGCTCGGCCTTCTGCCCTTGATGACTGGAATCGCGGTTGTCGAAACCTTTCTCCAATTCGGAGAGAAGTTGCTTTTAATTAAATGGCCCAATGATATTATGTTCAAAAACCGCAAGGTAGCGGGAATATTGACTGAAACCATAATATGTGGAGAGTGCCTGACATGTATCTCCGGCATCGGCATAAACATAAACCAGGATCTCCAGGATTTCCCCGTACACCTTCAAGGAACGGCAATTTCAATAAAAGCTATCTATGGGAATCAATTCTCCATAGAGGATATTCAGGTAATGTTGTCAAGGGGATTTTTTAAGTGGCTCGATAAATTAGAGAGAGGAGAGGACACAGCGATTACCGATGCGATAAATCGCATGTGCTATCATTCCAAAGGGGACCAGATCACATTTCACCAGGGTCAGCGGATTATCAAGGGTTCGTTTATCCGAATCGATAGAGATGGCGGACTTATCCTACAGGAGGAGGGTAAACAGCGCTCCTATTACTCCGGCGAGATCCAGATAGAAAGGCTATAATCAACCTTCCTGAAAAATTTTCATCCAGTGATCGACTTCGTTATCCGATAATTGCGTATTGATCCGTTTTTTCTTCTCTTCTTGCCGTCCACCGATATGGTAAGCTTTCTTCAACCTATAATAAAATTCGATGGAATTAACAATTTTAGCTCCTCTCTTTTTAGCCGTAGCCTTAAGCTCCCGGTCAGAGGAGACGAGAATCACATCTCGATAATCATGATAGCTAGACAGCAGCTCCTTAATCTCTTCATCGGCAGAACCTCCAAAACGCGGATACCTTACAGAAAACTTTTGACTCACTTCCTCACAATAAAGGCCATTTTCCGGTTCTCCATCGAAAAACAAAATGATGTTGTTATTCCGTTTTTCCTGATAATTCCTGACAATATGCAGGAGCTTCTCCCTCGCCTCTTTGTCATCAAGCGATATGTCAGGAGAGCAGCCGATTAGATTGTTTCCATCAATGATATAGGGCATTTATAATTCGTATTTGTCTCCGGGATTCAAGATAATCACTTCGCAATTGCTAGCGACCTGATTTTTAAACTCTTCAGGAGATGACTTAATGGCATCGAAGGTGTCGTAATGAAACGGAACGACCTTCGAAAGGCCAAGCAGCTCAACTGCCTTAGCTGCTAACCGGGGGGTCATATTGAAGCGTCCGTCAATGGGAAGAAAACCGATATCCGGTCGAAACATCTCGCCGATCAATTGCATCTCCATTGAAAGTCCTGTATCACCAGCATGATAAACCTTTTGTCCATCCATTTCAACAACCACACCCGTGGCAGTGCCGCCCAACCCGCCGGTATGGAAGGCCGGAACCATAGATACAGACACACCGTCTACGACAACAGTCCCGCCAACGTTCATCATTTCAGTGTTGAGGCCTTTCTTTGCCGCGGCTTCCGCTATTTCGTAAAAAGAAACAAAAACAGCTCCGGTTTTTTCACAAATGGCAAAGCCATCTCCTAGATGATCTCCATGATCATGGGTAACCACTACAACATCCGCTTCTTTAACATCGTCCAATCCCATTGAGGCTTTGGGATTCCCGGACAGGAACGGATCGATAAATACAATTTTACTGCCCTCAAGCTTTAAAGCCGAGTGACCAATCCAGGTAATGTTCATTGTTCCCTCCTTGTGTTCTTGGGTGTCTAGCCTGGAGGCCATGCCATATATCTTCCTCCCAGCAAATGAAGATGGAGGTGAAATACAGTTTGACCCGCCTGGTTCCCAGTATTTATAACGTAACGAAAACTTGCGATTCCCAGGTCCGCGGCCACCTGATTCGCTACGCTAACGAGGTGGCCTATCAGAGTCTCATCAACCGCTTTAATTGATTCATAATGGCGTTTTGGTATAACCAAAACGTGAATGGGAGCCTGGGGATTGATATCCCTAAAAGCGACGACAGTCTCGTCCTGAAATACAATATCGGCGTTCATACGGCCAGCGGCAATGTCACAAAAAATACACGTGCTCACATTACACTCCTAAATAAAAAAACAGTTTGTCCTATGAATCAATAATTGTAACACAAGCGCCCAGTTTTTGTAATTTTTCCGGCATATTTTCATACCCACGAAATAATTGATAGGCATTATGAACAAGAGTTTCTCCGTCCGCAATCAAACCACCCAGTACCAACGCCGCCGAAGCCCGTAAGTCGGTGGCCCGTAAATCGCGCCCGGAAAAGGTAGTTTTGCCATTGATGATGGCAGCGTTTCCTTTCAACCTGATATTGGCGCCTAACTTGTTCAATTCCAGGGCATGCTGAAACCGGTCGTTAAAAATATTCTCGATGACCCTCGATGTTCCCTTCGCCTGGGTCAATAAGGTTGTAAGCTGAGCCTGGAGATCGGTGGGAAAACCAGGATACGGTTCCGTTTCAATGTCAACTGGCCGCAACGGCCCGCAAGCCCGAACAACCAAACTATCTCCGTCGCCTTTAATATTACACCCCATTTCTCCAAGAATATGCAATAAACTATCAATATAATACGGA
The DNA here is from genome assembly GCA_964491915.1 of uncultured Clostridia bacterium. GTDB lineage: Bacteria > Acidobacteriota > Aminicenantia > UBA2199 > UBA2199 > JAHELQ01. The sequence goes on from CAZBHS010000045.1 coordinate 20,754, forward strand.
GCGGCATTTTCGATCTTTATTTCATTGTCTTCCAGACAACCGGCAATCACGTAGGTGCCCATCTCTATTCGGTCGGGAATGATACGATGATTCGCGCCGGTCAATGTGGTTTTCCCTTTAATGACAAAAGTTTCCGGGTCCTCTGTGTGGATATCCGCTCCCATGGAGATTAACAATTCCACCAAATCGCCAATTTCCGGTTCAAGAGCACAATTTTTAAGAATGGTTGTTCCCTCGGCCAATGACGCGGCCATCAGGAGATTTTCCGTACCAGTCACGGTTTTCCCCGGAAATGTAAAATCAATGCCTTTAAGCCTTGGAGCCTCGGCCACAATATGCCCCTGTTCAAACCGAATCGAAGCTCCCATTTTTTCCAGACCATCAATATGATAGTTGATTTTGCGGTCTCCAATGGGGCATCCTCCCGGCTGAGAAACTCTGGCATAACCATTCCTGGCCAAAAGCGGCCCTAATAACAAGACTGACGCACGGGTGGTTTCCACTATTTCCGGGGGCACCAAACCTGAGCGCAATGTCTCCAATTGTATGTCAACGGCATTCCCGCTCACATTATAATGAGCGCCGATATTCTTCAAGGCTCTGAGAAGAATATGAATATCTTGCACTAGCGGGACATTCGAAAAGCTAAACCTTCCGGCGCTCAATACGACAGCGGCCAATTCCGGTAGGGCGGCATTTTTCGCACCTGCAATTGAAACACTGCCGCACAGTCTATTTCGGCCGTTTATCAAGATTTTACTATTCTGCATCAATATCTCTACCTCATTAGTACAGGGGGCAAAACTCTACCTGTTCTTTTTCAAATGATTTCTATTCAATAAGTAATTTGAATCTGCTTTATAGTAGACTATTATATAAATATTTCCACTTTTTTTCAAGCTTTCCTAAACCAGAATCCCCCAGAGGTGTTTTTATCTACCTACAAAAAAAGGCCGGCGGTTCAATGAACAGCCGGCCTTTTGGCGGTGCGAAACTCTCAATCCGATTTATTTTTGAGGTCTTCTCCGTTCTCCGCGGTGTTCAAATCTATCTTCCATCATATGCTTCCGCATATTTTTTTTAGCTTCCTCTATTTTAGCAATCTGCTCGGCGCTAAGCAGTTCTTTTAAATCCAGCAGATAATTGATGTGGGCGACATGCATGTCGGTTTTCAATCCCGATACATTACGAATCAGTTTTTCCAATTCCGAACGTTTAATGCTATCGCTTTTTAAATAATTTTTAAGCTTGAGTTCCATAAGTTTGATGTCGGCTTCCGCGCGTATCCCGTTCTCATCCAAGGACCGTTTCAACGCTTCGATTTTCGCCACCTGCTTTTCGGATAACTCAATTTTATCCTTCATCTTCAATAAGATGTGGGCGGGGTACATGTTCCGTTCAGCCATTCCCATACCAAATCTTCCACGTTTCATCATATCGCCGCGGTCAAACCCCTGCCGGGCATCCAAGAAGGAAACAGACGAAACCAACATGAACAAAGCAATCAATACGACCAAAGTTTTTCTTATCATTATATCCTCCAATATCTTCTTTTTTTTAATTCCAACTTCGAAGTTCATATAAGTAAAACAATACCCCGCAAAAATTCTTGCAAAAAAATACTTAGGATTTACTTTTTTTTTGACTGCAGTGTGAGGTGAATGCTGATTGCGTTGATGGCGGCCGGAGTGATGCCGGGAATCCCCATCGCATCTTTGAAAGTGGCTGGCCGGATTCGGCTCATCTTTTGCCGAATCTCTGTCGAAAGCCCCATAACCTTGAAATAGTCAAGATCCGGCGGCAAAGCCGCCAGTTCCAATTTTTTCAATTTCTGGATGTCCTTCTCCTGGATTTTAATATATCCTTCGTATTTGATAGCCGCTTCAATATAGGAGACATCAGCGAGGGTTCTCGACTTCAACAAAGGCTGGCCATGCAGTGTTTCGACCGCATCATAATCAAATTCCGGCATCAGCAGAAGGTGAAAGAGAGAGAGACCGCGCCCGTTATGAACCGCTTTCAGAGTTTTCATTTTTTTTATGACCCCTTTGCGGCGTTTTAGCTTTCGCATTTCCCGGTCAAATACTTTGCTTGCCAAAAGTCCAAAGCGCAAGGCATAGTCCCCCAACCGCTCAAACGCGTTATCTTCCCGCAATTGCAAACGATATTCAGCCCGCGATGTAAACATCCGGTAGGGTTCGTCAACACCCTTTGTGACCAGATCGTCAACCATCACCCCCATATAAGCCTCGTTGCGTCCCGGTACAAACTCCGGTCGGTCTTCCAACTTCAATACGGAGTTGATTCCCGCCAGCATCCCCTGGGCCGCCGCCTCTTCATACCCTGAGGTTCCATTCACCTGCCCGGCAAAATAAAGATGCTCAATCGTCCGGGTCTCCAGAGTGCGGTGCAATTGGGTCGGTACAAGGGCATCGTATTCAATGGCATAGGCCGGGCGCATCACAAGCGAGCGGTCGAGGCCGGGAATAGCGTCCAGGATTTGCCTCTGCACCTCTACAGGAAGACTTGAAGAAAGCCCATTGACGTAAACCTCTTTGTTATCAAGCCCTTCGGGTTCCAGATAAAAGTGGTGGCTTTTCCTCTGGGGGAACTTCACGATCTTGTCCTCAATGGATGGGCAGTATCTGGGGCCAATCCCGTCGATTTTCCCTGAATAGAGAGGCGATTTATCCAAATTCTCATTAATGATGTCCGAAACTTCCGGAGGCGTGTGTCCCAAATAGCAGGTAATCTGATTTTTTACTTTAAAACGGGTAAAAAGAGAGAAGGGAATCGGCGGCTCGTCCCCAGGCTGGGGTTCGAATCGCTGCCAGTCAATGGTACCCGAATGGAGCCTCATTGGGGTTCCGGTCTTCAGCCGGACAACGATGAATCCCAGATCGCGGATTTGCCGTGCCAATTGAATCGATGCGGGCTCGTTGGATCTACCGGCTGAATAGACAGTATTGCCGATGTAAATTTTGCCGTCCAGAAAAGTTCCCGCGGTAACGATAACGGCGTCCCCGCGTATGTCGCCGCCTTCCAGCAGGCGAACGCCAATTGCGCGGTTATTCTTGATAATGAGTTCTGTAACAATGGATTGATAAATTAAAATATTATCCTGGTTTTCCAGGAAATTTTTCATAAAATTGCGATAAGCCACTTTATCGTTTTGGGTGCGCGTGGCGCGCACAGCAGGGCCTTTACTACGGTTCAATATTCTGAAATGGATACCGGTGGCATCTGCTGCCCGCCCCATGATTCCACCCATCGCATCGATCTCTTTTACTAAATGCCCCTTGGCAATACCTCCAATCGAAGGATTGCAGGACATTTGGGCGATTGTCTCCAAATGAATCGTGACCAACACAGCTTCGTGCCCCATCCTGGCAACCGCGTAAGCAGCTTCGATCCCGGCGTGTCCGGCTCCCACTACAATAATTTTCATTTTCCCACACAAAATGTCGCGAATATCCGGTTCAAAATATCGTCGGTTGAAATATGCCCGGTCAATTGCCCAATAAGATCCATGCCGGTCCTGATATTCTCCGCTATAATTTCAACCTCCACGGTTCCAGCCTCAACCATCCGGTTCACCGCAGCCAAAGATTCCATCAATTGCTCCAACAGATTTTTTTGCCGCTGGTTGATTGAAAAATCAGCGACTTTACTTTCGATTTCTTTAACCATCCGCTTCAAAAAAAAAGGCACCACATCGGAGTTTACATCTTCCTTCAATGAGATCTCAGACCATTCGTCGTTGCGCTCAGTGAAAAAATCACGCATGGCTTTAAGATGGTCCGGTTGAGCCACGTCAATTTTATTGATCAGTATCAACCGTTCTTTTTGACGAATGGAATCATAAATTCTAATATCTGTATCTTCCAGAGGTCTCGAGGCGTCCAGCAAAAAAATGACCGCATCACTCGTCTCGATTTTTTCGAAACTTCGGGCAATGCCGATCGTTTCGATATGATCATCGGTTGCGGAATTAATACCGGCCACATCGGTTATGTCAAAAGGGAAGCCGTCGATATAAACCTTTTCTCTGATAAAATCCCTGGTTGTACCGGGAATGGATGAAATGATGGAACGGTCCTCCATCAGTAAATGGTTGAATAGAGAAGACTTCCCAACATTGACTTTTCCGGCGATAACAATGTTAAATCCCTTATCCAACATATCGTTGAATTTCGCATGGCTCACAACCCGCTGGACAATTTGCATCGTTTTTTTTATCTCGTTTGAAATCTCGATGTGTTCGAGATATTGATCCTCTTGAAATTCAATGATGGATTCGATCCGCACGCCAAGTTCCATTAAATGCCGCCGCAAACTTGAAACAAGATCCGATAACTTACCTTCAAGATTATCGAACTTCATCAGGGCATGATATCGAGAATTGGCGTTAATCAATTCGTTCACCGATTCCGCCTGAATCAAATCCATCTTTCCATTCTTGAATGCCCTGAAGGTAAACTCTCCGGGCAACGCCTGACGGACATTGTGGCGGAATATCAATTCCAGAACGGCTTCCACAATAAAGGGACTCGAATGAACTGCAATCTCACTTACGTCTTCGCCGGTATAGGATTTGGGACCTTTAAAGTATGTCACCAAACACTCGTCGATTCGCTTGCCGGCTTTATGAATGAACGAATGATACGCTTTCCGGGGTCTTGGTACTGGTGGAAGCGATTCCACCAGTACGGACAGGACCGAAAGGGTGTTGTCCCCGGATATCCGGATGACAGCAATCCCACCCCTGCCGAGTGGCGTCGATAAAGCCGCAATTGTATCTTGCTCCATCATCACTCCCTAAAAAAAGGGAACTGAATTACTTCTTACGAATTGTAATGACCTTCAAGAAACTGTCGCCCTCACTTTTGGATTCCAGATCCGAATATTTATTGATGGTCATGTGAATGATGCGCCGCTCAAACGGATTTAGTTCCTTCAAGTCGATAGAACGTCCATCCCGCTTGACCTCCCTGGCGTAACGGTGCGCCAGGGTGCTCAATTCACGTTCACGGTTTTTCCTGAAATTTTCACATTCACAGTATATTTTCTTCCCGACATCATCGGAAAAAAGCCGGTTTAATAAGTATTGGATCGCGTTTAGCAGGTTACCGTTGTGGTAAAGTAAAATTTTAAAATCCGCTCCCCCAAAATTGACTAAAACATAATTCTTTCTGTCATGGACGTCAAAATCCATCGACAATTCCATCCCTTTGAACATTTTAGCAATGAACGTATGCAAATGCCGCCCATCACCGCCTTCGTAAATCCAGGCGCGAATGTAGATCTCCCTTTGTTTGTAGCCAAAATACTTCGTTTTCCCGGTAATAATTTCATATTTAACATTTTCTTCCGAAGTATTGAACTCCCCAGCAGCAATGGCGATTGCCTCTTTTAAAGAAGAGGAACAGAATTCCTTTTTTTCGCTCATCTCTTATTTGACCCCTTTTTTCTTTTTAAAGCCTTTTGCTCTCTGTCTTCGGCCTTTTTCTTGCTATATATTTTCTCGTTAATGATTCGTTGCTGTCCAATCTGCAAGAGGTTCGAAACAAACCAATACAAGGTCAAGCCGCTGGGTAGATTGATAACGAAAATTACGATGACGACCGGCATGATGTACATCATCTTCTGCTGAGTGGCGTCGCCCGTCGAAGGAGTCATCTTTTGAACGATTATCTGGGTAATCCCCATGAGAACAGGAAGTATATAATATGGGTCCTTGATCGATAAATCTGTAATCCATAAAATCCAGGGTTCATGGCGAACACTAATGGAAACAGCCAACAACCGGAACAATCCGAAAAGGATCGGTAATTGCAACAGCATCGGCAAACACCCGCCCATAGGATTGATCTTCTCGGTTTTATAAAGCTCCATCATCTCCGCGTTCATAGCTCGCCGTTGTTCCGGGTCTTTTTGGTTTTTGTATTTTTTCTTGATGGCCTTCATTTTGGGCTGCAAGGTTTGCATCCTGGCCATCGAGACGCTGGATGAATATGTCAAAGGGAACAATATGATTTTGAGGAAAAGAGTAAAGATAACGATGGCCCAACCCCAATTTGGCACGAATTTGTGCACAAAGTTGATGCCCTTCAACAAGACTTTGGCGATAGAGCCGAACCATCCATATTCCACGACATTGTTGATATCGGGGAAAATATTGTCAATGCCTCCGAGGATTTCTTCATCCTTTGGCCCCATGAACACAGCCCCGGGATTGGAGAGGATCATGTAAGAATAAAGGTTTATCTTTTTTTCTTCCTTCTGCTTGATGACATAATATTTAATATTGGAGTCATTCTGATCGAGCCGAAAAATTGCGGAAAAATAGGTGGTTTCGTAAGCCGCCCAATGATAAAAACCATTGAGCGCTCCCTGGGCGATATCGATTTTCACCCGCTTTGTAGGTTGAAATTTCTGTTTGCGAAACTCTATATCTTCAATTTTGTCACCGTTATAGGCGCCGATCTTCAAAACAGTCTGCATCTTGCGGTCTTCACTGATATTGTTTTCGAGATTCGGTCCGAAAATAACCGGGGCATTCAGTAATTTTCCATCTTTTATTACCTGGTAATCCACCCGGAACATATAGCTGTCTCCAGTGAACACAAATTTCTTGAAAACAGAAATATTATTTTTTTTCTGGACATATTTAAACAAAACCTCTCTATTTTCACCGGCGGCGACATGTACGACTTCCGCCTCACCTTCGTGGCGGTACAGGGCTTTGTTTAATTCCTTGAACAACGGTTGCTTTTCAAAGGGGGAAAAATAGAAGGGATAATAACCATAAGTCTCGACATCCCGGCTAATGAGATCCAGCGGCTCCTTTTTGTCGTCATTATATTTTTTCAATATAAACGATTTCAATCCGGCACCGCGATTCGTAAAGATCGCGACAAACAAATCGGTTTCCACTTTTATTTCCCTGTCCTGCACATCGGCGACATCTTCTGACGGGACCTCGGCTACGGGGACCTCTTCTTCCTTGGCGGGTTCCTCGCTGTCGGTTAGAATATCGGCGATATCCTGTTCATGGTTCGGTTCCGGTTTCGTCTCAAGGTCGGCAGGCTTGCTGTCCTCACTTGTATCGACCGTTTCCACAGCCTGGGGTTGCGGTAAATCCGCCGGTTTCGGCGCAAAAAAATACTGATAAACAGTAATAACGATAATTGATAGGGCAATTGCTAATATTAGTCTTTTCGTCTCCATCCTAACCTCACCTCGAAACTCCCTGGGACTGGGTCCACCCCTCCCGGATGAAAGGGATGGCATTTAAGCAGTCTGATAGTCCCGAGAAAAATCCCCTTTACCACACCGAACTTTTCGATAGCCTCATAGGCGTAACAAGAACAAGTGGGATAGAACCTACAATGGTTTCCTAAAAAAGGGGATATAAATTTTTTATAAAATCTCAGCATTAATAAAAAAAGTTTTCTCATCTTTTATTACTTTCTATTTTTACAAGCGCATCAATAAACATTTGTTCAATTCCAGCGCTTTGCTCACGGCCAAAACGTTTTTTCATCACAATCCAAAAATCATACTTTGTGCCCGCCAATCCCTGGTTGAGCCGAAACAATTCTTTCATTTTCCGTTTAATAAAATTCCGCTGAACAGAATTGCCGACCTTTCTATTTATAGAGATTGCAAACCGGTGATAAGGATACTTATTCCTGGAATAATATAAAAAAAAAATCATTCCTTATGCGCCTGGCTTTCCGCAGCATAAACTTAAACTCTTCTGATCTGTTAATCCGCTGGTAAGAATAAAATTTGAATTGCATGGAGAAAACCGTCAAACGGATAGCCGTTTCCTTCCTTTTCTTCTCCTGCTGCTCAGTACGGCTCTCCCTCCGGTAGTAGCCATTCTGCTTCTAAATCCATGTGTTTTCTTTCTCTTTAAATTATTCGGCTGAAATGTTCTTTTCACTGCTACTCCTCTCTATAACAAAATCGCCCATCAAGGACAATTTTGTACCACAATTTTGAAAATAAGTTACAATATAATAAAAAATTAAGGTATTGTCAAGTTCAAAAGACCTTTAGAATGAAATTACATTGGAGGGTCGCTATTCTTAAGCTATTTCGCCTTTAACACCAGAACTGTGTAATCATCGCGAAAACGTGTTCCCGCGCTAAATTCCACTATGGTTTTTAATAGTTTGTCCGCCAATCTTTTCGCGGACAGATTGCTGTGTTGCTTGAAAAATTCTACTAAAGCCGCTTTCCCGAATTCTTCTCCTTCGGGATTTTCCACCTCGGGGACTCCATCGGTAAACGCCACAATCATATCGCCTTTTTTTAGCTGCAATGTATCGGCGCTATATTCCGCCGTACTTAAAAAACCGGTCAAAAAGCCGCCGGTGGAAAGTTTTGTGACCTCGTCGCCCGAGATCAACAAGGGCTCTTCATGGCCGGCGTTCACATATGTCACGGACCGCTTATGATCATCGACCAGCATCCAGAACAATGTAATAAAACGACTCCCTTTGGTGAAATCGCAGATCAACGAATTCGCTTTTCCAATAAATTTCGCCGGTTCAAAAAAATAGAGTTCATTCAGCGAATGAATGATTGCCTGTGATGACGCGGCCATTAGGGCGGCCGGCAAACCTTTCCCCTCCACATCGGCGATCAATACAGGCAAGCGACCATTCCGCTCCCTTAAAATATCATAATAATCCCCGCCGACCTCGTTGATGGGTCTATAGGTTACAGCCAACTCAAAATTCTTCAATTCAGGTACATTCTGAGGTAACAGAGACAATTGAATATCACTGGCGATCTCGATTTCATGCTCGATCCGTTTGTTTTCGATGATGCGCTTGAGCATAAACGCGTTGTCAATGGCGATCATGGCGAACCGTGAGATGAAGAAAGAAAATTCGAGATCTTCTGTTTTTAATTCAATTTTATTGAATTTCAATCCCAACCCCAGAAAAACTCTTTTTTCACCTTCAGAGATATTCACCAGGTAACGGATTTTCTTTGAAAGCAAAAACTCCTTCAATTCAGCTTGATGATCCGGTAATTCTTCGACGCGGATATAGATCTCATTTTGGACCAATTTCGGTAAGGCGCTCTTAAGAAAATCATCATCCCCTTCAGAAATCCGGAATCCCCTGAATTCTAGCAGTCGATGTTCAGTCTCCATCAACAGGGTCCGGGAAACTCCCATTTGCCCCATCAACGTTGAGAAAAAAACTCTGACGATATTGTCGATATCAAACGAAGAATATAACGTCGAAGAGAATTCGTAGATAGAATTAAATTGAAACCGCTTTAATTTCAGCTCCCGCTTGAGGCTGCTTAATTTTTGCTCTTCCATTTAATCATCTCACATACGTTGGTCCCATTTTCCGTCCGGTATTCCACTGAATCCATTATTTTTTTTATCAGTTTTACTCCCAAGCCACCTTTTCTCTTTTTTTTAATCATGGCGCCGAGGTTGAGATCCTCAGTATCAAACGCCGGCGGAATCCCGGAAAAAACTATCTTTATCTTCAAGCCCTCGGTGCTAATATAGTACTCCAGGCGAATTTCCTTATCTTTTTTAAAGCCATAAGAATGTTCAATGACATTGGTGATAGCCTCATCTACAGCAAGGGCGATTTGTTGGGTGCATGAGGGTTTGAAATGATGGAGGGTAACGAAGTGTTTCGTCAATTCCACAACCATTTTCAGTAATTGGGTTTTAGAAGGAATGGAAATCGCTAAATCCGGTTTTTGATTAAACATTTTCGAATTTACTTACAGCAGATTCCTCGCCACCCATAAAGTCATATATATCAGTAAAACCCACCAAGTCGAAAATTTCGTATACCCGCTCGTTCACACAGCACAACTTGATATCACCATGGTTTTCCCGGATTTCATCCAGATACCCCATGATGATTCCCATGCCTGCCGAACTGATATAATTCAAGTCCTGGCAATTTATTACAATTTTATAGATTTTATTTTTAAGGATTTTCAAAATCTCTTGCTCAAAACGGTCCACATTGTGAGCATCCAAATGCCCTTTTGGGTAAAAGACCGCCACCTGGTTCAGGATTTTCGATCTTATCTGAAAGTGTCTCATACCTACACCTCGAAAACAGTCATAATTTCAAATAACCTAAATATGTCACAAATAAAAACATTATTGGTAATTGTATAATATTCCCGCCCATAATGCAAACAGTATCATCGCCGGAGATAACCACGACTATTCCAATACCACCATGGCGACGGCGTGGATCTTTTCGTGGGAAATGGAGAGATGGATAGAAGCGAGTCCTCTATCATTGAATACTTCCAGAGTCTTACCTGAGAGCTGAATTCGAGGTTTGCCTAAATCATCGTTCTCCACGATGATTTCATGCCACCCCATTCCATCCCGCCAACCTGTGCCCAGAGCTTTGAAAAAAGCTTCTTTCGCGGCAAAGCGAGCGGCGTAATGTTGGGCTTTGCGGGCCTTGGTTTCGCAGTATTCAATCTCGGACGGAGCAAATACCCGCTCGGCGAAGCGTTTATTATCGGCCAATACCTGTTGGATCCGTTTGATCTCCACAATATCGACACCGATTCCTTTAACCACAGCACATCTCTACTTATTTCAACAAATTGTCGCGGATATAATTGACCATCAAACCATTCTCCGAATGACCGGTCTTCTGAGCGGAGATCTTTCCGCGGATCGGGCGGCCAAGAAGATAGAAATCTCCCATAATGTCCAGAATTTTATGGCGGGCCAATTCCTCTTTGAAACGTAGCTCGGTGTTGATCACCTGCCCTTTGTCACGGTCGATAAGGATAAAATTATTCATACGTCCGCCTTCCGCAAGCCCCATTTCCGCCATTTTGTTCAGATCCTGTACAAACCCATAGGTTCGGGCGGGAGCGATTTCCCGCTCGAAATCCTCCGGCGATCCCAAAACGAAATCAAAGGTTTCCCGTCCGATAGGCTCCGGGTAGACCGTGGTGTAAGAAATGGCAAATCCATCGAAAGGCTCTATTTTGATATATTTCCCATCCTCGCTTTCATCGCCCAGAAGCAACGGCTCATCGATTACGATTTCCGGGATATATTCTTCCTGGTCCACAACGCCGCTACTTCTGATAAATTCACAAAAATCACCGGCGGAACCGTCTCCGATGGGGACTTCGTTGTTAATCTTGACTGAGAGATTCGTGATACCGAAGGCATGGAGGGTGGCCATGAAATGCTCGATGGTTTTCGCCTCCAATCCGTCTTTTTTGATGGATGTGGCATAACTGGTAGTATCCAGATATTCGATACGGGCAGGGATGTAGCCGTCTTCGGAAATGTTTTCGAAGCGTATTCCGCTGCCGATGGGCATCGGTTTTATCACCATTCCGGTTTTGACGCCCGAGTGAAGGCCGATCCCATAAAAAATACTACTGACCTTCACTGTCTTTTGCTTACGGGTGGCATTCACAGCTTCCGCGTCAAAATGAAGATTCTTGGAATTCTCCTTCTTGATCCGCTTTTTCTCCGAATCCATCAACCCGTTCCGCGCATACAGCAAGGATTTCAGTTTTTTATTTTCTTCCAGCACCTTGCGGTATTCAAGCCCCCGCTTCAACACAAAAATCACTTTGTCAAGGCTAAGAGGTTTTTCAAGAAAATCATACGCCCCCTCTTTCACCGCTCGAACCGCGGTGGAAATATTTCCATGACCGGACATCATGATAATTATCTGGAAGGGATCAATATCGAGAATCTGCTTCATCGTCTCCAGGCCGTCGATCCCCGGCAACCAAATATCCAGGAAGATAGCGTCGGGGCGAATATTTTTAAATTTTTCGATAGCCTCTTCACCGGATGCCCCGATAAAAACCTTATACCCATCGTCTTCCAGGATCGAAGCCAGCGAAACCTGGATATTTTTTTCGTCATCTATAACCAATATTTTTTTCATGTCAGTCCAGTTCCTATTATAGTTCAAATTGGTAGTTCATTTCAATGCTTTCAGTCGATGTTAATGCATGAGCGCCTTTAAGCTCCACTTCCACCTGGTCGCCATTTAAATAACAGGCAACGGACTGGGCGTCGTCCCAACTATCGTCAAGAGATTCCCTGGAGATTTTTTCGAGGAGGATCCGCTTCAACGCCCTGGAAATATTGCGGGCGCCGTATTCCTTCGAATATCCTTCATCGATAATACGTTCAAGCACTTCATCCGCGATGGTTAGCGCTTTGTCTTGTTTTTCCAGATGCTCCCGGACTTCCCGCAATTGCAATTCTATAATACTCTTGATATGGCTCCGTTCAAGATTCCGGAACCAGACAATTTCATCGATCCGGTTTAAAAATTCAGGTGAAAAAAACCTCTTCAATATCTTCAACAACGAGGTCCGGGACACATCCGCCTCATCACCGGAGCCGCCATATCCCATCTGGGACCGGGAAAACAGGGAGGTTCCGATATTGGAGGTCATGATAATTGTGGTATGTGAAAAATCCACCACATTGCCGCGAGCATCGGTCAAGCGCCCGGCGTCGAACACCTGGAGAAATATATTCAACAATTGAGCGTCCGCCTTTTCAACTTCATCCAACAGGATGACACAGAAAGGGTTCTGACGGATTTTATCCGTTAATTGGTTGGTATCGTGATAACCAATATAGCCGGGAGCGGCGCCGATAAATCTCGAGTAGGTGAATTTTTCCATATACTCGGACATATCTATACGAACCAGATAATCTTCGGAACCATACAGCGCTTTCGCCAGGGCGATGGCGGTTTCGGTTTTCCCGACTCCGGTGGGCCCGACGAATAAAAACACGCCGTCCGGCCGGTTTTGTTTCACATCGAAGTTCAACTTGGAAGTAGTCACATTGGCGGTTATTCTTTCCAGCGCTTCATCCTGCCCGATGATGTTACCGCCGAGAAAATCCCGCATATTGGCGAGCCGACCTTTAAGGGAGAGAGGAATATTGGAGTCAGGCAAATTTAGTATGTCGGCGATAACCTCAGCCACATCGTCCGGCATCACCTCGCCATAATCCACTTCACCTGAATACTGTTTCAATTTCACTTTCGCCACACAGCGCTCGAAAACCATAATGGAAGAATCGGGCAAATGTTTATCCCGAATATCCCTTTTGGCGGCATAAAGGATTTCGTCGAGGGTCCCGTCGGTTACGATGAGATTGTCTCCGGCAAGAGTTTTCCGCGCCAATTTTTTAAGGATGAGCTTCACTTCGGCGGGTTGCAGCTCGTTCAATTTAATTTTCTGAAAAAACCCCATCAGCGAGCTGTCTTTCTCTATTGTATTTTTATATTCTTCGTAATTGGTGGTGGCGATCACCTGGATTGATTTTTCCCGCAAGAACCGTTTCAGGATATTGACCAAATCCAACGCGGTTCCGCGTGACGCCGCCGCCGCCATCATCAAGTGAACATCCTCCAGAACAAGGATTGAATTATGGGACTTGAAATCATTCAATAGCTTTAAAACCTTTTCTTCGAACTGCCCCCTGTACTTTGAACCGGTCAAGAGCGAGACAAAATTTATTTCCTTGAGTCCCTTCTTTTCCAGTCTGCCGGGAACTTCATCCGCGATAATCGTTTGGCCGAGGGCTTTTATCAGCGACGTTTTTCCCACGCCGCTCTCGCCCACCAGCATCACATTCCTACGGGAAGCTGAAATAAGAATTTCAATCAATTGCCTCAATTCTTTTTCCCGGCCGACAACAGTAAACTCACCCGGCGCGATCCCGGCCGTCAGATCGTAAAAGATGCCGCTATCGATTTCTTTATCATTTTTATTTTTCCGCGTCGTGATGTACTTTATTTTTTTGACCTTTTCGCTCACCCGGCGGCTTTGATTGAAATTCAAGTACTTTTCGTAAAAAGAGAGAGCCAGCTCGAAATTCTCTTCCCTGGCGTATAAATCCCCCATAATTTCATAGGATTCAAAATAATAGGGAAACAACAATATGAATTTTTGGAGAATTCTCTTTAAATCGGGAATTCTCTTCAACTCCACCAAATTGCGCACCTGAAGTAAAAAAAGCAGGGGTTGGTTCAACCGTTCGTAAGGAATATCCGCCAATACTTTATGACTGTCCTCGTAGCGGTTCAACTTGAAATAATGATACGCGCTGTCCATCTGATCCAACCGCCTGGCAAGCGCGAATTCTTCATCGTCCACCCGCTGCCGGACTTTCAACGCGTTGATAAAATCGAAATTGGAAGCCAAGAAACTGAAAGCCTCGATATCATGCCGTTTTTCCTTTACAAACAATTCTTTTCCCGATAACACCTCGCGATAGATGAGGGATGAATCATTGACATCCATAAGAAAATAAAAACGCCGGTCCCGGTAAATAACGAACGGCGACAACTTCAAACGGTAATTGGAACCTCTAAACACCACGTCCTGCCCTTCGTTTTCGTTCTCTTCAACTTCAATATCCCCATTGAGCTTCTGATCGAAAATAGAAAAGAAGTTCTCCAACCAAAACTTGTAATCAGCATATAGATTGGTTTTCTCCCCTCCATTCTCTTGCGATTCAATACGGCGGAAATAATCGACAATATTCTCGATAATAAAAATAAACGTCTGCCTTTCCGTGCGGGAGAATTTAAACACCGAGGTTTCGAATTTTCCGAAATAGAGAATGGCGTTTTCCATTAACGCTATAAATTGCGGGGAAAAAAAATCCCTGCCATCCGGCAATTCAATGTGCCGTTTTTTATATAAGTTTTCCGCTTTTATCAGAGCGTCGAGAATAAAGCTGAAATAATACACGAAAATTTCGGCGTTTTTACGGTTTAATTCCCGTTCCACCTCCAGGTCCGGGAAAAAAAATGACAGTAAAGTATTTACTCGTTTTAGACGATCGAATTGAATCTCCATCACATGTCCAACCTTATGTATTGGCGAATCTATTGCCCCTTTTCCACACCTTCGGGTCGCCGTTTGATGCCTCGAAACGGCAAACGAAACTAATAGGGCCGATATAATTGTATTTTCCTCTATTTTCAGGCATATAAAAAATTATATAGTTTTAGGTATTATTTGTCAATTAAAATTGATTTTTTAATACAGTTTTGGTATACTTTTTTACTTAAAATGTATAAAACATGAATATGAAGGACGTACTAGACTTTATCAATCATAATTCTCTGGCTAAATTGGCAATCATCATTGCGATTATCGCTATCATTCTGAAAATCATCTACGAGTTGCTCAAAGTTGCACAGATCCTCGACATTCAGGACAAATCCCTATTCGACGCTTTCTATTCCATCTTCTTCAAAAAATCCTACTTAATCAAACAAGCGCGGAATGCGTTGAAACAAGGGATGTTCGTTAAAGCCGGCAAGATCTTCGAGGACATCGGCGACTACCGGAAAGCTCTCAAAGCATACGAGGACGGCAAAGAATTCAACGAGATGGGCGAGTTGTACGAGCGTCTCGGCAAAGAGACCATGGCCATTGAAGTGTACAAGAAAAGCAGTAATATGGACGGCATCATCAAGCTCTACCTGAAGCGCAAAAATATTGAAGCCGCTTGCGCGATACTCGAAGACAACAACAGATTCCAGGAAGCTGCGGAAATATACTACAACTACGAACGCTACGAACGGGCGGCCCAGATCTACGAACGGAAAGGGTTCTATAAAAAAGCCGCCTATATCTACGAAAAAGCCGGAAACATCAGGAAAGCCGCCCAGAACTTCGAAAAATGGTTCTTGACCAACACCGAGTCTTCCGTGGGCTATCAAAATTCCCATCAATTGGACCAGGACCTCTTCAAGGCCGTTGATCTCTATATCAAAGTCGGCGAAGACAAACGGGCATACAACCTGCTGTTGAAAAACGGGAAATTTGAGCGGGCTGCGGAATTGGCGATCAAGATGGAACAATTCGACATCGCCGCCAAACTCTACGAAAAAGCGCAACTCCCAGTCAAAGCTGCGGAAATGTATGAAAAAACCGGCAACTTCAAAGTGGCGTGCCAATTGAGAGGCGAAGACACATTCGCCAGAGGCAATACCCGGGAGGCCGCCGAATGGTACCTCAAAGGTGAAGACTATACTAGAGCGGCCGAATTATTCGAATGGGACCGGGTGTATGAGAAAGCTGCGTACTGCTATTTTATGAACCAGAACTACCTGCCGTCGGCAGAAAATTACATGAGAGCCGGAAACGAGGAAGAGGCCGGGAAAATGTATGAATTGGGGCATAAATGGAAGCAGGCGGCCGACATCGCCATAAAATTCCAGAAATACCAGAAGGCCGGCGAATTGTACGAAAAATCCGAAGAATATTACAACGCGGGTATATCCTTCCTCAGAGCCCCGGATGAACGAAAAGCGTTAGGCAATTTCCAGAAGGTGAAACCCGGCACGGAAAACTTTGAAACCGCTGTCACTCAGATGGCCAACCTCTTCTTGAAAAACCGCAAGCCTCAACTGGTTATCGAAAAAATCGGGAAACTACTCACAAATAAAGCCATCAACAAACGGAACATCGAATGGTTCTACCTATTGGGCCAGGCCTACGAAAACGCCGGCCATTTTAGAAAAGCCTTTGAAGTTTACCAGGCGGTATTGACCGAAGATTACTCCTTCAGGGATATCCACGAAAAGATCAAAGAGGTGGAAGACCTGATTCAAAAATACAAAGAGATGGAGCTGGTGTCTGAAAATTCATCCCAGCGCTACAAAATACTTGAGAAAGTCGGGGAAGGCGGCATGGGCGTCGTGTACAAAGCGGAAGACACCGTGCTCAAAAGAATCGTCGCCTTGAAAATACTGAACGCCGGCTTGATCAAAGACAAACGGAATCTGGAGCGGTTCTACACCGAGGCCAGATCGACCGCGTCTCTTTCCCACGCCAACATTGTCACGGTTTACGATGTGGGCCAAATCAACGACGACCATTTTATTTCGATGGAATTTATCGAAGGGGAAAATTTCATGACCTTGATTCGTAAACAGCGTTTGTTTACAATTCCCCAGATTCTTTTCATCGCCATCAAGATTTTAAAGGCGCTTGACTATTCTCACCGCAAAGGTATTATACACAGGGACATCAAACCCCATAACATCATGATCACCCGCACCAAAGAGATCAAAATCATGGACTTTGGTCTGGCGGTTATCAGAGGCGAGGTAAACGAAAGTGAAGCCGGCGTCATCACGGGCACCCCCTATTACATGTCGCCCGAACAGATCCAGGGTATTCAGACAGACCACCGGACCGATATTTATTCGATGGGCGCCACCCTGTATCATTTAACCTCCGGTCGCGTCCCCTTCAAAGGGGAGAATGTCTTTTACCAACATCTTTTCGAACCGGTCCCGCCGATTACGAAAATCCGGCCCGATACCCCCAAACAATTGGTGGCCATCGTGGAAAAATGTATGGCGAAGAAGCGGGAAGATCGATTCCAAAGCGCCCAGGAAGTACTAAACTATATAAAAACAATTAAAACTTAAATTCTTAGGAGAGGATATATGGATTTTTCTTTAGGTGAGGAACTACAGGAACTAAAAGACCTAACACGCCAATTTGCTAAAAACGAAATGCGCCCTGTTGCTGGAAAATACGATGAAGAGAACGAATTCCCCTTCCCGGTAATGCAGAAAGCATTCGAGATCGGCTACCTGACATCGGGTATTCCGATGGAATATGGTGGAACAGGATTTTCCAACTTACACAACGCAGTGGTATGCGAAGAACTGGCCTGGGGCTGTGCCGGAATGTTCACCTCCATCATGGCCAATACATTGGCCACGACTCCCATCGTGCTCTTCGGCACCGAAGAACAGAAAAAAGAATATCTGGAACCCCTGACAAAGGAAATGTCCTTTGCGTGCTTTGGCTTGACCGAACGGGAAGCAGGTTCCGATAACGCCGCAATTAAGACAACCGCTGTCAAAGACGGAGATCATTACATTATAAACGGCTCCAAAACCTTCATCACCAACGCCGGTGTTTCGAAAGTGGGAGTCATTTTCGCCATGACCGATAAAGACAGGGGCGCCCGCGGGTTGTCTGCCTTTATCGTACCGATGGATACACCCGGCGTCACAGTCGGAAAACACGAAAACAAAATGGGTCACCGGGCATCCAACACCGCCGAAATCTATTTCGACGACGTGAAGATCCCCGCCAAAAACCTGTTGAGACGCGAAGGTTTTGGATTCATCATCGCCATGAAAACACTGGACCACGCGCGCCCCGCAGTGGGAGCCGGAGGTATCGGTGTTGCGCAAGCAGCCTACGAAGAGGCGCTGGCGTATGCCCAGCAGAGAATCCAGTTCGGCAAACCCATCGCCCACTTCCAGCATAACGCCTTCAAATTGGCGGATATGATCACTGAAATTGAAGCGGCCCGTATGATGGTCTACCGCTCCGCATGGATGCTTGACAACAAAATCAAAGCCTCCAAAGAATCCGCCATGGCAAAAATCCTGGCCACCGACGTTGCGATGAAAGTCACAGTCGATGCGGTCCAGTTGCTGGGTGGATATGGCTACATGAAAGAATATCCGGTAGAAAAAATGATGAGAGACGCCAAGCTCTTACAGATCTACGAAGGAACCAACGAAATTCAGAGACACGTAATCTCTTTAGAAATACTCGGATCTATGAAAGGATAAATGTCCTACGGACAATGAAACGATCCTTCGATGCCATCGTTATTGGCGCAGGAGTCGTCGGCCTCTCAGCGGCATATCAATTGTCGGCGAGAGGCCTCGACACGCTAGTGATCGAGAAAGGTTTTCCCGGCGCCGGCAGCCATTTTCCACCATCACCTCCAAAGGAAAAATTCTTGAAATAACATGAACATCTACCTATTATTACTCATATTCGGAGCAGTACTGGTTTTGGAAGGCCTCCCCTATTTTCTGTTTCCCGAAAAGCTCAAAAATTTCTACAAGCAGATCGAGAAAACCGACCCGAACGCATTGCGCGCCATTGGGTTCGTCACGCTAATGTTGGGCCTTTTGATTGTCTACTTTGTCAGGGGAAAAGTATGACCATAAGCAGGTTAACATGAGATTATCATTCCTTTTACTGAGAATGGCGCTGGCCGCCTTCCTGGTGTACATCATCTACAAGGTGGTGGTTAAAGGAGAAAAATTTGACTTATTCTCCCGATTCAGGGGGCGGAACAAAAAAACAGCCGCGCATCGCAAGCCGGATCAACTGGAGGAGATGCGGAAAGATCCGATTTGCGGCACTTACTTGCCCGAAAGCCAGGCCATTACCCTCCTCTACAAGCGCGAGGTCCACTTCTTTTGCTCGGAGGAATGCAAAAACAAATTTCTGGAATTGAATAAATAAATCCCGCATGGAACTGGATTCAAGGATAAAAGAAAATTTTTTGTTGTCATTCCTGAGTTATTGGGGATGCTGGATGACCGACATAAAGCGAATACACCGTGGGATCGACGGCTTTCTCGAAAGCCTAGAAACCAGCAGTTTACTGGAGAAGAGATATTCGCTTGCCTGGGGACCGGCGGTTCACCAGGACGAGGACCAGGCTCACAACGACGCCCTCATGTTCGCGGTCCGTTGGGCGGACGAGATCACCATCGTCATCCGCGGCACCAGCATTTTCTCCCCCTCCGCAATGATTCTACAGGACCTTCTCATCCGGCAAAAAATCGCCTGGAGATCGCTCTTCCCCCAGAAGAAGGATATTCCCGAACAAGCTCAAATATCCGAAAGCGCCTTCAGGGGGCTCAACTTGCTCACTCAATTGGAAAGTGAGTTCTCCAAACAATCTGCCGGCGAAACAATCCTCTCATTCATCCAAAACCTCGTCCAGGAAAGTCCGGAAATCACCATCAATGTCGCCGGCCACAGCCTCGGCGGTTGCCTGGCGGCCCCCATGGCCCTCTGGCTGGCCGATTCATTGAAGTCGCATCTCCCTAATCAAAAGCTCCCCTCCATCCGCGTCTTCGCGTTCGCCGGCCCCACCCCCGGCGACAACGGCTTCAACGTCTATTTCGAGTCCCGGTTGCCCAATTCCTACAAATCGTACACAAACACCCTGGATCCGGCGCCCTATGTCTGGGACCTGGACTCGATCGCCCAACTCCCGGCCCTCCCTTTTTTCAAAAAACAGGACGACAAAGAGCTCGTCTACATCGCCGGACAAATGGCCGCTGGAATGGATTACAAAAGAATGGCGGGCGATATCCAGGGCGAAGGAGAGCTGTTGAAACTGGCCCCATTTCTGCTTCAAGCGGTCTGGCAGCACACCATCGAGTATTTCATCCTCCTCTTCGGCAAAAAAGAGACCGCCAAATTGATGATCATCTTCGACAAGTTCATCGTCAAACTCTTCGGCAAATTCGTCGCCCGTAGTATCTGGCCCAAACTCCTGGAACAAAAAGGTCTAAAAAAATAGCCGCCACCATTGATTTAAATATCCCATTTTTTAGCCTGATTTTTATAGCAAATATAATCTCTATGCGCTAAAATACATTTAACTCATTTAATTTTTAATTAAAATTTTTATTGGAGGAAAATGTAATGAAATCAGGTGGCAAGACAGTCAAACGAATTTTTATCAGTGATTTGCACATGGGGGACAACCGGAGCCTCACGACCCACAGTCCAAAGTACCCCTGCTGTTACGGCTGGCTCAGGGACGATGATAACGCGCAGCGCATCACCATGCTGGCCAACTTTTTGGGATACCTAATCGAGCATCCGGATGAATGCGACGAACTCATCATCCTGGGCGACCTGTTCGATCAATGGGTCTGCCCCGTGGCCTTCGAACCCACCACCTACGACCGCATCGTGAACCAGACCAAACAAAACGAAGCAGTCATCGCCAATTTGCGCAAAATGGCGTCCCCCGATTGCCCCATCACCCTCTACTATGTCCCCGGCAATCACGACATGCTGACGCCCAAAGACTTTATGGAAAAAAACTTCCCCGGCATCCAGTTCATCGGCGAAAACCACATCGGCGTCTTCAAACAAGGCGACCTGGCCGCCGAACACGGCAGTCAATACACCCTCTTCTGCGCCCCCAACCCCGGCATGGGCGGGCAACTCCCCATCGGCTTCTACATCTCCCGGGCGGCAGCCAATAAAAACGCCGTCAGCGGCGGCGCTGAAATCGATATCGTAGACGCGCTGGAGGCAGTGATTCACGACTTTTTCAAAGACATCACCGCCTTCTATATGACGGGAATGAAAGAACTCTACGAAGCCATTGCCAAGGGCATGGAGCTCGAGCTCGACACCCCCATCGTGATGAACGGTCTCGACTGTGTGTCCGGCGCCCCCACCGTCGAAGAGGTAGCCGACAATTACGCGGACCTCTGGAAACGCTGGGAACGGATCCGCCCCCAGGGAGTCAGCTCTCTCCAGGCGATGATGAACGAAGTCTTCCATCTCCACGGCGTGGCGGAACGCCACTATTTCAAGCCCGACACCGCCAAAATCGCCGTCTTCGGCCACACCCACAAATACACCATGCAAGGCTACCACCGCCACAACAGCCACCTCCACGACTGCCTCACCTCAAATTGTTGCGACTACATCTACGCCAATTCCGGCACCTGGATCAACAGCCACAAATACTGCACCTACGTCCAAACCGAACTCAACCCCACAGAAAACAAACACTACGTCCGCATCCGCCGCTACGAATCCCCCCAAGACCCAGCCGTCCCCATGGCGGAAAAATACATCACACTATCCTGAACATCAGAATAAAATAAAAAACCGGGGCCACTATCAATCATCAAAAGATCGTGGCCCGTCCACCTCCCGCTCATTCAGGAAAAAAAAAATTTCCCCGGGACTTTTATGGATAACAAAATCTCATTGCGATAAAATACTATATCACTCAAAGGAGGAAACCTATGGCCAAATCAAACTCAAGGCAAACACGGCCCTTTAACAGACGATCCCCCTCCGGGCGACACCAAAATCAAATAGTACAGGACTTCACGATCTAAATGCAGACGATCGATGATTTCCGATTTAAAGCATTCGTTATCCTGATCACCGTTCTACTGCCGCAGATATTGTTTGGAGCTTTGCCGTTTACCACATTTTACGATTCCCGGCAATACGATTTTCAGCCTCAGAATTGGGAGATCGTTCAAGATCGCCGGGGAATCATTTATGCCGCGAACCAGGGAGGATTGCTGGAGTTTGATGGAGTTTCATGGAAAAACACCGCCATACCGAACCACACGGTGCGGTCCATCGCCATTGACGACGACGGCGCCATCTTTGTCGGCGGGAGAGATGAAATCGGTTTCTTCGCCCCAGGCCCGAATGGCGGCCGGCGATACACCTCCTTGAGCAGCCACTTACCTCCCGGCGACCGAAAATTCGGAACAGCCTGGCGCACGCACGCCACACCCCAGGGGATTTATTACTGGACATCGAAGCGGCT
>CAZBHS010000046.1:0-23723 GCA_964491915.1 uncultured Clostridia bacterium
TTGGGGGTTTCAATATTTTTAGAAATTATGTAAAAAATATTTTATCTTCATTTTAGTTTCATTCAAAGATAATTTTTTTGAAATCGTATATTTCAATAAAAAAAGGAGGTCAAGGTGAAAACTCAAAAGTTCAATTCGATATTTGTTATTATCGTTTTAATAGGGACGCTATTTTTAACCAATTGCAAAACTAAAGTAGAAGACAATGAAGAGGATCCAAAAAATAAAATAATTGCAATTACAACTTTTGTCTGCAAAACGATTGGTGAAAGTTTGGTAAAAATCGCTCAATTTGCATATACAATCGATGAAGATCAAGATAATGAGGGTTCTTATGACGAGAATACAAAAAAATGGATATTTGATAGTATAACCAAAAGTAAAGTTAAAATTACTGTAGTCATGCAATTGCAGAATGATCAAGGAATACCTCAGAAATATTATGATGGGCTTGAAACCTCAAAAATTCTGGGCACTGTTACGAACTCGGAATCAGATGAGGCAGAAACCATCTCGTTTGAGTTTGAAATGACTCAGGTTCAGGTTAATTACGCTTTTATAAAAGCAAAAGGCTCAGGCAATGCTAGTTTCCTGGGTGAAACGTGTGTGTTTGACGGCGACAATTTTAAGTTCGAAAGGGCAAGCGACGGGATCCCCGAAGGGGGGTATTTGAATCTTTACATTGGCGATATAACAGTTCGTCTAGAGTTTACAGGGGACAGTCAGGTTAAAGCAACTTATACGTATGAGGGGCAACCGTATGAATTTTATTTAAATTTTGTCAATTAATCGATTCGTCAATAGAGTTTGAAACAGTATTTTTGATGGCAAAGGAGATTAATCGAATGATGGACTCACTGGATAGAAAAGAATGGTGTCCCCTGCACTGGGACTTTTTGCTGGATAATATTATTGACGGGCGGGTGATTCCTGTTGTCGGGGATGAATTGGTTTTGATTGAAAATAACAAGGGTAAAAAAGTCCCTATCTATACTTTTAAAGCGGAGAGAATTGCCGATAAACTTGGAATCGAATACAAAGGTCAGACTATTAGTGAGTTGGCTTTGTATAATCCCGGCCTAAATATTTTTCAAACCACAATCTCGCGGATAAAAAAGCAAAAAGCGGAATTAGATTTTATTTTGCTTGACAAATTTACCCAAATATCAGATTTTGATTATTTCATTTCCACATCTGTGGATGATTTTTTATTGGAATCACTTTGCAATTCCAGAAATCTGAAGAAAGATGACATAGAAGTTTTAAACTATTCACTTCAACGTAGGGCTCAAACTATCGGCAGAGAGAGAGCGACAGCTAAAGCGACCATCTTTAATTTATTCGGGAGCTTTGACGGGGGGGGATCCACACCCGCTGTAAATGATGAAGAAATGCTGGAGCATTTCTATGCAATCTCTCAAAAAAAAGAAAGCGACCGTTTGGCATGCGAACTTTCCCAAAAGGTTTCCAATAAGATTTTTCTTTTCCTGGGATGCGATTTTCCCGATTGGTTTATGAGGTTTATAATGAGGACTTTGACGAATCGAAGGATTAATGATAGATCGATTGGACATTATATAGTAGGGGATGGAATCTGCAATAAAGATTCTTTGTGTAAGTTTTTGCAGCAATTTGAAAATAATATTTTCGCTGTAAAGGGAACTGAAAGTGGAAACCTACAGAATTTTATCAATGAACTTTTGTATCAATGGAAAAAGAGGGTAGAAAAACGAGATATATTAAATAATGTGGGCGATATTTTTTTGAGCTATAACCGTAAGGACCTCGAATTTGCCAGAGAAACACATAAATGGTTTAAAGAAGAAGGAATAAATAGTGTTTGGTTTGATAAAGTCGATATTGACGCAGGGGAATTCGATGATAAGATCAAGGCTAAAATTATAAGCTGTAGAGTTTTCGTTACTTTGATTTCAAATAAGGCATTGTCAAAGACAGACGGGTACCAACAAAGGGAGGAATGGGAGTTCATAAATCATCTTTATACAAGTGAAAGGCTTCAAAATAAGAGTAACAGAATCATTATCCCAATCATTATCGACGATACCGATCCAAAAGATGAAAGAATCCCTAGTTTTTTTCGGAGACAAACAATAATTATTTACAAACAAGATAGAGAGCTTCTTTTAAATCAGATCAATAAAAAACTCTACGAACGGCGGGGTTAAATAATGAATTCTAAAAGTAAGGAAGTCGAAGTCAAGCAAAAACAATCGTCAGGATTTAGCAAGGAACGTCCCTACGCAGGTATGGCGTCATTCAAGGAAGGAGATGAAAAATACTTTCATGGACGTTCAGAAGAGATTGAAGAGCTTTCAGATCTTATCAGGTCAAGAACATTAACAATTGTTTACGGGGTGTCGGGGGTGGGGAAAACATCCTTGCTTCGCGCCGGGGTTATTGCGGAACTCGAGAGATATAACTATGTGGCCATCTATATTAGAGTGAATTATAACGATGGGGAACATACGCCCATCGAGCAGACAAAGAATAGGATTCTGGAGGAACTAAAGGATCATATAACATTTAATGAATCTGTGATTGAATGGTCTCTCTGGGAACTATTCAATTCCCGGGAATTTTCCAGGTCTTATGTCAAACCCATCCTCATCTTCGACCAATTTGAAGAGATTTTTCGCGCTTCAGATAAACAGCAAAAAGATATCGATATATTTTTCACGGAAATTTCAGATTTAATCGAGAATCGAGTTCCGGTCACATTTCAAGAGAAATTGAAACAGAGAGGCGAAACTCTTGAGCAATCCTATTACGAACCAAAAGCCAGAGTGATTTTCAGTTTGAGAGAAGAATACTTGCCTGAACTAGACGAATTTAAAACCTATATCCCTTCGATTAAATCCAGTCGTTTCCGGGTGAAAAAAATGCTTGGGAAAGCTGCTATTGAGGCAATATCCAAGCCTTCATCCGATATTATTAACGGTAAAAGTGAGTACGGAAAAAAAGTTGCAATTGAAATATTAAAGAAAATACAAGGAAAAGACAAACGTGCCTACAAACCCTATGCCGAGGAACTTGAGCCGTGGGAATCCCGTGAGGTCGAGCCTTTTTTACTGAGTTTGTTTCTTTTCCAATTAAACGAAAAACGTATAAAAATTAAAACCAAAACTATTTCATTGGACCTGGTAGAACATGCAAATACTAAAGACATAATATATGACAGCTACAGTGAGAGCATCGGTAATCCTGATTCCCATGTTGCAATGGCTATCGAGGATCAGTTGATAACTAAAAACGGCAATCGGAAATTGCAAAAACTCGAGAGCTTTATGTTTGAGAGTAAAATTTCCAAAAAGGAAATAGAGAAACTCGAGCAATGTAGAATACTCCGTCAAGAACGTCACGGAAGAACCAAGTATATTGAGCTCACTCACGATAAACTTGCCGAAGCGTTAAAAACAAAGCGGGATGAACGTAGGAAAAAGAAGCGAAACAAAATGATTCTAAGGTCATTGATTGGATTACTGATCGTTCTTGCACTCATTGTAATTTTCCTTGCTATAAGATATGAAAAGGAGCAAGCGCGTGCCTTACAGGAAAAAAATAAAAAAGAATCATATAGATTGGCAGTCGAGGCGATATCTTATAAAGAAACTAATTTGAAGAAAAGCGTGGAGTATATTGAAGAATCTTACGATTACAATAATATGGATTATATTATTCATTACTCAATTCTAGACGTTTTCTATAAAAGTAGACTTAAAGACAAAGAATCACTGGCGGAAAAAATTGAAACAAAAAAATGGAAAGTTTTGGAGAAGATTAAAACAATAACCGCCGATTTTTATGCTACGTTTTCCCCAAACGGTCACAGAATATTGACGGTTAAGGAAAAGGAAGCGAGGTTGTTTGAACTGGATGAGTCTAGTGGCGAGATATTAAATATGAACAATGCGAATAGGTGCAGCATTCCTGAAGGTCAAGATCTAGAATTTAGGCCTAATGCGATTTTTTCTCTAGATGGGAAAAATGTATTTTTTAGAACAAACAAAGACCAAATCATATTGCGTTGGAATTTGGATTCGGGAACAACTAAACCTGAAAGAAAGGAGTTTGAGCACTCAGTTCGGTATATTTGCCCTTACAAAGATCATTCTTTGTTGGTGTTTGATAGAGATAAGAAAGTGTATGTCTGGGACTATTACAAAAACCTGATTAGAGCCGAAAAAGAAGGGGTGGAAAAAACAACGTCCGCGGAATATTCGTTGGAATGGGAAACGATTGTAGCTCTAGGATCTTACAGTATGAAGATCTTGATTGAGGAACCTGCGGAGCGAGTCATTGAATACATCAATTGCGATACCATAAGCAGTGTTGATTTGTCCGCCAACAAAAAAATATTGGCGATTGGATCCAGGACCGGAGCCGTTTCACTCTATGACCTTGAAAATGATTGGGAAACCAATTCCCAAAAAGATTGGGAAGCGGCTCAAACGAATGCGATCAATATCTATCAATTTGATGATGACGACGTTGTTGCCACTAGATTTTCTGATGATGGGACGTTTATCCTCGCTGTAACTAATAGTGGATCTATCAGTTTGATAGATGTGGCGTCTCGGACGAGGTTCTTCGAATATAACCTTAATAAGGATCATGGGGAGCGTAGTAATGATGATAAGGATTTAATACGAGACGCGTTTATTTCTCCAGGGAACAAATATATTTTAATTGTTCCTAAAAGAGGTCCTATGGATTTGCTTCCAATAGATCCCAGGCTGATCATTGATTTTTCCAATTCTATCGTTAAACAAGGCTTTGAAAATAAAAATGCTGAAGAGCAATCAAAACAGTAAGCGTCAGGATTTTTTGACAGTCTCTATCGTTTTACGCTTGTTTTCTTCAAGTGGCGACTTTCAATTGTATTTGAACAACCAGTAGAAAATATTGAGTTTGAACTTAAACCCATTCAGACTGCTTGTTTCTATCGGATTCCATAAGTATCCCGCCGAAGGACCAAACAAAAATCTATCGCTGTATTTCCAAAGAAGCATTGCCTCGATATCCCAGCCGGTGGATTTTCCTGAAGCTGTTTCTCCAAAAGCTTGCTCTTCGTAACGATTGAACAGTAGGCCGCCATGAAACGCGGATATGAAATTTTTGGTTTTATGCAGATATCCCAATCCTAAGGAAAAATACTTCTGGCTCCACTCCGCGGGCTCATTTAGCTCGGTAGAGCTCCCGCTTTTTTTAAACCAACCTCCTCCTACCCGAAAAAATATGTTGTTGTAAAACCTGTAGCCGATATAAAGTCCAAACGGAATCATTGCATTTTTATAGATGGCGTTGAACTGTTCGTTCGAGGGTAAATACAGACCCAGAGTCCCCACAATAAACATTCTATAATTTTTCTCATAATAAAAATCAAGGACAATATCGTCTTTTCCCATTCTGATTTCTTTTCTTTCGGGGTAGAATGTGTATTCTTTTGAGATCTTGGGGCCTATTTGCCCTTCCCATCCAACAGGAAGATCTTCCTCATATTCTCCGTTGTTTTTAGTTTTAGTTGGAGAATCAGATTTCTCAGATATTTTTTCTTTATCTAATTCATCATTTTTTTCACTCTTTTTTTGCTTAAACTCAATTTCTACATCGGGCAAAACATTACTCTTTTTTCTCAAGCGCATTACTTTTCCGCTCACTATTGGCTGTAATGCCCTAAAATTGATTGTATGGTCTAGTATTTTTTGAGTGTCAAAATTTTCAGTTCCAGATAGAAAATAATAACCTTCTTTTTGAGGTTTTATCGATCCACTCCAGTTTTTTTTCCAAACCATTTCATAGTATCCTTCTTCATCAGTCGTTCTTTCATCGGTTATTTTTCCATTTTCTACAAATGAAATGGTTACTCCCTCCAATGGAGGGGCAGGCTTTCCTTCATCAATGAGAGTCTTTTCAGTCACTCTTCCTTTCACATACCATAACGGTTTACCATTGAAATCCAGATTTATATTCTTATTTTTGGGAGTGTCCCAGTAATCCTTGTGTATTTTTATTGCATCAAATTTAAATCCTTGTATTTGAGCTTCAAGCTTACCTGTCCAACCTGCGTGGACGTTTAGTGTGTAATGCCCATCTTGGTAAGATTCGGCTTCATATTTTTTATCCAGGGATACAATTTTCACAAAAGGAAAATGCTCTTTTTTTGTGTGAGCGGTATCCGTAAATATATATACTTTTCCTGAAATTTGTATTCCTCCTGTCCCGGTTGTTTGCTCATCGCTAGGGTCGCTATAAATCCTATGGGAATTTCGTTCAATCCATGTCTGTATTGTATAGTTATAAAATGATTTTTCTTCAAGCGCGTCTAATTCTATTTGGGGTGTAGGTGTATTCTCAATAGCCGGTTGTATATTAGGTTTTTCATTTTTCTTCCAGTAAGTGATACGATATCCTCCTTTTTTCCCATGAAAATCAACAGGATCCCATTTAATTTTTACCGATTTATCATGATGTTCAATTGTCATAATTGTATCGCTTTTTGGGGGGACCAATTGTGTTGCCTGCCATCCATCCCCACTAATTTGAACGCGATTTACCCATGTTTTCATGCCATCGCTTATCTTGTAGACATTTAAGGCGTTATATCTAAAATCTGATTGCCCAGCCTCCATAGAAGAGAGTCTTTTGAATATCCTGGGGATTACTCCGCTTAACTCATTATTCGCCAATAATATTTTCTTCAATTTTGGAAGATTGGCAAGTTCTCGAGGGATTCCACCGGAAAGTTGATTGGAGTTCAGTATCAATTCTTCCAGGCTTTCAAGTTTTCCAATCCATGAAGGTATTCTTCCACTTAAATTGTTTCCACTTAAATTCAGTATTTTTAGCTTTGTCAAATGTTGTAGTTCTGCTGGGATTTCTCCCTCAAAGCCATTGTCGCTAAGATTGAGAACTTCTAATTCTTTCAATTCTCCTATTTTGGGCGGAATTTTGCCATATATCTTGTTCCCACTCAGATTGAGTACTTTCAGATTCTTCAGTTTCTTTATGTCTGCCGGCAATTCGCCTTTCAATTGATTATTGCTCAAATTGATCGCAATAACAGTTTTTTTCTCTTTGGCGCAGTCAATACCATACAGGTTATCTATGTTGTCTGGATTTTTTTTCCAATTGTGTTGTCTTTCCCAATTTTTACCATCTAATTGGATATAAATTTGCACAAGTGCTGAAATCTCGTCATCATAGAATTGATTATTAATTGAATCTGATGAACAATGACTGTAAAGACTATTGGCGCATAGATTGAGTATCAGTAAGATGGGTATTATATATTTCATTGTTTTCTCCATTTTTTATATTGTCACCTCTGTAGATTGGCCTATAATATTTTCTGATTCATCGAGAGCGTAGCCTACGTAGGTATAGCTCGCTTCTTTCTTCAAATGACGATCGGTGTATGTAAATTGATATGGGGAAGTCGCCTCTCTCTCTGCAATGGTGACGAATTGCCCGTTGTTTTCTTTGCGAAGAATCTTGAAATGCTTGATTTCCTCCGGGGAGATTCCAGTGAAAAACGCCTTGAATTCAATAGTTGCGTAATCCGCGTTTAGAAGAAGGGTGGAATCGCTTTTTCTTTCTACTGTCAATGCAACCGACGCGGCCAAGGTTAAATTCTGCATTGTTAAGTCTTCCGTAATTCCAGGTTCCCGTTTCTCGATAGTTGGTGGATAAAAAAGTATATTTCCTTTAGATGGTTTGATCAGGCCTTTCCAACCGTAAGGTACAATATGATTGTATGCCCCGTCATCATTCGTTGTTATGGATTCTGTCGAGCCGTCGGACGACTTGAAGTTCAATGTGACGCCGCCGACTCCCTGGCCGGCGGAAAGCGCTTTTCCTGAAACCGTACAGGTTATGCGGGACGCGATAAAATCGACCCCCGGTTTGTGGGTATCCGCTACTGAAATCGTTTGGTTTCTGGGTGTAAAAGTAAATCCAGTTTCTCCCGGCTGTATTGTTCCCGACCAACCCGGTTTCACTTCATAGCGGTAGTCCCCATTCAAATCCGTCTGGAAATATTCTCCCGGCGGGGTGGCGATTATATTTAGATTGGGGATGCCGATTCCTGAGCTGGTAGTGATTTTCCCTGAGATAATAATGTGATTTCCGGTGGCTATAGCGGATGTTTCAGGGCTATAGGGGCTCAGCACATTGTTTGGATTTGCTTCATGGGCCCGGGTCTCTGTTTTTATTCTGAAATAATATCGCTTGTTTGGTTCGGCGCCGGTGAAATACAGTTCAGAATCATACTTTGTATCTGTCTGAGAATACAATGTATAAGGCCCCCCTTGTGTGTCGCTGTAGTAAAGGTAATAACAGCCTTCATCGCCGATATACAATGTCGGCGTCCAGCTTATCTTTATCCGGGAGCCGGAGACATGAGTGGCTGAGATCTTTTCGGGAGGGAGTGTTTGGGTGGATTCCCAATTTCCTCCAGCCTGTTTGGAATCCAAAAAATCTTTGAGTTCCTTATCGTATGTTACCAGGCTATTCCAGCGAAAATCAGAATGATTATCTAGGAGGTTTGTCAATTCCATGAGCAGCGCTGGGATTTGACCGGTTAACTTGTTAGAGGAAAGATCGAGCGCATCCAGCCTATTGAGATTTGCAAGGTTGAAGGGAACGGATCCTGTCAACGAGTTGACCGAAAGGTCTAACGCATGCAAATAAATGAGTCTGCCGATTTCCGGTGGGATATTTCCTTGAAAGTTATTCAAAGAAAGATCTAGATAGGCGAGCTCCCAACTTTGGATAAGCGCCGAAGGGATGGAACCGCTGAGATTATTGGAGTGTAAATCCAGTCGATAGAGTTGTTTGAGATTTCCAAATTCAGACGGAATATCACCGCTAAGTTGGTTTTCACCCAGGTTTAGCTCTACTAAATTGAGAAATGTCTTAATCTCTGACGGAATTCTACCTGTTAATTGATTGGCGCTTAGATTGATTTTATCCAATTCAGTAAGTAAAAAAAGCTCTTCTGGAAGATTTCCAGTGAATTTGTTCTGATGCAAATTCAAAAACATGAGGTTTTTTAAATTTCTAATGGAGGGGGGAATGGGGCCTGTCAGAAAATTCGCGGATAAGTCGAGATCGGTCAACAGGTCGAATCTGTATGTTAGATCGGGAATAGCGCCGGTCAGGAGATTTGAGCTCACGTTTAATGTTTTGAGGTTTTTGTAAAACCCACTGTTTATAATTGAATGAATGGGGCCGCTGAATTGGTTTGCATGAAGATCGAGATAATTTAATTGTCTCAATAAATGGATTCCCTCTGGAAGTTGCCCGGACAGCATATTTGAGCCTAAGTCAAGAGTATATAATTTGATGAGATGCCTCAATGTTTTGGGTAGTGAGCCTGACAACTGGTTGTTGGAGAGCTTTAGGTTCACTAGATTGAATAACGAGCCCAATGATTGGGGCAGTTCTCCATGAAGGTAATTGGACGATAGGTCCAACGTTTGCAAAGATGGGAGATAACCTATGTCGTCCGGTATTTTACCCGCGAGATTATTTGAGGATAAATTGATATGACTGACAGCACTATGCGTGGCATTTAAACTAATTCCGCTCCATTTATCCTCACTTCCTGGCTGTGCGAAGCCGTCGTCGTATAAGGGAGGCGATTTCCAGCCGGAATTGTCATGCCAATTATCTCCATTGGTGCTTTTATAAAGGGCGATCAGAGCGTTTCTCTCCCATATGGGGATGGCGCTCCAACTGATATTCACCATGTTAAAGAAAAGTGAAATGAATAGCACCATCCGCACAAGCTTTTTCATTCTAAATAGTTTTTTCACTTGATTCTCCGATAATATCGCCATTATTGTGATGGACTTCTACTTTGTAAGTGTATTCCACATCCTGTTCCAGATATTTATCTTCAAATGTGGATAACGCGTCGCTGGGCAGTTTGACATCCATTTGTTCTATTTCAATCCACTCCTCGTTGCCGGCACGCCGAGATACGGTAAAATGATGGATCTTGGAGTTATCCAAATTGTCCGTAGGGGCTATCAGCGTAATTCGTACCTCGACGAGTGCATAATCTTTGCTGATCAGAAAGGTGGATGTTTTTCTTCTTTCCACAGTCAGGCTAGTGGAAATAGCCAATTGGAAATCGCAATGGTCGGTGTTGTTTGTCACCTCCTGAGAAAGATAATCCAAAGAGCCGGGGGAAAAGACAATATCTCCTTTAGATGGAGTGAGTGTTCCGCGCCAGCCGTAGGGAATCTTTACCTCAAATTTACCTTCACCATCAGTGGTATCGCCCTTCATGGTGATCCCGTTTGGAGATTCTGGACTTACGGTGACATCCTCGATACCGCTCCCCCCAGACGTCACACGCCCTTCTAAGGTGAGTTCTATCAGTTCCCCTCTGAAATCGACACCGGTTTGATGAGTGGTTACATTATCAAAATCTCTTACCGCCGGAGAAAACGCGTATCCTTTTTTTTCTGGAGTCACAGTTCCCGACCAACCATCTCTTACAAAATGGTTATAATGCCCCGATTGATCCGTTGTTTCGATTTGATTGTCATCTGAAAACAGAAGTGAAACTCCGGCGATTCCATTGCCGTTTTTGTCGATGATTGTTCCGGAGATTTCTTTATCGCTACCTTGAGTTCCTGACGACACCTCGACGCTCTGTTCACTGACCAGTGTATTTTGATTGTACTCATGCGGATTGGTTACGGTTTTGACGATAAAGTAATAGTGAACGAATGAATCGAGATTTTCCACCTGTACCATTGATTCTTGTTTACTATTGGTTGATGCTCCCAATAGATAAGGCCCGCCAGGCTCCGTACTGTAAAACACCCGGTATTCTCCCGGATCTTGACTGTATTTTATGGGTTCCCAACTTAGTTCCACAGATGATGGTGTCGCCCCTTTGGCTCTCAATTCATTAGGAGCTACGGTTTGGTAGCTTTCCCAATTTCCACCCATCTGGATGGAGTCAAGAAAATCTTTTGTCGCTTCATCGTCAACCGACAGCTTGTTCCAACGAAAGTCCGAGCTTTCCTTGCTTAACTTCTCAAGGCAGAGTAGATCGGCTGGAATGACACCCTCCAATTGGTTGGAGTTTAAATGGAGATAATAAAGATTATTCAATAAGGACAATTCTTTGGGAATAGGGCCGGATAGTTTGTTGGAGTTCAAACGCAAATCATTTAAGTTAGAGAGTTCCGATAACTGCCTGGGAATGGTTCCGCTTAGCTGATTTGACGATAGGTCAAGATCTCGCAGGGATTGTAGGCTCCCAATTTGTGATAGAATTCCGCCGGATAAGTTGTTGTCGGATAGATTCAGGGTCGCGAGGCCGGGCAGGGAGTCGATATCGTCCGGAATATTTCCCGATAGATTGTTTTTGGACAATGAAAGAACCGACAGGTTATTTAGAGCTGTTATTTGAGAGGATAGTTCCCCGGAAAATCTGTTTGAGTCCATTCGCAGATGGGTGAGGTTTTTAAACGTGTACATAAAGATGGGTATTGTGCCGGATAATTCGTTGGCCGATACATTTAGAGAGGAAAGATTCTTCAATTCACTGAAGGTGGAAGGAATCACTCCGTCCAGAAGGTTATAGGCTAAGTTTAGTTCCGTCAGTCGCGGTAGATAGCCCAATTCTAGAGGGATTGGGCCTATTAATTGATTGGAATTAAGCTGAAGTTTGTTGAGATTTTTTAAGTTTCCTAATTCCGAAGGGATTCTGCCCGACAGAGAATTTGCCGACATATTCAGAGTCTCCAAACTTTTCAGGTTACCGATCTCTGCTGGAATGTTTCCTGAAATATTATTGGAGCATAGATCAAGTGTGTCCAGGTTTGCGAGCTTGCCTATTTCCGGTGGAATTTCACCTTCTAAAAAATTATTGCCCAGACCAAGTTCCTTTAATTGAGCTAAATCGCCGAGTTGCGGGGGAATGGTTCCAATTAATTTTTGGGTGCCTAGTTTAAGCTTGATGACATTGGTGTTTGATTCATTGCATGTCACTCCAAGCCATGAGTCTTCGGAACCGTATCTGGCGAATCCGTCACTTTCGAGTGGGGGAGTCTTCCAACCCTGGTGGGAATACCATTGGTAACCACTTGCGCTGTTGTAGAGCGCGATGAGGGCTTGCCTTTCTTTTAGTGGGATATTACATAATGCGACATTGCTTGCCGCATACAGGAGAAGCAAGCAAAAGATCAAGATTTTAGTGGATTTTTGATTTTGCATCCGACATATCCCCGATGGCGTTGTCACCCTTGCGTGTTTTTCTCGCCCACCCTTGCCGTGAATCTACCTCTCCATGGGCTTTTTGACTACCGGCGAGTAAAATGACTCCGCGGGCCGGAAGAAAAAGAAATTCCTTTCGACTCGTTTGATTCACTCCGTGGAAGTCGAGTTCGTAAATTCCACCTTCAAGGCTATCCTTTTTTTCCAGTCTCGTGTAGAGAGGGCCAACCGACAATTTGCCGCCGCTCCAATAAATGCCGGCCTTTCCACCGGGCTCTATGTTCAATGATACCGAATCAAGCGTTGTGGTTCGCAGGCGGGTTCTCAGGTGGTTGTCCTCGATGAGTCTAAAGGGGATTCTGTTTCCTTTCGCCAATAGCTGCGTGATACAGTTTTCGATCGTGTCTTCGGTCAACCGATGAGTGTTTACCCAAAGGCAGAATTCAAATTCGTTGACCTCGACTCTCACTGGAGTTTTGTTGTTTCGCGCCCAGCCCCAATCTACGGAAACACACAAGTAAGAATTGTTTTCCAAAGTGTAGGTACCGCTTAAAAGGGGAGAATTATCATCCGGATGGTTAGCCGAAATTTGGCTGGTTACTAAAACAATGAAAAGGTTCATGAAGATAAACAATGGTATTATCTTTGAATTGCGCATCGGATGTGCTCCTTGATCATAAGATTTCACCTTTTTATAAAGTTTTTTTTGAGGATGTGCAAAGAAATGTTGAACATCGGTTTTATTCTAGTTGAACGAAAATAAATTGTCAAGTAAATAGGTTGCGGACCGCTTGATATAGATTTATAAGTGTTTGAATTGCCGCGCCTCTTGATGGGATTTGAAGTTGGAATCGGATGAAAAAGGCATTTCTCGATGGCTGCCCGGATATCCAATCCTCTCTGTTTTAGCGTTTGGGAATGGGTGGAGAAGGGAACGATCAGAATACCAATGACTGAAGCCTTCAGTAACAGACAAATTACAAATTTTGTACATTGTTTTTATGGGCAAGGCTATTGGGACCCTTGCTTACTAAATCCGCTAGTATTTTTTCGCGATCCTTTTCAAACTGCTCTTTATTTACCGGATTGACCCATCGTATTTTTTCGAACATATTTAAAGGAAACGTTTTTATCAAATCAAACACTAATAGTTCTTCGATCGCCTCTTTTTTTTCAGCTTCCTCTATAATAGAATTCCAGTTAAAAGGAAAATTGCGGCAGATAAACCAAATGTCGGCGATGTCTTTCGCTTCCATCCTGGTTATTGCTGTTATTTTGTTGGATAAAATGTTACGCAAGTTGTCGATCCGGGAAAATTCTTCAAATTTGTTGAAATCCCCAAAATGAGGGATTTCTTTTTCATTTACAAATTCAACCTTTAATTTTGCTTGAAAATCCTGATTATATTTGGAAAAAAACTCATCACTATGAACAAATACCTGAGCGAAGTCTTCTGTCATAACTTTTATTTCGAGTTTTAATTTCCGCTTAAATTCCGAAATAATTTCCTTTACGCCATCAAGAAATGAATCTTTTTTATGAATGAAAAAATCAAGGTCATCGGAATACCTGTGATGAGTGTAAAATCGGCTTAAAGCCGTTCCACCGGTAAGATAAAATTCAGAAGGCTCAACCAGCTCAAAGACGCTGTTTTGCAGACTATATAAGTCTTTATAATATTGTTCGTAGAGTTTCTCTGACATTGATATACCGGGTTCTGAGGCTTTTCTTCCAGATGAATTTGAGAACGTCGTCATCCAGGAAATGATACAATTGGTTGAGGCCGAAGATATCGATGAGATCGTACCAGCGCATGGAGGTAAGCATTCTGGCCAGGACTTGATTGCGGTTGAGATCCTCCAATTCTATTTTCCCGATGAGGAAGCGATAGATTTCCTCGGAAGAGTAGGGGATGTCGTAATCCCAAAATATTGATCTCAAATCTTTAGTTCCCACAATTATATTTTATCAGAAAAAATGCTTTTTTTCTAGATGTCGTTAGGCGCACTGGGTGTTGGATCAGGAAAAAAATTTTGGGGGATGCGAACTTTGGGGGGGTGGGGTTCGTATTAGGGGTGAATGAGGGGCTTGATTGGTTGCTGGGCCTCTTGTTTTGACAATTTGTTTTTTGTTTGATACTATGACCAGGAGTGAAAAATGGGAAAATTTTTATTGTGGTTATTATTGTTGTTCTTCTGTTGGCCGCTGGCGTTGTTGGGATTGGTATTGTATCCCATCGTGTGGATCCTGACCCTGCCGTTCCGTTTGGTGGGGATTACCGTGGGGGCCATATTCGAACTATTGGGTGCGATTATCACGTTGCCGGCGCGGGTGCTCAAGCGGATTTAACTTCGGGAGGCTTTTATGAAGCGCCTGATATGGTGCGGGATGTTGTTTTTTTGCGGGATGAGTCTGATGGCGGGGCATGTAGAGCGATTTAACGACGTGTTGCCCGCGGCAATCGATGGCTGGGCCAGGCAGGGGACAGGCGTCCTTTATGACGGCGAGACTTTGTTCGATTATATCGATGGGGGAGCCGAGCTGTACCTGTCGTATGATTTTAGCGAGGCGGCGTCGTTTGTGTATAAAAAAGAGGGGGCGCCGGAGATTACTGTGGATGTCTTCGATATGGGGCAATCGCAGAATGCCTTCGGTGTGTTTTCCCAGGCCCGGGAATCCGTCGATGACCGGATCGGGCAGGGGATGGAGTATGCCGGCGGTTTGTTGACCTTTTGGCAAGACCGCTATTATGTGTCCCTGTTGGTGTATCCTGAAACAGATGCTGCAAGGAATGTGGTGTTCCGGTTGGCCCGGAAGATCGAGGCGGCCATCGACGGCGAGGGGAAGATTCCCCGCATTGTTGAGTTGTTGCCGTTTGACGGGCTGAGGCAAGAGACGGTGCGCTATTTCAGGCATTATATCTGGATCAACAGCCATTATTTTATTTCCACCGAGAATATCCTCGCCATCGACCGGGACTGCGAAGCTGTGTTGGCGCAGTATAAGTCGGACAAGGGGAACCATTTTGTCTTGATGGTCCATTACCCGACGGACGAGCGGGCCAAGAGGGCTTTTGAAGGGTTTATGAAGAGTTATCTCCCGGACGCGGATGTGGACGGAGCAAAGAAGATCGAGGACGGTAAATGGTCCGGCGCCGCTGTTTTTGAGACATTGGTGGTTGTGGTGTTGAATTCCTATAATAAGGATAATATATTATATACTATAAATAAGGTAAAAAAATCTTCCGGGAGGAACGGTTTATGAAAAAAAAGGATGGAATGTCCCGTCGCGACTTTATCAAGGCCTCGTCTGTGACGGCGGTGGGATCGACGTTTTTCTTTTCGTCCTGCGCGTCGATGACCACTGCCGCCAATGGAGTAAACGCTGTCGCTCACAATCAAACCACGGTTGTGTTGATCCGGGATCATGATGTTCTGGATCAAGCGGGGAAGCCTAATTACGATGTCTTGCTGCGCATGATGGATCGCGCGGTATCTGAATTGACCGGAGAGAGGGATGCGCTTCTGGGTTGGAGGTCGCTGGTGAAGCCGGCAGATATAGTTGGGATCAAAACCAATGTGTGGCGCTATTTGCCCACTCCGCCGGAATTGGAGCAGGCGCTCGAGACCCGGGTCCGGGGCGCGGGGGTGGATAAGACGAATATAAAGATCCAGGATCGCGGCATTCACCGGGATCCATTTTTCCGCAAAACCACGGCCCTCATCAATACCCGTCCGCTGCGCACCCATCATTGGTCCGGCGTAGGGAGTCTGATCAAGAATTATATTACCTTTATTCCCCGTCCCCATGAATTGCACGGCGATTCGTGCGCCGATTTGGCCACAGTGTGGAAATTACCGCTGGTGAAAGACAAAACCCGGCTCAATGTGTTGGTGTTGTTGACGCCGCAGTTCCACGGCAAAGGCCCGCATAGCTTCAATCCCAAATATGTGTGGAACTATTACGGCCTGGCTGTGGGTTTTGACCCGGTGGCGGTGGACACGGTGGGGCTCGAGGTGTTACAGCAGAAACGCAATCGTTACTTTGGAGAAGCGCGGCCTCTCAACCCGCCGGCCAAGCACATCTTGTTGGCGGATTCCCGTCATCATCTGGGGGTGGCGGATATGGAGAAGATCAATCTAGTGAAAATAGGATATGATAAGGATATACTGATTTGAAATTTCAATTGAATGCCAGGATAGTTTTTGTTTTGTGTTTGGCGGCGATCATACTTGGGTCCATGGCCTGCAAAAAGGAAAAAACCGAAGAGGAAAAACTTCTGGATTTTGTGGGTGTGATCGGCGAGGATGTGGAAGCGGAAAAAATCGACCGGTTGGTATTTTATCTGGACAAAGATTTTGAAGATTTTTTGGGCCGGGATCTGGAAGCGGCGGAAGAATTAATCGCGAAATACTTCGAGCGCTACAAGCAGATCGCCTTCAATATGTTGGGAGCGAGGGTGATAAAGATCGAAGGCGACCGGGCGGAGATGGAGGTTGAGGTTTCCCTCTCCAGCGGAGCGGCTAAGATGCTGCGCAAGTTGGTGAAGTATTCGGGCCAGTGTTACCGCTTTAATTTGGACCTGAAAAGACCATTGGGCGAATGGAAAATCGTGTATGCTGAATGGCGCTATATGCCGTTGGATCAACTGTTTCCAGAGTCGTTCGAGATGTTGAAAGAGATATTTCCTAAAATATAGACGAACTCCGGGTGGTTGAATTTTTCAATTCTTTATGCTATAGTTTTTTCTTGAAAACTTGAAACCAAGTACTGGCACCTTTCTATTTAACAATTTTTTTTTGTGGTTGATATGCCTGTTTTGTCGAGTTGATAGCGTCTAATTTTTTTCTGAATAGGGCTGATAAGTTGCTAAAATGAAAAAACAAAATCTTGCGGATTCAGTTGTAGAATTTGTGTTGTTGCAGAACGACGAGGAGCTCGCGGCTCTCACAGTGAAAAGAATCGCTAATCATTTCGATGTCAATCCTTCCTATCTATCCCGGCGGTTTATGATGGACAAGAAGATATCGCTGGGCGATCTCATCCTCAGAGTCAAGATCTTTCGCTCAACGCTCATATTGAGGGAGAACAAGGATTTGACCATCAATGAAGTGGCTCGAAAAATGGGATTCTGTACTCCGGGATATTTTATCAATGTGTTCAAAAAATATTTTGGAACGTCTCCGGGTAAATACCGGGAATGTGTCAGGGAATAATTCATATATTTTTCCGGGTTCCGGCAAGGACATAAAGGAGGAATTATAACATGTGCGGCATTTGTGGCGTATTTGATTTAAATCAAAATAAGAGAACCGATATTTCCACCGTAAAAAAAATGAGTCGTAAACTCCTTCACCGGGGACCGGATGGTTCCGATCACTTTTGCGACGGGAATATCGCCCTCGGCTTCACCAGATTGAGTATCATCGACCTGGCAGGAGGGATGCAACCCCTTACAAACGAAGACGATTCGCTCATCTTAGTCTGCAATGGAGAGATTTTTAACTATATTGAATTGCGTGAAGAATTGGAAGCCAAAGGACACGTGTTCAAAACCAGGACGGATGTGGAAGTGTTATTGCATTTATACGAAGAACACGGCACAGAATTCATCAACATGTTGAACGGCCAGTTCGCCTTTGTGATATTCGATTTCAAGAAGCGGCAATTGTTCGGCGCCCGCGACCATTTCGGCATCATCCCATTCTTCTATACCATAACCGACGGCTTGTTCATCTTCGGCTCCGAGATCAAAGCTATACTGGAGCATCCAAAGGTGAAGCGTGAAGTGGATTTAGTGGGACTCGACCAGGTATTCTCCTTTCCAGGTATGATCGCTCCCCGCACCATGTTCAAAAACATCCGCAGTTTGGAAAACGGCCATTACATTCTGGTTCAGGGACCCGACACTATCCGTGATGTGGAGTATTGGGATTTGGTCTACCCTGAAGAGGGGGAGATTCAGTACAAAAACGATGAAGTCTATTACCGCGAGAAGATTCGCGATCTCATCACCCAGTCTGTGCGCTTGAGATTGCGCTCTGATGTGCCGGTGGGTTTTTACATAAGCGGCGGATTGGACTCTTCCATTACGACCGCGGTGGCCAATCAGTTGACTCCGGATGTGAGACGCTACTCCTTCGCCATTGATTTTGTGGAAAAAGAGATATCGGAATCCAAGTACCAACGGATCATGTCGGACTATGTGCAATCCATCCACCACGAGAAGCTCTTCCTCTTCACGGATATCTCCGAGCGCATGCCCAAAGCCATCTACCACAGCGAGTGCGCCCTCAAGGAATCCTACAACACGGCGTCGTTGGCGCTATCCGAAGCGGTGCGGGCCAAAGACATCAAGGTCATCCTCACCGGCGAAGGTTCGGATGAGATTTTCGCCGGTTATGTGGGATACCGCTTTGACCGGTTGCGGCAGATGCAGAAAAAAGAGGCGACTGACGA
The DNA here is from genome assembly GCA_964491915.1 of uncultured Clostridia bacterium. Lineage (GTDB taxonomy): Bacteria > Acidobacteriota > Aminicenantia > UBA2199 > UBA2199 > JAHELQ01. The sequence goes on from CAZBHS010000046.1 coordinate 18,718, forward strand.
GACGGCCCTCGAGGACCGGCTCCGGGACAAACTCTGGGGCGATCCTGATTTCTTCTATGAAAAGAACCAATATGGTTTCCGTAAGACCAAGCAGGATGTCTATTCCCATATGGTGAACCAGCGGTACGATGAAGTGGATTGTTTGAATCATTATGTGATCAAAAAAGAGCGGCTTAAAAATCGCGATCTGGTGCATCGCCGTTCTTATCTCGACATGAAGCTCCGGCTGGCGGATCATTTGATCTCAGATCACGGCGACCGCATGGCCATGGGCAATTCGGTGGAAGCCAGGTATCCGTTTTTGGACAAAGACCTGGTGGAATTTGTGACCCAGGTGCCGCCGGACCTCAAACTCAAGGATTTCGAAGAAAAATATATCCTCAAAGAGATGGCCAAAGGGATGATTCCCGACGAGATCGTCAACCGCGAGAAGTTTGGATTCGTGGCTCCCGGCAGTCCCTATCTGTTGAAGCGGAACATCGAGTACATCAACGATCTACTCTCCTACGACCGCATCAAGTCCCAGGGCTATTTTAATCCCGACACGGTGGAGCGGCTGAAAAAGCAGTACACCCAGGAGGGCTTCACCATCAATGTGCCGTTCGACAGCGACATGTTGATCATTGTGTTGACCTTCGGGATTTTTCTGGAGCAGTTCGGAATGCCGGATTTGAGTGTATGATGGATTATACTGGTGTGAATTATATTACTATAAATAAAGGAGTGCGTAAATATGATTTATCTGAACGAAGCCGATGTTAAAAAAATCGGGATCAGGTGGAACGACATTGTGGATGTGATCGAAGAGGCGGTCAAAGATTTGGGGCGCAAGGATTTTGCCCAGCCGGTAAAGCCCTATCTTCGCTACCGCGATCTTAAAAACCGTATTATCGCGATGCCCGCCTTTATCGGCGGTGATTTCAATGTTGCCGGCATCAAATGGATCGCCAGCTTCCCCGACAATATTGACCAGGGGATTCCCCGGGCCCATAGCGTGATTATTCTCAACGAAGCGAACACCGGACGGCCCATCGCGGTGATCAACACCGCGCTTCTCAGCATTATCCGGACCTCCGCGGTCACGGGTTTGATGATCCGTTATTTCGACAAAGTGCGCCCCCTGGGCAAGGTCAATGTGGGAATGACCGGATGGGGCCCAATTGGGCAGCACCATTACAAGATGTGTATGGAGATGTTCGGCCACAAGATCGATAAATTCTATCTATATGATTTGCGCGAGGTGAAACTCGACGGCATGGACTTGCCGGGCAAAGAGAAGATCGTCGTGACCGATAGTTGGCAGGACGCTTACAAACCATCGGATATTTTTATGACCTGCACTGTTTCCAAAGCCCCCTATATCGACATTGAACCTCCAAAAGGCTCGTTGCAGCTCAATGTCTCGCTGCGGGACTACACCACCTCCATCTTTGATTCCGTCAAAGACGCTATTATCGTGGACGATTGGGAAGAGGTGTGCCGCGAAAAGACCGATGTGGAGATGATGCATCTGGATAAGGGATTGTTGGAAGAGGGTACCAAGTCCATTGTTGACATGGTGACCGGCGACTGCATGAAAGATTATGCCGCGGATCAGCCCATTATGTTCAATCCCATGGGCATGGCTGTGTTTGATATGGCTGTGGCCGCTTATTTCATGAAACAGGCCAAAGAGAAAGGTGTGGGCCTGGAACTTGATTAATTCAGGAGATAATTTATACTGGAAACATGGCGGAAATTTTTGCGCTTAAAATAGAAAAACAACTGGACGAGAGCCTCTTTCAGAGGCTTCTCCAGCATGTGAATCCCGAGAAAAGAACCCGCGTCAGACGTTTCTTGCGTTGGGAAGACGCCCACCGTGGGCTATTCGCCGATTTATTGATTCGACGGCACATTGTTGAATCACTGGGGATGAAAAATCAAGAGATCTCTTTTTCGTTCAACGAATTCGGCAAACCGTCGCTTGTGGGGGAGGAGGGATTTCATTTCAACCTGTCACATTCGGGGATTTGGGTGGTGTGCGCCATTGACCGCGAGCCGGTAGGCGTTGATGTGGAAAAAGTAGCGCCTATCGACTTCGGAATATCGAGGAATTTTTTCAACGAAGACGAGCACCTGGATTTGATGAGTCATAATGAACCGGATAAACTCTCCTATTTTTTCACCCTCTGGACATTGAAAGAGAGTTACATCAAGGCCGAAGGCAAGGGATTGTCCATCCCCCTCGATTCTTTCAGCATGCGGGCGGTGGACCCGCGTAACATCAATATTCGCGTGCTGGGTCAAACGGACGCCAACCGGTTTTTTAAATTATACGATATCCACCGGGACTATAAATTGGCCGTCTGCACAAAGCACACAAAATTCCCCGACACTGTGAACATAATCCATTTGGAAGATTTGATGTCGTTTTTCGGCGATCATACGAGAATCTAAAAGACAATGAGGTGATGAATGCGTAATGTAAGACTTTTTTGCTTTCCATATGCCGGTGGATCGGCGACGGTTTACAATACCTGGAAGCCATTGCTCCAGGGGCACGTGGAATTGATACCCGTTGAATTGGCCGGCCGCGGCCGCAGGATCAAGGAACCGCTGTTCGGAAACTTAGCCGACACAGCCAACGATATTATCGACCGGATCGAGAGCGATCTCGACAAAGGTCCGTTCGCATTGTTGGGACACAGCATGGGAGCCGCTATCGCTCTGGAATTGAGCCACAAGATCCGCGAGCGTAAAGGAATGTTGCCGGCTCACGTATTTCTGTCGGGCCGGAGACCGCCCCATATTAAAAAAGATACAGATAAAATGTTTCATTTGATGTCCGAAGAGACCTTCCGCAAAGAGGTACTGGAACTGGGCGGCACGCCGCGGGAATTTTTCGAACATCCTGAGCTTCTGGAAATATTCCTGCCCATGCTCAGAAGCGATTTTAAAAACAACGAAATCTATGAACCGGCGGCGGGTCAGGCTCCGATTGATTCAAACTGCACTGTTTGGTGGGGCGTAGAAGACGATATGGAGGCCCCGGAAGTCAAAGAGTGGGAGCGCTATTTCAGCGGCGACTGCACTGTCTATGATTTTAACGGCGGTCACTTTTTCATTCACGACTATAAAGAAGATCTCGGCAGAATTATCAACCAGAAACTCATGGAGGAGTTGACCCGGTAGTCGTTGTAGGTGAATGCATGGATAATGAAACGAAAGAAACCACGAAGAGTGTCATAAAACCTATCTTTTTGCTGGCGGACAGCCAGGTGTTGTTCTGGAGCGACGGTCAGGGGCTGTTTTTGGACCGGATTCGCAAATTGTTGGAAGAGGCCAAGCCCGGCCTGGAGTATAAAGCGGCCTATATCGGAGCCTCCAATGGAGACAAGCTGGAGTATTACGAAATATTCGAAAGTTCCATGAAACAAATTCCAATAACCGAATGCCGGATGATCCCCTCGGCCCCTGAAAGCGACGATTTTGAATTCCTGACCGACGCCGACATCATTCTCCTGGCCGGCGGCGATACTAAAACCGGTTGGGATGTCATCAACGGCAACGGGCTTCAGGAGAAATTGGTGGAATGTTATTACAACGGCGCCATTATGATGGGCGTCAGCGCCGGCGCCATTCAACTGGGTTTGAAAGGATGGGTTGAACAAGAGGATAACGGCGACGAACCCGGCGAAGAATTCACCACCATGCAATTGGTGCCCATCATTGTCGATGTCCATGACGAGGAAAATTCGTGGAACCGGCTGGGGAAAATTGTATCCAATGGGGGACAGTACACCCATGGATTGGGCGTCCCTACCGGCGGCGCAGCCATTTATCACATAGATGGGGCTTACGAAGCGGTCCGTCATACTCTGACGGAATTTTTCTATACCGACGATCAACTGAAGCAATCCCTGATTATGCCGCCAAAACCTGGAGAAGAGGATGGCGAACAGGCTGAAGTCGAAAAAGTTATAGTCCCGGAAGTTTTGACCGATTGACATGAATCCCGGCAAAGGGTACTCCATTCATAGCAAAGTCAAAGAGCAATATGAGGCGTATCCCTACCCGGACATAGATCCCCAAACAGACCGGCCCGGCTTATTGGTGTCGGGGCATCTCGAACTCATGTGCGACATTGTGTGGGCGGGGAAAAAGCGACCGCACCAATTGAGAGTTCTCGACGCCGGCTGCGGAACCGGCGGTCCATTGGTGGCAATGGCGCTTCAATACCCTGATACCGAGATGGTGGGGATTGATTTCAGCGGCGCCTCCATCGACAAAGCCCGCCGTTTGGCGACCCGCCATCAGGCGAAGAATATCACGTTCTTCCAGAGGTCCATCGAATCGGCGGCCGACCTGAATATGACCTTTGATTTTATTGTCTCCTCCGGAGTGATTCACCACCTGGAAAATCCCGCCGCCGGTTTGGCCGCGCTGAGGCAGGTACTGGATCCCCAGGGCGCGATCTCCATGATGCTTTATGGGAAATACGGCCGTATCGGCGTCAATATGTTGCAAGAGGCCATGCGATTGTTGGCGCCGGGTGTGGACTCTATGGAAAAACGGATAGACTTGGCCAGAAACCTGGCATTGCAGGTCCCGCCCACCCATCCGTTCGCCCCGCGTCTCAAGGGGCGGGAGATCACTGAAGGCAAGGCGTCGGGAATCGTGGATTTGTTACTACATGAGAATGACATTCCCTTTGATGTGCCGGCCATTTACAAACTATGCGGCGACGGGGGCATGAAATTTTACCGTTGGCTGTTTCCCGCCATGTATGATCCGGCCCAATATATCGATAATCGAGAATTCCTCGATGTGGTGGAGAAACTCGATACGCCCGAACAATACAAAGTGGCGGAGTTGGTGTCGGGAAATAATCCCAAGCACAGTTTCTTCGCTGTGAGACCGGAGTTCACGCCTCCGGACATAGATATTGCCGACGGCAAGTGGCGCGATCTTTATTGCTGGTTGACGCCGTGTTTGGCATGGAACCGTATGAGCCGCGACTCAAGGAC
>CAZBHS010000046.1:23733-42061 GCA_964491915.1 uncultured Clostridia bacterium
CTACCGGCGGTAATCCAGGATAAATTGAATCCTTATAAATTGGAACAATGGGAATTGGCGTTTCTCAGTCGCAGCGATCCCGCTGTCCCTCTGGGAGAGACGGCGAATCACCCGGACGTTCGCCGGGTTATGCCATTTGAAGCTAAAAGCCGGGTGGATGATGCCGTTCAAAAACTTCTCCAGCGTTCTCTGGACATGCTGGCGGTCGTCATGCTGACAAAGCCCAAGGAATAATTGATTTATTTCTTGATTTTATAGAGTTTTTTGATTAAAATTTACTTTCTAAATAGATTCGTGTTTGCCAATAATTTATTTGATAGAAAAGGAGGACTAAGATGCATGTGCCAGAAATTATTGAAGTAAAGAAGCATTTGGATGAGTTGAAGGAAAAAGGTCTGGTTAAAGAATGGGAGCTCCCGTATGAAAACATCCTGACGCGTTTGACCGCCGCCATTTTCTTCCTGACACCGACTGATGACTCTAAATTGGAAGAAATCTGGAAAGAACTGGACAAACACCCTCGCCTGACCTATCGTTTGAACGAAGAGAAAAAATTGTCCCAGTTGGTTTGGAGAGTTGAATTTAACAAGGATTTCGAGCTATAAATCTTGCAAGATTCAGGCTCTAATGATTATTTAAATGAAACGATCTCTGGATTGATGCCGGAGAATATTAACAGTGCAATCGGCCGGATCTTTCGCGTATGAAGCTATATGCCATCAGCGATTTACATCTGAATTACAAAGTCAATTGCCAGGCTGTGGAAGCTATGTCTCCCCATCCCGAGGATTGGTTAATCCTCGGGGGGGACATCGCTGACACAGAGGTTCTTCTGCAATACGCCCTCGCGATTCTAACATCTCGATTCAAGCAAGTGATTTGGGTTCCGGGCAATCACGATTTATGGTCGTTGCCCATTGACCGGAGCGGCTTGAAAGGGGAGGAGAAATACCGGCGTTTGGTGTCCATTTGCCGTGATTACGGAGTGTTGACCCCTGAGGATCCTTTTCCTGTATGGCCCGGCGAAGATAGAGATTTTCTTCTGGTCCCAATGTTTCTGTTGTATGATTATAGTTTTCGTCCGGATCATGTATCCAGGGAGAAAGCTATTGATTGGGCCGTTGAGTCCGGCGTTCTGTGTACCGATGAAGACCTGCTGTCGCCTGAGCCTTTTAAATCCATTCCCGAGTGGTGCGCTCAGCGATGCCGGGTGACAAAAAAACGGCTGATGGAGGCCCCTAAAGATTTGCCGAAAATCCTGATCAATCATTTCCCTTTGCGTCAAGATCTCGTATTTTTATTCAGATACCCTCGATTTTCCATATGGTGCGGCACCAAACAAACGGAAGATTGGCATACCAGATTTAATGTTGCCAGGGTTGTCTACGGACATCTTCATATTAGAGGAACCAATACGAGGGATGGAGTCGATTTTATGGAAGTCTCTCTCGGCTACCCCAGAAATTGGGACCAGGAAAAGGGGATCGATCATTATCTCGTAGACGTTCTCCCGGGAAAAAGCAACTGATATCCGATTTTATACCAATCCACTTTCACTTTTTCATAAACTATGTTACATTTTTGTTTAGATAAAAAAATAGTACATTTAAAATGATTGGTATATCGGCTGACTTATTAAACGCGTGGATTCGAAAAAACAATATATCTCTGGTTATGATTTATGACCGCGAAGGGAAAATTGTCTGGCATCTGGGGAGAAAAGTGACGGGCGATTCCATATACAATGGAGACGGTTTTTGCAAAAGTTACGTCTTGTTGAGTATCGAAAAATTCGATGTTCTGGAAAAAAAACACGAGGCTCTCATTATACAAGGCGGCAACGTCTATGAGTCGGCGTTAAAATCACCGGTCAAAGCGGTGCTCATCCACCCCATCAACAATCGACACTTATTGTATATCGACCGCACCAAAAAAAAAACATTCTCACATCAGGAGATATTCGCGATTCATACCCTCATGTTTTTGTTAAATGGAATATTAACCCATAAAGCCGGTATCGAAAAAGATCTGATGACAATGGCAGGTAAAAGCATCGATATCCAGCGGATTCGCCACTTGATCAAAACATATGGTCCCGAGAACGAGCCGGTTCTAATCACAGGGGAAACAGGAGTGGGAAAGAACCTGGTGGCAGGCCTCATTCACAAGGTATCCGGCAGAAGCGGACATCTAGTGGTTGCACATATGCCGACAATTCCCGAAAGTCTATTTGAGAGTGAAATTTTTGGCTATAAAAAAGGAGCGTTTACCGATGCCTGTAAAGAAAAAAAGGGATTGCTCGCTGAAGCCGGCGACGGAACCATCCTGTTGGATGAAATATCAGAAATTCCTTATCATTTTCAGGCAAAGTTGTTGCGCTTCATTGAAACCCGGAAATATAGAGCGTTGGGGGAATCGAAGGAGCGAACGGCGAATGTGCGGGTGATTGCCGCCACCAACTGCGATCTGGAACAAGCGGTGGAACGCGGTCAATTCCGGGAGGATCTCTTTTATCGTCTCTCGTCGTTCGAAATAGAAATCCCTCCGCTCCGTCAACGGAAAAAAGATATCCGTCTCATCGTCCAACAACATAAACACTTGCTGAAAGGTAAAAAGATCGACCCTTCCCGCTGGCAGGCCCTGGAGGATTATCACTGGCCTGGAAATGTCCGTCAATTGATCAGCGTCCTCAAAAGGGCGGGCATTCTGTTGTCGGACCCCATTCAATGCGGTGATATCTTAAAATTGCTCAATCATGGAGAACATAGTGGCAAGCGCAGCGACAGTACGGCCATTGTCAACCGTCTATGGACAGAAATAAAAAAGGGACAAGACTTCTGGAAAATAGTCAAAGAGCCGTTTCTATCAAGGGAGATTAAACGGGATGAAGTGCGAGGGGTCGTTCGTATGGCCATTGCGCAACATGGTCCAAAGTATTGCGATATCATCGAACCTTTAAATATCCCTCCTCAGGAATACAAAAAATTTCTCAATTTTCTCAAGATCCATCATATCATGGATGAAGCCCCATGATTGAGGGATAATAAAAAATATTACCGTCAAAACGAACTATCCTTCGATTCAGCAGCCATCCTTCCCTTCCAACTGGCGCGGCAAGCGAAAGAGACTCCGGACTGCACGGCGTTGACAGCCCCGTTGGCAGAGGCGAATCAGCAGCAAATCTTCCAGATCACTTACAAGGAATTGAAGCGCAGAATCTCATCATGGGCGGAGGTTCTCAAAGAGCATGGGGTCGGGCCGGAAGCGAAGGCTTTATCGATTCAAGACATCGCCGCTTCTTACATCCGCAAGATCGATGCCATCCAATCGCCCCATCCAGCCAAGAATCTGTGGAAGGATGCCTGCGATGGCCAATTCATAGAAAAGATGGCCCCACATGTACTACATACTGCGTTGTAAAAAAATATTCACTTTTTTTAACCGGCATACTCTCTACATGTGTAAACAAGCATTCCAACCCAAGCCTCTTTTGCCGGTTCCGACCTATCTCGATTATTCAAGGTCCGAACATGTCGAACAGAGTTCATAATTTTAGGGATTCCCCTCCACCCAAACATGTGCTAAACACCATTGGTGGAATTGTGTCAAAAGCTCTTAACAATACAGCGGTTTGCTATTATTGTGAACAATGGTTACGCAGTTATTATTCCCTATTCCTCTTTTTTCCGGTTGTTGATTTTTGACCGGGACCGGAAAAATCCTATCTTCGATAGGGGATACAGCACTCTTAAAGGAGCGAAAATCGGCTTTCGTAGCTTTATGCAAAACAAATATTCCGCTGGCGCCCCAATTTGTGGCGCATGGACCCCGATGACCCAGATCCAAATCTCCCGATTTCCTCTGCTTGTGGACCTTTTGGAGAAATTATTTTTTTCCCCCTCATGTCTTGGCAATAATAAGCCGACGGGTGTATAATAGAATTTCTTTTTCGCCAAGTGCTCAGTAAAATAAAAAAAAGTATACAAATAAATAAGGAAGCTTGCTCAAAATGATTTTGAATAACTATCTAGACTGTGTTGGCAACACACCGATGTTGCATCTTGAAATAGAACATCCTGAAGATATCGATCTATTCGCGAAACTTGAATTCTGCAATCCCACCGGCAGCGTCAAAGACCGGGCTGCCAATCATATTATTCAGAAATTGTTGGATCGCAATGAAATCAATAAAGATACAACGCTTATCGAGTCCTCATCGGGAAATTTCGGCATTGCCCTGGCCGCTTATTGTAAAAAATTTGGTTTAAAATTCATCGCGGCCATCGATCCATGCATTAATCCCATCAACGAAACCCTCATGAAAGCCTATGGAGCGACAGTCGTCATGGTGGATGTCCCTGATTGTAACGGCGGCTACCTGTTGAATCGCATCGAAAAAGTGAAACAATTGACAAAAGAAATCGAGAATTCCTACTGGGTCAACCAATATGGAAATCCCTATAATGCGGAAGCTTATTATAAAACCCTCGGTGAAGAAATCTGCGATTGCCTCGATACCATTGACTACCTATTTTTGGGAATCAGTTCCGGCGGCACCATCACCGGTGTGTCGCAGAAGATCAAAGAGAGATTTCCTGACGTGAAGGTGATCGCCGTGGATATCTACGGCTCCGTCATTTTTGGCAATCCGCCAAGAAAGCGGTACATACCGGGAATCGGTTCCAGTATGGTGCCGGATATCATCAAACAGGCGAAAATCGACGATGTGGTGATGGTGGATGAGTTAGCCACCATTGATATGTGCCATGAATTATTGTGCAAATACAATATTTTTGCCGGAGGTTCATCCGGATCCGTACTGGCGGGAATCAAAAAATATTTTTCCAACAACAATTACTTAAAACCTGCAAAAATCGCCACTATATTTCCCGATAGGGGAGACCGGTACGCCTCTACAGTCTATAACAATGAATGGTGTGAGAACTTCCGTAACAAGCAAAATAAATAAATCACAGAAAAAAAACTATTTTTATGTTGCATTTATTCTGCAATATTGGATATAATTGCAATGGCTTTACTTCCTGTGCCAGGTGATAATTGAATAATGGAGAAAGGAGTGAAAACCATTGAGATAATTGGAATTCAAAAGAGATCGAAAATTTTTGTGGGAGAACGACTGGGCAATCTGAAAACCTATGTTCCGGCTGGAAAGGCCATCATGGTAACCGATTCAAATGTGCGTAAACTCTATGAACCGCAATTCCCTAACTATCCGGTCATTGAGATTGGGGTGGGGGAGACCATTAAAACCCTTGAAACGGTCGAGATGATTTATCGCCAATTCCTGGATTTAGGCGCCGACCGCTCCACTTTTATTATAGGAATCGGGGGAGGTATTGTTTGCGATATCACCGGATTCGCCGCATCCACTTTCTTGCGGGGCCTCGATTTCGGCTTTGTGTCCACATCGCTACTCTCCCAGGTGGATGCAAGTGTGGGTGGAAAAAACGGCGTCAACTACCAATCCTACAAAAATATAATTGGCGCCTTCAACCAGCCGGACTTTGTGGTTTGCGATACGGCGATGTTGAAGACACTTCCTGAGAATGAATTGTCATGCGGGTTCGCAGAAATCGTCAAGCACGGAGCAATCGCCGACGCAGCCCATTTCGAATACCTTGAAAACCATGTGGAAGAAGCTCTCAATCTAGAAGAAGAGGTAATCAGGCGACTGGTTTTTGATTCTGTCAGCATTAAAGCCGCGGTGGTCAACAAGGATGAACGGGAAAAAGGCGAACGCCGCAAACTGAATTTCGGCCACACATTCGGCCATGCAGTTGAAAAAATTACCGGAAGGCTTCACGGCGATGCCGTAAGTATTGGAATGGCGGTGGCAGCCGCCCTCTCCAGCAAGAGAGGATTGCTTGCCGAAGAGAGTGTCGAGCGGATAATCTCGCTGCTGAAACGTCTGCATTTGCCCATTCATATCGTGATGGAACGGGCCCGAGTGTTGGACGCACTGAAAAAAGATAAAAAACGCGAAGGGGATTATATCAATTTTGTCCTCCTCAACCGGATTGGAGAAGCTATAATCGAAGAAATATCGATTGCTGAATTGGAGAATGTGTTAGATGATTTGCGTGAGTATTGCTGAACCGCAGCCGGAAGTCATCCTGAGAATTTTGGACTCGCTGAACGAAGGTGAAATCGCCGAAATTCGCCTTGACCAAATGGACTTGAACCCGGAAGAGATACAAATTATTTTCGCTAAATCAAATAAATTGATCGCCACCTGTAGAGCAGGTAAATATGCAGACAAAAACCGGATGTCGCAACTTAAAGCCGCTGTGGAAGCGGGGGCTGGATTTATCGATATCGAAGTGGAAGCAGATCCATCGTATTTGAACGAATTGGTTTCGTTTTGCCGGAACTATCACTGCAAGGTCATCATTTCCCATCATGATTATCAAGGCACTCCGTCATCTATAGAGTTACGGGAAATTGTCGAGCATTGCTTCAACGCCGGAGCCGACATCGCTAAAATCGCTTGCATGGCCAATTCAAATGCCGATAGTAGCCGGATTTTGGCGTTGTATGAAGATCCGCGGCCTGTGGTAGCCATTGGTATGGGAATTCGCGGAAAAATCACCCGCGTGGCGGCACCGATTCTCGGCGCCCCGTTCACTTTCGCCTCTCTTGAGAGCGGTAAAGAGACCGCCGCCGGTCAATTGGACCGCGCCACGATGAAGCAGATACTGAAGGAATTATACCATGGAATCTAAAAAACTACTGGCTGTTACCGGAAATCCCGTACTCCACAGCAAAAGTCCCCTCATGTTCAACCGGGTGTTTTCACTTGGAAATATCAACGCCACCTATTTTAGAATAGCGGCGAATTCCGCTGCGGAAGCGATGTTTCTGTTCAGGGAAGCGGGCCTCACCGGCATGAATGTCACGGCCCCTTTCAAAAAAAATATCATGGCAGAGGTCGATCATTTAGACCCGGCGGCGATAAAAATTGGCGGAATCAATACAATCGCCAATTATACCGATGGTATCATGGGCTTCAATACCGATCACATCGGAGTGGCTCGCTCAATTGAAGAGATCGCAGGAGATCTGGCGGGAAAACAATGTATTGTAGTGGGAGCCGGCGGCGCCGGACGGGCTGCCGCGTACGGACTGGTCAACAAAGGGGCGAAAGTGATCATCGCCAACCGCACACTCGCCAAAGCCGAAGAAGCAGCCAGGCAATTAGGATGTGAAGCTGCCGCTCTGGATCGCTTGCGAGAATTATTGGTCACGGCCGATGTCATTGTATCCTCGCTTTCAGCCGGCGTCGAGGTGGTCGAGGAAGATTGGTTGCATCCCGGGCTCGTGGTCCTGGACGCCAATTATAAATCCTCCACCCTGGGAAAATATGCGATCAACCGCGGTTGCACATTGGCCAGAGGAGAAGATTGGCTGCTGTTTCAGGCGATCCCTGCCTTTACCTATTTTTTGAATTCCGAACCACCGTTCGCCTGGATGAAAGAAGCCCTCGACGAACCGAATCCTCTCCTGAATAAGCGGAGCGTCATTTCGTTAACCGGATTCATGGGAACCGGGAAGAGTTCAGTCGCAAGATTGTTGGCAGAAAAATTAGATTATCGAGTCATTGATACCGATTCCATCATCGAAGAAGAGGCGGGCATTTCCATACCGGAAATCTTCAGTACCCAGGGAGAAAAGCGCTTCCGCCAAATCGAGACAGAACTTCTCAATCGATTGTTGGATAATAAACTAGAAAAGACCGTCATCTCCTGGGGCGGCGGCATTGTTCTCGATCAAGAAAACAGAAAAAAAATAAAAGAAAACTCACTGAGTATATGGTTATTCGCCAGACCATGGAAGAATCTATCTCTCATCAAAGACGGCGCCAGACCCTTGCTGAATGTCAAAAATCCGGGAGAAACAGCCCGGGAAATATTTCTAGGGAGACGGGGCTACTATGCTGAAACAGCCGATTTAATGGTCAATTCCGACTGTGAATACCACAATCCAGACTCAATAGCGGAGAAAATTTATGAAGAAGTTTGTAAAACCTTCTAGAATATCAGGTTCAGTGAAGGCTCCGCCTTCAAAAAGTATGATGCAGCGCGCACTGGCTGCGGGACTGTTGGCGGAAGGAACGTCGATCATTCGCAATCCCTCCTTTTGTAACGACGCGTTGGCCGCCATGAAAGTAGTGGAAGGCCTGGGCGCCAGTGTCAATTATACCAAACAAGAGGTTGTTATCGACGGCGGTTTCAATCCTTTTGCGAAGGAATTGGACTGCGGTGAATCAGGATTGGCGATTCGTATGTTCGCATCGATCGCCGCCTTGCATGACGCCCCCATTACATTGACCGGTTCCGGCTCATTGGCGAACCGGCCGATGAATATGATAGGGGAGTCGCTACAAAACCTCGGAGTGGAGTACGCGTCCAATAACGGTTGTATTCCTATTACTGTCAAAGGTCCTCTCAAAGGAGGTCAAGCTTCGATTGACGGCACCACCAGCTCTCAATTTCTTACTGGACTCCTTATGGCCTTACCGATGTTAAAAGAAAAATCCGAACTTCAGGTAGAAGATTTAAAAAGCAAACCATACATTGATTTGACAATCCAGGTATTGAAGGATTTTGGAGTCAGCATCCAGCATAAACAATACGCAACCTTCTTCATCAACGGCGGACAGCATTACCAACCCCGCACATTCACTGTGGAAGGGGATTGGAGCGGCGCGGCGTTTATGTTGGTGGCAGGGGCTATCGGCGGCCAAGTTGAAGTTCTGTCGTTAAATCCTCATTCGCGGCAGGCCGATCGGGCCATCGTCGAAGCGCTTGAAAAAGCCGGCTCAAAAGTGAGTTTCGGCGATAATTCAGTGACTGTGGTGAAGGATAAGCTCCGCCCTTTTGAATTCGACGCCACAGAATGTCCTGATCTTTTCCCGCCACTGGTAGCATTGGCAGTCCATTGCGACGGGATCACATTTATTAAGGGAATCAGCCGCTTAATTCATAAAGAAAGTAACCGGGCCGAAGTATTAAAAAAAGAATTCACAAAAATCGGCGCCACCATCGAATTAGCGGGCGGGAGCATGGTCATTCGCGGAGGCGGTTTAAAAGGCGGTACAATTCACTCGAACAATGACCACCGCATTGCAATGGCCGGCGCCGTTGCAGCGTGCGCTTCCCCAGAACCAATCGTGATTGAGTCTTTCGAGTCGGTCAACAAATCATACCCTGATTTCGCCGATGATTTTATCAGCCTGGGAGGATGCGCTTGTGAATAGTTTCGGTAGACTATTTCGAGTCTCGATTTTTGGAGAATCCCATGGACCTGCCGTAGGAATCGTCATTGACGGTTGCCCCGCAGGAATCCCGTTATCTGAAGAAGACTTTGAAAATGACTTGTCGCGACGCAGAAGTGGGGCAAAAGGGACGACCTCTAGAAAAGAACCGGATCTTCCGAATATCGTGTCCGGTGTCTACAATAAACACACCACAGGCGTTCCTTTGACCATCATGTTTGCCAACACCAACGCCCGATCCCGCGATTATGAAGCTCTAAAACACATTCCTAGACCTGGTCACGCCGATTTCACCGCCTCAAAAAAATACGACGGGTTCCAGGACCCACGAGGCGGAGGCCACTTTTCCGGCCGCCTCACTCTCGCTATCACTGCCGCCGGAGTTATCGCCAAAAAAATCATCTCTCCCATCAACATCGAGGCCACAATTATCGAAGCCGGGGGCGACAAAAATATCCGGAAAGCAGTGGATAGAGCCGTCGAACAATGCGATTCCATTGGAGGCGTCATCCAATGCTCCGCAACAAACGTTCCGATCGGGCTCGGTGAACCTTTCTTCGATTCCCTGGAAGCATTGGTCAGTCACATGATGTTTTCAATCCCTGCCATCAAAGGAATCGAATTCGGTTCGGGATTTCAAGCCGCAACAATGTTCGGCAGCCAACACAACGACCGCTTCATCGCGACCGGCGGTAAAACCGCCACCAACCACGCCGGCGGCATCAACGGCGGTATCGCCAACGGCAATGAAATTGTGTTTCGTGTAGCTGTAAAACCCACTCCCTCCATTTCAATCCCCCAGGAAACCATCAATACCCAATCGGGCGACATAGAACAATTGGTCATCGAAGGTCGTCACGACGCCTGCATCGCCTTGCGAGTACCAGTCGTGGCGGAAGCAGGCCTGGCAATCGTTCTGGCCGATTTGCTTCTTATCGCTCAATAATCCCTTCTCGACATCCATCTTCTATATAAATCAATAAATAGGGGAGAGGTGTTCATAATTTTCCGTATTTTATTCCCTCTGGAAGTATGCTACAAATATTTTGAGGATTAAAACACAGATGAACAACGAACAGTATACAACGGAAGAAATAGTAAATTTCATTTTGAACAAGAAGGGATCGGACCTGGCGAAACTCTCCCTTGAAAATATATCGGAAACCTTCGCTATACACAAAAACGAACTGGATTCACTGACTCTCACTGATAGCGAAACCTCCATCCACAAATTCCTGAACCGGCAAAAGGCGTTCATGGCAATGGAAATAATGGAAAAAAATCCAAAAATAGAAATCTGTGAGATAGCCACTCTTTGCGGTTTTTCGGACTTCGAGTCATTTAGAATTGAATTCACTGATTATTTCCTCATAGACCCTCAAAAATATCGCGTCCTAAAGGAATATGCGCCAATCATCAAAAAAATGAATTCCGATCTCTAAAAAAATCCAATCTACTTTCCAACAAATAAAAATTTTGCCCCAAAACAAGCCCCATCCAGAACTTCGCAACAAGATCTGTATCCAATACAAAGAATTCAACCGGCGAGGAACGCCATAATTCGCTCAGAATCGACGATCTGTGCCCAGGAATACCAAACTTCACGTAAGAAATACAGGAGCTCCCAAGAAAGCTCCAGAGAAGTTTCCGTACATGAGGAGGGGTTTAAAGAAAAGGGAGAAAACACGATGTTTGTTACGTCGGATACGTTATATTATGTAAACAAGTATATAAAATCAAAAATTCTTTCCTTGGAAAGAATTCTTAAATGTATTGAAAGTCTAATTACGCGAGCTTAAATCGAACTCTTTAATGCGGTTTTCTTTGATGTCATGAATCAACTTCTCCAGGGCGCCGATAAGTTTATCCCGATCATAACTCTTAGTATTGATCTTAAAGTCGATTTTGACCGCCTTGTCATCGGTAACAAACTTAAACTTGAACAGGTTCCTTGATGGATTATGCCGAGAAGGCGCCTCGTTATTCTCTTCTTTTCGCTGTTCTTTGATTTTATCCCTGGAAAATGGTTCTTCCTGATATCTATCCAGAACCTCCGCCATTCTATCGATCTCTTCGAGTTTTGTCAGCTCCAACAAAAATGTTTTGGATTGAATATTCAGATCCATGCAACGCTGAGCGATTTCTGCAGGTAAATCTGTAACCCGAATCAATTCTGTCACAGTGACACGGGATTTTCCAATTTTTTGGGAGATCTCCTGGTGTGTGTATCCATATATCTCAGAGAGTGTTTTCAACGAATATGCGGCTTCAAAAATTGTGAGGTCTTTTCTCTGGACATTTTCAACGATGGAAATCTCCAGAGCCTCATTATCGGGAATATCGTATTCAATCGAAGGGATTTCTTTTAATTCTGCCAATCGCGCGGCTCTGAAGCGACGTTCTCCGGCTATAATTTCAAATTTCCCATCTTTCGGCCGGAGAATGATCGGTTCGATAATCCCTTTTTCGCGGATTGAGTCCGACAATTCCTGCAAATCACCAAAATCTTTTCTAGGCTGCAAGACATTCGGGATGATTTTATTAATGGGAATATTTCGAATGATAGTGGTTTTCGTGCGGATTGCGATCTCGTCTACTAGATGATTATCGTGCTTCAATTTGATGGAGCTTGGAAGCCCTTTCTTGCCTTTAGCCATGGTTCAACACTTCCTCCGCTAACTGGTGATATTCATGTGCGCCCTTTGATTCAGGTGCGAATGTGAAAATTGACTCTTTGTAAGCAGGGCTCTCTTCCAGCCTGACGTTCTTGGAAATAATCGTTTTGAATACTTTGTTTCCAAACAATTGCTTGATGTGGTCTTCACTGTCTTTCGCGATTACGGTTCGTTTATCGTAAAGAGTAATCAGTACGCCAAGAATAGCTAGGTCTGGGTTACTTCTATTTTTTACTTTTTCGTAGGTTTCCAGCAAATCGTCTGTTCCTTCTAACGCGTAATAGGAGGCCTGGATCGGAATCAATAGATGGGTCGCAGCCACCAGCGTATTGATGGTGATCAAACCAAGAGTCGGCGGCGTATCGACAATAATGACGTCATAATTGTGTTTTAAAGAATCGATTCGGTCTTTCAAACGAAAATGGCCATCGATCTCCCCTACCAGCTTCGATTCCAATTTTGCCAATGATATTGATGCGGGTATAATGTCAAGATTTTTTATAGGTGTGGTCCGAATTACCTCTTCTGTTCTAACTTCGTTATTCTCAAGGAGATCGAAAACTGTGTATTTTATCCCATGAGGATCAATAAACGATACGGTTGAGTTGGCCTGGGGATCCATATCTATAACTAATACGCGTTTTCCCAAGAAGGCAAGTCCAGCAGACAGATTCACTGAAGTGGTGGTTTTGCCGACGCCACCCTTTTGATTCGCTATTGTAATAATCACAATTCAACTCCTCTTAATTTTCAACGTGATATTTTTTAATTAAACCAATTAAAATTGGTTATGCAATTTAATATTATTCCACTTGTGTACATTTGTCAAGATTCAGTAATTGAGTAAAATCAATTTTTTAAAAAAAAGATCGGCGATTCTGAGCCATTCTGAGCACTTTTTCTTTTTCACTATTCTAAATTTATTTTTTGCGATGTCGACATGTCGACATTAATAATGTCAACAATTAAATTCCCTTAACCTTAAGATGAGGCATTCTTTTTCTTAGGCGCTGATATTTTAAAAAAAATCGGGATACCCTCCAATTTTAATTCCTGCTGAATTCGTTTTTTCAACCAGATCTCGTCCGAAGATTTAATACGCTCACTATTTTTAGAGAAGAAATTGAGAAAAAATGGACGGTAAGATTCTATGGATACATACTTGGAGACAAATTTTTTGTTGCTTTCAGTTATTATTTTTTTCTCCAGGAGAATTTGCTGAACCAATTCATTCAGATGGGTGGCTTTGATTTTAATGGTGAGCTGTTGATTGATCTCTTCCGCCTTGTCGATTATCTGGAATATATTTTTCCCGGAAGAGGCCGAAGTCAGAAGAAAAGGAGCAAAATAGAAGAAATTGAGCCGTGTCTTCAGCTTGCGTACGAAAGAATCTGCCTTTTGCTGATCGAGTACCAGGTCCCACTTATTGCACGCCACTACAACAGGTTTTGCAGATTTTAATATTTTTTGGGCAATAAATAGGTCGTTGCGATCAATTTTTTTGGAAATATCAATTACAAAAATTATGATGTCGGCGTTCCTAATGTCTTTTTCAGCCCTAATAACCGCTGCGCTTTCTGTGTCTTCTTTAACCTTTTGGAGTTTCCGAATTCCGGCATTGTCCACCAACACAAATGTTTTATTGTTCCGTTTGATTTCAAGATCCACCGAATCCCTGGTGGTTCCTGGAAGTGGGCTGACAATAACAAATTCGTCATTAAGGATGCGATTGATTATGGAGGATTTGCCTACATTCGGTTTTCCCATGATACTGATGCGGGTTGGTTGCTCCTCTTCTTGATCCTCCTTTCCGGCTGAGCCGGGCAAGATGTACACGATTCTCTCCAGTAATTCATCGATTCCGTGGTTATGTTCAGCGGAAACAAACAAAAAATCTTGTTTTAACGCGTAAAAAGCGGATGATGGAATAAATTTTTCCGGGTTGTCCACCTTGTTAATGACCGGGATAATATTGGAGTTCAATTTTACGATATCTAGATAGAGATCTTTTTCATACCCTAGCAACTCCCGCTTGCCATCAAATAAGAAGATAATGAGATCGGATTTTTCCGCTTCACGGATTACCCTCTTGTTAATCTCTTTGGTGATAATATCGCTGTCATCAAAAAAACCACCGGAATCTTGAAGGTTAAACTTGCGTCCATTTATATAAAAAAGTTTTTTATAGATATCACGAGTCATACCTGCATCATGATGCACCAGCGCTTTTTTCTTGCCGATCAATTTGTTGAATAATGTGGATTTGCCGGTATTTGGTACACCGACTATTGTAATCAATGGAATTTTGCTCATTTTAGGTTATTTTCCTGACCATGCATACACAGAAGCATTCGATCGCTTCTCCCCTGCCTACCGCATCGGTCTCAATTTTTTCTTTTGTTTTCGCTTTTACGTTTATAGTATCGAAAGAAATGTTTAACAATGAGGCCAGGGAATTGCGGATTGCCTCTTTATGTATATTGAGTTTCGGTTGTTCTGCCACCAGAACGCAATCAATGTTCATAATCTCTACATTTTGCTCAACTAGCAGATTGGCTGTTTCCGACAACAACACTTTGCTGTCAATATTTTTGTATTGGGGATCGGTATCGGGGAATTTTTGACCGATGTCGTCTTCCCCGATAGCGCCCAATAATGAGTCGATCAAGGCGTGTATCAACACATCGCCATCCGAGTGGGCAATGAATGCTAGTTGATCCGATACCTTTACTCCACCGATATAAAGCCCGCTACCTCGCGTTAACTTATGAATATCGTAACCGATACCGGACCTTATCTTCAGCATCTTTATATCTTTTTACCAAATATCATTTTACCGGTGGTTGATTGCAACACCGATGTTACTTCGATTTCTACATTCTTTCCAATGTCGTACTTCGCATCGTCAATGACAATCATCGTTCCGTCATCTAGATAAGAGATTCCCTGTTTCTTCTCCTTTCCTTCTTTGGAGATGTGTACTTTAAGGTGTTCTCCCGGATAAACGATGGGTTTCAGTCCGAAGGCCAATTCGTTGACGTTCAATACTTTGACATCCTGTAATTTGGCGATCCTGCTGAGGTTCACGTCATTGGTGATAACTTTGTAATTATTCTCTTTAGCCAATAAAACCAACTTCTGGTCTACTTCTTTGACGTTTGGGACATTCTTGTTAAGAATCGTGACCCTGGTGTTGGTATTTTTTTGCAATTGTTCGATAACATCCAATCCCCGCTTTCCTCTGATCTTTTTATTGGGATCATTGGAATCCGCGATCAACTGAAGCTCAGCCAACACAAATTGGGTAACGATGAGCTCGCCTTCGATGAAACCGGTCTGAATGATGGGAACGATGCGGCCATCAATGATAGCGCTAGTATCAAGAATAAACGTTTCTGTAAAGGCGCTGCTGCCTCTGAAGAATTCCTTGATATTCAGAGGAGCAAACAGATTCGGCTTGTGAATCCCGATAAATAAGCCTGTTACCGGTAAACCGAATAGGAACAAGGCTTTAAAGAAAACATAGGCGGAAAAAGACATGGTTATCAAATCAAACAATCTGAACATCACATATCCTAAAAATATGCCGCCAAGGATTCCGATGGTCACGCTCCAGACATATTTGAGTTCGGTCTTTTTAATTCTAAATGCAAAAATTGATAATGCCAGTGCGCAGGCGCCTCCTATTAGAGCTCCGAGCATGTGGTTTTCAATTTGAAACGGCGGGTTCCGGAAACCAATTAATGCAAAAATAGCAATAAAAACTAATTTATAAAAATAGATTAGCATTTTTTTCTCCTTCTATAATAAATATTGATATAATTTTACCAGATTGTACACAATTTTTCTACCCTTTGGTAGTTTATGCCGAGATGTTTCATTATTTTATTTAGTTATATTTTAACCAATAGCGGTTATTCCACCGAAATTACGATGCGGTCGTTTTTAAATTTATCAACGGATATCATCTTTATAATTGCATATTGACCGGTTTCGTCAATTGTAATTTCATAGTCGATGTCCTTTTTGTAAAATTTTGGGTATACAACGATTTTTTTTATTTTTTTTAGCTCAAACTGCTTCGCTTGAATTTCGATGGCATTCGATTCGCGCATATCCAATGAATTTTCGAATAATTCCGGCGATACATTCTTCAGGCGTGGTGAACGCAGGAATCCGCCTTTGATAATCTTTTTACTCAAAAGATTCTTCTTGATATCAAGCAAATAAGAGACTGAATTGATGGCAGTTTGCATCTCCGAATTTTTTTCCCCCAGGTCAGTGATCTTAACCATCAGGTTCTGCTTTTCTTGATTGAGGTCATCCACCTGGCTGATGATTTGTTCTCTTTTTTGATCGAGTATATTGATATCTTCAGCCAATTTGTTTTTTTCCGCGATGGCGTTATCACGGGCATCCACCAAATCCTTTTTGGCTTTGCGACGAATAGCGTTCGGAGAAATAGGCGCGCCGCCCTGAGTGATAAATGTTCCGTATTCTTCACCCGAATAGAAATTCCAAACCTTGAAGCCTGGAATCAAAGGCTCGAACATAGCGGTACGCTCAATGAGTTTGAGGGCGCGTTTCTTTTCGACACCTTTCTTGTTCAATAGGAAGTTCATGGCGATTTCGTAATGATTTTCCCCCTGAACCACCAGATGGGGCGACGGCAGTAATCCTTCTAGAATTTTGATTTTTCCATGTAATTCCGATATTTCATCTTTTTTTTCAAGAATATCCGATAGTAGGGACTTTATAGACACATCCTGTTCATTCTGGATTTTTTCCTCGAGTAATTGTTTTTCTTTCTCGGACAAACTGAGCCCATCCATGGTGGGCAATGTCTCGCCGGTTTTTTCCCGGTAATCCTTGATGAGATCCATAATCTCGCCTTGCTTCTGATTGACGTCTGTCTCAAGGTTGCGGATTTTTGACACCAATTTGTGCATCTGTTTGACTTTTGGCGTCTCTTTGCTTTTATCTTTAAATACTCCAAATACAAGAATCAAAGACAGCGCCACCACAATGACGCCGAGTATTGCAATGATGGCGTAGAGGGCTTTTGGCTTCCTCTTTTCCTCCCCTATCATGGTGGTGGGTTGCGCATCGATTCTTTTTGTTTCGTCCGACATTTTAACCTCCGTAAAATACAAGAGAAATTATATGTCAACAATCGCAATTATGTCAAGAAATCGGGCTCTGCCAAAGTATTTGTATCGTGTGTTTTTAGTTAATAATATTTTTTTAAACCGAACAAATTCACTAGATAGCGGGCCGCGCCTTCGGAGTATACTTCGTTGGCATGGGTTGAAAACTGATTTCTCAACTCAGGAACGGCGTTTTGCATAACCACGGGGTGTCCCACCATTTTGAGGGTTTCGAGGTCGTTGTAATTATCGCCGAAGTAAATGGCCTCTTTGGGGGAGATGTCGATTTGCCGGCACAAACGATCGAGAGCTTTGTCTTTGCGGGCATCGGGAGGGGTCACTTCCAGCCAGGATTCCTCTTTGCCTTTGGAGTAGATTAATTGATACTTGCCTCCCGCCATTGCCGAGAGCCGGCTCTTCAGGTCGGGAACTAGTTTATTGGGCACCAGTGTGGAGATGCCGGTAATCCCGTCGAACGACGGAATCCTGTCAACTTGCTCAAAATAGGAGCGCTTCTTGGCCTCTCCCCTACCTTTGTACAGAACCTTGAAATCTCCGTTTTTCCCTTTATAAACAATAATGGGGACCTGCCGCTCTTCGAGGAAGTTGTAGATTGGAGCTACATCGTCGGCTCCGATTCCCATCTCCCAAACGATCGAGCCGTTCTGCTGGCAGAGGGTGCCGTTCTGAACGATGACAGTGATGTTCGGATCCAGGTTTTGAATGTATTTACGGGTGGTGAGATAATTGAAGCCGGTAATCAGGGCCACCGGGATTCCTGTGGACGATAATTGGTTCAACACTTTGCAGGTAAATTCGGGAATCACATGCCCGCTATGGGTCAAGGTCCCGTCAATATCGGACGCAATCAATTTCGGTAATTTGCTCATCCCTAATTATAGCGCATCCAACAACCCCAATCAAGAAGCAGGCGTGCATCCGCACGGATTCAGATGAATCTGTTATGCATTCATATGAATGTGTTTCAGATTGAGATGAATCTGTTGCCGATGCAGATGATTCTGTTCCTGTAGCAGGACAATCTGTCCTTGAAGCAGGACAATCTTTACGCCGTGCAATTGAAGGCATCCGCCGCTTGACAGAAATCGCGATATTTGATAGAATATTTCTTTCCCGGAGGGATGGCAGAGTGGTCGAATGCGGCGGTCTTGAAAACCGTTGACCCTTTACGGGGTCCGTGGGTTCAAATC
>CAZBHS010000047.1:0-40161 GCA_964491915.1 uncultured Clostridia bacterium
TTGCAGGGTGTCGGAGATATCAGCCAACGGAAGGCCGGGATGGTGTTCCAGGTGGTTTGCCAGTCTTGCTTTCGCTTGCTCGAGCGCGGTCTCTGTTTGGGCCGACAACAGAATCAAGCGAAGGGTCCGCAGAGAGACATCATCCTCTTCCGGAGGAGGATTGTATTCTTCCAAAATCACATGGGCGTTGGTGCCCCCCACTCCGAAAGAACTGACCCCCGCCCGCCGCGGAAATGGACCGTCCGGCCAATCACTGAGGGAATGATTCACATAAAACGGACTGTGTTCAAAATCGATTTGGGGATTGGGGGCGGTGAAGAACAAGCTGGGGGGAATTTGCCGCTTATCGAGGCAGAGGACAGCCTTGATAAAGCCGGCGGCTCCGGCTGCGATATCCAGATGGCCCAGATTGGTCTTGGCGGAACCCAGGGGGCAGGAGTTCTTCTGTAATGGCCCAAAGGCGAGATTCAGAGCTTCCACCTCCACAGAGTCGCCAAGGGGGGTGGCGGTGCCGTGGCATTCGATGTAACCGATGGAGCC
This sequence comes from uncultured Clostridia bacterium, assembly GCA_964491915.1. Lineage (GTDB taxonomy): Bacteria > Acidobacteriota > Aminicenantia > UBA2199 > UBA2199 > JAHELQ01. The sequence continues at coordinate 541 of CAZBHS010000047.1, forward strand.
GGGCGTCGCTTCGGCCATGCGTAAAGCTTTGGCTATCACCGCCGCCTGTCCCTCGACGCTGGGGGCGGTGAAGCCCACCTTGCGGTCGCCGTCGTTGTTGACGGCGGAACCAATGACCAGGGCGTAAATAAAATCGCGGTCTTCCAGGGCCTCTTCCAACCGCTTGAGGACCACGACGCCGATGCCGTCGCCGCCGACTGTTCCCGCCGACAATGAGTCGAAGCTCCGGGTATGGCCGTCCGGCGACGCGATCATCCCCTCTTGATAGAGGTACCCCTTTTCAAGCGGAAAGCGGACAGTGACGCCGCCGGCCAGAGCCAGCCGGCAATCCCCCGCCAACAATCCCTGGCACGCCAGATGAATGGCGGCGAGGGCTGTGGAGCAGGCGGTGTTGATGGATATGGACGGGCCATGTAGATTTAACTTATAAGAGATCAACGTGGCGAGAAAATCCCGGTTGTTCAGGTAATAGGCGGCCATAAGATCTCCCCCTTCGGAGCCGAGGGTCTCAGTCTCCCAATAGGTGGTGGTGTAGGCTCCGGCATACAAACCGACCGCGCCGCCGCATTGGCCGGGAACATAACCGGCGTCCTCCATAGCCTGCCAGGCGCATTCGTGAAACAGTCTGGTTTGGGGCGACATTACCCGCGCCTCCGGCGGGGTGTAGCCGAAGAACGCCGCGTCGAAGCAGTCCGCGTCGTCCAACACGCCGCCGGCCGTCTTGACGAACTCCGGTCGAGCGAGGAGTTCCCTCTCGATGCCCGCTTCGAGCAATTCATCGTCTTCCAAAAAAGAGACGGACTCCACCCCATTGACCAAATTCTCCCAGAAGGCGTCGATATCACGCGCTCCAGGGAACCGTCCCGCCATACCGATGACCGCGATCTCGAGGCCGGTGTATTCCATGGCTCAGGCTACTCCGCCGTCCCATCGGGCCGGAGACGGATGAACCGTTGCCCCCAGAGATCGAGAATCTCAGCGATGGAGGCTTCGGATTCAGCGACGCCGGCGGCATTCATCAGCTCCGCCAGCGGTCGTTTGCCGTCCGCCTGGGTCAACACGTGAAACACCTGGGGCGAGAGCTCCGCTGAATAACCGTTCTGAAAATTGTTGGCGATACTGTAATCGCTGTCGGGTTTTGCGGCGGAGCGGTAGCGGTGGGTGTGGGTCATCACATTGTGGGGCGGGACATAGGGGACCAATTGTCGGATGGCGGCGGTGTCCGGTTCTTTTTTATGGATGAGATAGTCGCCGATCACCAGGGCGTTGAGTTTGGTGGTGAGGAAGCAGACAATGGCGTCGTCCACCGAATCGACAATGGGTTCGGCATTGTTGTTAAACGAGGTGTTCAGCACCACCGGGACGCCGGTGATCTTACGGAATTCATCGATCAATTCCCAATAACGGGGATTGGTCTGTCGCGAGACCGTCTGTATCCGGGCTGTGCCGTCCACATGGGTGACGGCTCCGAGTATCGATCGCTTCTCTTTTTGGACATTCACCACAAAGATCATGTAGGAGAAATGGCTGCTATCGCAAGGAAGGTCGTAGTAGTCGGCGGCGCGCTCCTCCAGCACCGACGGCGCGAAGGGGCGGTAGCCCTCTCTCTTTTTGACCATCTCATTGATGATGTCTTTGTGCTCCGGCGGCCGCGGGTCCGCCACGATGCTGCGGTTACCGAGAGCCCGGGGTCCGAATTCCGATTGCCCCTGCACCCAACCGACGACCGCGCCTGCGGCCATAAGTTCGGCGGTTTTACGGCCGATGTGTTCCCGCTTTTCATAATCGAGAAAATCCTTCCAGCAGGCGAGCGTTTGCTCCAGCGCATCGTTGTCTTGCAAACGGCTGCCCCAATACAAATGGCTCAACCGCTCGAACTCCGCTTCGGGATTCAACTCATGGTAGCGGTACAGGGCGGCTCCCAGGGCGCAGCCGGCGTCGTGGGAGGCGGGCTGTACAAACACATTTTTAAAGAGGCCGGAGTAGAGTATCTTGCCGTTCAATGTGCAATTGTGGGCAACACCGCCGGCCAGACAAAGATTGGCGTGGTTGTATTTTTTTTGGTAATGGCGGAGGATGTGAAACACGATCTCTTCCAGCGATTCTTGCAGCGCCGCGGCGATGTCTTTGTGGTCCTGGTTGAAGGGCTCCCCTTTCCGGCGGCGGGGGAACATGAGGTAGAGCTTCTTCACCTGCTTGAGGTCGATCTCGTACCCTCCCTCCGGCAGCAACGTGTAAAAGTTTTTGAACAGATCCCGGTACACCGACGGATCGCCGTATGGGGCCAGGCCCATGACTTTGTATTCGTCGAATTGTTTGTAGCCCAACACATGAATGACATGCAAATAATAGATGCCCAGCGAATCCTTCACCGGGTATTTTTCCAGCACCTCGGTCTTTTTCCCGTCGGCGTCCACCACCATGCCGGAGATCTCGTCCCCCTGGCCGTCGATGGAGAGCACCAGACTGCGCTCGAAGCCCGACATATAATAGGCGCTTACTGCGTGGGCGATGTGATGGTGCACGAAATAGAGCTTTTTCTCGTCGATGGCGCAACCGAATTCCGCCTGCAGGATGGATTGGATTTTCTCCCCCAGCGGGATGGAGGCCTCGCCTGCGAAAAAATAGGCGGGTACGCCATAATAGCACACCTGGTCCAGATCCTCAAAGCCGATACCCTGCTCTTCCAGGACAAATTTGACGGCGTTGACGGGAAATTTATCGGTGTGCTTGATACGGTTGAGCCGCTCCTCTTCGATGGCGGAGACCACCTTACCGTCCACAACCAGGACCGCGGCGGCGTCGTGCTTGTCTCCATCCGACGGTTCATGGGCCAAAAACAAATTTCCTGAAATTCCCAATATCTTCATCTTCACTACTCCTTCTGGTTTTTTGATCTATAGTGACCCTTTCCGGCGGCGGGTACTCAGTCTATCTCGAGCTTTGGCCATGTGGCCGGGGGGCGGCGCGTCTGCTAGCGGCAGCCGGTCTTCCGCTTGCCCGCTGTTCTTTTCCAGAAAACCGGCCAACGAGGCCACAGTGGGAAACCTGAACAACGTGGCCACCGGGATGTCCCGCTTTAGAGCCGATTGCAACTGAAAGGCCAGGCGAACGATCTTCAAGGAATTACCGCCCACATCGAAGAAATTGTCGTTGACCCCGATTCGCTCCTTCTCCAGGACCGCAAGCCAGGCTTCGACGATGGTCTCTTGCAAGCGACCGGCCGGCGGGACGAACGGCTCTTCGGAAATTGCCGCGTCTGTGGTTGCTCCACGCTCCATCAACGAGCGGCGATCGATCTTGCCGCCGGCGGTGCGGGGGATTGTCTCCAACGGCAAAAACGCCGCCGGAAGCATATACGCCGGGAGTTTTTCCGCCAGATAATGTTTCACCGCAGCGGCGTCCCAGTCTCCCTCGGAAACGATCCAGTCAATAAGATCACTGTCAACTCCGTCTCCACCAGGCACGACCGCCGCGTCCCGCACCGTTTCATGGGTTTGAAGCCATTGCTCGATTTCGCCGGTTTCAACTCGAAAGCCGCGGATTTTGAGCTGTTGGTCCAGGCGGCCGATGAATTCAATCTGTCCGTCGCCATTCACCCGGCAGCGGTCGCCGGTTTTGTACAAACGATCTCCGCCGCCCGGTTCCTGTGGCAGGAACGCTTCAGCGGTGAGTTCAGGCCGGTTCAAATAGCCCCGGGCCAATTGGACGCCGGCGATGCACAACTCCCCGGCCACGCCGGTGGGTTGAAGCTGGAGATGCCGGTCCAGAACATACAAACGGGTATTGTGAACCGGCTTGCCGATAGGAACTCTCTCCGGCGCCTCGCCCCGGAGGCATGGATAACAGGACACGTCAACCGTCGCTTCGGTGGGGCCGTAGAGATTGATCAAACGAGGCCCCGGTTCATCGTTGAACCATCGGTAAAATCGCTTCACATGCCCGGCATCCAGGGCTTCGCCGCTGGAGAACACATACTTCAACGTATCCGGCGTCGAAGCCGGCTCGCACACCTCCAGAAACACTTGCAGCATGGAGGGCACAAAATGGATCACTGTGACGCCCCGCTCTTTGATGATCCCCAGCATTGCCGAGGGGTCCTTCTCGACGCCGGGTTCCGGCACCACCAACGCCGCTCCGGTAAAACTCCACCAGAACAGCTCCCACACCGACACGTCGAACACAATGGGAGTCTTCTGCAGCAGCGCATCGCCGTCGCCGATAGGATAGGCCGCCTGCATCCAGCGGAGACGGTTCGCCAACGAGCCGTGCTGGATCATCACCCCTTTGGGTCTGCCTGTCGAACCGGAGGTGTAAATCACATACGCGAGATCCGAGCCCCCCATCCGGGGCAGCGATTCATCCGTACCTGCCCCCCGCGATTCTCCTTGCAACGATCCTTCGAGATCCACGGCGCCAAGACAGATTCGAGCATTGCTGTCCGCCAGCAAAAATTCCCGCCGCTCTTCCGGGTAGTTGGGATCGATGGGCAAATAAGCGCCGCCCGCCATAAGAACGGCAAAGATCCCCGCCATCATTTCAAGCGAGCGTTCCATCATGACCGCCACGATATCCCCTGCTTCGAGCCCCTGCGTCCTCAATCGGCAGGCGCAGGCGAGGGAGGCCTCATACAATGTCCCGTAAGAGACAGTTCTTCCATCGGCGGCAAGCAAGCCGGCCGCCTGCGGAGTCTTGCGCGCCTGCGCTTCAAACATCGCATGGATGGGGGTGTCGAGGTCCAGCTCCCGCCTGGTATCATTGCATTCATCAAGCAGCCATTGTCGCTCCTCCGGCGAGATGATATCGATCTCTCGGGGCCGGACCTGAAGGTCGGAAACCACCGCTCGAGCGATGCGAAGGAAATAATCGGCGAAGCGAAGGATGGTCTCCCGCTTGAAGAGCTTGACGCAATACTCGAAACTGCAACAAAGCCCCTGCTTCCGGCTGACGGCGAGGGTCAGGTCGAATTTTGAAGCGCGGCTGCGGATGGGGCGGGGAATCAATTCCAGACCGGAGGCCTGCACGTGCGGAAGATTGAAATTCTCATAGGAAAACATCACGTCGAACAATGGATTGCGGCCGGTATCCCGTGTGACATCGAGCTCTTCCACCAACCGTTCAAACGGATAATCCTGATGGTCCAACGCCTTGGCCGCGCCTGTCCTCAATTGCCGGAGAAACTGCTCGAAGGGCGCATCGGCGGCAACGGCATTCCGCAACGGCAGCGTGTTGACAAACATCCCCACCACCGCCTCCATATCGGCATGCCGCCTTCCTGAGACCGGCGTTCCCACCACGATGTCCTCTTGCCCGCCAAGGCGGTGGAGCAGTAGGTTGAATATCGCCAACAACACCATAAACAGGGTGGCGCCGGTTTGGGCGGCAATAGATTCCAGGCTTCGGGTCAACGGGTCGTCGATATCGAAAAACAGCGTGTCCCCTGCAAAGCTCTGCATCTGCGGCCGGACGAAATCGAGGGGCAACTCCAACGCCGGCGGCCGGTCTTTGAAGCTCTTCCGCCAGAAGATCGAGCTTTGCCTCAAATCCGGTTGCCAATGGGCCACGTCTTTGTAATGAAGCGATAGCTCCGGCAAAGACTCTTCCCCCGAATAGAGCGATAAAAACTCGCGCACCAAAATGCCCATGGATACGCCGTCGGTTATTAGATGATGCATATCCAACGCCAACAACCGCCTCCCCTCCTCTTCCATGACCGCCACCCGCAACAACGGCGCCGACTCGAGGTCGAAGGGGCGGATGAAGGCATCGAACCCTTCATCGACCGCATCGAGGGCGAACTCCACATCGTCACGCACCACTTGCGCCGGTTTGCCCTCGATCACGGTAAACGATGTGCGCAGCGCCTCATGGCGGCGAATGAGTTGCCGGAAGACAGATTGCAGCCTGGCTTCATCGAGCTCTCCCTTCACCTCCAAAAGCGACGGCACATTGTAACCGATGCCGGTGTCGTCCAGTAGTTGCAAAATATACAATCTCTCCTGGGCGGGGGACAGGTGATAAAAATGCCGGCGTTCGCTCGCTCGCAGAGGAGGAAGCGATTCTGCGCCGCAGCCGTCGATAAAGACTGCCAGGTCCTTGATTGTTGGGGCGCGGAACAATTCCACCATCGGCACCTTCACTTCGAGCTCTTTGTGGATGCGGGCAATCAACACTGTGGCGTTGAGCGAATGACCGCCGATCTCGAAAAAGTTTGCGCTCCTGCCCACCTGTTCCTCGTCCATTTCCAGTACACCGGCCCATAAACGCGCCAGGCGGCGTTCCAGGTCGGTTGCCGGCGGTTGGTAGCGGTCGGCCTCTTGAAGCGCCGGTGGCGGCAACGCTCTACGGTCCACTTTGCCGTTGGAATTTCTGGGCACTTCATCCAACCGTAAATAATAGAGGGGCACCATATAGAGGGGCAGCTCACGCGACAATCGCTCGCGCAGCTCCAGATCCGAATAATCCCTGTCTCCGACGTAATATCCCGCCAGATACACATTGCCGCACTCTTCCGCTATATCCAGCACAACCGCTTCCGCTATCCCGTCGAGTCCCATCATCCGCTTCTCGATCTCCGCCAATTCGATGCGGTGGCCTTTGATTTTTACTTGCCTGTCCCCACGGCCCAGGAATTGAACCGCCCCCTCAGGCAACCATCGTCCCAAATCGCCGGTGCGATACAGACGGTTTCCGGGCGAGAAGGGATCGTCGATGAAGCGCTCGCTCGTCAGTTCAGGATTGTTCAGATAACCGGCCGCCACACCCGCGCCTCCAACGCAGATCTCCCCCGCCATTCCCGGCGGGCGAAGAGAGAGCTCTCGATTCAGAATATAGCAGCGGCAATTATCGATGGGGCTCCCCAGCAATACCGCTCCATCTCCACATGGGTGCGTCAGGGCGTCCACGGTTGTTTCACTGGGACCATAATGGTTGAAGAGCGAATAGCCTTTGGCCAGCAAGCGGTCTTTCACCGCTTCGTCCAATCGCTCGCCCCCCGGAAGCACCGCCCGCAAACGAGGGAGCCTGTCCCCAGTGGACAACAATTGATCCAGCATAGGCGGAATGAAGTTGACGATGTGGATTTCCCGTTTCACCATATAGTCCCGCAAGCCCGCGATGTCGGCCAACAATTCTTTGTCCGCCGCATACACCGTCGCCCCATGAAGGATGGCGGCGAAGATTTGTTCGATGCTGGGGTCGAATGTGTAGTCCGTCAGTTGCAAGACATGACTGCCGGGGCCTACATGGTAACGGCGGGCGAACCAGGCGACGGTATTGATGATGTTTTTGTGCTCCACCACCACCCCTTTGGGTCTGCCGGTGGTGCCGGAGGTATAGATCACATAAGCGACGGAGCCTGCGCCCGGACGATTGTCATCATCCGCTTCGGGATTGGAATCTTCCGTCGCCGCAAAGAGCGCGGTCTCGACCCAGGAAATCTCCAGACACCGGGCGTTACTGTCCGCCAGGATGTAATTGATCCGCTCCGCCGGGTAGTGGGGATCCAGAGGCAAAAATCCGCATTGGCAATGCAAAATCCCCAGCATCGCCATCACCGCCTCGATCGACCGGGGCATCATGAAGGCGACGATGGAGCCGCCGGCGAGGCCCCGCTCCCGCAAGTTCTTCTTTAATTGCCGGGCGCCGGACGCCAGCCTGCGGTACGTGACATGATGGTCCCGGCACACCGACGACACAGCGTCGGGGGTTTGTTCCGCTTGCCGGTCGAACAAACGATGAAGGCTCGACTCCAGCGGAGCATCCGCCTCTGTGTCGTTGAAGCGGTGAATCAAGCTCTCCCGCTCTTTAGGCGATAGCAAATCAAGTCGCCCCACCGGTTTATCCAGATCTTCCAGCGCCTGGCTGAGCAAACGGGTGAAATGCGCGGCGATGCGAAGGATCGTCTCTTTCCGGTAACGCCGGCAATTGTAGACGATGGCCCCTTCGAGCCCCTCCTCCGCGGGGGAAAAAACGAAACGGCAATTGAGGCGCAGATGGTCCAGATAGGCGGGATCCTGAATGGAGTCAAGCGTCACCGCCACATCGAAGAGGGGGAACTCATCCCCTTCGGAGTGTGGAATTCCCAATTTGTAGAGGAGCGTCTCCATCGGATAATTCTGGTTTTGGTTGGCGGCGTACAGCCCGCGGCTCACCGCCAGTAACAATGCTTTGAGCGGTTGATTCGGATCGATGTCGTACCTCAAGGGCAAGACGGTGTTCACCAGTTTTCCCGGCACATCCTGCTTGTAGATGGGAGCCCCCAGTCGCACCGCTTCCTGATTGTTGTATTTCGCCAATAGTACGGCGACGCCTGCCAACAGCAAGACAAACAGCCTCACGTCCGAGTGGTTGCTCACCAACAGCAACCGCTGAAGCAAGGGGTCATCGAAGCTGAATCGCAGAGTATCGCTGTCTTCGGCGCCGCTTCCGGCGCTCAGGCAATCATAGGGAAACTCACTTCTGATAATCTCGCCGGAACATTGCTGCAGCCAGAAATCCCTCTCCTGGACGTACTGCCCGGCGGCGACATTATATTCGCCGGCGCCTGGACTTTGGCTTTTCATGATCAAAACCCCCAGTCGCCGTCGTCTTGCATGGCGGCGCGGGCAGAAGCCATCGTCGCGTTCCGGCGATAATCATCCTTCACAGCCTCTCCGCTGTCTTTGTTCTTCTCAAACTCCAACACCGAGGGCACGGCGTTGGGGTGGAGCTTTTTCCAGCGTTCGTCGGCGGCGTAAATTTCTCTAAGGCTGTAGGGATTGGGGATGTTTAGCTTGCGGCAATGGGCGATGAAGCGGTTGAGGCGGCGGAAGATTTCGTCGCGAAGGGGGGGGGAATCGAGGATCCAGGTCTGGGTGATGAGGGATTCGCGGGCCCATTCGGGATAGAGGAGGCGGCGGTTGTGCGCCTGTCCCCAATCCTGGGAGTTCACCTGTCCCTTAAAAAAGTAGGCGAAGGGATTGCAATCCGCCTCGTAGAGGTCGTCCTTCATCTCCTCGATCAATGCCAGGGTTTGCAGAAAATCTTCCTCAGTCTCGCCGGGGTAGCCGATGACCCAATAGGTGGTGGTTTTGATGCCGGCGGAGGCCAGGCTCGAAACCGCCCCCTTGATCTGCTCCACGGTGATTTGTTTGTTCATCGATTGCAAGATCCGGGGCGAACCGCTTTCGGCGCCGATCCGGGCTCGATAATAGCCCCCCCTGCGCCACAGTTGGGCGTTCTCCGGTTTGCACACCGGCTTCTCCGCCCGCAAATACCCATCCCAATAGACCGGAAGCTCCCGCCGGACGCACTCATCGGCCAAATCAGAGATCACCGGATTGAGGAGCGAATCCCCCATCAGGAACAATTGGAACCTGTGCCGCTCCGATAGAGTCTTCAATTCTTCGGCCACCTGGTCCGCTTTTTTGCGGCGGTATTTCCCCCACTGCATGGTTTCGGAGCAAAATCCGCATTGATAGGGGCAACTGCGGCCGGTAAAGGCCGACAGATGCGGGTAGCCCTCGATGTCCAAATCGGAGAAGTCCGGCACGTCGATCGCGGACAAATCCAATAATTGCCAATCAATGTCATCGAGGGTGAAGACCCTCTGCTCTTGCGGCAGACGTCCTTGCAACAAGTCAAGGAACAAACGCTCCCCTTCGCCGATGACAATATGATCGATGACCCCTTCGGTCCGTTCCAGGAAGTAATCGTAATTAGGAGACCCCGGAGCCAGGGCTTCGGCGAACACTCCGCCCCCCATCACGGTCTTGATATGGGGGAATTTTTTTCTCACCAGGCGGAACAGAAAGAGCGACGCCGGTAGCGTCCCTTGATAGACCGACAACCCCAGCACCGACGGAGCCGTCTCTTCCACCAGGCCAATGAAATAGTCGGCCAACCAATCGAAAAAGCCTTCCAATATGACGGTCAATTCTTGAAGCTGTGAATCAGCCGGTTTGGTGAAAAACGTGTTCTCTATGATCATCTTTGCCAACCGGGCGTACTCCGCTCGATCGGTTTGATGAAGATAGGCCATCATCTGGTCCTGCAGAACATAAATTCCGATATTGTGCAGGTTCCCCCGCTTTTCCGGCGGGACAAAGCCGCGGAGCGCCCGGTAATAACTGTCGTAGAAATCCTTCACCTGTTTTTGAGTATTGAGATCCCGGGTCACGACAGCGACATCGCGGGCCGCGAGATAACTCTTGAGACAGGAAATCCCCATCGGGGGAATCAAAGGGCTCCAAAAAGGCGCTATGGCCAATAAAATTGTATCGTTTGCAAACATCCGTCTCCTCCTGTTTTTTTCCGGTTAAAAATTAAAGTCCATATAGTCTTCCTCAGCGAAGGCCGATTCGCCGCCGGTGAGATTGTGTGAAATATCAAGCTCTCCAATAATTACGCGCGGGTTTTCGGCCGCTTGAGTCAGAACTTCCTTGAAGTGACTATCGAAGCCTTCGATTGATGATCGTTTGAATAGCTCCGGGCAGAAGCCGAAGATCATATGCAAACACCCATCGCTCTCAAAGGCCGTGAGGCTCAGGTCGAATTTCATCAATTGATGCTGGTAAGCGAAGGGCTCGATGGTCAAACCCGGCACATCTAGATTGAGAGCCTCCTCTTCCTGGAAGGTGAATTCGGCGTCGAACAATGGGTTCCGCCCATAGTGCCGCTCGAGTTTCAGCTCCTTGACCAATTCATCAAAGGGGTAATCCTGGTTATCAAAGGCTTCCAGCACGGTTCGCCCGACTTGAAGCAAATAATCGCCGAAGGCCGAATGCTCGCGGGGGCGGCAGCGCAAAGCCAGCATGTTGATGAACATCCCCATCATGCCGGCGGTATCCGGGTGATTGCGACCGGCAACCCCGCTTCCCACCACGATGTCCTCCTGCCCGCTGTATTTGGCCAATACCACGGCGTACACCGCCAGCAACAGCATGTACATGGTGACCGGCTGCTCCGCGTTACGGCATAACTCTTTGGCAGCCGCTGTCGCTTCCGGTGAGAGCACGCTCTCCACCCGGTCGTACTCAAAGCTCTGGCGATTCTGCCGTTCGAAATCCAGGGGCAGGTTCAAGAGAGGAACCTCTCCTTTGAATTGTTCCAACCAATAGGCGGCCTGGGGCCGACATGCGCCGGACTCGAGCATCCGGGCTTCCCGCAAGGCGTAATCGGTGTATTGAAGATGGGGATGATCGAGCTCCTCTCCCCGGAACAGAGCCGCGAACTCTTCGACCAATAGCTCGATGGAGCGGGCGTCGCACACGATGTGGTGGATATCCAACATGAGTAGACGCTCTCCCGCTCCCAATTCCAGCAGCCCCACCCGCATCAGCGGCGGAACCGCCAAGTCGAAGGGGCGGATGAACCGGTCGATGACCTGTTCGGGGGTATAGCCGTCCAATTGGAAGGGGCGAATCGCGAACTCCAGCTCGCCGAGAGCACGCACTCGCTGCACCGGGCGGCGGTCCTTGATCACAAACGAGGTTCTGAGGCTATGACGGCGGACCAATAGCCGGCCGAACACCGCTTCCAACCTCTGCATATCCACATCCCCCCGTAAGATGACCGCCTGAAACATATTGTAACTGGTGCGGGCCTCTTCCATTTGTTGCAAAATATAGAGCCGTTTTTGAGCCGGCGATAGGGGGTAATAATCCATTTTTTCAGAGGGCTCGATGATGTCTGCGCCGCCTGCCGGCCGGCTGTCGAGACAGAGGGCCAACTCCCGGATGGTGGGATGCTGGAACACGGCGGTAACCGGGAGCTCGATCTTCAACTGGCGATACACAAGGCCGGACAGAGCCGTGGCCTTGAGAGAATGGCCTCCCAATTGGAAGAAGTTATCGTCGATGCCGAGGCTCCCCTCTTCCAGTTCGAGGACGCGCTCCCAGATTGCCGCCAGGAGTTTTTGCATCCGGCTTCGGGGGGCTTCGGTTTTTGTGGAGGGCTGGATATAGGGGACAGGCAACGCCTGCCGGTCCACTTTTCCCGCCGGGGTCCGGGGCAATGCCTTGAGAACCGTGAGATGAGACGGTATCATATAGTGGGGGAGCCGCGTCTTCAATGGCTCGAGCAGATCCTCTGCGGCGAAGGTTCGATGGTTCTTCGCGGCGATATAGGCGTGGAGGACCGTATCGCGGCCTTCCTCTTTGCGGGCGACGACCGCTGCTTCGAGAACATCCGCCGAAGCCAGCATCGCCTGCTCGATCTCTTCCAATTCCACCCGGTGGCCTCGGATTTTCACCTGCCGGTCCTTGCGGCCGATGAATTCGATTGCGCCGTCGGGAAGCCGGCATGCCAGGTCGCCGGTGTGGTAGAGAGGAGTAAAGGCTAGAGCGGTGAGTTGGGGACGGTTGAGGTAGCCCAACGCCAAACCGCGGCCGCCGATGCACAATTCCCCCGCCACTCCGATTGGTTGAAGCCGTTGATAACGGTCGAAGATGTAAATCTGCGCATTGGCCATGGGGGCGCCGATGGGGACTGTCCCCTCGAAATCGTCATCAATGGCGGAGCAATCGAAGCAGGTGATATCCACCGTGCTTTCGGTGGGGCCGTAGGCGTTGATCAACCGCGCGCCGCGGCTGCGATGAAGTATTCGATTGAAGCGTTTCACCACCCCTACCCCCACTGTTTCGACGCCGGTAAACACCCACCGCAGCGAGGCGGCGTCGGAGGCTCTCTGTCTTTGCTCCAACCGGTCGAGAATGTAACCCACCATAGAGGGGACAAAATCAATGGTGGTAACGGCGAAGCGATCGATGACCGCGATGATGAGGGCCGGATCGTTTTCGCCGCCGGGAGGGAGAAAGCAGAGCCTGGCTCCGGGCAAGATCCAGCGGAATAGTTCACAAACAGACACATCGAAGATGAACGAAGTGGCTTGCAGCACCACATCCCGTTCGTTCAACCGGTACCTGTCCCTCACCCAAACCATCCGGTTCACCACCGCCCGATGAGGGACAGACACCCCTTTGGGCGTTCCGGTGGTGCCGGAGGTGAAGATGACATACGCCGTGGCTTCGGGATCGAGAGAGTCTGAGTCGAAGCTTCCATCGCCAGCCGCCTCTTCCGAAAAGCCCGCGAAGGGGACAATCGAGCGGGAGCGCGGGACGCCTTCGCCCGGAAGCGCGCGGCGCCGGTCCAGCACAATCATCCGGCAGGCGCAGTCGTTGAGGACCGTCTCGATCCGTTGGGCCGGAAGCGAGGGCTCCAGCGGCACATAGGCGCAGCCGCACTTCAGTATACCCATGATGCCGATGATCATTTGCAGCGACCGCTCCGCCATGACAGCGACGATCGAGCCCGCTTCGACGCCGTTTGCCTCGAGCCGGCCCGCCAACCTCTCCGCCTGGAGTTTCAACTCCCCATACGAGAGCATCCGGTCCCGGCACACCACCGCGATGGCGGCGGGCGCTTCATCCGCTTTCCTATCGAAGCTGGAGATGATGGTCTCGCGCGGCGGAACATCGGCGGCGGTGTCGTTGAAGGTGTGAAGCAACCGCTCCCGTTCTTCGGGACTCAAGATGTCGAGGTTGGAGAGCACGCTTCCGGGCGAGCGGGCCATGTGGGCCAATAGATTGACAAGATGGCCGGCCATCTGTTCCATCATCCGGCGCTCGAACGACGCTTCGTTGTACAGAAGGTCCAGCTCGATGTGGTCTCGCAACGTCACGCCCAGCGTCACATCGTAATGGGTCCGCTCTCGCATGGCGACTGAAGACGCGGATAATCCGCATCGCTCCAAAAGCGGAAGCGCCTGCTGCAGGGGATAGTTCTCCACCACCACCACGGTATCGAAGAGTTCTGCGGGAGAGGAGCCTCGAGTGAAGGCTGGAATCTCCGCCAGCGAGGCGGTTTCATGGACTTCACGCGTTCTGAGGTGTTCTCCGGTTTTTTTTACCACATCGAGCACCGTAAGCCTATCCCCTTGTTCCAATCGCATTCGCAGCGGCAGAGTATTGATGAACAGTCCCACCATAGTGCGGATACCGGGCACCGCAGGCGGCCTTCCAGAGACTGTGGTTCCGAAGAGCACATCGTCGTGGCGGCAATAATGCTGAAGCAAGAGTCCCCAGGCGCAATAAAACACAGCGGCGGGCGTTGCGCCGCAGTCTCGAGCCAGAGCTTCGATTGCCGGCTTCACCTGCGGCGGTACGACGATGGAAACCTCGGCCGCGGTATTCTTTGGAGAAAGGGATGGCGTTCTGACGGCGGCGGCCACTGGATTGCCGCCTGCAAATCCCTCGAGCTCCTGTCGCCAGAAGTCCAAATGCCGGGCGTGGTCTTGTTGTTGCAGGAATTTGATATAATCGCGGACCCGAGGTTTTTGCGGCTGTGCCGGCGCCTCTCCCTTTTGCAGCATAAGATAGTTGGAAAAAAGTTCGTTCACTATAATTCCCAGGCTCCAGCCGTCGCAAACAATATGATGATAATGGATCGACAGCCGATGAATGTTTGCCGTTTGAAGGCAGAGCTCCATCTCCAGCGGGACCTTTGAGAGGTCGAAAGGCGACTGGGAGTTTGAGATTCCCGTCTCGACCACCCGGAACACCGGCGTGTGCTCTTTTAAGATCACTTGCAGCGGCCGCTTCACCTGTTTCCAGACAAAACACGTGCGCAGGGCTTCGTTGGCGGCGATGACAAGCTGCCAGGCTTGCTCCAGCAATCGCGCATCGAGGTCTCCCTTCAATTCCAGCCGGAAGGTTTCGATATAATCAACGCTATCCGGTTGTTTCAAATACAAATAGAGCATGCCCTCTTGCATGGGGGTCAATGCCAGCATGTCCTGGATATTGGTTTTGTCGAGTCTCATGGATCGATGCATCCCGTCCTTCTAAAAATAGGACTCCAGCGTGCCTCGCCGGCGCACATCCAGGGTGGCGCAATGGAACGAGCCGCCGAAGGAGTTGAAATTATTGAAGGGGCAGGCAATGGGCTCGAGGCCGAACTCTTTCAAGGCGGCGGCGATGGCGGTTTCGTTTTTCTCGACGATGACCCGCTGGTGATCCAGCATCAATACATTCATATTGATCCAGCGGCTGGTCATGTAGAGGGGGTGCTCCGGGGAGATGCAGGGCTCGGGGGCGTGCAATACATCCCAGGACTTGAACATCGAAGGAATGGTCGGGACCCGCTCTTTGTTCACCAGCAATTTTCCGGGGCACAAGGGCATGAACGAGGCGTCGATGTGCATGGGGTGCCGGTCGTTCACCTCCAATACATGAACGCGGTAATCGTCTCCCAGGTGCCGTTTTAGCCATTGGATGCCGAATTGGTTGGTGACATGGCTTTGTTGCACAAAGATATCGCGGCCGCAGCGGATACAGTCGGCGGCGTCGAAGGTTGGTTCGAATTCCGTGATAACGTACTCGAACTCCTCGTCGGGGCCGGGCTCGCGATAATCGCTTCTAAATAATTCATCCGCCAATTGGGGTTTGGGAGCCGCGGTCCAGCGTCCGCCTTTTTGGAAATACTCTTTGAGAAGGGGGCGATAGGCGTCGGTTTCAAAATAGCGGGAACGCCAGGCCATAGGCGCTTCGATAATCTCATCGCCCATCACCAAAAACACATCCCGCGGCATAGCGGCATACATTCCTCCGCCGGAACGCCATCGGGGGGTGGCAAAGGGGGCGCAATGATCGATGGCTTCGGGCCGTCGCACGATGACGCCTTCGGCCTCGAGGATATGCGCAAATTCTTCCAGGTCGCGCCGGGCGGCTTCGATCCGCTCCCGGGGAAATGGTTTGCCGCCGTTACGACGGAAAAATGGGCGTTGGCTTTGGGGCATGGTGGCTTCCAGGCACACATCCCAATCAGGAACAGCCGCGCCGTCCACCACGCCGACGATGACCTCTTCGAGCGGGTCCCACTCGTTGTATGAATTGACCGCCGGAAAATCCGGACTTCTACCGTTAGATACACGCATGGATATACAGAGCCTCCTTAGTTAGACCGGCACAGGGTTACTTGATTTGCCACAAATAACTGACCTTGAAAAACAATCCGTTTTTTAGATTTTCATAGCGCCCTCCGCCGGACCGCCATTTGCCTTCCCACCAGCGTCCGTTTTGATACAGCGAGCCGTAGCCGAGATGGACCACGGTGCCGGGGATCACGGTGATGGAGGCGAGAAAATCGGTGAGAATTTTTCCGAAATAGCCATCATACCGGGCCGCTGCCCGGATGAAGAAGTATTTATTGAATTGATAGGTGGTTTGCAGATTTACAATGTCGAAACCGTAGAATCGTTGCCTGTCCCCTTCAAAAAGATCGAGGCGCAGGTATTGGATATCGAGGCTGAAATTCAAGCCCGTTTGCAAGGTGGCGGCCACCATGGTTTGCCGGCCGCTGCCTAAGAACGGTTGTCCGGGGCCGTAATAGATCTGGTCGCCGGAGCGGAAGCTGGCGCTCAAGGATAGCCAATTGGAAGGCCGCACGCCGGCATAGGCGAAGAGGTAATGCTGATTGAATATCTCCCCCATCCAGGCCTCCCGCTCGTCACGGTATTCCAACTTCAAGAAGCCCTGCCCGGAAAAGTAGCAATCCACCCCCATGGTCCAGTATTCGTCGTCCATCCGGGTCTCCAGATCATGAATGAAGGAATAGTGAAGGTGGGGCTCCAGCCGCAGCAGCCAGGGGATCGATTTGGACTTCGGGTAGATATTGGGGCCGATGTAGCCTGCGGCGCGGGTGAGGGCGGCGCGATTCATGAAGGCGGACTGCATGATGAAGTTTTTATCGTAGTGTTCCATCGTAGCCCACACGCTCAATCCCGGAGTCAGGTATTGGAGCATGGCGTTGGCGCCGTTGCCGTTCTTCACCGAGGGGCTGCCGGTTCCGGTTGTGGCGGTTGCGAGGTAAGATGCGCTGAATCTGGCATTTTTAAAAGGACGGTATTGGAGGTCGATGCCGGCGGCGTTGTTTTTCCCACCGGCGAAATAGCGGCCGGAGTAGATGAAGCCGATGCTGTCGTCGCCCCCCAAACTGAATTTGCCTCTGGCGATTCCCCAAAACGCGTCCCGCCCTTCGTGGGGATTCACGGAATCTCCGTCCCAGCCGCGACCGGGGCTTCTGTCATTGGCGGCCAGAAGCGCGACGTTCATCCGGCCGGCGGTTCCGCTCACTTTGCCGGCCCACGACGGATCCTGCAATTGCCGTGTGTGCACAGACTCCAGCATCATGCCGTCGCGCACCAGGCCAAAGTCGAACACCTCCATTCCCTCCATGAAGAAGGGTCTCTTTTCGATGTAGAAGACCGGATAGCGGCGGTTCACCTCCAATTGGAAGGCGTCGCTCTCCACCTGGCTGAAGTCCGGGTAGACAGTGGCTTCGGCGGTGACCGAGGAGGTGACGCCGTATTTTACCGACACGCCGGCGCTGCGGGAGATGTCGCTCTCGCCCCAGGTCTTGTCGGCGATCCGCTCCACATTGCGACTGTAGGTGACGTTGGGCAGGATTTCAAGCTTCAGCGGCGCCTGCAAATATTGATAGAGGACCGGCGCCATAAAATGGAAGTCCGTCTGCCCCGGTTGGGTTTCGGGCCAGGTGGCGGTAACGCCCAGGCGGTTGATATTGCGCAAGAACAGGACGCCCATCCGTACATTTTCGCCGCTTTTGAAGCGGATGCTCTCCAGCGGAATGGCGATCTCCACATCATAGCCGTAAGATGTCGATTTGCCGGCGCTTTCCCAGACGAAATCCGGCGCCAGGCCTGTGCCCGCCACACTGGAATTCAGGTTATCGCCCTGGATGCCGTTGGGATTGACGTAAAACTCGTAACTGGTTTGTTTGTTGCCCATGGCGTCCAGCAAAACCGCCACCCAATCGTCGGCGAACATCTTGTCCCGTTGGCTGATGGAGGTCTTGATTTTATCCGGGTGGTCGTCATGGCACCGGAACGCGAAATAAAGATATTTGCGGGAATAGGCCATCCAGATGTCGGTCTTCTGGTCCACTGTTTGACCATAGACCGGACTGTAAGTAATGAACTCTTTCGACAGCGGCTTCCGCTGCCAGGCCTCTTCGGTCAATTCACCGTCAACAAGTATGTGGGCGCCGGTTTTGTCCGGCACAATGAGTATCGGGTCAAGCTCCAATTCCACTGCGACAAGGCTATCGCAAAGGATCAAGACCAAGACCATCAACAAATAGAGGGATCGCTGTCTTCCGCTCACTTCGTTCACCTTCATTTTAACTATGTTTCCTTCACCTGGTTTTCATTTCAGAGATTTTGAACCCACATCAATCTCTGTTCCTGAAAATAACATAGCCGCGTTTTTTTATAAATCCTGAAAATCGCCACACCGGGGCAAGTCCGTCGAGAGCCGCCGCCGTTTGTTGCAATTGGGCGAAACAGCCGTCAATCCAGACATTTGAATTCGAGCGATTTTCATGGTTGCAATCCGCTTTCTCTCCTATGTCTCAATTCCCGGTACCTGCCCGGAGTGGTGCCGAAATACTGCTTAAAAATCCTTATGAAATAATCGTAACAATAATAGCCCATTACCTCTGAAATACGTTTTACCGACATCTCAGTGCGGTATTGCAGCAAAAACGCAGCCTGAGTCAATTTTATCCTGAAAATATATTCTTCAGGCGTTATCTGTTTTTCTTTTTTGAATGTCCGCCACAACTGAGCACGGCTGATTTTTAGGCTCCGTGCTACATGTTCCACCGATAGGGTCTCCAATTCTTCCAATTCCCGGATCAAGATATATTCCACCACCAAATCCGCTTGCCCCAACTCTTTTCCTGCTCGTTTGACCATATTTTTTACACCTCGATTATTGACTAAGCTATTGCACTTCGAAAAGCTGAACTATTTATTCAACTTCTCATAATAAAGACATGTGTTCAAAGCCCCTCATCCAATCAGGGTATAGGAAACGTGATCATCCGGCCACGTATAACCGGAACTACTATTGTAACGCGAACCAACCGAATTTACAAGAAATCAACCCATCTCAATCAGCCGGGGCGGGTTATTGGATGGCGCCGGATGGAGATTGTTACGTAGTTATTTGCCATTGTTTTTCTCCCCTTAAATTTTATCGAAAGTCTAAATTAACTATATGGCCAAACAATAATTCCATCAACAAATAGCTTGTTTTTTTGGTATAACTATATCTGTATTTGCAAGCGGCCGGCTAGCCGCCAGTCAACACATTGGCGATCGTAGAGGAATCTCGGATTATTTGTCGGGAAACAGATGAGAGATATCCACCCGCACATTCAGGATCTTCTCGAACTGATTGTAGCCCACCACTGTCAGCCCGGCGTCCCGGATCTTACTGACAATTTCCGACTCAAGATCGATATCGGCCGATAGGATCTTGGTGTCGTGATTAAAATAGATCAGAGTTCTGACAAAATCCGACAGCCCGTACTTCTCTTTCGCTTTTTCCAAATTGGCGTCTGCGAGGGTGTCCAGAGGAAGCATATAATTGCGAAACAATCCTGTACGGCCGACATCCGGCTGTCCCATCCGGTTAAACTCCGTACTATAGACGAAAAATTCTTCACGGACCTTCTCTTCATTCACAAATTCTTCCAATAAAATCGTCAATGTCTTACTTAAATCCAGGCCCATGTGGTCCGCCAGTCTTTCCAACTGGTCAACCGAGCGGTCCGACGATGAGATGGCGATACGTTTCAAACCTTTTTGCACTCGTTTTTTACCTTTCATATTTATTCCTTGAAACAATTATAGCATAACCCTTACATAACTTAAAGTGTTTTTTTATTTTTTTTTACTTTTATGTAAAACATGATCTCGATATACCTTTCTACCTCCCCCAACTAAGTTCTCCAGCTCGCGTAGCAGTAATGGTATAAACAGGATACCGCTGCCGAAAAATCCCACCACAGTAAATCATAGAGCTCCTTGAGCAGCCAGTCGATAAAAATACTCTGAAAGTAATAGAGATAAGCCTCACCCAGCGGTTCTTTCATCTTCTCTTTCTAGTTTGCGTAATTTCCGGTAAGAAATTCAAGTTAAAAATTCAGCTCCCTCTCAAGTGCTTAAAAAAGTGTGCAAAATAAAGAGATACTTGATAGACGGACATCTAGTTTACCCCCCCCCGGATTTTTCCACAAATTCTGTGGAAATCATTGGAAAAGTCATTTGCCACCGGTTGTAAAAAGTCCTGAAACGCTTGCCAACATTGCCGGAACATGGTAAAACAATAAAGATGACTACGCCAAACAACACCAGGAGTTTTTCACCCCAAGACGTTGGATATGAAGTCCAACAGGCAGATAAAAGAATCCGGGCCTTCGTCCGGGAAACGCCGTTGGAATACAGTGCGCTGTTGAGCCGACTGTCCGGCGCCCATGTTTATCTGAAACTCGAGAATCAACAAATCTCCGGCTCTTTTAAATTGAGAGGGGCATACAACAAACTCCTGGCTGCGACAAAAGAAACTCTATCCCGAGGCGTCGTCACCTCCTCAACCGGCAACCATGGAGCGGCGTTCGCCTATGCGGCAAAACAACTGGGAATCGAGGGGACAGTCTATGTCCCGGAAAACGTGTCGCCGGCAAAACTCGAAGCCATGAAATTATTGGGGGCGGATATCGAGTTCCATGGCCTTGACACCGAAGAAACCGAAACGCATGCCCGCGGAATCGCGGCCCAAGAAGAAAAACTGTTCATATCACCCTACAACGATTTCCAGGTGATCGGCGGCCAGGGCACCATCGCGTTGGAGCTCCAGCGGCAATTGGATCATATCGACGGGGTACTGGTTCCGGTGGGCGGCGGAGGCATGGCTTCGGGAATCGCCGGATATTTCAAAGCCAGAACGCCCCGCATCCAGATCACCGGTTGTCAACCTCTCAACTCGCCGGTGATGGCGGAGTCGATCAAAGCGGGAAAGATCATCCGCATGCAATCCCTCCCCACCCTGGCGGACGGCACCGCCGGAGGCATCGAAGAGGGATCCATCACCTTCGATATATGCAAGCGATGTATCGACGATTTTATCCTGGTAACCGAAGAAGAAATCGCAACGGCAGTCCGCCTGTTTTTGGAGAAATTCCATATGCTGATCGAAGGAGCGGCGGCTCTTCCGGCCGCCTGTTTATTAAAAGAGCCCAGCCGCTTTGAAAACCGTGCCATTATACTGATCATCAGCGGCAAAAAGATAGCTCTCGATACAATCAAGAAGATTATCTGTGGGTAAAGTCGCCCCGTAAAAATTCACTTCCCATTAACCATGAAATGAAAATCGGCGAGATTCATATATAATTATTAGTAGAAGGCAAAGAAATGGAACAGGAATGTTCAACTTAGGGGGTAAAATGAAGAAAATATTTTTATTTATCGCAATCTTTCTATTGTTAACCTGCGCAACCATCTTCTCAGGAAACCGGTTGAGAGTCCTGGGAATGCGAGACGCGCCGGACCAGGGCAAGCGTATCATCCTGGTGAATCTCGATCATTTGCAAGCCATTATCGACGAATTCCAATTGGCGCCGAAAGCCGACGTCACCATCGAATTGGCCACCGATAGCGGCAAACTGTTGACAATACTCGCAAAACAGAAAAAAGGCAATCTTAAATGGAGTCACAAAACAGAGGGAACCAATCAATTATTGGTAAAGCTCAGTAAAGAGGACTTCCCCCTGGTACAACAAAAAATCAAGGAAAACGCCCTAAGGCCGGGACTGCGGGTGCAAATTTCCCAATCCAGCACCAAAGTCTCGTCCAGTAAGATAAGCAGCGCGTTCGCCGAAGTAAAAATGGAGAAAGAAAAATTCACCCTCAAGTGGACCGACGTGACGTTCGCCGAATTGGCGGACCTCACACCGTTACTCAAGTACCCGGTCAAAGTGAAACCCGGCCAGGAGATCAAGAAGAATCTCCAGATCACAGTCTCCAACAACGGCACTGTAAAAGCCGACAATATCGAGGTCCAATTGATGCTCACAAGCGATACATCGAAAGAGGACATACCGCTGCAGAACGGATTCGGGACCATCGCGTCGCTAGCGCCGGGCCAAAGCGCCAATCTCTCGTTGCCGGGGCCGGTGAAAATCCCCGCCAATGTGCGGCCGGACAAATACCAATTGGGTGTGGCGGTGGACCCGGACAACAAGATTCAGGAATTGGACAAAGAGAATAACATCTACACCGGTTTTTTGTTGGTGGCGGCGCCGCCTCCCAAGTGCATCACCCTCGATATGGCGAACACCCAATTGATATTCCAGCCCAATGGCTACAACCTCGAAATCTTGTGCGACGGCAAACCCATATCCGACGGCAAAGATTGGCGCAAATGCATTATCAAGCCCTATATTTTCCAATTACGCCACGCCTGTTGGCGGGACTTTCACTGGGAAATCAACACCATGGACCGCGCCGTCTACCAGGTGAAAGGGGCCCCTTTTTGCAAAACCGGAGGCAAGACCGAAAGGGAAATCCACTTACCCATGAATGTCGTCGGCGGTTCCCGTCACACCCTTCCGTCCAGAATCACACTCTCCCTCGACAAAACCTGCCTTACCTACGAACCGGACACCAACGCCTTCAAGATACTGGCCTACGGCAACCAGGTGGCGTTTCTCCCCTCCTGGAAAACATGCAAAATGAAATCCCACATCTTCCAAATCAAACACGCCCTATGGGAAGATTTCTTCTGGGAAATCGACTCCTTCAAGCGGGTGGCCAGCATGGTGACCGACGGCCAATTCATGAAACCCGGCGGTAGACGCATACCGCTCGACGTGGTTATGAAAGTGGAAGAGGAATAAAAAAAAAGGCCAGGGAGCTAACGGAGCGACCATTTGATTATAAATCATTTTACTCATTGTGAGTCGGTCGAACGTGCTCTCTGGCCCGGCATACTTAATATAATTCATTGAATTTGAATTTTCAACTTCCGGACAAAGAATTAAATAAATTTATTGCAGGAACGATTTGAATCAAATTGACTTTCTGCACAAATATGTTATAACAAATAATGCGACGAGAAAATATCGTGAAGAACCTCCTGATAGTATTGTTATTGGGGATCTTACACCTACAGGCGACCCCGGATCTTACCGAAAAGATCTCGCGGGATTTCGCCGCCACCCTCTACCAAACCAATGCAATCGCCCCGTCGCTAATCGCCCACCTCCACGATTCCATCGTAACCGGCGACCGCGACATCACCCGGCAGGAAATCATCGATATCCTGACCAACGCCAAAGCCATGCTAAAACGATTGGAACCGGAATCGAAAACCACGCTCAAAACCATTGATTGGCAACTGGCCCGGGTATCCATTGAAAAGGCGAAAAACATTTCCGGTTACTTTCACACCATGCGCAATTTCAAGCCGTCGGACCAGGTGTTCACCCTGAAACCCAACTTCTCGGACCGCTTGAGAGATCGCCTGGATGCGGTCAACATGTACGCAAACCGCATCATCCTGGTGCTTCGCACCATTGACGGCACTCCCAAAATAGTCGGTTTCTCCGCCGACCTCTAACCAATCGACAGGAGCCTCCTCCACATGAGCGACCCCCACATCCCCGCAGGCCCCCGGATCCTCCGCTACAATTCCAACGAGACATCCTACCGGCAGGCCCTGGCCTCTATCCTAAAACAAGACCGGGACACTACCGAAGCGTTTGATCTTCCAAAAATTCAAATCAACGACATCCTTTTATGCTCTCCCTATCAAGCGGGCGACAACCGCTGGAACACCATCGAACTGACCGGAGCCTCCCTGTTTTTAGGCTCTTCCCTCAAAGAGGCCGGCTTCAATGTCACGGCGGCCAAACAAACGCTCCCGGCTCGCACCATCCCCCTTGAATACACCAATCACCAACTCCTGGGCTTCACTCTATTCGAAGAGACCATCGAAAGCTTCCGGGAATTGATGCAAACGATCGAATCCGCCCCCGACCGACTGATTGCCGGCGGCGGCCCCCTGGTCAGTCTCCACCCCCTCCTGGCGGCCTACCACATCCCCCAACTAAATCTCCTCATCCGGGGCGAAGCGGAACTGGCGCTTCCCCAGGCGCTTCAGGCGATAACAGAAGGAAATTTGCAAGCCCTCTTCCAAATTAAAGGACTCCTCTTCCAGATCCCCGGTCTCATCATCCTCTCCCATCTGGATGAGATCAATCAACCGCGCCGTTGGGACGACTTCAACTTTCGACTCGACTTCCTCGAACCCCGTCACTTCGAACATGGTCTGGAAATCAATCTCTCGCGCGGTTGCCGCAGAGGTTGTATTTTTTGCGCCAAAGTCCAGGGCCGAAACGTGCGCGCCTTCCCCCCCCGGCAATTTGAAGCATTACTGATCCAATGGAAGGCGGCGCTCAAAATTCACGCCATCTCCTCCCCCGCCGCCCTGACCGTCAACATCAACGACGACGACATCCTACAAGACCCCGACTACGCCGGTCAAATCTTCCGCATCATCACACGACACGGCTTTCGCCTCTGGGGCGTCCAGACCTCCATCAACTCCCTCTTCACCCAGGACCAGGCGCTGCGCTCAGATGTGCTGGATTTAATCGATGACGACGATCTGTTTGTAAACGGCAAGAAGCTGCTCTGGTTGGGAACGGACACATTTCTGGAATCCCGCGGCAAAAAGTTGGCCAAACGCATCCCCCCCAAACAAACCATCCGCGCCCTGGCAGAGATTTTGGACCGCGCAGGGATCCGCCACTACCACTACTGGATCTCCAGCGACGAACTCAGTACCTGGGAGGAGTTCATCGAGGAGTTCTCCTTCATCGTCCAACTCAAACAAGAGTTTCCCTCGTTCCATCTACTGGCGCACGCGCCGTTTTTGGTCCCCTACCTATCCACCCCTCTCCACAAAAAACTATCCCGCGATCCCCATCAACTAAAAAGGGTGGTCTATCACAACATTCTCAAAGGCGACGATCCAAACTTCGATTTCCCCCTGGCCCAAAGAGTCGAAACTCCCTCCGACAACCTCAACCGCCTCCTGAACAACATCCCCCCCGATACCAACGGCGGATTCTTCGACCACATCAAAGCCAACAATTTCCTCGCCGCCCTTTTGGTCCTCTACCATTACCTCAAACAAGAACGCTTCCAAACGGAATCCACCCTCCAAGCCCAAACGTCCCCCCTAAAAGCCCTCCAATCCAACCTAGAAGACCTCATCGCCACCCTAATGTAAACAATTTGGATCATTTCTAAATTGACACAAGGATTGGTTTTGTTTAGAATGGGGGCAATCATGAAATTTTTGAAAAAGAACCAGCCGTTTTTTATCCTGTTTGAAGGCATCGATGGCTCCGGCAAGACCACCCTCTCTAAAATGTTGCTGGAGTATTTAGAAGGACAAGGCTTCCAGACCATGTGGTATCGCGAGCCCGGCGACTCGGAATGGGGAAAGAAAATCCGCGGCCTGGCCAATTCCAACGACAGCATCCCCATCGAAGAAGAATTCAATTATTTTATCGAAGACCGCAAATTCACGGTAAAAAACGTCATCACCCCCGCCCGTGAGCAACGCAAAGTCTTGATCCTGGACCGCTACTTCTACTCCTCCGCCTGTTACCAGGGAGCCCGCGGCCTGGATGTGGATTACATTCTCGAGGCGAACCGCGCCTTCGCGCCGGAACCCGATTGTGTCCTATTGATCGACGTGACAGTAAAGACCGCGCTGGAGCGCATCAATCAAAACCGCACATCCACCGCCCGGTTGTTCGAGAAAAAAGAATACCTGGAAGCGGTGCGGGAACTTTACCTCTCACTCAAAGGCGACCACATCCGCCTCATCAACGGCAACAACGCTATCGAGACAGTCTTCGCCGATATCAAAACAACATTGGGAATCTAGCCGTCGCCGTTTTCCCGGTCGTTTTTAATAAACCCGCTCACCTCTTTGAATATCCCCTCGGGATTGAGATGATATTTATCCAACAGCTCCTCCCTGGTGGCCACCGGAATCGTCTCCTCCGGCACTCCCAGCGATAGCAGCTTATAATCCTTGATCTTCTCGGAAATCAGCAACTCGCGAATCAACGTGCTCAAGCCGCCGCTACGAATCCCATCCTCGATAGTGACCAAATAACGGGTCTTGTTGATGTAATCGAGCACCAACTCCTTATCCAGCGGTTTGATAAAGCGGACATTGACAACGGCGATATCCAGCCCCTGCTCTTTTTCCAACCGCTCCGCCGCCAGCACCGCCCGGTACACCAACGGTCCCACAGCCAAAATCACGCCGTCCTTACCGTCTCTGACAACCTCGGCCTTGCCGATGGGAATCTCCTTGAATTCCGCGTCAAACGGCACACCCTGCCCCGGCTCCTTGGGGTAGCGGACAAACACCGTCTTACCGGATTTAATGCCCGTGTACACCATGTGCTGCATCTCGTTCTCGTCTTTAGGCGCCGCGATCACCACCCGCTGAAGCGGCCTTAGCATGGCGATATCGAACACCCCCTGGTGCGTCGGTCCGTCGCCCCCCACAAGGCCCGCCCGATCGATGCCCACTGTCACCGGAATCTCCATCAAGTCGAAATCATGATAGATCTGGTCGATGGCCCGCTGCATAAAAGTCGAATACACACCGATCACCGGCTTCAATCCACCCAACGACAATCCGCCGGCGAAGTTGAACATGTACTGCTCGGCGATGCCCACATCATAAAAGTTCCCCGGCGACGTCTTCTGCACCGCGTCAAGTCCGGTTCCCTCCGGCATGGCGGCGGTCAACGCAACGATACTCTTGTCGTACTCCACCATCCTCGCCACAGTCCGACCGAATACTTTCGAATACGATGGTTTGTTGCCGGACTTCTTGAACTTCCCGTTCTCGATGTCGAACGGCCCGGACGAATGATACGAGGAGGGGTTGTCGGACGCCGGTTTGTACCCTTTGCCTTTCTCTGTCACCACATGCAAGAGTACCGGGAAATCATGCTTCTTGGCCTCGGCGAACTCCTTCTCCATTTCCCGGAAGTCATGGCCGTTGATGGGCCCGATATACTTGACCCCCAACTCGTCGAACAACGAGCCCGGCACCATCATGGTGCGGAACAACACCTCGATCTTCTTGGCGGCGTCAAACATATATTTGCCGATCCCCGGAATGTTCTTGAGCACCGCCTGGATCATCTCTTTCAAGCGAATATAGGGCCGGCCGGACACCAAATAATTCAAATGTTTGGACAATCCGCCCACATTGGTCGAAATCGACATCTTATTGTCGTTGAGCAAAATGATGAGCTTCTGCTTCACCTGCCCGATATGATTCAACGCCTCTAGAGCCACGCCGCCGGTCAAGGCGCCGTCGCCCACAACGGCGATAATATTGAAGTCTTCCTGCTTCGTATCCCTGGCAATGGCCATTCCCGACGCGAACGCCAACGCCGTCGAAGCGTGACCGGTGTTGAGCGAGTCATACTCGCTCTCGAAAATATCAGGATAACCGGTGAGCCCATCCTTCTGGCGAATGGTAAAAATTCGGTCTTTACGTCCCGTCACTATTTTATGGGTGTAACTCTGATGCCCCACATCAAAAATAATCTTGTCCCTGGGCGTATCGAATACCCGGTGCAACGCCAGAGTCAGATCCACGGCCCCAAGGTTCGAGGCCAGATGGCCGCCGTTTTTGGCCACCACCTCGATAATCAATTCCCTGATCTCCTGCGATAAACATTCCAATTCTTCGTAAGTCAGTGATTTTAAGTCTTGCGGGAAATTTATCTTTTCCAATACCTTCATTATTTCGTCCTAAACACCATTCTTTTCATCAGGTCCAGAAGCGGCGGATAGGTGATCCCCAACCGCTCCAAAATCTCCATGGTTCGCGCGTACAACCGTTTGATCTCGTTCTCTATATGTTCCCTGCCGAAAAAAATCACCGAATTAGGACTTTGATTGCCTTCATCTTTTTGCAATTTTTTCCCCACCTCTTGTTCATCGCCGAACATATCCAGCAAATCATCCGCCATCTGAAAGGCGATGCCGATGGATATGGCCGCCTCCCCCAGACTCTCCATCTCCTCTTCGGGCAAATCCGCCACCACGGCGGCGCACAAGAGCGACGCCTTGATCAACTCAGCGGTTTTTTTCCGATGGATCGATAGAATCAAATCCTTGTCCCCGGTAAACTCCAGGTCCAACGCCTGCCCCCCGGCCATCCCTTCCAGGCCGATGCCGGCGGTCACGATCTTCAAAATTTCCACAATCTTTCGCGGTTCGAGCGGCATCCGGGCGATCCGTTCGAACGCCAGGGTGAGGAGCGTGTCCCCCGCCAACAGAGCAATGGCGTCGTTGTATTTTTTATGAACCGTGGGCATGCCGCGCCTAACATCGTCATTGTCCATCGACGGATGGTCGTCATGAATTAACGAATAAGTATGAATATATTCAATGGCACAGGCAATATCCAGATAATCCCTGGTCCCCATATCAAACGCTTCCAACAGCGTCAAGAACAACACCGGCCGCAACCGTTTCCCTTTGACGCTCAACGAATAATGAATCGCCTCTTCCAGCTTTCCCTTCCCCGGATCCAATCCATCTACCAATGCCAGATTTACATCATGTGCCAGTACTTCGTAATCGTTTTTGTTCATATTTTACCCAAACATGGTAAATAAAACTCAAAATGCCCCATGTTTCAAAGACATATTTTCGAATTTTATCCAAAAAAAGTTACCATTTCCTTATCCCTTTATATATCATTTTGACATAAAAATCAAGAAACACCCCTGCCGTCGATATTGCAAACATGTGGAACAATCAAGCGAATCAGGCCATCATATCCGGACGAAGCTGTTGGAGTAGATGTCCGGTTCGATGAAGATTTTTTTGATGTCCGGGAAATGGTAGCGAATCTCTTTCTCGAAGCTGTTGATGATATTGGAAATCTCGACCGAGGTGAGGCGATGGTCGAACTCCAGCTTTACCGCCAGCAGGATGTCTTCGGGTCCCAATTGCAGCGACTTGATAAAGATCAAGCGATTGACGCTCTCGTCTTCGTCCAGCATTTTGGTCACCTGCCGGATGACGCGCGGGTCCGCGGCCTCGCCGATTAACAGCGACTTGGTCTCGTTGCCTAAAAACAGAGCCACAAATCCCAATATCACACCAATCACCACCGAGGCAACGCCGTCCAAAATCAAGATCCCGGTGAAATGTTGAATCGTGATCAACACCAACGCCACAGTCAAACCGCAAATGGCCGCCAGATCTTCCAGGAACACCACAATGAGTTCGGATTTCTTGGTGCGCCGCAAATAAGTCATGACGGAGAGCTCGCCCTTCTCCCGGATGACCCTGCGAGAGGCGCGGAAAAACGCGATGCCTTCGGCGATAATGGAGACCACCAACACCAGGATGGCGAGCGACACGCTCTTGATGGGCTCCGGGTGGCGGATCTTGTGGATCCCCTCGTATATTGAAAATATCGAACCCATGGTAAACAAGATGATGGCCACGATAAACGACCAAAAATACAACTCCCCTGAAAAACCGAAAGGGTGCAGGCTGTCCGGTTGACGACGGCCCCTGCGGATACCGACCAACAAGAGGATCTGGTTCATGCTGTCGGCCAACGAATGAATCGCCTCGGCCAGCATAGCAGATGAAGCCGTAATAAATGCCACTATAAATTTCACCACCGCGATAAACAGGTTCGCGAACAGTGCAAACAGTATCACTGAAATGGAGCTGTGTTTAGTTTCCATTGACGGATTTTAAGTTTTTTTTCCAAAGGTGTCAAGACGGCGGGAAAACCTTTTGACTACCGGGGAGTTCGATGATATAATTGCAATTGGAATTTAAGGAAAAATAATTATGAAAAAAACCCAGACAATCATCAAGTATACAATTTTTTCAATCGCATTCATTTTGCTCCTGGCAGCGTTTCCCATCCTCAACTTCCAGAAGGAGCCCAATCTCAACCCCCTGCAATCCCATTACAAAAAAGGCGTGTACCATATCCATTCCATCTTCTCCGACGGCAACGGCACCATCGACGACATCACCCGCGCCGCCGAAAAGGCGAAGCTCAACTTCATCATCCTCTCGGACCACGGCCGCCCCAACATCGAGGCCATGAACGCCACCGATTGGATCGGCAAGGTCCTCCTCATCGGTGGTTCCGAGTTGTCCCTCAACAGCGGTCATCTCGCCAGCGCCGGTTTCAAGGTCCCCCCTTACAAATATCCCCTGGAACCGCAGGAAGCCATCGATGAGATCAATCGCGACAACGGCTTCTGCTTTATCTCCCACCCCTTCGACGACCGCATCCCCTGGACCGATTGGAATATCGAGAACTACACCGGTATCGAGGTGATGAACGCTTACAGTAACGCCAAATACGGCGGCATGTGGCGTCTGGCGTACTTCCCCCTCCAATATATGTTCCAACCGGAATACGCCATTCTCAACGCCTTAAAGTATCCGGACATCAATTTCGACAAATGGGACGAAATCAACAAAACCGGCAAATACTACGGCATTTACGCCCTCGACGCCCACGGCAAATTGCCATTGGGCCGTAAACGCAAATTCGCCTTTCCCTCCTACCTCGCCCTCTTCCGCACCATGACAGTCTACGCCCGCATCGAGAGCGAACTCTCCAAAGAGCCCGACGCCGCCGCATCCGAAATCATCGCCGCCATCCGCAACGGCCGCTTCTTCAATTGCGTCGAAGGCATCGCAGCCGCCAACGGTTTCGACGCCTTTTTCACCACCACAACCAACGAACGCTTCGAGCTGGGATCGAGCCCCCCCTCAACCGAAGGAACCCTCCACATCCACCTCCCCTTCGAATTCCGCACCAAAGTCCTCATCAAAAAAGACGGCAAGGAGTTCAAACTCCACACCCCCGACTACCACAAAAACCTCGAAGTCCCCATCGCCCAAAAAGGCGTCTACCGCATCGAAGTCTTCGCCGCCGACAACAAGTTCGACGACCTCCCCTGGATCACCGCCAACCCCTTCTTCATCGGCATCGGCCAAAACCTTAAAATAGAAGCCCCCCCAACCCAAACCCAAACCATCGCCACAACCCCCGACTTCTTCACCCTCGAAAAAAACGAAGCCACCACCGCCACCATAACCTTCGAAACCACAGACACCGGCGCCCCCCTCTACACCCTAAACTACACCCTAAAAAAAGAAGAAACCAAACGAGACTTCTGGGCCGCCCTATCTCACCGCACCCCCATCGACCTCTCCAAACACGAAGGCCTCATCTTCCAGGCCCGCTCCACCACCCCGGCCCGCCACTGGGCCGAATACCGCATCCGCATCGACCACGACGAATCCTGGTTCCGCCACTCCTACCTCACCACCCCCGACTGGACAACCATCCACATCCCCTTCAAAAACTTCCACCACTGGGCCGGCAAACACCAACCCCACGACCTCTCCAAAACCATCAACCTCTTCTTCGCCATCAACAACCAACTAGCCCCCCCCAACACCACCAACACCCTCCAAATCAAAAGCCCAGGCGTTTATTGATCGCAATCAAATTAAGTTTTTATAAAAACGATTTCTTCTCTATTCAACACTTATCAAAAGATCACTGTCGGCTTTATTTTTAGTGTCTTCCAATGGTAATCCTAAAATAATCTTGTATGTTAATTCAGCAACTCCTCTTTGGCTAGTTTCAACCTGGCCTTTTCGCTTTTCTAAAACATTTTGATTAATTTTTTGGCCTGAAAAATGACAGATCGCCGGTGCATTAAAATTCAAATTTGGATCACCCGCCTGACCTCTCAATATCAAAAAAATATAGGAAGAAAAATTGGACATAAAAAGAAATAGAAAAAAGAAAACTAATAATAAAGGAAAATATCTCATAAAAATATATTCTTGATGAGGCGTATCATAAATCACTAAAGTAGTTAAAAAGATTAGAAAAACAATCAATGGAAGTAATAAGTGCTTATACAGATGACGACTATACTTTCTATGAATAGAATCATTTGCATCTTTTCGCCTCATTACAGGAAACATACGGGCTTTTAAAAAACGCTTCAAAAAATAACGAAAACTAAATCGGTGTGCCTGAGATAAATCTTCCATTTGCTTCATTAAAGCATCTGAATCTTTTATCATTTCTCCTAAGAATTTAAGGATTTCATGTGGAAGAACTTTCTTTTCTATAACAGTGTTATTTCCTTCTTTTATCTGAGTAAGAATATAATAAGCAGTAAAAAATTCAAGAAATGATTTATGAATGAACGAATAGTTCCCCGCATCATCTCTATGTAAAAATGTCGAGGTTTGGATGTCATAGGCTAAAAACTCAAGCTCTTGCTTATTCATTTTTTCTTCTGGAAATTGAAGTAAAATGAAATCTGGCAGCTCAGACCAATGTATCACATATATTGAATCAGTGAAGAAATGCCATGCAAGGTTTTTACAAAATGTGATCCTTTGTTCAATTGTCATTTCTACTCTCCAGCTCTCGCGATTTAGCCATAATTTAGTGTATTGATCATATAAATTTGTAAGATTTATTTTAACTTTTGCATCAATCATTCTTGGCAAAGTTATTACAATCATATCCAGAAGGATCGGTCTGGATGCCAAATCTTGTAGCTGGGAGTTCCCCCGAAAACTATTTAAAAACTCATCTGTACGATCATTTAACCTGATTTTAATATACTTATTAATATCTTCGGTGTCGAAGGGCTCTACAAACAACAATTGGCAATTACTTTCTTGTCGCAACTGATCATATAAGTCTGTTCCTTTGAGAGTCTGAGTTACTTCATCATGATCCTTAAAAAAATGAGTTCTACAAGTTAAAAACATACGCGAATTGGGTTTAGCAAGTTTTAAAATCTCTGAAAAATTATCTTTCATTACTTTTGAGTTGACTCTAGTGGCCATTTCATCAAACCCGTCAAGAATCCAAAATATAGCCCCTTGTTCGTTTAGTTCCTCTACCATTTGATAAGTCAAATTTTGCTGAAAAATTTCATCTGAAATAGTTCTTTGTATCAATGTTCTCATATCAAACGCACGTCCATATTCTCTCAAATTTACAAATATCGGGATTTTTTCAGAAATAGGATTCTCCAAATATCTTTTTGCTAAAATCCATTGCATATGACGTGCCGTAGTAGTTTTTCCCGCTCCGAAATCTCCTAAAACAGTAGTCTGGTTAATTTCTCCGCCCCCTCCTACCCAGCTCAAAATATAATCATCAAGGATAAATAAATCCTCCCTACTTTCATTTTTACCTTTCAGAGGAATATAGCACTCTAATTTATGAATATCTGATTTCTCATAATCTTTAACTACTTTTTCCAGATAGACAACAAATGGGTCTAAATTCCTTTTGAAATCTGTAAGGGAAACAACTCTAATTTTGTTATTATTAAAGGTATTTAGATTTGTACTATCTGCCACAATAATAAGCCCTTTATCTATTTGGAATTCTTTTATAGCTATTTCCAAATCATTCTTTGCCGAATTTCCCAATTTGCAATTAGGCTTACCTTCAATAATTCGTAATCCAGTTCGAAGTTGAAATCCAAATTCAGTAATATTCTCATCAATAAAATCCAATTTGCTATCATTGCCATCAGTGAAATCCAACAGTTTTTTATTCCGTATTTTTGAATAAAGTGACTTTATATTTTCCCTCGACACATTAAAACCTGAATACATTCGGCCAATTGGGAGAGGATTGGATCCTAACTCCCATTTTATCGGGATCTGGTGTAACTGAGTTTCCACCTTCTCTTTGACATAATTAAAAACCCTATTGATATTAACCGCTTTTTCTCTTTTAAGAGGTTCAATTTGCTGCAGGGCTTCAACAAAAAAAGGGGCAAACCCACCATCAACCGCGATGTCTTTCCTTTTTGTAGAGGCAATCACACATAAATTAAGATGTTCTTGGTCTTTTAATTCCAAAGGCATTCTTTTGTTGCTAAAAAATTCCCATTGTCCCGCATTTGCGTAACAGCAATCTAGTATCACTGCAATATATTCACTTTTGCAATTCTGAATGCAAGAGGAAATAAATGAGATGGGTAAACTCGTTGATAGCGGTTGTTCGTGATCATAATCATATGGTAATACTTTTAGCTGATTTTGGAATAAGGTAGCATGAGCAGCTATATAAATCAAAGACAGTTGATTCTTTTCTGAATTACTAAAAAATTTTTCTATCGCTAATTTAATCTCAGCCAATTTTGTTTGCTGAGGCTCAATAATCCTATCCACCTCATCAAAATTACTGATTTCCTTTGAACTAAACGCGGAAGTTAGGATAGATATATCATCAGAAACTTTTTGCAAATTCTCTATCGAGTCATCATGATAATCTGAAATACCTATTAACAGAGCTCTTTTTGAGTCAATCATCATTTCTCCAAACTTTTTTTTCTAATACTAACTAAAATCATCGACCTATAAGTGGATTTTCCTCAAACAGACCTAAGAATTTTTTTAGAATCATTAGACGAATTATCGCTTTCTAACAATACCAATTTGACGGGATTTTCACTATTTGGAGGATGAGATGCCAAATATTTTTCAACTTCTTTTTTTGTTAGACTATTGTATTCTACACTAATAACCGACCCGTCTTCTGCTTTATAACTCACTATAATTTTTGCATTCGCATGTCGCTTCACCCAAAGGCTAAATACGTTCCATAATCCACTAAATGCTCCCGTCAAAGAACCAAAGATTAAAAGAGAAGCAATGAATTCAAAAGATCGGGGCTTAATTTCTTTAAATTTAAGCTGAGGTACCTCTAATTCCAATAAATCTAAAAATTCATTTTTCAATACATCGATCATAATTACATCCTTTTTAGCCCATTTTCTAATTGCAGTATGGACAACACTGTCAGCTCTAATCCAGCATAAGTTATATTACTGAGGCTTGACTTTACTCCTTTTGCTAAAATAACATTGATTTTCCAAAAAACAAAGGATTTAAGATTTCACCAAAAGATTATTTTTTACCACATTGTAATAAAGAAAGTCAACTCCAGAATACACAATTAAGAGGAATTAGGGGACAGGCAAGAAGGGAATTGATAAGAAAATCCTGGGGACAGGTGTTTTTTTGTTGAAACGGATTTTTCGTTATGTTAAAGGGGAATCCTGGGGACAGGCAAGAGGGGAATTACTTGTGTAGTCGGAAAAGAAGGCATTAATCTAGAAAAAAAATCTAATTTTTGCAGCTCGCTAAAAAAAGGTTGGAATTTGTTTTATAATTATATTTTGAGGTCCTTGAGAGGAACGGGAAAGCTTTTGATAATATTTCAAGTATGAATCGGACCTAGGGGACAGGCAAGCAGGAAATTGATAAAACTTTGAATGAACCTGCCCCCAAAATCTTAATCAAGTGGAGTGTGAAATGGACATGAGTCCACCGAGTCCACCGGGTCCACGGTGTCCACGGCGTCCAGCTCTTTTGCTCACTTGCACAATCCATTACCGCTACCTCGTCGTCGGTTGGGCAGGAGTATTCCGGCACATATCGCGGGGACAGGCAAGAGATAGATTTTGGCTTGAAATTGGCTTGCGATTGGGGACTGCTTGTAGGTTGAAATGCGAAAAATGTGGGAATACTTGACATTTTCGTCATCGCTTTTTATATTTGTACTATAGGAGTAATTATGAGCACGGCGACAATTAAAATTCCCGATAATATAGACGCGAGCAAATTGCCGGAAGAGGTTATCTATAAAGCGTTTTCCATCGCTGTTGAACTCCGTTTGAAAGAATTGAAAAGAGAACTTCAGAAGATCAATACAAAAATCAAGAAATACGAAAAAAAGTATAAAATGGGGTATAACGATTTTGAACATCAAATGGATGATTCGTTTAAGGCCCACGAAGATTGGATTGACTGGGGATTTTTAATCGAGAGTCGCGGTGTCATCGTCGATGAACGCCGCAATCTTGGTGAAACCGCCTAAATGTACGATCCAAGGAGTTTTCTGGGGACAGGTGAGAACTTTTTCTGTATAATCTGCGAAGCTTAATAGCAAACCGCCTTTTGTTGTGCTAAAATAATATATAGCGGAGGGAAAAAGTCACAAACACAGACAATAAGATCATTTCCGGGCGATTATCTAAATACCGGGAGTATATTGCCCAAATTAATTGCGAGTTGGAAACATTTGAAAAGCGATATGGGATGGCCTCCGAACTATTTTATGAGAGATTTGAAGCGGGTGATTTAGGAGATAAAGAAGATTTTTTCGAGTGGAGCAGTCTTTACGAAAATGTTCTCCTTTTTGAAAAACGAATAAAGGAATTAGAAAATCTCGATAGACGATGATATCTCAATATCTCGAAAGATTAGACAATCTCTTTATTGCCGTAGAGGAAGTTGAAGATTTTCAGGTAATTCGAAGAAGTGTTTGGGATACTGATATGGAAACTGTATGTTTCTATAGGTATAGAGTTAATTTTGCAGACAACAGCCTTCTTGAAATTACTGAACGAATCGTTGAAGAAAATAGTAAAATAGAAGTTAAAAAATATAGGATACACTGGCAGGATGAGCAAGGAAATCTGATAAAAAGGTGGGATAACGCGAAACATCACCCAACAATTAAAACGTTCCCTCATCACTTGCACAGCGGCACAAAAAACAATATTCTCCCACATGAAGCAATTTACGGGTATGACGCCTTGTTGATAATTCTGTCCGAAATCCAGGAAAAACTAAAGTAACTCTCCCCTATCGAGTACAAGTATTAATCAAGGGCCAGCAAACAATCTGACGACAATAAGGCGATCTTGGGGGAATTGTCGCTTGGGGGGAAACGGGGCATTTCAAGACGCGGTTTGCGGAGTTGATCGAGAACCTCACATGAACCTGTCCCCAAAATTTCCTCTGATTAAACATTTTTTTGCCAGAAGATGAAGCTTTCGCCGTCGTAGGCCGAGGTGAAGATCTTTTCGGTGCGCGAAGCAAACTTGCGCAAAAGGTCTTCTGACATAAATTCAAATTGTTTTAAGGTTTTTACCTCGACAGGAGGGAATGATGTCAAGAAAGAATTGAAGATACCAAATGCAGGAATTACTCTAAGTGAACCAAGAATCTTCTCTGTTCCAGCATGTTCCGGTTGCAAGAATATATATACGTCATCGTTCAAAAAAATATAGTTTTTTTTACTCAAATTTCCAGTATATGAATCTGTTGGCGAAAGGTCAACATCTTCCAATAAGCATATTGTCTCCGCCGACTGCCTCAAGTGGCGATTGATCTCATTCTCAACAGGGCTATACAAATGAGGTACGACCTCGATGTAGACCCCCTCTTTTTTGTCTCGCCAACTTTTCTGAGGCTCCAGTTTTCCTCCACTTTTAAATTTAAAAGTACTTTCAATCGAGACAAATTCAGGAATGTAGACATACGCCTCTCCTGCATCGATATCTATTGTCTCCAATACAAATTTTGATAATAAATTTCCATAAGCAAGACGCCCTCTTAAATATTCCAGCCCTTTTTCTCCCAATTGCCTTTTTATAACTGAATTATTCATCTTTTCTTCTTTGCCTCCCAGGTGCCATTTTTGTAGATTCTATAATCATATTCTTCTTGTCTCGGCATATAATCAATATGAGGTGCGATTCCCTCCCCGTGATCTAGGTCGGGACGAAGCGACTCTTTGGTCTCTTTTCTAAACCAATTTTGCATCTCATTTTTTCTTCTCCATCCTTCTCCTGGTGATTGGTCTGGATTTTTGATCATTCTTTTTGATATTTTGATAATGTCTTTTGGCGGAGGAGGAGCATCTAAATCTCCAACATTACCTCCATTATTGTATGGGCCGGTTACCGCTGCGATTATCTCTGCCGAGGCGCTCTTAAATAGGAGGGCGGTTGCAATTCCTCCCAGTATCATTCTCACATTAGTGCGGATGTTACGGCTTTTTATTGAAAAGCCTCTTCCGGCATACAGTTCGTTGTTATGGTCGGTCATGACATCTACGATGGTTCCGATCTCTTCGCGGCCGTCGGGGTCGAAATAGGTGATGGGATTGTTGTGGCAATAGGAATAGAGGTTCCAGAGTTGGGGGTTGAGGATTGCCTCCGACTTGTTGACAATGGGATCTGTGGAATTGAAGCGGTAGGTTGAATGGTCGTAGTAACGGGCGCCGAAGTAATCGAGGGAGGTTCGTTCTTCCCGTTCTTTTCCGGAAAATTGGGAATTGGGGGCTTCATCTACAGTTTGGGACGATTGGATCTTCTTGCCGAAGGGGCTATAGGTTGCCGAATAGACAACGTTTCCGGCTTCATCGGTTACAACGCGGGTGGAATTGATTTGATCGTTGGTATAGTAAAAGTATTTGTCGGATTGAGGGCGGTATTCCGCAAACAGTTTATTCCCAAGATAGATATACTCGCGAATGCACTGATTATCTTCGTTGTATTCCGCAAGCAACTTTCCATCGTATGAGTAGATATAGTAGGTCTTTGACGACTGGCCGCAAGCGGAGGCATACGATGATGGAATCGTAATGGCCGATACAAATACAAATAATAGAGCGAGAATCAAGAATCGTTTCATCATCACCTCCCGAATGGCATTTTTATCAGCAAGTTATTTATAGCATAACCGAGAATTCAATTTAAAGACCCCAAAAGTTACTATTCCTAAATTTTTCCAATCATATCAACAGTTTACGCAGATTCATTTTTTTTAATTTTCCCCCAACCATCCCAATATGCTCTCATTTTTCCCAGATGATAAAGCTTTCGCCGTCGTAGACAAGGGAAAAGATCTTTATTGTGTTTGAAGCAAATTGCTGAACCAATGTTTTTGAGATATCTTGATATGGTTTCAAGCGAACGGCTTCGCCATGGGGAAAGGAAGTCAAGAAGATGCTAAAAACCGGCATTGCCCTCACATCGTAGATTGTGTCGAGAACCTTTTCAGTATAAGCATGCTCAGGTTGCAAGGATAAATAGACCTCATTCTTCAAAAAAATATAATTCCTCATTTTCTTTTTGAAAAGAAAACGCCACTTCCTGGGGCGTGGTATCAAATCTTCTAGAATACAGACGTTATCCGGCGATTGGCTTAAATGGCGATTTATTTCCTCTACTACGGGATCAGTTAGAAGTGAAACAGATTGAATGTGCACTCCCTCTTCCGGCAAATGCCAGATCTGTCCCGGTTCAAATTTACCTCCGATTTTGAATTCTAAAGATTCTTCGACCGGAATATTCTCTGGGATATAAACAGACAGATTTCCTTCTCCCAAATCGAACTGCTTAAGAACAAGTTCAGATAATGTCAATCCGTAATTCAGGCAATATTTAAAATACACCAGGCCTTCTTGCCCGAGTGGTCTCTTTTCGATGCTTGTACTCATCTTTTCTTTTTTATCTCCCAGGTTCCATTTTCAAAAATTCTATATTTCTTACCTTTATGCCTTTTTAGCGATCCATTCGACCAATCAACATGAGGGTTAACTCCAATAGGATGATCTTGATCCGGAAAAATTGAATCATCAGTCCTTTCCCTATACCAAGCACCTTGCCCTTTATCTCCCATTCTTTTCCATCCAAAACCTGGTTTTCTTTCTGGATTCTTTATCATTTTCTTGGATTTTCTTATAATTTCTTTTGGCGGACTGGGTCCGTCTATATCTCCAACATTACCTCCATTATTGTATGGGCCGGTTACCGCTG
>CAZBHS010000048.1:0-25305 GCA_964491915.1 uncultured Clostridia bacterium
GAATCTTCACTTTATATCATAGTATTCGCAATTGACGGTCTGGCGGTATAACTTGCCGGTTATATCGGATAACCTGTGGGTTGTCCCAGACCGAACCGCCCCCCGGCGATGTGGAATCAAACAGATTTCATGAGAAAGTGAACCGATGCCAGGTGGGGATAGCCCAACTCCACCTGACATCACTCCTTTTCCAGATAGAGTCACACCAATTGCGGATGGATGAGAAAGATGTTCATGAACATGTTGCCTGTCCCTTGAAAAAATACTATTATATAGTATTGGATCGAGGTGGCGCCATGGACTCATTTTTTAAATTTTATGGAATTCTTGTTTTGGCGGCTGTGGTCTGTCTGGGTGGTTGTAAGACCGGGGCGGAGGAGCAGGCGGATGTTGTGGTGACGTTGTTGGGGTATCAGGGATGTAAACTGATGCCGGAGTCCGGTTTGGAGAGGCTCGAGCAGGTGCGGATGCGGGAGTGCCTGGAGTTTGACTATGATGGACGGGGGACTCTGGTGTTGAAGCATGTGAATTCGGGATTCAATTGTTGCCCGGGAGAACTGACCGCGGATGTGACGGTGATTGGTAGGCGGATTACCATCACTGAAAAGGAGCTCGAGGCGGGCTGCCATTGTTTGTGTTTGTATGATCTGGATTATAGGATCGATAATGTGGCGGCGGGCGAGTATGTGGTCTCGTTTGTGTGTCCGTATGTGGAGGCGCGCGAGACGATGATGGCGATCGATCTCGATTTGTCGGGGCCTGCGAGCGGTCAGGTTTGCCTGGACCGGGATCATTATCCCTGGTAGTTGTTTTACCGAAGCGTGCATCGAGTCGTCTCTGCCATTGCTTGACACTGGAGAGGGGTTTTGCTATCATATATGTGTACGTTGCCGGGAAAAGCTGGAAAACGGAAGACTGCTATTTTTTATCGCGAAAATATTATAATAAAGGAGATATAAATGAATAAAGAAATTAGAGGAGAGGATATTCTCGATTTCGCCATCGAGATCGAGATGAACGGTTACGCCTTCTATACCGAGACCGCAAAGAAATTCGAGAACCTCAAAACCATCAAGTTGTTCCATTTGTTGGCGGAACAGGAATTGAAGCACGAGATGTTCTTCAAACAATTAAAAGATAAACAATTGGAATTCACATCGTCCGAGACTCTGGAAGCTTCGTATGAAATTTTCAAGAAGGAATTCCTTCATACCTACACGTTTGGTGATTCAGACGATACCCGCAACCGCATCAAGTCGGTGGCCACCATCGAGGAAGCCGTCGATATGGCCATCAATTTTGAAAAAGACACAGTGGTTCTCTATTCCAGTATAAAAAAGCATATTAAAAACGACGAGCAGGATTTGATCGACAAGATCATCAACCAGGAGTTGTCGCATATCGGGCTGTTATTGGAGCTCAGGAAAAACTATAACCAGGAATTCGCGCAGGACGAAGATCACTAAGCGCCATGACCGACGTTGTGCTGAAAGTTAAGGATCTGATAAAGGATTTTGGCGACAAACGGGCGGTGGACCTATTCTCGCTTCAATTGAAGAAGGGTGAGATTTTGGGCTTGCTGGGGCCGAACGGCGCCGGCAAAACCACCACCATACGTATGATCATGA
The DNA here is from genome assembly GCA_964491915.1 of uncultured Clostridia bacterium. Taxonomy (GTDB): domain Bacteria; phylum Acidobacteriota; class Aminicenantia; order UBA2199; family UBA2199; genus JAHELQ01. Next base: position 1,629 of record CAZBHS010000048.1, read on the forward strand.
ATATAATCGCCCCGGATTCCGGCGAGATCGAAGTCCTGGGCCAACGGTTTTCGGAAAAGCTGAAGGACCGGATCGGTTACTTGCCGGAAGAGCGGGGATTGTACCGCAAACTGAAAGTCTCGGAGACTCTGCAATTTTTTGGGGAACTGAAGGGGATGAAGTCCCGGGACATCAAGGCGCGGGGGAAGGAGTTGCTGGAGAAATTCGATCTGGGCAACTATCATGACAAGAAGGTGGAGGAGCTCTCCAAAGGCATGGCCCAAAAATTGCAGTTCATCACCACCATCATCCACTCCCCGGAGCTCTTGATTCTCGACGAACCCTTCTCGGGCCTCGACCCGGTGAATATCGAATTGGTCAAAGACATCATTCTCGAAAAAAAGCGCGAAGGTATCTCCATCATCTTCTCCACCCACCTCATGGAGTATGCGGAAAAGATCGTCGATACAGTCTGCATGATCAACCGCGGTCAAAAAGTCCTGGATGGCCCACTGCGGGATGTCAAGGCCAAGTACGGGACCCGGTTCATCAAGGTGGCATACGACGGTGATCCACGCTTTGTCGAGACATTGGATTATGTGAAAGCCTTTAAAGATTACGGCAAGGAGATGGAAATCGAGTTGACGGATTTAAAATATAAAGACTCCCTGTTAAAACAATTGGTGGAGCGGGTGTCGGTGAACCGCTTCGGAATTATGGAGCCCTCCCTCAATTCCATATTTATCCGCAAGGCTGGAGAAGCGTTGGGAGACTTGCCATGAAGATGTGGACAATCATCAAAAAAGAGTACCGGATGATCGTCAAGAAAAAGTCCTTTATGATCTCCACCATCTTGACCCCTTTGTTGATGGGGGCGTTTATTTTTCTGCCGATTTTGATCAGCAAGTATGGTCGCGGCCAAAAGACCATTGATATTGTAGACCTCTCGGGGATTGTTCAACAAAAATTGCTGGAAAAGAGCGCGGAGGTGAAAGATATCCTGACCTTCCGGCCTATTTCCGCCGCAGGGGTGGATGAAGAGGCCATCGTACTCCAGTACCGGCGCAATATTCTCGAAAAAAAAGTGGACGGCTTTTTATTGATCCCCCCGGATATCAAGAAAAACCGGAACGTGCAATTTTACGCTCTGAATGTATCGGATTTCGAAACCAATAAATATATCTCCGCCGCCGTGCAGGAGATCATCTCGAAGCAGGTTCTCGACGAACAAAAAATCGATCCTGAGATTGTGAAAGAGGCCACCCGCGGTATCGAGGTGGAAACCTTCAAGGTGAAGAAGGCGGGGGTCACGAAGTCCAGTTCGGACATGGAATACATTATGTCGGTATTCATGTTGACGATTTTATTCTCAATTATCATGGCGTATGGTCAATTGATTATGCGCGGGGTATTGGAGGAGAAGAACAGCCGCATTGTCGAGGTGCTGATATCGTCCACCAATGCCCGCAATCTCTTTTACGGCAAGATCTTGGGCATCGGCATGGCGGGTCTCACCCAGGTGGCGTTATGGATTGTGATCGCCGTGGTGTTTATCGGGCAGTCGGCCTTCACTATCAATATGGATGTGTTGAACTTTTTGTCGTTGGAATTAGCGATGTATTTCGTCGTGTTTTTTGTGTTGGGCTATTTTATGTATTCCATCCTGTTCTCGATCGTCGGGGCGTCGGTGAATACCGATCAAGAGGCCCAGCAGTTCTCGGCGCCGATCTCGTATTTACTGATTATCCCCTTTGTGTTGGGGGTGATGGTGACCCAGAATCCAAACTCGTTGCCTGTGGTGGTGGCGTCGCTCTTTCCGCTATTTTCACCCACCTTGATGTTTATGCGCATTAGCGTGGCCATGCCGTCGATGTGGCAAGTGGCGCTGTCATTGATTCTCAGCATCTTGTTCACCTGGTTTATGGCCTGGTTGGGGGCGAAAATATTCAGAACCGGTCTTTTGATGTACGGCAAGAAGCCGTCGATCCAGGAGATTCTCAAGTGGATCCGTTATAAATAGACGATGCCGGGGATATCAGATATGGAGGTATTCCCGGATGGCGTCGTCGAAGCGGTTGTATGCTTCTCCTTTGTCCCGGTCGGCGACACCGGGTGCGTTCAAAATCAGGTTGTGGACCCGGAGATTGGTCTTCATGGTGGTTTTGACCGAGAATAGATCGTTTAGCCGCGGTTGAAGCGTCAGAATTTTCACCATCGGAGTATTCTCATCCTGTTGTTTCTTTTTTACCACAGCGGGAATCGTGTAGACATCCTCCTGGCTCAGCGGCGTTTCGCTCTCCAAAATATCCGCTAGTTTGTGATCCAATAATTGGCTGAAGGAATCCGGCAATCCCAGGGTAAACCCTTTGACCCGGCCCGACAATTCCAGCCGTTCTTCGCCGATGCAATGGGGGAGCCACAGCCTGGTCGCGTCGTTTAGATGCACCTGCTTGCCCATCACCAGGCCTACCACACTCTCGCGGGTGATGACTTTTCCTTCGGCGAACACACCGCCTAGAACCGCTGAATCGGTGATATTGATATTGTGTCCATAGACGTTTCCATACACGATCACGCCGTTCAGATTGGCATTCTCCACAAATATGTCGCCCCGCACCCGCACGTAGTTGTTGGTTTGGTTCCGTTCGGTAAATAGTGACTTGCCGGCGTTTAACGAAGATTTAAAATCGATTCTCCCATCCTCTTCCATCGAGATCTTCAATGAATGGTTGGCGAAAACCGATCGGAAAACCGTTACGGTTCCGCCGGTCACATACAGGGAATGCCCATAAATCGCGCCATCCACCACAGCTCCGTCTTGCAGGAACACAGCGCGGTTCAGCTCGATCATTTTTGTGGGGAAAATCGAACCGGTATGACGGTTATTGACAACATACCGTACATCGTCGCTGATTCTATCTCTTTCCATGATTAATTCTCCTGTGCCTGGAAGTAGGTTTTGTCAATGAAATCAAAAAATTGATCCCTCTGTTCGGAGTAAAAGTCGGTGTCTTTGATCTTCTGCATCCCCCGCGAGATCTTTTTTTGATCTTTGATTGCCTCGATTCTATATTTTTTGTCGTTCAATAGACTGGACATCCGTTGATGGATGACGTCCCTAAAGGAGTGATAGATGGTGTCCTGTTCAAATTGATAATTAACGGCGCTTTCGCTGCCCCGTGACCTGGCAAGGCTCGATGGTGTGATGACCTGGAGAGATTGATTCCCCTCTTCCCCGCCGTATTTCACCAGGTAGAACGGCAAAAAGATCTGGATGGGACTGGGGATGCTGAGATCCACTTTGAATGTATCCAGGGATTCGTCCACCTGGACGCGTTTTCCCAGGATGCCGGTAATCGACTGTTCCAATGCCTGGACAAGTTCTATGTAGCGCGCGGTTTTGGTTTGGATCAACGCCTGGTCCGCCTCGTCGAAGACCCGGGAGAAGGTATCGATTCCCGACGCTTTTTTATGTTTGAGGCGATGGTCGAATTCCGGGGAGAGGATCTGGTTCAGTAAATTCTCCTGCAGGGATTTATTTTTTTCATCCAGCAGCAATAAGCGGGTCACTGGATAGATGACTTCATCGTATACCCGCGGGATTTTGATGGGATCCGTCGTGGAGTGACCGCAAACCGGGCATTGCCATTTCCCCGGCAGTTTGAGGAACATGCGCGAATTTTCGTCGAAGGAAATAGATAGGGAGCCCCCGGAATCTCCGTCGCCGGCCTTGTTACATTCCGGGCAATAGTGGTTATAGCCGGGAGAGTCGCAATGGGATAGAAATTCCTCCCTGAAGTCGTTGAGCGCTTTATAGGATGTGTTGCTGTCCCGTTTGGCCAAATACTCTTTTAGTTCATCGATCCAGCCGTCCAGTGTTTCCGCTAGCCCCGCCTCTTTGTTTTGGTTGAGGAAGGTGTCCAGTTCCGCCAGCGATTCGTATATTTCCGTCGCGTCATGCTCTTGTATGGAGATTATATCGTTCGGGCTCTCTTCCGAATAGGGTTCGAGGGTTTTTAAAATTCCGATGATGTTGGAGTCGATGGCGGATGTGGCGGGCATAAGCGGGCCGGTTACCGATTTCTCGTTCGGTTGGTCCAGTACGTCATGGGAGTTTTCTAGAATTTCTTTGATCCGTTTTTCTATGCCGTAATATGCGATGGGTTTGGAGTCGTCTCCGTTATCCAGCTCGTCTAAAAATAGATCCTGATTGACCGTCATTCGGGAAAATTCCTGCCGTTGCGCCGAGATAGAATCGTTGTCTTCGTCTGCGATAAAGGGGTAATGCAATTCCATTGTCTCGTGGAAGCCGGAATCATCGATGGCCACGCACCCGTCGCGGAATGGGAAAAGGGAAATCTTCCAGTGGAATTTACCCATGCGGTCGATGTATTTGGGAAGTTCCATCTCCTGGTATTGGCGATAAAAATAGAACGCCGCACCCGCGGCAGCCGCCAGGAACGCTATGGAAACCAGGTACATTGGGATAAAAAGAAGTACCAACCCAACCAATGCCAGTACCCCGGCAATGATCAAACGCATTTTCAGGAAATCATTTTTTGCCTGGTTGTGTTGTTTAAATTCCGTATCCATTAAAATAGAAAAAATCGCAGCAGCTTCGCTATCCTCCGACTTGAACTGCGAATCTTTGAAAAACTGGATTCTGGACTTCATAGTAGTCTCCTTTTATTGACTAAATATTATAAGGAATTCACTAAAAAAATACAAAGGATATTGTGTTAAATTCTTGATTTTATTTTGTTTTTTTTTCTGAAATAATGGGTTATGCGATTGAATTCTCATTCCTGATGGAGTGGATTTTTTTGTTTTTATTCAGATTTTATTGATTAAATTTTTTAAACTAGTTAAAATACTTCCGGAGTGAACCTCATGACTAAAAAAATATTAATCGTAGACTTTGACCCGGCCTCGATCGATCAGCTACGCGACATGTTCGACGACGATGCATTCGATGTTTCGACCGCCTCCAGCGGTGAAATTGCCTGGGATATGTTAACATCCCAACATTTTGATCTAGTGGTCAGCGAGATTGTACTTCCCCGGCTCCATGGTTTCCAATTGGCGAAGGCGATTGCGGAAGAGTTGCCCGATTGCCGGTCGATCATTGTGAGCGGGGTGTTTAAAGGCGATATCTACCGCCGGCAGGCGTTGTACCAATACAAGGCCGGCGACTATCTCGAGAAACCGCTGGACAAAATTGAGCTCAAGAAATGCGTTGCGGCGTTATTGGGTATTCCAGAAGAAGAATTGTCCGGTATTGTGGAAGAGGTAGTTGACGACGTTGTGGAAGAGGTCGTCGCAGAAGTTGTCGAAGCGGTTGCCGAGGAAGACGCGTCTCCATTAAAAGCCGAGCAAGAGATTACTATCGAGTTTTCAGAGCATTCTACCGTCCTGGAAAAAGCCGAACCGGAACAAAGGGCGGCGGTAGAACCTCCGGCGCCCTCCAGGAAGAAAATGGATATCGATGCTCTGCTGGAAGCTGCGAAAAAAGGCAAACCCGGAACCGGAAATTATAAAAAAATTGATTCGGAGATTTCCAGAAAAATCGAAGATGCCCTGTCTGATCTAGGGATAAAGATGTAATCTCTTTTTTTTTCTATAAGACTTCCGTTTTTTATTCCATCCGGTTTGACAGGGAAGGGTCTTTTTACTAAAATACACTTTCTGATATAACTAAGAATAAATTTGAACCTTGAATAAAAAATGGCACTCGCTTGTTTCTGTTTTGCTTGGAACCTTATGGATAGGTATGAGCGTCGGCGCTTCGTATCATTTTCACCTGGACGGCGCTTACCATAACGACTGTTCCGAATGTAATTTCCAGAAGAATTTATTCTCCGCGGATTTCCAGCAAACGGTCTCGATTCCCATTCACTATGTCAGCATTCAACAGATTGTGGAAATCACGCCCCAGGTTTCGATTTTTTTTATCCCTCTCTCCCTCTTTATCCGCCCTCCCCCTAAATCCAGCATTTAATCTCTGGCTACCCATCTATCTATTATTCTAATCTTTATTCGGAGGACGCATGACCAAATATTGCAATCTAATGTGTTTAATTATAATTTTAAGCCTGTTTTGCCCTCAGGCTCCGGCGCAATCTGAGGGCGGGGCTTCCCCATTTTCTCAAGCTAAATTCGTGCCGGATATTTCATTGATTCTCGATTTTTCATATGCTTACCGGGATGTCGATAACAAGGAATTCCAGCTCAATTATTTGGAATTGGCTGTGGGCGCCACCGTGGATCCATTTTTCGATCTTTTTACCGTGCTTCAGGTTGCCGATGGAGAGATCGGTATCGAGGAGGCCTATGCCAAGACAAGGAGTTTGCCGCTGGGCTTGCAATTGAAGGTCGGGCAATTCTTGAGCTCATTCGGGCGGCTCAATTCCCAGCACGACCATTGTTGGAATTTTAGCATGCAGCCGTTGGTGTATCGAGATTTTTTCGGAGAATCGAATCTCAACGAAAAGGGAGTGCAACTCAATTGGGTGGCTCCGCTGGATATATTTTTGCAAGCGGGCCTTGAGGTGTTGGCGGGCGAGAACGAAGAGAGCTTCGGCGGCGATGGGAACGATTCCCATCTCCTTGTGTCATTCTTGAAATCATCGTTCGATATCGGCCCTGTGGTGCTGTTGGGAGGCGCCTCCTACGCTTCCGGTAAATATGAGCTGCTGCTGGGCTCGGGAGCGGAATCCGGAGCCCCAATGTTAAATAGTCGAATTTTGGGCCTCGATCTCACGCTGAAATATTTAATCGATTCCTATCGTTATCTCTCGCTGCAAGCGGAGTATCTGCGACGGGATCTCGACGGTGTGAAACGGTCCGGCGGTTATGCGGACCTGATCTGGCGGTCGGCCCGCCGTTGGCGCATGGGGGTCCGCTATGATTGGATCCACATTCAGGAATCCTATCACAGGATGTCCGCGATGCTGGAATTCAGCCCCAGTGAATTCTCCCGGATCCGGTTGCAATACACCCACGACCGCTCCAGAGAGTTGGACCTTCAACTGGAACCGGTCAATGAGGTGGTGTTGCAGTTCAATCTCTCTATCGGCGCTCATGGCGCCCATCCATTCTAATTCAATAAGGAGTTACAGATGCGTGTACAAAAGAATATTTTAGCGGCGGCCATAATCTTATGTTTGAGCCTGTCCCTGTTTCCCAATATAAAAGTGGCGGCCACCTATCCATATATCGGCGACCTGGTAAAAAAGATCGGCGGCGAACATGTCGAAGTCAAGGCGTTGTCCAAAGGTAGTTGGGATCCGCACACAATCGTTCCCAAACCATCGTTGATCGCCAAAGTGCGCAAGGCGGATCTTCTGGTGATCAATGGCGCCCAATTGGAGTTGGGGTGGTTGCCGCCCCTGTTGAATCAGGCCAACAATTCCAGGGTGATGCCGGGGCAAAAGGGATTTCTGGATCTGTCGAATGTTGTCCAACTGATCCAGGTGCCTACCAGTGTGTCGCGGGCAGGCGGTGATATTCACCCGGCGGGCAATCCCCACTACTGCCTCGGCCCCGATAATATCCCGAAATTGGCATCCGCCGTCGCCTCGAAACTGGGGCAATTGGATCCCAAGAACAATTCGTTTTATGAGGAAAACAGCAAGGAGTTTCTGGAGCAATGGCAAAAGAGACTGGCGGATTGGGATGCCCGGATGCTGTCGCTCAAAGGTAAAAAAGTGATCGAATACCACCGGAATATGGATTATTTTCTCGAGCGGTTCGGAATCGAGGTGTGCGCGACGGTTGAGCCGTTGCCGGGAATTCCCCCCACTTCGAAACATATAAGGCATTTGATCGAAAAGGTGAAAAACGGCGATATCTCTTTGATCTTGCATGATGTGTACCACTCGAAAAAAACATCGAAGTATCTCTCCCAGAAGACGGGCATTCGGTATGTCGTGCTGCCCCACGATGTGGAGGCTGTCAAAGAAGCGACCGATATCGTGGCGTTATATGAGCAAATTGTTTCGAGGTTGTCGCAATGATCGATATACTATTCCCTGTATTTTTGTTGTCGCTGGTGTTGCTGGGCATCCATTCCTATTTTGGTTTGGAGATCATCGAGCGGGGCATCATTTTTACCGATCTGGCCATCGGGCAAATGGCGGCCGTTGGAACCGCTGTGGCGTTGTTCTTTTTCAATGGGCATTATCTTTATGGGATATCGTTGTTTTTCGCCCTTCTGGGGGGATTGTTGATCTCTGTGGCCAGCAAACGGGTCAAACATCTGGAAGCCTTTATCGGGCTTCTTTACGCCTTCGGTATTTCTTTCGTGTTTATTCTGTTGTCCAAGTCCGCCCACGGGATGGAGGAGTTTCATCAATTGATGGCTGCGGATATCCTGTTTACCCCGATGAAAGAGATTCTGAGAGTGGCGATCTTTTACTCCGCCCTGGGGGTGTTTATCTTTTTTGTGTGCCGTAGAGCCAAAGGATTTATGAAAGAGGTCTTGTTCTTTGTGACCTTTGCCGTCACTGTCACCAGTTCGGTTCGTTTGGCCGGCGTGTTGGTGATTTTTTCCCTGTTGATTTCGCCGGCTCTGATAGCCAAAACGCTGAATCGCGGCAACAAGGTGGCGGTGGCCTGGATTACAGGAACAATAATAAATTTGGCGGCCATAGCGATCTCATACAATTTCGATTTTCCCACCGGATATACCATTGTCTTGTTACATTCTTTCGTGGCTTTTGTATTTACGTTGATAAAGAGAACCAAAAACTTGAAGTCTTGACGTCTATCTGGGTGAATAAATAAAACGGGCGGCCGCCATCGGATTTGCCTCCGAAATGGTTTCGTCATATTAACCGGCGGCCGTCCGGTCTTTCTGTAAAAAATGTATTGCCGGGTGCCCTAAGGGGGGCGTTCGCTTGTCTCACAATATGAAGCAAAAAAAGGAAAATGTGAGATAATTGGATGATGCGGCAGACCAAAAACTTTCCTGTGGAGACCGGCGATTTCGAGTCGTTGTACCGGGATCATCACACCGCGGTGTACCGGTTTGTCTTCCGCTTGTTGGGAGACGGGGACGAAGCCCAGGATGTGTTGCAGGACACCTATATCAAGTTGCACCGTCAATTCCAGCGAGAGATAGAAATCCAGGAGCCCAGAGCCTGGCTGTTCAGGGTGGCGGCCAATCGTTGCTACACCTTGTTGAAGCGGCGGGAAACCTGGCGGCAAATGGTGCGAAAACTCCCGTTGGGGGAGCGGTTGCTCCCTGGGCCGGCGTTGACGGAATCTGTGGATGCCGAAGAGGCTCAACTGCGAAAGGAACAGGAACGGATGATGCGGCAGGCTTACGGTTGTTTGCGTATTCGCGACCGTCTGGCGTTGGAATTATTTCACAGCGGGCTTTCTTACGATGATATCGCCGTTTCTCTGGGGGTGGGCAAAGGATCGGTGGGGAAATTGTTGACCCGCGCCCGCCGCCGGCTGGAGCAGGCGATAAAACGAGGAGAACGAGAATGAGATGTTTAAAAGATTATCGATTGACCCAATATCTGGATAACGGCTGCTCGCCCAGAGAGGCGGCGGCCATCGAATCTCATCTCGCGGAGTGCCGGACTTGCGGCAACCGCCTCGAGCTCTTGCGAAAGCAAAAAGACTTCGTGGCCCGGAAGGCTGAAATCCTCGATCCGGTAGTGTATCCGCCGGAGCCGAGTCAACTGCCCGGAGGTATTATGTCGCTCGAATCCGGCTGGGGCATGGCCCGCCGGGCGTTGCGGCCGGTTGCGGCTGTGTTGGTGTTGGCGGCGCTGATCGCCGGGGGCTTGTTTTTCGGTCCCCAATTGTTTCGCGGCGATGGCGACGGACAACAAGCAACTCCTGGTAACGGAACGGTTGCCGATAACCATGATATCGTCCGCTACGTCCGTGTGGACGGGCGACCGGCGCAAACCTACATCATCAAGGAGCGGGAATCCAATACCACCATTATTTGGGTTGAACCGAAATGAAACGATATGTCATTGGCCAATGGACATAAACGGCGCGAGTGCCGGAATCACTCGAATTGATTGATAGGAGGAATATGATGAGTAACAACGCGAAAGTACATATGACGGCCGTCTGGCTGTTGCTGGCTCTATTTCTTCTGGCGGGAGATTTATTCGCCGGCGGCGATGTTCTGGTAAACTTGAGGTTTTACGAGGGGGTCAGGCAGGATAACATATCTAAGCCTTCGGTGGTGACGTCGTTTTATGTCGAACCGTTCTTCGTGGGAAATATTGTGACCGAAGCGGGACTGGAACAGGAAAAAAATAAATTGAAACGGATCTTCAATGTCAATGGCGTGAAACTTTTGACCCAGGCGCATTGGACCTGGCCGCTACAGTATCCCAAACGGATTTTCCGGGTGTTTGTATTGAACGGCGAGAGATTCGGGCTTCGTTTGAGCCGGCGGGAAGGGGGCGATGTATTTCGAATCGAGGTGTATGCCGGAGAAGCGGCTAAAAATAAGACGGGTAAAAACTTGTTGGATACTAAATTGGATCTAAAGGAAAAAAATACCGCCATCTATGGCTTCGAAACACCGGACGGCAAAATCTATTTTCTCTCGTTCCACAGAGAGATGGACACCGAGGTGATCGAGGAGTCGCCCATCGTTCTCTCCACTCAATACAAGCCGGAGTTGATTCACACTGTCCGCCCCCAATACCCGGAGAAAGCTCTTAAAAAAGGCATCAAAGGCTGGGTCCGGTTGCAGGGGCGTATTGGTTTGGATGGAAATGTGAAAGATATCAATGTGATTTCCGGTCATCCGGAGCTCAAGCAGGCGGCGTTGACCGCGGTGTCCCAATGGCGCTACAAACCGCCGAAGGTCGAGATGCCGTTCACGACGGTGATCTCTTTCCGCTTGCCCGGAGACAAGGATGAAGAGGCCGGCGCATCCGGCGTCGCCAAAGCCGTCAATGTGCCGGACATCTGGCCCACGCGAGGCTACCTGGACAAGACGTTTATCACGATGGGCTTCGGTAAGGCGCGGGATCCTTTCACCAGAAAGGAGATGTTCCATAACGGAATCGATATCAAAGCCAAATCCGGGACCGAAGTGGTGGCTCCCGCCGCCGGCCTGGTAACGCTGGCGGTGAACAAGAAAGGCTGGGGTTACATGGTGGAGATGGATCACGGCGCAGGTTTTACCACCCGCTACGCCCACTTGAAGGGATTCAACGTCACGCAGGGCGAGACCGTGAAGAAGGGTGATGTGATCGGGTTTGTCGGCAGCACCGGCAAGAGCACCGGGCCGCATCTCCACTATGAAGTCAGGCTGAACGGAGAACCTCTCAATCCCATAAACTTGATTACGGACAAATAAAATAACTCGATATTTTATGGGGGGACATCGACCGGTGTCCCCTTTTTTTTATCTAAACACCGCGTCGTAGAGAATCCGGTTCACCGTCTCTTCGGTTGGTTTAATCTCAGGAAATATCTCCCGCCATGTTTCAGGATCTTCCATACACAGATAGAGGGGAACCTCCGGGCTTACCAACCGCCGGATGGTGTCCCGGGCATGGCGGAACATCTCCAGGCGCAGCGGCTTGAAGTAGCGGTATTTGCCGTCGAACCCCTTGATCAATTCGCCGGAAAAGAGATGTGATTCTGTGTGTTTCAAAATGTGTTCCCGCAACGAGTAGGGGAATCTCAGTGTGCCGAGACTCCACCAGGCGATGCTGCCCGGTTGGACCACTTTTGAGATTTGGGTGATTAATTCAGTGTAGTGATTGCGCCAATCCTCCACCGCCAGCATCGGATCAAAGTGGATCCCAATTTTATAGCCTTTTTTTTGAACCGCGTCCAGAGCTTCCAGCCTTGTGTTTAGGTCCGGTGTATAAAGCTCCTCCAGCCGGATGACCGGTTCGGGATTCAACGACCAGGAAATCACGATGTTTTTGAGTGTATCCGGGTATTCCAGTACGTGTTTGACATTGGCGGACTTGGTTTTGAACTCGAATACCACATCGGGGAATTCCTTGAAGATATCCATGATCTTCGGAGCGTAGCCGGTCAGTGGTTCGAACGCCAGCGAGTCCGACAGTTCGCCTGTCCCTATTCGGAGGTAAGGGTGATCCGGCGCGAATGCCTCCAGCTCCCTCTCCATGTCGTCGATGTTGGTATAAAAGATCGGATCTTTTGTTTCCAGGTAGGCCTGGAGGATGCAATACGAACATCCGAAATTACATCCGGTGTGCAAATTAAGGTTGTAATAGCCGCATGGCACCGTTTCCGGCGAGCAGGGGCAATGTTTGATGAAGTTTCCTTTTTGAATTCTGTATTCGATCATTGCCCAATGGTAGCAGGTATCCTCGTCGAGATCAACTGAAGGCAGTTGAATTTTGTTTGTTATTTTAATACAATTCGGGTATGAATAAAAAAACTGCTAAAATTAAAGTGATGTGTGTTATGTCTCTATTTATATTATCAGGTTTATTGTTGCTATCCTATTGTTCTTCCGGCGGTCAGGAAAAGGCTGTCGGGGAGAATCCCTTTTTTAGCGACTATGATACTCCGTTTAACGTTCCCTCTTTTGAGAAAATTAAAGCCGAACACTATATGCCGGCGTTCAAGGAAGGGATGAAGCGTGAACAGGAGGAGATTGCCGCCATCGTCAACAATCCTGACGCCCCCACGTTCGCCAACACACTTGTGGCCCTCGATAATTGCGGCGTGATGTTGAGCGAAGTGGGTGGAGTGTTTAACAATTTAAAAAGCGCCGACACCAGTGACGATCTTCAGAAAATCGCCAAAGAGGTGACTCCATTGTTATCCAAACACAGGGATGACATCAAGCTGAACGAAAAATTGTTCCAGCGGATCAAGACTGTGTACGAACAGAAAGATCAGTTGAAACTTTCCGCTGAGCAATTGGCGCTCCTGGACAAGAAATACAAAGAATTTGTCCGGGGCGGAGCTAATTTAAAACCGGAACAAAAAGAGACGCTCCGGGAGCTCAATAAAGAGCTATCCATGCTATCCCTTAAGTTCGGTGAAAATCAACTGCACGAAACCAATGCTTTTACGTTAGTGATTGACAAAAAAGACGACCTATCGGGACTTCCCTCCAGAGTAGTCGAGACGGCGGCAAAGGCTGCCAATGAAGCGAAACATCCGGGGAAATGGGCGTTTACTTTACAGAAACCCAGTATGATCCCGTTTCTGCAGTTTTCAGATAAGAGAGAGCTGAGAGAAAAGATCTACACCGCCTATATCAACCGGTGCAATAATGACAATGAATGGGACAACAAAAAAATATTGGCCAAAATCGCGGCCCTCCGTGTAAAAAAAGCCAATCTTCTGGGATACGAAACCCATGCCCATTATATTCTGGAAAAAAATATGGCGAAAGAACCCGCCAATGTTTTCAAGCTGTTGAACCAGTTGTGGGAAGCGTCCATTGCCCAGGCTAAAAAGGAGTCGGCGGCCCTGCAAGCGATCATCGACAAAGAAGGCGGCGATTTTAAACTCCAGCCATGGGATTGGTGGTATTATGCAGAAAAGCTCAAAAAAGAGAAATACGACCTGGACGATAGCGCTCTACGCCCCTATTTTAAGCTCGATAATGTCCGCGACGGACTCTTTATGGTGGCCAACCGGTTGTACGGGCTCAATTTTGTCGAGCGGTTAGATATCCCGAAATATCATGAGGACGCGCATGTGTTCGAAGTCCAGGAAGCGGATGGTTCGCATGTGGGCATTCTGTATATGGATTTTTTCCCCAGGGCCAGCAAGCAAGGGGGCGCCTGGATGAACAGTTACCGCAAACAATCTCGCCGCGGCGGTCAAAAGATTGATCCGGTGGTAACCACAGTGTTGAATTTCACCAAACCCACCGCTACGGAGCCGTCTCTTCTGAGCCTCGAAGAGGTCACGACTATGTTCCACGAGTTTGGTCACGCTCTGCATGGATTACTATCCGGTTGTACCTATTATGAAATTTCCGGCACCGCTGTTTCCCGTGACTTTGTGGAGTTACCCTCCCAGATCATGGAAAATTGGGCCACCCACCCGGAAGTGATGAAAATGTATGCCAAACATTACAAAACCGGCGAGGTGATTCCGCAGGAACTCGTCGATAAAATCGAAAAAAGCGGATTGTTCAACCAGGGGTTCATCCTGACCGAATATTTAGCGGCAGCGTTATTGGACATGAATTATCATACCCTCAAAGAGCCCAAAGAGGTGGATGTCCCGGCGTTTGAATCCGACGTTCTCGGTCGTATCGGACTCATCCCCGAAATCATTTCCCGCTACCGCAGCACCTACTTCCGCCACATCTTCGCCGGCGGATATTCCTCAGGATATTATAGTTATATCTGGGCCGAAGTGCTGGATGCGGACGCTTTTGAGGCTTTCAAAGAGAACGGCCTGTTTGACCAAAAAACAGCCAAAGCCTTGCGGGCGCACATTTTGTCCAAAGGCGGCAGCGAGGACCCGATGATTCTTTACAAGCGGTTCCGGGGTTCCGAACCCAGCATCGATCCGCTATTGAAGCGAAAAGGATTTAAATAATAAATGCAAAGCCCCGCTCCGTATTGTTTTACGGAGCGGGGTTTTACATAGAACTCCACTTCAAACTAAGGTTGTCTTACGGGGGCGCCATACTACTTTTGATGTAGTGATGATGCGTGGGCAGCCTGGAAATTCATTCTTTTGATGTATTGACAATTTTTGGCCGTCTGAGTAATATCTGATTGACTTGGAGGTTGACTCATCATAATCTTTGCGACAGCGTTTCACCGGGTTGTTCATACCTGAATGATAAGTTTTATTTACATAGATTTTTACAAGAAGGAGGTAGCCCTTCTCTGGAACTAAGACTGCTATTTTTTGTCCCTTAAATGAATTCAAATCAATAAAAAATGGAACTATAAAGGAGGTTTTTTTATGAAAAAACTGAGTATTCTCTTGCTGTGCTTACTTATGGTAAGCGTTAGTTTCACCTTTGCCAAAGACAAAGGCGAAAACACTACGACCCTGATTTCGTCGAATATCGACCAGACAGTCGTGAGGTTCGATTTCTCTAATTATGACTACGAAAAAGTCGATACCCCCCAGGGTAAAGCATTCGTAATCAATGCCCCCAATACCGGTAAAATGCTGGTAAAAGGCGCTCCCGACGTTTTGAAAATGTCTTCGGCCATGATTATTCCGAATCATGCCAAAATGGAGATCAATGTGATTGACTCTGTATACAAAGACCACAAAAACGTCTTGTTGGCTCCATCCAAAGGCAATCTTCTCAGGACCAAAAATCCCGAAGAGGTCCCCTTTGAATTCGGACCCGAATACAGCAACGACGCTTTTTATCCCCCCACAATGGCCAGCTTGCACAAACCCTTCATCGCAAGAGATTATAGGGGCCAGGCCGCCATCGTGTATCCGGTTCGCTACAACCCGGTCACCAAAGTACTGAGAGTGTACAGCTCCATCACAGTCAAAGTATCCAACACCGGCGACAGAGGCGAAAACATTCTGGATACCCCCGCCACCGAAGGCGTGAAAAAAGTAGACAAGGCTTTTGAGGAAGTCTATACTCGCCACTTCATCAACTATCTGCCGCCCCAGACCGAATATACACCTTTGAATGATCCCATGGGCCGTATGCTGATTGTATGCTACACATCCTTCATGGATGAGATGGCGGATTTCGTGACCTGGAAACAGAGCATCGGCTACACCGTGGATCTGGTAAATTATTCCACCATCGGTAGCTCCTCCGCTTTGAAAACCTATGTCTCCAACTACTACAGCACCAATGGTTTGACCTATTTGCTCTTGGTCGGCGACCACGCTCAGGTCCCCACCTCCAGCACCTCGGCAGGCGATTCCGACAACAACTATGGTTATATCGTCGGTAGCGACCATTACCTCGATATTTTTGTCGGTCGCTTTTCCGCCGAAACAGAGGCCCACGTCACCACCCAGGTTAACCGTACCATCTATTACGAGCGGGATGTCAGCTCCAGCGCTTCCTTCTTCGATCACGCCATCGGCATGGGTTCTTCCGAAGGCCCCGGCCATAATAATGAATATGATTATCAGCATATCAACAACATCTTGACCGATTGCAGCAACTATGGCTACACCACCCATCAATGCCACCAGAGCGGTGGAAGCGCTGCCTTGATGAGCAGCTTGATCAACGACGGCGCCGGCACGATCTTCTACTGCGGCCATGGAACCGCCACTTCCTGGTACACCACTTCCTGGCAGTATACTTCCACAAACGTCAACGCCTTGACCAATGAGGGCGAATTGCCGTTCATCTACTCCGTTGCTTGCGTCGTTGGTGATTTCAAAAACCAGACTTGCTACTGCGAGACCTGGATGCGCGCCACCAACAACGGCAACCCCACCGGCTCCGTCGCCCATTGCGGTTCCACCATCAATCAGTCCTGGGAACCTCCGATGGACGCGCAGGACGAGATGGCAGACATCTTGACCACCACCGGCAAAAGAACCTTTGGTGGAACATTTGTCAACGGTATGTTCAAAATGATCGACCTGAACGGTTCCGGCGGCGAAAGCATGGCCGACACATGGACCTGCTTCGGCGATCCGTCCGTTCAGTTGAGAACTCCCGGCACCCCCACCGGCCCGTCTTCCGGTCCGGTTGCTCCAGTAGCCAACTTCACAGCCGACAAAACCAACATCAAACCGGGTGAAATCGTGGCCTTCAGCGACGCTTCCTCCGGCAATCCCACCTCCTGGTCCTGGACCTTCAGTGGTGGCACTCCCTCCAGCAGCACTGCCGAGAACCCCAATGTCACCTATAACAGTGTCGGTAATTATACAGTAAGCTTGACCGCCACCAATTCGCAGGGTAGCGATAATGAAACCAAGACCAACTATATCACAGTTAGCGACACGGTTGATTATTGCACCGCCGCCAGCACCAACATCAATTATGAATGGATCGCAGGCGTAACCGTCGGTTCTTTCACCAACACCTCCGGCGCCGCTTACTATTCGGACTTCACGTCTATGGTTTGCACTCTCGCCCCCGGCAGCTCCCCCAGTGTCTCGCTGGTGCCCGGCTTTGCCGGCAGCACCTACAATGAATACTGGGCGATCTTTATCGACTACAATGTCGATGGCGACTTCGACGACTCCGGCGAAAAAGTGTTCACCGGTAGCGGCAGCTCCACAGTCACCGGCGGCTTCACCGTACCCACCGGCCTGACCGGCACCACCCGCATGAGGGTCATCATGAACTACTCAGCTTCTCCGTCACCTTGCGGTTCCTTCACCTATGGCGAAGTGGAAGACTACACAGTCTTGTTCGACGGCACACCGCCGGCAGATCCCATCGCCGACGCCGTGGACATCACAGGTCAGACCTTTTCCTTGAGTGGATCCTACAATTGGGCCGCCACCACCAGCTCTTATTACTATGGCGGCGACTCCGCGGTCTCTCCGGCTGCGTTGTCCGATAATCAGGATGCCATCATGGAAACCACCATCTCCGGTGTCACTTCCGTGAAATTCTATTGGAAGGTCTCTTCCGAAGCTAACTACGATTACCTGAGATTCTACATCGACGGTGTCCAGCAGGATCAGATCGCCGGAACAGTGAATTGGACCCAGAAAACCTACTCCGTCTCCAGCGGTTCCCATACCCTGAAATGGGCGTTTGAGAAAGACTATAGCGTCAGCAGCGGTTCCGACTGCGGTTGGGTAGACAAACTGGAACTCCAGTAATTAGTTTTTTTGTATCCAAAAGGATATTATTTCGATAATGCGAGGCCGGGAAGCAATTCCCGGCCTTTGCTTTAATTTTTTGCGGCACAAGATAAAGGGACCTTATTTGCACAGGCACAAAACAAGGAGGTTTCATGAAAAAAGTGATTTCGTTTCTATCCAAAAACAAACCCGGTATTTTTGTTATACTGGGACTTTTATTTGTATCCCTTATGGGAACGGCCCCGGTGTTCGGGGACAATTTTAAATCCACGCTTCCGGTTCTGACAGTCAAGGACAACGGGAATTTAGGTGTGGATGTTCAATACAAATTTAAAGGCGCTGTATTTTCAGACAAGATCGCAGACGGCGCTGAGTATCAGATCCCTCACATCTATGGCTTCAGCCATCTGGAAGAGGTGGGATCTCCGCGAGTTCCAGTCAGAAACATTCATATCGCGATTCCTTACGGCGCCACCCCTAGAATTCAGATGCTGACATCGAAATTCGAGGTTGAGGAAGGAACATTCAATATTCATCCTTCATTGGAATTGGCTTCCGATTGCGTCGGTTGCCCTGATCCGACATTCAAAAAAAATCGCGACGTGTATGAAAACAACGTCTATTTTCCCGGGGACATTGTAAAAATAATCAACCATGAAGGGTATATGGGAGTTCAGGTTGCCGTTATCCAGGTCCGCCCCATGCAGGTCAATCCTGTGTCGGGAGAGGTCAAGATCTACACCGACATCAAGTTCAAAGTGAAATTTGAAGGTGGAGATTCCAATTTCGGCCGCTATAATTCCAATCCCAAACACGCCAACAAAATGGTCAAGAATGTCGTGTTGAACCGCGGCTCCATTCCCGCCGGCGGAAACTATGCGGCTGCGACCGAATCCATGGCTCAATTGGAAGCCGGCGAGACTCCGAAAGATTACATCATGATCGTGCACTCCGATTATTTGACCGCCGCCCAGTCCCTGGCCACATGGAAGCGGCAGATGGGATATTCAGTCGAAATCATATCCCAGTCTTCCTGGACCACCACCCAGGTGACAAACGAATTGCGGACCCGTTATGACAATTGGACTCCCAAACCGCAGTACTTCCTGATTTTTGGCGACCATGGCGATGTCCCGGCTGAATACACCGGTTCCCGCTATACAGACTTGTATTACGCCGAAATGGAAGACAGCGGTTACAAACCTGAAATGGCATATGGCCGTATCACCCCCAGCAATTCCACAGACGCCCAGGTGATTGTAGACAAGATCATCAATTATGAACAGAATCCCCCGACATTGGCGAGCTTCTACTCCAATGCCTTAGGATGCGCTTATTATCAGGATAGCGACTCCAACAGCTATGCCGACCGTCGTTTTTCCCATACAGCCGAAGACATTCGTAGTTATGTGATGGGACAGGGTTATGGCGTGAACCGTGTCTATGTGACCGGTAGTTCCATCGATCCGCTTTATTACAATGACGGCTATTATTCCCCCTCCGGCACGCCGGTGCCATCAGAATTGAGAAAACCCGGATTCCCCTGGGACGGCGATTCGACAGATATCACCAACTATATCGAAGCAGGACGCTTCCTGGTGTATCACCGCGACCACGGCGATGTCACCCTGTGGGGCGATCCCTATTTCACCACCTCCCATATCGGAAGTTTGAGCAATGGAAATTTGTTGCCGGTTGTGTTCAGCATCAATTGCTTGACCGGTCAGTTCACCAGCGGCTCCGAATGTTTTACCGAGAAATTCCTGCGCAAGAGCGGCGGCGGTTGCGTCGGTATTATCGGCGCCACCAACTTGAGCTATAGCGGCCCCAACGACGGCTTCTCCCCCGGCCTGATCGACGGCATCTGGCCCAGTCCGGGCATCGATCCGCAGTATGGTTCCGGCGGTTTGGGTAACCCCATCCCGGCCCATAGCGCCATCTACACAATGGGCGACCTCTTGAACTTCGCCAAGAGCGCCATGGAATATCTGTGGGGCACGCACCAGACCACCTGGGAATTGTTCCATTGGTACGGCGACCCGGCCATGAAGATCTACACCGCCCAGCCCACCACCGCAACCGCTTCCCACGACTCTTCCATCTCGGCGGGAGCCACCGCCTTGAGCATCACCACCTCCAATTGCCCCAACGGCGTGGCCACATTGGTGTACGAGGACACCCTCAAAGCCAAGACCACACTGGCGGGCGACGGCAGCGGCACATTGACGTTCACCGCCCTCTCGGGCCTCGAACCCAACGCTGTCCTCACCATCTCCAAGCACAACTTCAAACCCTACGTGACCAATGTTCCGGTAGGCGGCGGAGTACCTCCGGTCGCCGAGTTCACCGCCGATCAGACCACAGTGGTGGCTTCCAGCTCCGTTCAGTTCACCGACCAGTCCACCAACGGACCCACCTCCTGGAGCTGGACCTTCGCCGGAGGCACCCCCTCCACCAGCACCGCCCAGAATCCCTCGGTGGTCTACAACACCCCCGGAGTGTACGATGTGTCGCTGGTAGCCACCAATTCCAACGGCAATGATACGGAAACCAAAGTGGGCTATATTACCGTTCAAACCCTGCAGCCTCCGGTTGCGGAGTTCAGCGCCAGCGCCACCACCGTCAACAAAGGCGGCAGTGTGACATTCTCCGATCTGTCCACAAACAATCCCACCAGTTGGAGTTGGACCTTCAATGGCGGCACCCCCTCCACCAGCACCGCCCAGAATCCCTCTGTAACCTACAATACAGCGGGCGTCTACACAGTGTCTCTGGTAGCTACAAACGCTTCCGGCAGCGATACCGAAACCAAGACCGATTACATCACTGTGACGAATGTGGTCAACTATTGCACCGCCGCCAGCACCAATATCAATTATGAATGGATCGCCGGAGTGACTGTCGGTTCCTTCAATAATACTTCCAGTGGGACTTACTATTCCGACTTCACCTCCATGACCTGCACCCTGGCTCCCGGCGGCAACGCCGGCGTCTCTCTGACGCCTGGATTCGCCGGCAGCACCTACAACGAATACTGGAAAATCTTTATCGATTACAATGTTGACGGTGATTTCGACGATACGGGCGAAACAGTGTTCAGCGGCAGCGGCAGCTCCACTGTCAGCGGTAGCTTCACCGTGCCCGCCGGCCTGACCGGCACCACCCGCATGAGGGTCGTCATGAATTACTCCGCCGCCCCGACGCCATGTGGTAGCTTCACCTATGGCGAAGTGGAAGACTACACAGTCTTGTTCGACGGCACACCGCCGCCCGACCAGATTGCCGAGGCCGTGGACATCACAGGTCAAACCTTCAGCTTGAGCGGAACCTACAATTGGGCCTCCACCACCAGCCAATCCTACTATGGCGGAGACTCCGCGGTCTCTCCCGCCGCTTTGAGCGATAACCAGGATTCCATCATGGAAACCACTATTTCCGGTGTCACATCCGTAAAGTTCTATTGGAAGGTCTCTTCCGAAACCAACTACGATTACCTGAGATTCTATATCGATGGCGTCAAGCAGGCTGAGATCGCCGGTACAGTGGATTGGACCCAGAAAACCTATACAGTCTCGAGTGGAACCCATACCCTGAAATGGGCTTTTGAGAAAGATTACAGCGTCAGCAGCGGTTCCGACTGCGGCTGGGTTGATAAACTGGAACTCCAGTAAGTTATACATACGAGGCCGGGAAGACATTCCCGGTCTCTGCCCATAATATTTTTTTGCGCACTATTTATCAAAGGAGGTCATAGTGAAAAAATTTAAAGTGTTCGTGGCGCTGTTACTGGCCGTAACCGTGTCTTTTACATTCGCCAAGAAAGGAACTGAAGGGAACGGCTCCACGCTCGTCTCCTCCACCATCGACCAGACCGTCGTCACATTCGAATTGAATACCTACGATCTGGACAAAGTAAACTCCCCGTATGGGAAACTCGATGTTTTGGATGCAGCCGACACAGGCCGCATGCTGATCAAAGGCGCGCCGGAATTGCTGAAAATGTCCGCCTCCGTGATCGTTCCGGATCAGGCCCGGATGGCAGTTGAAGTCATTGATTCCGTCTATGTTGACGTCAACAATGTCAATCTGGCTCCGTCCAAAGGCAACCTGCTGCGGAATGTCGATCCCGAAACGATTCCGTATGAATTCGGCGCTGTGTACAATGTCAACGCCTTCTATCCCTCCAATATCGCTGAATTGGCCAAAGCCCATATCGTCCGCGATTACAGAGGACAGGCTGTTACAGTGTATCCTACCCAGTACAATCCCGTGACAAAAGTGCTCCGTGTGTACAAGAGCATCACTGTCAAAGTCTCCAACACCGGTTCTCAGGGAGAAAACATCCTTCCGGCCACCGAAGCGTCAAAAAAGCAGAGCCCGGCGTTCACCCCCGTGTATTCCAATCACTTCATCAACTACACTCCGTTTGAATACACCATGTTGAACGATCCCATCGACAACATGTTGATCGTGAGCTATGGCGACTTCATGGATGAGATGGCGGGATTTGTTTCCTGGAAGCAGAGCATCGGCTACAATGTCGATATGGTTGATTACGCCGCCATCGGTAGCTCCACAGCCCTCAAAACCTATGTGGCCAACTACTACAACACCAATGGCTTGACCTATTTGCTGTTGGTTGGCGACCACGCCCAGGTACCGACATCCAGCACATCCGCCGGCGATTCCGACCAAAACTATGGTTATATTGTCGGTTCCGACCATTATGTGGATGTTTTTGTCGGCCGTTTCTCCGCCGAGACCGGAGCTCAGGTCACCACCCAGGTAGACCGTACTCTCAATTATGAAAGAGACGTACTCTCCTCCGCAGGCTTCTTCCGTCACGCCATCGGCATGGGCTCTTCCGAAGGCCCCGGCCACGACGGCGAATATGACTACCAGCACATCAACTATATCCTCGCCGACCTGGCGGGTTATGGTTATACCACCCACGAATGTCACCAGAGCGGCGGGAGCCCCGCATTGATGAGCAGTTTGATCAATGCCGGCGCCGGCACCATCTTCTATTGCGGTCATGGCACTGTCAGCTCCTGGTACACCAGCTCCTGGCAGTATACCAGCACCGATGTAAACGGCCTGGTGAATGAATGGGAATTACCCTTCGTGATTTCTGTTGCCTGTGTCGTCGGTAATTTCCGGCCCTATACGTGTTATTCGGAAGTCTGGCAGCGGGCCACCAATAATGGTAACCCCACAGGCGCCGTCGTCAACGCCGGCTCCACCATCAACCAGTCCTGGATTCCTCCGATGGATGCTGAGGACGAGATGGCGGACCTGCTTGTGGCAGGCACGGTCAGAACCTTCGGCGGTATGTTCGCCAATGGTTTGTTCAAAATGATCGACCTCAATGGTAGCGGCGGCGAAAGTATGGCCGACACATGGGTATGCTTCGGCGACCCGTCGGTTCAGATGCGCACCCCCGGCACCCCCGACGGCCCTTACGCAGGTCCTCCGGTCGCTCCGGTGGCCGATTTCTCCGCCGACAACACAACCGTATACGAAGGCGCCACTGTAAACTTCACCGATCTCTCCACCAACAGCCCCACCACCTGGGCCTGGACCTTCAATGGCGGCACCCCCTCTACCAGCGCAGTTAAAAACCCGGTTGTAACCTATAACACCGCCGGTAACTACACTGTAGAGTTGACAGCCACCAATTCCGCAGGCAACGATACCGAGACCAAAGTCGGTTATATTACCGTAGAGGTCAATAATTGCGGCGGCACCGTAGTCAATGGCGGCTTCGAAACCGGCGATACATCTAGCTGGTCTACCACCGGCACAGTATCCATCACCTCCTCCTCCAATTCCGGCGCCTATGGCGTCAGTTTGGTGGGAACCGGCAGCACAGTCGAACAGGTCATCACCGGCTTGTGCCCCAACACCAGTTACACTGTAACCGGTTGGGGATTGGCAAAATACAACGCCGGCGCATTTCTCGGCGTGAAAAACTATGGCGGATCCG
>CAZBHS010000048.1:25315-36779 GCA_964491915.1 uncultured Clostridia bacterium
AACACGACATGAAGCTGGTCATGAATATCTCGAACCGGATTTATGTGATGGATTTACCGACTCCAGAGCCTGGAGTCAGAAATCCATCGTATTCACCACAGGCTCCACCAACACCAGCGCCACCATCTACTTCACCCGCACCACCAGTAAATTCAGCGCCTATGGCGACGACTTCGAAATCTTCCAGAATTAAACGGAACTAAAACCGTTGAAATACGCAGGGGTGCGATTCCGCACCCCTGTTATTTCCATCGAATAAAACGTCGCTAAATAAGACTCAGGGGCACACGAGGCAAAGCGTAATCAAGCAGGTTAATCTGGTTGCCCCGCCCTTCACCTGGTTCATATCTTCGGCTTCCAGGTGAGCGATGGTTTTTTTGTTGAGAGAGAGTTTTTTGTTGAAGTCTTTGACTTTCATGGTTTTCCTCCAGTAATCTTGATTTGGATTCATTATAGTTAATGAGAAAATCAAATGCAAGCATTATTTTAAATCCAAAAAAACACTGATCTGCCGGTCACTCACAAAACCGTAAAACCTTGGCTGGACATCCTGGAAAACCTCTACTACCACTTCAGAATCTATCCCTTCACCGGCAGTCCAATTAAGTTGCTAAAAAAGATGTCTAAGGTTTTTTTGTGGGATTGGTCGGAAATTGAAAGCGACCATGGGGCCAAATTCGAGAATATCATCGCCTCCCGCTTCCTGGCGGCGTTGATTTAGATATAATTAGGGGTGAGGCGCAGAGTGATCTGCACCTCCACTGGTAAGTCTGCGGATCTAGATTAGCAAGACTCGCAGGTGTTGAGAACGCAAAAAGTGTAATGCACGCAGGAAATTTCCATGTTGCATGAGAAAAAATCGGTATGGCCGCCGTTGACTTTGCTCAATTCCTCTTTGCCCAGATTGGCTACTGTGTTTTTGTTGAGAGATAGTGTTTTGTTGAATCTTTTGACTTTCATTATTCACCTCTTGTAAATTTAGATGGTTTTATTCTATGACAATCAAGAATTCATTTCAATAGTATTTTAAATCTTTTGGCGCCGTTTGCGGTGGTGGGTGACCGCTCGCCGGTGTACGTCGTCGCGGATGTTCTGGAAGAGGAAGAGCTCGGGGGAACCTTTGGGGAACAGGACCGAACCGCCGTGCTCCAAAAAGACGCGCTCCTCTTTTTTGGCCAAGGCCACCACGTCGGAGGTGATGCCCAATTTTTGCTTGATCTCCAACGCGGCGCTCAATTGCCCCAGGCCGCCGTCGATCATGAGTAGGTCCGGATGAAGGGCGTCCTTCTTTTTAAATCGCCGCTCCAACACCTCTTTCATGGCTTCGGTATCGCCGGGGGGCGCGTGTTTGATGATGTAATTGCGGTATTCGGATTTGATGGCCTTACCGCGGGCAAACACCACAACCGCGCCAACTCTGTCCCGTTCCGAAAGATGGGAAATGTCATAACCTTCGATCAAAGAGGGGAACCGCTTCAATTTAAGCGTGTCTTTGATATGAGTACCCACCACATCATAATTGTTTTTATTGACAAAATGGTTGAGGTTTTTGATGGCCAGTTGAAGCATATTCTTTTTGTCGCCCCGCTGTGGAACCTTGATCTCAATCTTCCTGCCCGCCGATTCAGATAGAATCGTCATCAAAGCCTCCGGTTCCTCCGGCAAAAACGGAACCAGGATCTGCGGAGGTACCTGTCCCCTTTTGTAGAGGGACATCAAAAAACGCTGCAACACCTCCGGACTCTCCCCTGAAAACGAGGCGAAATCGAAATACTCCCTGCGCCTGACCTTGCCCTTGACTACGGAAAATTGGACGGCAAAGACCTCCCGTTCGGCGATATTCACCGCCACGACGTCGTAATCGGCGGTCATACGGCTGGAAATATAGGACTCCAGATTAAAATCCTCGATGAGCCGGATATCCTCTTTCAATTGCTGGGCCTCTTCAAATCTCAATTGGTCCGCCAGCTCCTTCATCCGCTTCTCCAGATTACGCAGGATCTTTGATTTTTCCCCCTTTAAAAAGGCGATCGCGTCCTTCACCCGCTGAGAATAGTCTTCCAACTGCCCTTTATCCACACATGGCGCCGAACAGCGACCGATATAATGGTACAGGCACGCGGCCCCCTTGTTGAACAACGAATCCCTGCAGGAACGGATTTTAAAGAGCCGGGTCGCCATGTCGATCAAGTCCCTGGTTTTTTTGGCGCTGATGATGGGACCGACGGCAAAACTCCCGGGGCGCGGTTTGCGGGTGAAGTAGATGGCGGGAAACTCATCTTTGCCGGTAATCTCGATGGAGGGGAAGCTCTTGTCGTCCTTGAGCCGGACATTGAAGGGTGGTTGGTAGTTCTGGATAAAATTGTATTCCAACAAGAGGGCGTCCCGCTCATCGTCGGTCAACACAAACTCGATGTCGTCCGCTTGCTCGAGCAGGTTACCGACGACCGGGTGGTCCGCCCGTTGAAAATATTGTTCGACCCGTTTTTTCAGGTTTTTGGCTTTACCGATATATAATATGTGGCCGTTCTTTTTCTTAAATAGATATATTCCCGGTTTTTCAGGGATATCTTCTTTATTTCTTATCACCTTCTTTAGGCTTTACATTCTTCGGAAGCTTCACTTTCGGCGCAGGTTTTTGTCTCTCTTTCTCGACTTTCCGGAGCATCTTTACCGCCTTCTTGGCGTATTTGGATTTGGGGTAGGAGTTGATGACCTTCTGGAAGAAGGAGACGGAGGAATCAAATTCTCTCAGCAGCAAATACACTTTGCCGGTAATGAAGAACATCTGGTCGTTCTGTTTGAAATCCGGATATTCGTCGATCACCTGCTTGAAGCGGGTGACGGCTCCGCGCAATGCTCCGTATTTGTAGTTGTAATAGCCGATTTTATAATAATGGGTGGCTAAATTCTGCCGCGCTTTGATCACATTTTTCCGGGCCTGTTCCGCCTCTTTGGTGTCCGGGTACATTTTGACCAGACTCTCGAACGCTTTAATGGCCTCGAAGGTTTGGGATTGGTCGCGCTCCGGTTTGCGCATCTGTTTATAATAACAATTCCCCACCTGGAATTTTGCGTAGGCGGCATCCGGTGAATTGGGATATAAATTGACATATTCCTGATATTCGCTGGCAGCCACAATCAACGACGACGCGTCTTTTTGATTGAAATAAGAGTCCGCGATTCCGATTTTTGCCCGTCTGGAATAATTATCGTCCGGGTACAACTGCATAATTTCTTTGAACATCAAACGGGCCCGTTCCGGATTCTTTGTGATAAACCTTGTGGCCTGTTCATACATGGTTTTAGCCGACCCTCTCTGCTCAGAAGTGAATATAACATCTTTCTTGGTCGCACAGGCATTTAGCATTATCAGCGCCAGTATGAACAAAATCGTAAATTGCTTCTTCATGTTTTAGCTCCATTTATTTGTTTTAAAACGATATTTATGGTGTCTTCAATATCATTTGAATTATACAAGAATGTTCCGATGACAAAAAGGTCCGCGCCTGCGGCCTTCAATTTTGGGGCGTTATCGGCGTTTACTCCGCCGTCCACCTGAATCAGGCATTCATAGCCATTTCCCATTATCCGCGATTTTAAGGTCTTTACGCGATCGATGGTGGCTTCGATGAATTTCTGCCCGCCGTAGCCGGGGAACACACTCATCAACAGAACATAGTCCAGATCAGGCAACAATGGGAACACCCGCTCGACATCCGCATCGGGATTCAACACAATGCCCGCCTTACAATTTTGCCGATGAATCATTTCGATTAAGGCCTTGTGGTCTTTATTGGTTTCGATATGAAACGAGACCCAGTCCGAGCCGGCGTCGATATATTTAGGGATCATTTTTTCAGGGTTGTCTACCATGAGGTGCGAATCGATTTTAAAATTGAATTTCGATTTCAACGCCTTGACGGCTGAGGGGCCGAACGAAATATTGTCCACAAAATGACCGTCCATGACATCTAAATGTATGTAATCGATACCATTGGACGCGAACGCCGTCAAACGGGATTCGAGATCGAAAAAATTTGTGGATAATATCGAAGGAAAAATAGGATTTTTTGCTGTCACGATGTCACCTGCTTACTTGCAAATTAATCAGGTTTTTGGAATTGATCCGAAAACCGGACGATGGGAACTGCTTGATGATGATACCCGCTCTCAGACCGGGGTAGGGGATATCGAGGATTTTAGAAATTTTCAATCCTTTTGATTCGAAAAAAGAAATGACCGCGTTGATATCTTTTCCAATCAAATCCGGCATGATAAAAGACCTTTCGGGCTGGCCTTTGCTGATCAAAATATCAACGCCGCTTCCGCTGGGGATACGCGCGTTTGGAGGATACGATTGGGCGATCAAAAAATCGACCGGCACCTCTTCCGACTCCATGTAAGAGACAAACCGCTTGCGCAAGTCGTTTTCCCGGAGGATTCGTTCGATCTCCTTGAGGCTGAGTCCCGACAAATCCGGCATGATGACTTCGACCATTTCAGAGGTAACGAACACCTTGACATACGAATGTTCTTTCACCCGGGTCCCCGGCGACGGCGACTGGTCGATGATGGTGAGAGGATCGTAATGGGTATCGTAATAACCTACGATTTTCTTTAAATGAATCCCCTCTGCCGCCGCGATTTCATACGCCTCGCCCAGGCTTTTTCCCACCATTGACGGAGCGACAACCTCGTCGCCTTTAATCAGCAAGCTCATGGTGATAAAGGTCGAGACCCCCAGCAGCATGCCATAAAAGGCAACAATGCCCAAATATTTCGCAAATACCACCAGTTTTCTTTTCATTTTGCTACAATGTATCATAATAAGGTTGATATTTCAACTCCCGCCGCATCCCCCCCTGTTGCCATTGGTGGAAAAATAGGTTATATTCTAGTTTAGGGAAAATGATAAAACGATATTTTGAATTGCAAGAAAAAGTACTGGGCTATTATCCGAATGCCAACACAGAGCTACTGAAAAAGGCGTACTCCATCGCCGCCAGCGCCCACATGAATCAAATCCGCGCTTCCAACGAACCCTACATCATTCATCCGCTCGAGGTGGCGGCCACGTTGGCGGATATGCACCTGGACGAGATCTCCATCTCGGCGGCGCTATTGCACGACGTGATCGAAGACACTGATTACACGAAGGACGACATCGAGAATCTCTTCGGCGGCGAGATCGCCGAATTGGTCTGGGGCGTCACTAAAATTTCCAAAATCTCCGATATCGACGCGGAGAACGCCAAGGCCGAAACCCTGAAAAAAATGATCGTGGCCATGACCAACGACGTGCGGGTCATCCTCATCAAACTGGCGGACCGCCTGCACAATATCAGAACCCTCGACGCCCTCAAACCTGAAAAACAAAAGCGCGTCAGCATGGAGACCCTCGACATCTACGCCCCCATCGCCTATCGCCTGGGCATGGGAAAAATCAAAGACGAGTTGGAAAATATCTCCTTCCGCTACGCCTACCCCGAGGAGCACCTGAGAATCAGCAAAGAGCTGCAGAAGAAAAAAGATTGGGCCCACGTGAAGCTGGAAAACGTCAAAAAAGAGATCGTCAAAATCCTGGCCAAACTCAACATCAAGGGCGATATCGACTACCGCATCAAACGCGAAATCTCCATCTTCCGCAAATTGCAACGTCAAAATATCGAACTCGACCGGGTCTACGACCTCATCGGCCTACGGGTCATCACCACCACTGTGGCCAATTGTTACGCCATTATGAGCGAAATTTTCCAGCATTCCAGTTGGCGGCCCATCCCCACCCGCTGGCGCGATTTCATCTCCAATCCCAAAAGCAACGGCTATCAATCCATTCACACCACCCTGTTCAACGAAGAGGGCGTCAAATTCGAAATCCAAATCCGCACCCGCGAAATGCACCGCATGGCCGAAGAGGGCATCGCCGCCCATTGGCGTTACAAGGAGGGGGTCACCTCCCTCGAGAACGACACCCGGCTCCAGTGGTTCCAGGACATGATCGAAGCCCACAAAAACAACCCCAATCCCCGCGACTTTCTCACATTGGTCAAAAAAGACCTCCGCCCCAACGAGATCTATGTATTCACCCCCAAAGGAAAAGTCATCAACCTGAGGGCCGGCTCTACCCCCGTTGACTTCGCCTATTCCATTCACACCGAAGTGGGCCACCGCTGCAAAGGAGCCATTGTCAACGAGCACCTGGTCCCCCTCAAAACCCTATTGCATTCCGGCGATGTGGTGGAAATCCTTACCGCCAAGTCTCACAATCCCAGCTCCGACTGGTTGCGGTTCGTAGCCACCAGTAAGGCCAAAAAGAATATCATGGGCTTCTTCCAAAAACGGGAGAACCGGATCAACATCGAGAAAGGCCGCCGTTTATGGGCCCGGGCCTTACGGGAATACAAAAATCGGCACCATCTCTCCCTCGACGAAGAGGAATTCAAGAAACACCTCGCCCGCCTCAACTACTCCGATCCCGACGGCTTTTACAAAGATATCGGCTCCGGTAAACGGTTGATGGATAAAAAAACCCTCAGCGGGATTTTCCCGGACCTCGCGCCCGAAGGGATCAATCTGCCTAAAAAGCATCCGAAAAATGAAAAACAAATCTATAAATTGGTCAATGTCGAAGGTTATCAAGATATCGACATCACATTCGCCAAATGTTGCAACCCCATCAAAGGCGCCCCCATTTCCGGCTACATGACCCAGAAGCGCGGCCTGGTGGTCCACCGCGCCGATTGCTCCAGCATGAAAAACGTGCTCCCCTCCCGCCTCAAAAAGGTCAATTGGAACGTGAACGAAGACTACTCCTATTTGGTGAAGTACGACCTCATTGTCCAGGACAAGCCCGGCATTCTCTCCGCCATCTCCACCGTCACCGCCGACAACGACTCCAACATCCGCAAAGCCGAATCCGAAAGCAGCAGCCAGAACATGAGCCGCATCCGTATCACCTTCGAAGTCAAGGATGTCCAACAATTGCAAAAAATCTACAAGGGATTCCAACAAATCAAAGGGGTGTTTCAGGTCAGCCGCAAGAGGATCTCGGCTAAGTAGTCTTGCCTCTCTCCCGCAAGATCTTCTCCACTTTGGAATAGACGCAACCGCAATAATTCTGGTGTTGAATGCCCATCTCCATGGCCATCTTCTTGCCGATAGTGAAACCGTTTCGCTTCTTGAAATTCTCCGGTAAAAATTCGATACCGAATTCCCGGCTCAACGCCTCGCCCTCGGCGTTGATCTGTTTGGTGGCCTTGTACGGGCTAATGGACAACGTAGAGGTCACGATATCGAATCCCCGCTCCCGCGCCAACTCAAACGTCTTGCGCAGCCGCATCCTAAAGCACACCGAACACCGCTTCCCCCGCTCCGGCTCGTGCTCCAACCCCTTGACCGCCGCGAACCACTCCATCATGTCATAGTCCCCCACAATCACATCCCAACCAAGTCTTTCGGCGATTTTTCGCACCTCGGCCACTCTAAAATCATACTCTTTCCTGGGCTGGATATTGGGATTGTAAAAAAAGCCGGCGACATCATACTCTTCCCGCAATTGCTCCACCACATACACCGCGCACGGCGCGCAACACATATGAAGCAGCATTTTTTTTCTTTGTCCTTCCATCGCCATTAGTTCTACCACGAATCCCCGCTCCATTCAAGCAAGAACCCCTTCAATTCCCCAAATTCAGCCGCTATCCCAATCGACCGCTTCTCCTTCCCCAGGCAGGCCCGCAACCGCTCCGGCATCTCCACATCGCCGCCAAACTTCGCAGGATGAGCCGTCTCCAAAAAGATGCCCCGCTCGATTCCAGGCTCTCTAGTCATCCATTCCTTCAATCCCAAATACCCCACAGCCCCATGCGGGTCCATCACATACCCCGACTCCCGCTTCACCGATTCAATAGCTTCCAGAGTCTCATCATCATTAAACCAAAAGCCAACCACAAGCTCCCGTATCCGCTCGATCTTCCCATCGTACAAATCTATCAACCGGGCGATATTACTGGGATCCCCCACATCCATGGCATTGGAAATAGTCCTCACCGAAGCCCTGCCCCGATACTCCGCCGTCTGCAAATAATCCACCACAGTCCGGTTGCCATTGGCCGCCACCACAAACCAATCCACCTCCAAGCCCATGGCCCGCGCCAAAAGCCCGGCAGTCACATTCCCCAAATTCCCACTGGGGACAGACACCGCAAGCGATCCTCGCTCGCCCGGCAATTGTCCAACGGCGTAAAAATAATAAAAACTCTGAGGGATCCAGCGGGCGATATTGATGGAATTAGCCGACGTCAACACACACCGCCGCCGCAGCTCCCCATCCAAAAACGCCTCTTTAACCATGCGCTGGCAGTCGTCGAACGTCCCCTCCACCTCCAGCGCCGTAATATTGCCGTCCAATGTGGCGATTTGCCGCTCCTGAAGCCGGCTGATTTTCCCCGACGGATACAGCACCGCCACCCGAATCCCCGGCACCCCATAAAACGCGCGAGCCACCGCGCTCCCGGTATCCCCCGACGTCGCCACCAACACCGTCAATTCCCGGTCGCCTCCGCCGGCGAAATACCCCATCACCCGCGCCATCACCCGGGCCCCCACATCCTTGAACGCCAATGTGGGACCATGAAACAATTCCAACACAAACACCCCGTCCCCAATTTCGAGCAACGGAACCGGAAAATCCAGAGCCTCCTCCAGCATCTCCTCCAGCCTCGCCTCCGGCACATCCGGCGAAAAATACTCGCGCCCTACCTCGAGGCTAATCTCCGCCAATGTCTTCCGCCCCAGCGACTCAAAAAATCCCCGTCCCAACAGCGGAATCCGCTCCGGCATATACAGCCCCCGGTCATCCGGCATCCCCCGCAGCACAGCCTCCCTAACGCCCGCCACTTCCGATTGCCGGTTCGTACTATAATAGTTCATCGATCCATTCCTTCATCCATTCCTTCGCTAAAACCCTTCCTCAAACACAATCCGCGCTCCGTCAACATTGGTCCCGGACACATAGACTTCCCACTCTATGCCCGCTTCGGTAAACACCTTCCCCATGGCAGCTCCAATCGCTTCCCCAGCCTCTCTACTATTCGCCAGCGCAAACATCGACGGCCCCGACCCGGAAATCCCGCAACCCAGAGCCCCCGCTTCCAACGCAGCCTTCTTCGCCTCCCCAAAGCAAGGGATCATCGCCCCCCGCGTCGGTTCGGCGATCACATCTTCCAGCGAGTCCCCCATCCGGCGAATATCCCCGGTCAGCATACCCGCCAAAAAGCTGGCGGCATTCCCCAACTGCGTCACAACATCCCGAAGCCCAATCTCCGGCTTCATCCGCCGCCGCGCCTCCGCCGTGTTCACCACCACATCCGGGTGGATCAGCACCCAGCGCGCCTTCTCAGGCACCGGCAAGTTCAAGACATCCAACGGTTCGGTCCGCCGCACCAACACAAAGCCCCCCAACAAAGACGGCCCAACGTTATCCGCGTGTCCGGCCCCGCATGCCACCTCTTCCGCCTTCACGGCAAACGGCAGCAACGCCTCTTTGGTCAATGGCGAGCCCACCAACCGGTTGGCCGCCCACAACGCCGCGCAAGCCGACGCCGCGCTAGACCCCATGCCGGAGCCCAACGGCATCCCCTTGAACAACCGGATACCAACCCCTTTCTCGAAGCCAATACTCTCCAAAAAGGCCTTCACCGCAACCCCAGCCGTATTCCGGTCCGCCTCCATCGGCAGCAAGTGACCGAATTCACCTTCGATCCCAGTCATCACGACGCCCGGTTCATCCCGCAGCACAACTTCAACCTCATCCCCCGGCCGCTCAACAGCCAGGCCAAACACATCAAACCCGCACGACACATTCCCAACCGTCGCCGGCGCATAAGCCCTAACTCTCTTCATCATCCCCCAATTATACCACACCCCAAAAGGGACAGGCACCAGGGATTTTTTTGCAAGAAAGAACAATAGAGAATGTCTTGACGTTGGAAGTGTGGTTTGGTAGAATGTTTTTTTTTGGAAACCTGAAAGGGATTCGATCAATAAAGAATCCCAAATTTTAGCCGACAAAGGGAC
Organism: uncultured Clostridia bacterium; assembly: GCA_964491915.1. Taxonomy (GTDB): domain Bacteria; phylum Acidobacteriota; class Aminicenantia; order UBA2199; family UBA2199; genus JAHELQ01. Next base: position 35,396 of record CAZBHS010000048.1, read on the forward strand.
AAAGAATCTAAAAGGCGGTAAGACTTTTCAAAATATAAAGGAAACTAAGGAAACGAATAAAGAGGAGGAAACTTGAATAAAATCAAAGTAATCATCATTTTGTCATTGGTATTGACTCTATCATTACTCATTACAATGCCCACCAACGCGAATGAAGGAATTGAGCCGGGGACATGGGGCCAAGGACCATTTGGTATACCCCATTGCTATTGTTCAGCGGTGCCATTTAATTGCTGGTGTCATTCTATGTAATTGAAAGGTGGGACCGAATAGTTTTCTGCATGATTCAGAAATAATGGAGTGTCTATGAAGAAATTTGAAGAAATATTTTTTTTTATGTCTCTGTTCTTTTTAGTATCGAGTGTTTGCGCTAGGGATTTAACTCTCAAATTGGAACAAAGCTTTGAACACGACACTGTGTTCGCCAGGGTGTTCTCGGATGCGGTGGTGGATCGAGACGGCGATCTCATTGTGTCGTTCGGTGTGCCGGGCTGCGTCCTTGTTACCCCCGAAAAGCTCGAGCTTGTGGCAAAGCTGGGGAAAGGTCCCGGTGATCTGAGCGGATCCTTCGCATTCAATATTCTCGACAACGGGGACCTGGTCATCGAAGGTTTTGTTGGCAAAACGCACGTGTTCAAGAAGGAGAACGGAGTCTACGAGTGGCAAAGAAACGAGGTGAGAGAGCTCAGGAAAACCTATGCTCCGACAGACACGCTGTTCTTCAAAAACAGATGGTACGTGGCCGTATTCAGCACAGATTATGATAAAAAAACCAACCGGTTTGCGGTGAACTACCTCCAGGTGTACTCCGACAAAGGGAAATTCATCAAAAACCTGATTCAAGAGACCTACGAAGAGCCCTGGAGCATCAATCTATTCTATTGCTTCCTGGCGAAATACAAAAACCAGGTGTTCTTTCTATCCGAGGACAAACTCCGCTTGAGAATCATCACCGGCGACGATCCCCAGGTTACCAAAACAGTGAATCTGGAGCAACCCAAATTCTACAAGAAGATGCCCAAAACTTTTTATCACTTTCCTAAGGGCATGGTTAGCTCGCAGGATTATTGGAAAAATCTGGGGGTCTGGAAAACCGGGTATTCGCGGATTTGCAATGTGCTGATCGACGGCCGTTGGCTGATTGTGCAAGTACGGACCGCTGACGAGGATAACAAACTCTTCGGATTGCTGTTTTACGACGCAGACACCTTCCAGTTGAAACACACCGTCATGACCAACGACCTACTCCTGGCCAACAAGGACGGCAAGCTCTATTTCTTCCGCGGCGGCAACCCCACCTGGGACGATGTGGAAGACACGGTCTTCGACATCTACAACATCGTGGAGAAGAAATGAAGAAGAAAGAGATCGTCGCCAATGTGAT
>CAZBHS010000049.1:0-34881 GCA_964491915.1 uncultured Clostridia bacterium
ACGCATTGGAATGATTGTGTTGGTGAAAGATCGTTTGGAGAAATTGTTGGGAGTCATGGGGATTCCGGTTCCCGCGAAAATGTGATTTCAACATTTTTATTGTTGGGAATAAATTTAAAATTAGAATCTTGTTTTTTTTTTTTCGATCATTTATATTATAATATTATGTTAGGCTTGTTTTTTGTTACTTGTTTGAGAGGGACTATATGTGTCTGGAAGATTAGCATGCGCCGTGAGTGGGGTGCATTCTTAAATTCACGGGCGCAGGGAAAAAGGAGGACGAATGGACAAACGAATCGATATTGAAGAACTTATCGAGTTGTTGAATATTCCTGAGTTTGAACGGATTGTGTACCATAAGGTAGAGGAATTGAAATGTGTGATGTCCGACCGGGTAGCATACTATCTAAATCTCAAAAATAATTTTAAAAAAACCGCTTATGGAAATCTTCAAATTTTTGAAAATGAAGCATATCCAGGCCGGAGGATTTACCGGTTCGAGCTCGGTAAATCGGAGGAAGGCCGTTGGATTCCTTCAGTGGTGGAACCCGATTTACCCGCCGGATGCAATGTGTATGATATCATTCCGCCGGCTGTCATTAAGTTTGTGGCTTGTTTCAAGACGGAAGCAAACCGGATTCGCAAACACAAAGGGAGTTTTCAGACCGCAACCGGAAAGAGGCAGTTTTCTGTGGAGTTTACGAAATACTCGGATGTTCATATCCTGGGTACTATTGTTGAAAGTACTGAAGAATTCGCTCCCAATGAGTTGAAGGACCGGCAAAATGTCGTGAAGCTGGATTTCCCCACCCAGAGGTCTGAAATGGGGAATAATTTTGAAGAATTGATGCATTATATGCAAACCCGCCCAAAAGTGGGCGAGCAGATGCTCAATTATTTTAATTACATCATCAAACCGGTTGAAGACGGAGGTAAGGTCAAGGCGGATTCCGGCTAATTTTTTTTGTCTTTTACATTGATTGGTACGTATCAATCCGTTTGGGGAGCGTCGGGTCGGTGAGGAGATAGGTTAACCGATCCGCTATTTTAGAAGCGAATAACACGTCGCGACTCAGATACAATATTGCCGCGCCATCCTCTTTTACCCGGCTCAATATGTCGATGAATTCCATGACAAAATCAACGGGCATGCCGCGCGCCAAATCGTGAATCATATAGATGGCGCTCATTTTTTTCACTGCAGCCGCCAGTAATATCCGGCCCTTTTGCGCGTCACTCAACTGGCTGAAAAATTTACGTTCAACGGTATCGAGCTGCAGGTCTAGATATAATTGCGCGTTTTCCCGTTTGGACACATAAAGCAAGCGGCTAAAAAATTTGACGAAATCCTTGACTTTGATATCGCCGGGGATCTCTTCGGGCCTGCATAAGTAGAGGAAATCTTCCCGGTTTCCGTCCGCCGCTATATCTTCTTCATCGAGCATCACTACGCCGTCAAATTCATCGTCGTGGCCGGTGAAGAAATTGTACAATTGACCGCTGATTCTATTGTCAGCGGTCAAGAGTACAACTGTTTTACCAGTCATTAATTCCATTTCCAGTTCTTTGAGCTCCCGGTACTTTTGATCCGGCAACCCGAAGATGTATTTCCTGAAACGGTTGAATGAAAAATGGAAGAGAATGGCCAAATAGAGGAGATTCAGGATGATTCCGAAGATAATGATGTCAGGGATTCTGCTTTTGGAAACAAATACGTTCTCGTTTTTTTTTACGAACGTTTCGACTTTTTTGTCGTTCGAGTAGAATGCTTTCTGCAGATAGTAGTGGATGAATTTTTCCCGTAGTTCCTGCGTGTATTGATAAAAATCAATGAAACTCTCGTAACCGAGGCCGCTGATCTCATTATTCATGGCAATGTAAAACGTTGTGGGGCAAACGATAGAAAATATCTGGTAGGTTCTGGCGTTTTTCAATGTTTTTTCATTTCGTTTTTTTTCAAGATGTTGTATTTCTTTAAATTCTTTTTCCCAATAGCTTTCCACTAAATGCCTTTCGCGGGTAGTATTCGCCTTATCAGGATCAAAACGGCCATGTTGGACGATGGCGCGGTTTTCGAAATTTATCAATTGCTGCAATTTGTCCATTTCCACTTTGAAGTTGGATTCGATCAGGCCCGCGCGTTGAAAGACGATATTCGTGATAATACCCGGCGCCAGGAATGTAACCGTCACCCACACTGAGATGATTGTTAAAATAGCGTTAATGTTGGATTTGGAGCAACTGATGATCGCCCCCAATACCAAAAAAAAACTCAAGAGCAAAACAGTCAGGAAAAGGAACACCGAAAAATTGATATATTCAGTCGTGGAAAAATGTAGTCCATTCAATCGCGTCAAAAATAGTGAAAACGAGATGATGAAAAGAAACGTCACATTCAGAAGTATCAAGCGTGCGAACAAAATCGAAAAATAGGCCCGTTTGGTTGACGACAAACTGGAGATGAATTTAATGTATTCCTTGTACCTGAATGAATCATACCCGAAGTAAAGGGCCATCAATGTGCCGAACAAGAGGATGATTCCCGCCAAATCCTTGAATCCTCCGTTTTTGTCTGAAAATAGATTTTTCCCCAATAGGGAATTGTAAATTCTCAAACGAACTCCTGAATCGACAAAAGCCGTGAGCTCGGAAATGACAGCGGAGTTTGAGAAAAAGGCGCTGATTGCCGGTGGAATGAACATCAAACGAAATCCAAATGTCCCGTATTGGTTATAATTTATGAACTTTTCGCTGTTCGTCCGCTCGATCTCCAGGAATTGCGTCTTGTTTTCCAGCTTGAGCTGAAATTCGTTTATTCTCACCTGGACTAGATATTGGCAAAGCAGAAAAAACAAAAAAAGGATAAAGATATTCCTCTTTGAGAAAAGCCTTTTTAGCTCAAGCAAAAAGAAAGAGGAAAATATCTTCATTTGTTGGTGTTAATAACGACCTCGTGAAAAATTTCCGCTGCGTACTCGCCAGATATCATCGTTTCCGCCAGGATTTGGTTTAAATTGTGAATAGTATCAAAATCAGGGTATATATTACCATCAAGATGAGATTTTAGCAAATTTAAATGTCCGACAATTTCATATAAATTGGCATATTGTTGGTCATAATATTCCCTGAGTTTTCTCTCCACCAGTAGCTCTTTTAGGTTTGAGAGAATTGAGCCGTTCGCTTTTTTTCTGGTTTCAAACTGAGAAAAATCGTAGGCTGCAACCATGTCGAGCACATTGTCGTTATACGGTGTTCGAGCCGCGAGGTCCCGTAGATTTGAAAATTCGGCGATTGCATAGTTCATCTCTTCAATGGCGGTATTCGTTAATTGTTGGGCTTCTGGGAAATTCAATCCATACAATTCGGATAATTCAATTTTATTGAGAAGTAGCATTGTGTGTCCGTAGGCGTTTAAAAAATGGGCTGCCGCCTCGACAATATGTGTTCTCATGGAAACTCCGGCGAGCACTGAATCATCCGAAAAACCGCCATCTGTGGTATTGCACCAGATTCTAGGATAGACCTGCGTGCTACAAATAGCAAAAATAAAACACAAAATCAATGTTTTGCAAAAGATGCTAGGGGTTCTTTTAAACATTTTTATTCTCCTTTTTTAGGTTTGTTGACGATACAATAGTGCGTTTTTTTCTGTGCATAAATATAATAAATTCATTTGGGCACCTGGATTCACCAAACTTCCTCCTTGTTGCTATTGTAGATCTCTCCCAAAAAAAATTCAATACTTTGAAATTTTTTTTTTATTACTGATCACAAATTTGTTAGTTCAACCATCGGTATTGGGGATTGCAAAAGGACGGGTCATTCATTGCCCGCCGGGAGTAATTGTGATATATTTAGCCAATGCAGAGCGAACGCAAAACCAAGAAGCATTGGGGATTGATTGTCTTCCTCTTTCTAACCGTAGCCGTCCTGGCGGGCGTCACTGTATACTTGCTGGGAATCAAGGGTGATTGGCAGGATGATATCCGCAAGACCATGGAGTCCAATGTGGAATTCGGCGGTAAAATGTCCCTGGTTCAGGAAACCAGGAATCAACGGATCGAATTTTTCCTGCGACGCTCCATCCGGGAGTTGCCTCATAAAACAGTGAATTGCGCCGCCGGTTTTATCCAGAGTTTGAGTGTGATGTCGCCGCCGTTTCTGGAATATCGCGAACTGGCCTTCAAACCCCGGTTGCACTCATCGGCTTTTTCTTTGAAAGGCCATTTCAAGAGTGAATCGTATGAGCTCTTTGATGCCCAGTGGCAAGTTTTTCTAAATCGATTGGAACGTGAGCTGCCGCTACTGGATTTTACCGTGACCTTGCCGCAGGAAAATGTCGCGGAGGGTGATTTTATCATCGAAGGGGAGCTGGAATTACAATGAAACAGTCACCGGGATTTCTAAAAGGTTTTCTCATACTATTGGGGATTCTCCTGGCCGCGGCATTGTACGCCGCCCTGGTTCTGTTCCCGATTGTGGAGGATATCAGTCAATTGAAGCGGGACAAAAAAGATTTGGTGCTGCAGATTGAAGATTTTAAGCAACAAGCGCACCGCTTCTTTGTTATTGACGATAAAGAAAAATCATTCATGAAGAGGGATTCGAAGCTTTTGATGGAGGGAATCCCCGTTTTATCCTCACCATCCGCAATCGAAGCGTTCACCGGCGAGGTCAAGCGGGCGATCCTGCGTTTGGCCGGCGATTTGGAACTGCCGGAACATTCAATTGTATTGGCGGAAGATGCTGTGGATTTGGAAGAACGGTTCGGCCCATTGGGATTGGATCGTTCTTATGAGATAAAAGAGGGGCAATGGGTATTCCCCTATTCATCAGCCTACCGGCCGTTGTATGTGGCGGTGTCCGCCCCATTACCCCAGGCTTTGCGTTTTTTGAACCGCTTGCCCGCCTCGCAGAAAAGATATCTGGGGGTGGCCGGAATTCATGTCGTACCGGGAACGTTCAATCCTCTTGTTATCATCTCGTTGAGGCTTCACTATTGTGAGGCGAACGGCTGCAAGCCGGTTCATTTAATTGAGTATGCCGGCGAGCACGGCGTCATCATCGACAACGACGCGGAAATTTTATTGGAAAGGGTATATTGGCATACGGAAAAAGACATCGAACGCAAATCACTGCCCCGTATCTCCGGCGCGCCACTATTTGTCCGGGGGAGTCGATAGTCGTATCATGAGAGTGGTCATCCAACGGGTCAGCCGGGCTAGCGTCGAGGTAAGCGGCGAAATAGTCGGAAAGATCGATCGGGGCATTTTGGCCTATGTCGGCATCGAGCAAGGGGATACCGAAAAGGAGATCCGCTATATGGCGGACAAAATAGTGAACCTCAGGATGTTCCCGGATCATACCCGCCGCATGAATCTCAGTGTGATGGATGTGGATGGAGGCATTCTTTCGGTCTCGCAATTTACATTGGCGTCCTATATCAAAAAAGGGCGGCGACCGGATTTCGGCAATGCGGAAGATCCGGCTAAAGCGGAAGAATTATACAATTTTTTCAACCGGGTGTTGTCTGAAGAGATTAAAGTCGAGACCGGCGTCTTCGGCGCCATGATGAACATCTCGTCGGTGAACGACGGCCCTGTGACGTTTATAATAGAGAAAAAATTCAGTCAAGATCGCGGATTAAAAAGTACAGATGTGTGACGGCGAAGTCGCCGGATGATGGCTTCGACCGTGAGCTCTTTGGCCCGCGCCATGATCCACCCTTTTTTCATCTATCCGGCTGTAACACCAGGTTTTTGTCGCTTGTTGCGAACCGCTCCATTTTACGATATTCGAGCCTTGTGTATAGGGGAATCTGATCGTCGTAATGGGGGCTCAAAAAATGGCCGCTTTGACCGGAGGAGTTGACAAGCAAGGAGTTATCCAGATTGCCGAAGTCGATGATCATGCGGAATGTGGCGTTGTGGGTGACAGCGAATTCTTTGCCGCCTGGGAAACTGGCGGTTAGAACACACCCTTTCCCGCCGGGAGTGTAGTATGGGCCGCGGTTGAAGAATGGCGCCAGAAGTTTGGCCGATCCCAGGGGATGGTTGTATGCGATCCGGTGAATTGTTTCCCAGACCGGTTCGCCATCTTTCGATGCGTTGGTGTATTCGGCGAATGTGTCTTCGAGGCTGAGTCTTACAATCGTATCCAGGTCTTCTACTTCGATAGTTCCGATGTCGTCGATCCAAAATTCGCCGGCCGGCGGCAATGTGCGCGGTGTGGCATCGGGGTAGCCCAGGATGCGGTAAATCCACGCTGTAGAGATGAGAGACCGCACATCCGGTTCTTTGATATGGTCGGCGAACAGGCGGCGGGCCAGGTGGTGTTCGAACCGGTAAAACAGGTAGGGTCCAGGTCCTGTGCCGGTTTTGCAATTCCAATTCACGAGCTTTTTTTGCACGAACGCCGCATCCGAAGACTTGAATTCCATGGGCTTGATAAAAGACACTAGAAACTCTGCTGCCGGAAGCAGCGAATCGGTCTGGATGCGAGTGTTGTCTTCGACACTTAGCTTCTCTGTTTTTTCGATGAGCGTCTCGATCCTATCTGCCCGGAACGATGGATACCAGGTTTTTCGGAATAGAGGCAATGCTCCGTCGTCCAGCACTGGATTGTTTGCCGTGGCGATGTATCCCCGTTCAGGGTTCAGCAACCAGGGCTTCTGTTCCTCAGGGTAGAATCCTTGCCAGCTTTCCTCGCTTCGGGTCACATTTATAGGCAGCGAGCCGTCTCCCTTGCCTCGAATCGGAACTTTGCCTGCGGGGTAGTATCCGAAGTTGCCTTTGAAATCCGCGAATACAATGTTTTGGGCCGGCGAGGAAAAGAGACGGATGGCGCCGATGAATTGTTCGACTGAGGTTGCGGTATTCATCCGATAAAATGCCTGAAGCGTTGTCGAGGGGTAGAGCATAACCGAATGGCGGGCCAACGACAGATTACCGTGGGAAAAAACAGGTCCGAATTTCGACATCTTTATCCGGTGGACGACCGGTTCTTTTCCTTTGACCGCGATTTTTTTCTCGATCCAGGAGAAGTCTTTCCATTGCCCATCCACCAGGTATTGCCCGGAATTGTCGGGATTGATTTTGAGGGCGAAGTAATCGATGACATCGGTTCCGATGTTGGTAAATCCCCAACCCACCGCGTTGGTGCGGCCGATGACAATGAACGGCGTTCCGGGAATCGTGTTGCCCGACAGGCATAAATCATCCGTCCGGCCCCGGAGCTGGTAAAAATAGGAGGGGAATACATTGGGCAAGTGGGGATCGTTGGCCAATATTGGGGCGCCGCCGGCGGATTTTTGAGGGCCGATGACCCAGTTGTTGCTGCCGATGGATTGTTCGCCCTGTTGGATCTCGAGGTCCAGGAGCATGGCCAGAGTGTTGCGCTCACATATTTGAGTATTGTCCCCAGGGTGGATTATTGTTGTGCCGCAAATACCCTGCAGTAGCTCTCCGGCCTTTTGTCTGCCCAAAGCGCGGGTCACTTTGTAATTGTAAAGCTCGGAGCCGGATTCCGCCAGTATGTTCTCCATATTTTTAAAAATACAAAAAACATCGCGGGCTGTCCAGGGGGCGGGGCGGTATCCCAGGAGGGTGAATTCCGGCGGGAGGGCTTGGTGGTCGATATATTCGTTAACTCCGGCGCAATATTGGCGGATGAGGTGTTCCAGCGTAGGATCCAATTTGGCTTCCGCCAACGATTGGGTGATGGATTCCTCGATGAGCAAATCCTTTTTGTGTTTATCCAGGCCCAGGGCACGCTCTCCAAATATTTCCGACAGCCTGCCGTAGGCCAATCGCCGGGCCATATCCATCTGAAACAACCGGTCCGACGCATGAACAAAGCCAATGGCGTAAAACAGGTCCCCCCGGGAGGAGGCTTCGATGGCGGGAACTCCCCAACGGTTACGTTGGATACTAATCTCATTTTGGATTCCCTCTTTGATAATGATGGTTCCGGAAACCTGCGGCAAGGTGCGGCGCAGAAAAAAGTAACCGGATAAGCATACGATCCCCATGATCGCCAGGACAGCGATTGCAACTCGTTTGAAACGCTTCATTTTTTTATTTTACTCCATTGCGATGCCTGAGTCAAAACGGCTGCTATTGAATTTCCTTTGCCCTTTATATATAATAGTCACTTAGATGAGGTCATAATGAGCATTGATATCAAGATTGTTGAAAGCAAAAAAGACTTGAAAACCTTTGTTGAACTGCCGTTTGCAATTTACAAAGACAGTCCTAATTACGTTCCCCAGTTGATCGCCGATGAACTGGAAGTGTTCAATTCAAAGAAAAATCCCGCCCACCAGGGTTCGGAGACCCGTTTGTTTTTGGCTTACAAAGATGGTATTCCTGCCGGTCGCATTGCGGCGATCATCAGCCATAGCGCCAACAAAAAATACGATACAAAAAATATCCGTTTCGGTTGGTATGAATGCATCGAGGACAAAGAGGTTTCCGATGCCTTGTTCGACGCTATGGAATCATGGGGCAAGGAAAAAGGCATGGACACTGTGAGTGGACCCCAGGGATTCTCCGATCTCGATCCCGAAGGCATGATGGTCGAAGGCTTCGATCAAGTGCCCACCATCGCCTCCAACTTCAATCATCCTTATTACCAGGCCTTCCTGGAGAGCAAGGGATACGCAAAAGAGATCGATTACATCGAATTCAAAGCGAAGATCCCGTCGGAGGAAGAAATTCCCGCCAAATTGTTGCGTCTGGCCGACCGGATCAAAGAACGCGGCAACCTCAGGGTTCTGAAATTTAACAAGAAGAAAGAATGCCTGGACCGGGCCGAGGAATTGTTCCGCCTTTTGGACGAAGCCTTTGACGAGATCTATGGCTCTGTTCCTTTGAACGAAGAACAAATTCGCTATTACGTGAAAAAGTATATTTCCTATGTTCATAAAGATTTGCTGAAAGCCGTCGTTAACGAAAAAGACGAAATGGTGGGCTTCATGATCGCCATGCCCAGCCTGTCGCTTGGATTTCAGAAGGCCAAGGGCCACCTTTTGCCCTTTGGTTGGTATCATATTCTGAAAGCTTTGAACACCTATGAAGTACTCGACTTTTATCTGGCCGGCGTCAAAAAGAAATACCGCGGCACAGGCGTCGATCTCTTGATGGTGATCGAAGTGGCGAAATCCGCCCACAAAATGGGCTTCCGCCTGTCGGAATCCAATATGGAGTTGGAAAACAACAGCAAGATCCATGGTTTGTGGAAATATTTCAACCCCACCCAGCACAAGCGGAGACGTATCTTTAAGAAAAGCATTAAATAAAAAACAAAATTTTTATACTTGGGGATAACTATGCCTGTAGACATCAGGATTGTCGAGAACAAGAAAGATTTAAAGACCTTTGTCAAAGTTCCATTTTCAATTTACAAAAACGATCCCTACTGGGTCCCGCCGCTGATAGTCGAAGAAATGGATACATTCAACCCGGCTAAAAATCCTTCCTATGAACTGGCGGATGCCCGCTTGTTCGTTGCCTACCGGGATAACAAGCCCGTGGGGCGGGTGGCCGCCATACTCAACCACGCGGCCAACAAAAAGTACAACACCAAAAATATGCGCTTCGGTTGGTTTGAATCTATCGATGATTACGAGGTTACCGTCGCTTTACTGGATACTGTGGAAGATTGGGCGCGGGAAACGGGAATGGAAACCATGTCCGGGCCGCATGGATTCACCGATCTGGATCCCGAAGGTATGCTGGTCGAAGGTTTTGACCAATTACCCACTCTCGCGGTATTTTACAATTATTCCTACTATCCTGAATTCATGGATAACTATGGGTTCCAGAAAGATGTGGATTACATTGAATTTAAAAGCGAAATTTCCCACGAAACCGGTGTTCCCGAAAAACTGGCCCGCCTGGTGGAACGGATCCGGGAGCGTAGCAACCTAAATGTATTGCAGTTGCGCAGCCGCAAGGATGTTTTGAAATGGGGGCCTCCGGTCATGGAATTGATCGACGAAACCTATAAAGAAATTTATGGAGCCGTCCCCCTCACTCAAACATTGATTCAATACTATGTGGACAAATATCTGTCGTATATCGACCCCAACCTCATTAAAGTCGTCACCAATGGCGACAACCAATTGGTGGGCGTGATGATCACAATGCCGAGCCTGTCCCGGGCATTCCAAAAAGCGAAGGGTCGCTTGTTTCCCTTTGGCTGGTATCATCTACTCAGAGGGCTCAAACAGCGGGAAACCATCGATTTTTACCTGGCCGGTATCAAGGAAAAATACCGCGGCAAAGGGGTGGACCTGCTGATGGTGGTCGAGTTGCTTAAAACGATCCTGGATAAAGGCTTCAAATACACCGAATCCAACCCGGAATTGGAAACCAATACAAAAATCCACGCTCAATGGAAACACTTCAATCCCGAACAACACAAGCGCCGTCGCATTTATAAAAAAAATATCGGTACAAACTAATGCACCATCATTGTAGTCGTGGCGAAAAATCAACAGTCGGCGCAGGCTTGACTTTGCGGGAAAAAATCGGCCAGTGTATGGCCATCGGATTCTACGGCGCCACATTGCCCCCGGAAGTCCGTGAATTCATCGATAAAAACAATATCGGATTCGTGGTGCTCTTTTACCGAAATATCCAATCCATCCCACAGGTCGTCGAGTTGACCAACGACATTCACTCGTTGGGCCGGTCCATGCCCTGGGTATGGACAGACCAGGAGGGAGGGACCGTCGCCCAATTCGGCGAATTGGCGGCCAATGCCTGTTCCCCCATGGGGCTGGCGGCCACCGGAAGCCCGGACGCGGCGAAAAAAGCCGGCGCCCTCATCGGTCAAGATATGGCGGCCTGCGGTATCGACGGCGTGTTCGCCCCAAACATGGATGTCAATTTCGAAGAAGACAATCCTATCATCGGCATCCGCTCCTTCGGCGATCGACCGGAAGCTGTCGTCGAGTATGCCTCGGCGTTCGCAGCCGGTCTTCACGAAGCGGGCGTCGCCTCATGCGGCAAACATTTCCCCGGCCACGGCGGCACCATCGAAGACTCCCATCACGAGATTCCCCACATCGATGTCTCCCCCGAATATTTTTACCACTATTGCTACAAACCCTTCGCAGCCGCCAATCAGATCGGCGTCTCTACGATGATGACCTCGCATGTCCTGTTCGAAGGCATCGCGCCCTCCATCGCCACCTTCTCGCCGGAATTGGTGGATGGACTCTTGCGCCGCGACGCCGGATTCGACGGCGTGGTGTTTACCGATTGCCTGGAGATGAAAGCGGTGAAAGACAATTTTACCCCCGCGCAAGTTGCGATGTCCAGCCTCGCAGCCGGCGTCGATGTGCTGATCCCCAGCCACCATCTCGACTACCAGGAGGCCATCCTCGAAGCCATCATCGATCTGGTGGAGACCGGCGTCATTCCCGAATCCCGCATCGACCGATCCTTCCTGCGCATCCAAAAACTCAAAACCATGTTCGGCAAACACCAACAACGTGTGGTTTGTCAACCGGAAGAAGCGGCTCGCAATGTCCGCTCCCGCATCGACGAAGAACAAGACCTGGCCAACCAATCCGTTACTCTGCTGCGCAACATGCTGGACATCATCCCCCTCTCGCCCCACAAGAAACTCCTCGTCATCGAATGGGAGAAAGCCATCGCTTCCGCCCTGATGGCCAAACCCGACGCCACTCTCCGGTTGCGAGAGGCGGCCCCCCGTTACTTTAACGCTGTCGAAGTGACAATGCTCCCCCTCGACGGCTCCATCCCCGGAGACCTGCCGCTCGATCTCAAAGAATTCGACGCGATACTGGCAGCTCCCTATTCCCGCTTCCCCAAAGCAGCCCACCTTCAAGCCCAGGCCATCCAAAAGATTCTCGACATCCGCCCCGACACCATCATCGCCGCCATCGGCAACCCTTACGACATCGGCTTCTTCCCCAGCGCCCCCACCTATCTCGCCACCTACGGCTTTCGCAAAACGCAAATCGAAGCCCTCTTCAAAATCATCACCGGCCAAATCAAACCCAGCGGCCGTCTGCCTGTGGAGATCCGCGGCATCTTCCCCCGCGGCACCGGTCTTCGAGGCTGAATTTATCCCGATACCTGTTGACAGAAGCGGGAAAATTAGGTATATTATTCATGATTTGATCGTTTGTCGAAAACGACCCAAACAAAGAATGCCGTCTTAGCTCAGTTGGCTAGAGCGCCTGACTGTGGATCAGGAGGTCCTGGGTTCGAGTCCCGGAGACGGTGTTTTCTTTTATCACCAAAAACAAGGAGTTCAACATGCGCGGTATCATCCCCCGCAAAATCAAAGGTTTCAGAGACATTGACCCGGATCTCAATCAACTGCGCTGGCATATCGTCAATTCCGCCATCGACGTTTACAAAAAATACGGTTTCGAGCATTGGGAGACCCCTGTTCTCGAATATGCCGATTGCCTGGGCAAGTACCTCCCGGATTCCGACTCGGTGGCCGAAGGAGTCTATTCCTTCCAAAACCCCGAATTGGAGCCGGTATTGCAGCAAGACGGCAAGGAATTGCGCGACGAATCCGACCACACCGTGATGGAGCATCACCATCTCACCATGCGCTACGACCTCACCGCGCCCCTGGCCCGCCATTACGCCGAAAAACTCTGGATCAACCATTTGCGGGGACAACTGAATCCGCAGCGCCCCCCCTTGTTTCGCCGTTACCAATACGGCCCCGTCTACCGCTTCGAAGCCAAACTCGACCCCGGCCGTTTCAGGGAATTCTGGCAGATGGACTTCGATTCCGTCGGCACCGCCGAATCCGGTTCGGACGCCGAAGTGGCCATGATACTCTCAGACGCCCTGGAAGCCATTGGTCTCCAGCGGCAGAGCTACATCGTCAAGGTGAACAACCGCAAAATCCTCTCCTCCTTTTTGCAAGGCATCGGCGTCTCGACCCCCGCTGCCCAGGCGGACATCCTCCGGGTGGTGGACAAGATGGACAAGATCGGCCGCGAAGGTGTCGAGCTGGAGCTTGGCAAAGGCCGCGTCGATCCCCAGTCGGGAGGCGAGATAACCGGCCTCGATATCGACACCGCCATCGTCAACAAGATCGCGGGCTTTCTGGATACATTCGCCGTAAAAGCCAACCGCGCAGACATCCTTCAAAATCTCGAGCGGTCGCAAGCAGACGGCATCGACCTGAAACAAGGACTCGAAGAGCTCCAACAAATCGACGCCATCCTCACCTCCCTCGGTTTCGCCGACGATCGAGTGATTTTCGACCCCACCCTCGTGCGGGGCATGGCCTATTACACCGGCCCGGTCTTCGAGGTGGAATCGCTGCAAACCTATAAAGACGAAAAAGGACGCAAACGCAAAGTCGGTTCTATTTGCGGCGGCGGCCGTTACGATAATTTGGTGAACAATCTCCTGGGTATCCCGGTCCCCGCCACCGGAGCCTCCATCGGCGTAGACCGTTTAGCGGAGCTCCTGATGCAGACCAACCAGATCGGCGCCAAAGCCCTCGGTCCAGTACTGGTAGTGGTCTTCGACGACCATCTCATGACCGAATACCAAAAGATCGCCCAGGAACTCAGAAACGCCGGCATCCCCTCCGAAGTCTACTACGGCTTCCAGCGCAACCTCAAAAAACAATTGGCCTACGCCGACAAAAAGAATTGCCCCGTAGCCCTCCTCCTGGGCGAAGACGAACTAGCCAAAGGCGTCGTCACCGTCCGCGACCTAAAACTCGGCGATAAAATCTCCGCCGACGTCACCAGTAAAGAGGAATGGAAAGCCCGCGCCCAATTCGAAGTCCCCCGCCCCCAACTCACCCAAAAAGTAACAGACCTCATCAACCCCAAAGATTGAGCTGTCTCTCGGATCTCGGGATTTTTATGCTTAATGTCTGGTTGCCAAGGATTTGATTGTAGATTGCTTTCAATTCATCTTCATCGTAGGATTCGATAAACCGGAACGCTGAAGCGGCTAAATACTGCTTGCTTTCATCGAATGCAATCCACCGTCTTCCGTTGTCTTCAGCCGCTTCCCCCGTTGTGTTTGAACCTGCGAAAATATCCAGAACCAGGTCGCCGGGGTCCGTCAAGAATTTTATGAAAAAATCCGGTAATGATTTTGGAAATCGAGCCGGATGGCTTTTGACTCCTACAATTTTACAGGATTTGAGATATTTTGAGTTACTCTCAGAATTTGGAATTTGGAGTAAATTAGAGGGAATGGCTCCGCCATTATCATTATTGAACTTTGTCGATATGTCGTGGCCGGACGGCCTGAGTTTGGGTTTGTAGTATTTTTTCCCGGAATTTAATAACTTCTTCATCCGGTCTGAATAGGGGACAAGAACATTTTTTACATTCGCTTTCGGGAAATCGCTTTTTGAAAACCACCAAATTGTATTGACTGAATCTTTTGCTCTTATTTTCCTTTTATTGACCCATTCTATCGGCGATGGAAGTTTGGAAGGGTTGAACCAGAAAAATTCTTCAGCTAATTTGAATCCAATTTCTTCGCAAAACTTAATGAGTATTTTGTAGTTGTATAGTGAGCGAACAGGCTTCCCTTTTTCATATGCTCCACCAAGGTCCAGTACGAAGCTTCCATCGTCGGTGAGAATTGTTTTTATTTTCCAGGCAAAATCTGCAAGCCAGTCAACATAGTTGTCCTGACTTACGTTTCCATACTCTTTCGCTCTCAATAAAGAGAATGGAGGCGACGTCAACACCAGGTTAACGGAATTCTTTTCAAGAATGTTAAGCAATTCCAGCGAATTCCCGGTAAAAGCCTGTCCATAATCCGTACTGTAAAGGGATTCTGCTCTATTCATCGTTCGCCTAATATATTTCGAGTCCTTGTATCCAACTGGATAATACTTTCCAAAAAACAGTGGCTGCAAAATAAACCTCAGGGTCTTTCTTTTTTAGTTCTTCGATCTGGTGGATGAATTTTTTTTCGTCTTGTGTACCGATTATCCATGAAACCCAGCGTCTGGCATCGTCATCCACCATCGTCTTCATCAAATCATTGACAGTAAAATTCCCACTCTTACTCATTGACCAGGCCAGGCCCGCCCGTTCATCTTCATTGCTTTGAGGCAGCCGTTCTATTATTTCATGAGCAAACGTTTCGTTGATTTTTGCCAACGCTCTTGCTGCTTCCGCCCTTATACTCAAATCCACAGAGCTGAATACCTGCACCAGAGAGCCTAGCGCATCTTTTGACCTCAGTTCTCCCAAAGACCAGGCTGCACCAGCCCTGATTTCTGCATGCTGAGTCACATCTAATAGGGCTTCTGTTAGAAGGGTCCTGGATTCTTTATTATTTATTTCTCCAAGGGTGATGACGCATTCCAGGCGGTTTTCAAGATAGGGGTCATTTAGCAGGGACTTAAAAAATGAAAATGTTTGCGTTTCTCCTAGTTTGAGGAGGCCCGACGCAGCCTCGAGTCTGATGTAAATGTGTTCTCTTTCGTTATCTAAAACTCTATAGAGATGCATCTTCTGTTCTCGGTTTTGAAAATATGGGAGTGTTTTGGCAGCCGCATACCGGTCGGTAAGAGATGGGCTGTTTAGCAATTCTATGTAATGCTTTTCCGATTTTTTTTCAGAACAGAGAAACTCTGCTGATACGGGAACAACCGAGGCGACAATTTGCCCTTTCTTGATCCTCTCACCCAGGCCTACCAATGTATTCAGGGGAATTCCATTCCGCACTAATTTTAGTGTGATTGTACGTCCGGTATTTTGTGATTTATACTGTAACTTTTGCTTTTCTACTAACGTGATTGTACCATCCTGACTTGCTATCGCGGATGGCCATGTCACTCGCGTCTCGAATCCTTCACTTGCGCCTTTGGGAGTTATCATCAAGACTTTATTTTCGTGGAATGCAGTCCGCATATCTCTAACTGTGACATATTGGATTGGTTCCTGTGCTTCCCAATCGATCGGTCGTTCACCAATTTTCCGACATCCTACAAATGCAATTAGATCGTTCGCGTCGAGGCCCGAATCCCATCCTCGTTGAGGGGATGAGGTCGAGTGCGACATCGTGATCTCGAGTTTGGTCTTTGCCCTGGATTCAATTCTTGTTCCACACTCGAGGCACATCAAGTCGGGCATACGAATCCTCTTTATTTTAATCTTTTTCCATATTTTGAAACTCATAGACCCTCGTTCCAATTCGATGGGAGAGTGCCCACATTTTTTTAAATGATTAAAAACCTGCTTGGTTCCAACTGAGCCAATCGATATCTTTTCCAAAAAACTTTCGTCAGTTTTAAATGCCCTTTTACCCAATGTGCTCCTTCAAGGTCTTTTGTACTGTTTCGTCACATTCCAAGTCATAAATTTATCAGATTGTTCGAGGGCTGTCAACTAAAGCGGCATTTAGCCCTTCCAAGCTCGAGTTTAGGCTTAAAAATAGGGGCAGCAGGGGACAGGTGACTGATTTTTCTTTGTAGAACTCAATTTGCTGGCAATCTACTGCTTCGACGAGTTTTAGTTCGCTGCCGTGGAAGATGGATGTTGGTTTCCTGGCTGAATCTGACGATGTAGTCGTAGCAAAGACTTCGCACCACTTGATTTGGAAACGCCAGGAGGATGCCATGAGTGGAGAAGCGTGTGGCTATCTGGTAGTGGAGAGATTCCAGGTGGAATTTGTGTGTATCTATCTGCCATTGAAGAGATTCTATGTGGAATTGGTCTGATTCTTTCTGTTAGTGGTCTTGTTCCAGATGGAGTTGGTCTGATTCCAGTTGTCATTGGCCTGGTTCCAGTTGTCATTGGCGCCCTTCCATCCGGCACTGAAGTTTTTCCTCGTGGAAATGGCGGGATTACACATGGCTTTGGAGGATTTCCATCTGGAATTGGTCTGATTACTGGTGGAAATGGAGTTAGAACTGATGGAAGTGGTGATGGGGTAGATAGGATTTCATATTCAACCAAAATCACTAATAATTATACCACAAAATTTACGGCGTGTCAAGTGAGCGTTGATGTTTCCTGTACTTACGCCTCCTCTCTCGGTGCGAGTCAAGTTTTTTGGTATCCTGTTGAATTGGTTTTTCCGGTTGATAATTTGGAGAATTGTACTATATTAAGTTATAGGAAGGTGGGATCTAATAAAGATTGGAGGTGGCTTATGCCCGGCTTATTTGATTTGCCAAAGCCTTTTCAGATTTTTGCTCCTGTTGGTAATGGGAGTAAAGGAAAGCAAGTACGCTTAATTCAGGAATTGTTGTGTCTGATTGGATTTCCAGTTGCCATTGATGGCGATTATGGCCCGGCGACGGAAAGTGCGGTCAGACAATTTCAGGAAAAAAAAGGGCTGAATATTGATGGAATGGTGTTTGTCAAGACGTTTGAACAATTAATTCAACCGTTGGAGCGGGCGATTGAGGAGATACCCGCCAATGGCAAGACGAGAGCGCAAATGGTGGTGGAATATGCTCAACAGCATTTGAGCGCGGGGCCTCGAGAGGTGGGCGGTCAGAACCGGGGGCCGTGGGTGCGGTTGTATATGAAAGGGCGTGAAGGTAATGAGTGGCCCTGGTGCGCAGGATTTGTTTCATATATTCTTGGGCAAGCGTGCAAGAGTGTTGGCTGCAAACTCCCGTTTCAGACATCATTCTCCTGCGATCTACTGGCAACCAATGCCATGAAGAAGGGCGCGTTTATCAGGGGGCATAAACTGGAAAACAAAGAGAAGGTTCATCCTGGATCGATTTTCTTGAGTCGTCGCGCTCCTACCGATTGGGTGCATGCCGGAATTGTCGTCGATGTCGATCTGGAGCATCACTGTTTTCGGACCATCGAGGGGAATACCAACGATAATGGCTGCCGCGAGGGCTATGAGGCCTGCGAGAGAACGAGGGGATTCAAGAATAAGGATTTTATTCTGATTTGAGGGAAAGGATTTATTTTTGACTTAGCCGGGGGATTTTACTACAATTGAGGGGTGAATCAACTAGTGACACCCAATACTCTTGAATTTGACCGCGGCACTTTGGTGTTGGATTTAGGGGGGCGCGAGCTTCCTGAAGATTTGAAGACCGGGATTCCGATTCGTTTCGATCCGCGGCAGTCGGTGTGGCGGTGCGACGCCATCCACTACTCTTTGTTGGCGGAGCGTTTGCGGCAATTGAATATTCCGGTGGAAAACAGCGTGCCGCGTTGGTGCGTCGTGACCTGGAAGAAGCCGTCGCTTCCGGCGTTGCGACCGGAACAAGACGAGGCGGTGGCGGCCTGGATGGAGAACAAAAAAGGTCTGGTGGTCATGCCTACCGGCACCGGTAAGACCGAGGTGGCGCTGGCGATTATGATGCGATTGGCTGTTTCGACGCTTGTGGTGGCGCCGGTGCGGGATTTGATGTACCAATGGCACGACCGCATCCAACAGCGGTTGGGGTATGACGCAGGTATCATCGGCGACAATACCTATCGCCTTCATCCGGTTTCGGTGATCACATACGATAGCGCCTGCATCCACATGGACAAGTTGGGGCATGTCTTCGGCCTGATAATATTCGACGAATGCCACCATCTGCCGGGGGAGATGAGGCGGGAAGCGGCGTTGATGAGCGCGGCGCCGTTCCGTCTGGGCTTGACCGCCACTCCCGAACGTTCCGATAACCGGCACGAAGATCTGGAATGGCTGATCGGGCCGTTGGCGTACAATCTACCGTTGTCTGAGGTCAAGGGAGATACCCTCGCGGATTACGAGACAGTGCGTATTCCGGTGCGTCTGTCGCCTGAAGAGCAGAAAATTTATGATGAGTGCGCCACTCAAGTGAGAGAGTATATTGTCAAACGGAAGCGGGAGAAGAACGGCGGCTCGTTCACAATGAAAGATGTAATGGCGGACGTTGCCGGAGATCCGGAAGCGCGGAAGATCCAAAAAGCCTACTACGCGATGCAATCGATCCAGGATCGGGCTGGGGAGAAATTGCGGGTGTTGGAAGACATTTTTAGATTGCACTATGGAGAACAGATCATTATTTTTACCGGTTCCAATATTATGGCCCGCGAAATTTCCTGCCGTTTTTTGATCCCCTGCCTCCTGAACCATTGCATGAAGGCGGAGCGGAAGCGGATTCTCGACGGGTTTCGCGCCAATGTCTTTCCCGCTATTGTGGCCAACCAGGTATTGGACGAAGGGGTGGATATTCCGGCGGCAAAGGTGGGCGTCGTGGTGGGAGGTAGTTCTTCCACGCGGCAGGCGAAACAGAGATTGGGGCGCATTTTGCGAAAAGTCGGCAATCGACGGGGCGTCATGTACGAGATTGTGTGCAGCAGTACAGGGGAAGAACGGAAATCAAGAAAACGAAGGAGTAGCGATGCTTACGAAGGAACACGCCATCGCAAACTATAAACAAGGCGCGTTATTGCCGGACCGCCTTTTGGCGGGGAAACACAAGCAATATCTCCGGTACGCCGAAGAGATGGTGGGGATTTATCGACAGGGGACAGGTAAGGAGCGAAAAAATTTGCATGCGGCGGTGCGAAAGATTTTCGAACATGAACCGGATTGTCTGCCGCGTCGCATCGACGCATTCTGCAAATTGTTGGACGACGCTTCCGAATTTAAAAAGGATATCCCCGGCAAAGCCGCCAATTTGCGGATGAAGGTGTTTGAGATGGCGGCCAAATACCATCCGCTGGTTGAAACGAAGGACCGCTTCTTTGAACGTAATGCGGCGGAGGTGAAAGTGGAGATCGCGGAAGCATTGGGCCGGCCCTGGGATGAGATTGACGATGTATTGTTCGCCGATGTGACGGAATACCACCGGTTGGCGACCTTTAACGGCTTTCAGGAGCCGCGGGATTTGTTGGCCGCTTACAATGTGGGGCAATGCCAGGTGGCTCTGTATCGCGCTATAGATATAACGGTTTGGGCGGCGAGCGACTTCAAAACCATTCTCCGCTACGCCAAATTGGCCCGGCTGATGCACACGATCCAGCGGCTGGAGAATGGGGAACTCAAATTCAAGTTTGACGGTCCGGCGTCGGTGTTGAGACAAACCCGGCGTTATGGAGTGGCTATGGCGAAATTTTTGCCTTCGCTCCTGCCGTGCCGGCAGTGGCGGATGACAGCCCGGATCGCCACCCGTCGCAAAGGCTATACTTTGAACTTTCAACTAGCGGATCGAGACCGGCTTCGTAGCAATCAGGAACTACTGGATGCGTTCGATTCAACGCTGGAGGAGAATTTTGCCGCCAAATGGGGCGACGGCGAACGGGACGGTTGGATGTTGGAGCGGGAAGGCGATATTCTTTACGACGGCCAGAAAGTGTTCACCCCGGATTTTGTGCTGCGGCATCGAGATGGAAGGACTGTTTACATGGAAATAGCGGGGTTTTGGACGCCGGATTACCTTCGCCAAAAAGGCGAAACACTGCGGCAATTCCAGGATCGCGATATCCTGCTGGTTGTGGCGGAACAAATCGCCGACAAGTTGCCGGTTCTACCCATCGCCACGATCCGCTATAAATCGGCGATACTATTAAACGATGTCCTGGAAGCTCTCAAACAATTCGAATAAAAAAAAAGGCGATCCGGAGATCGCCCTTGTATTTGAATTGTAGTTTTGAATTGCTTAACCGAGGCTTCCGACCTCTTTCTCGACCTCTTCCAGGATTTCGCAAGATTGTACCAATTCTTTCATCTTGTTGTGGTCGGAATAGAGCGGGCGGTCGATGTCCAGGAATTCGACGTAACGGCGGATGACCTCTTTTGCCCTGGCAACGCCCTTGCCGAAACTATATTCACGGAAATCTAGAGCCTGTGCCGCCGCCATGAATTCGATACCCAGGATGCCGTAGGCGTTGTCCATAATCTGGAAGTTCTTGATGGCGGTGTTCATGCCCATTGACACGAAGTCTTCCTGATCGGCTGCCGCCGGGATGGACTGGATGCTGGCGGGCATGGAGAGGATTCTCTGCTCGACAATCTGCATGTCCGCGGTGTACTGGCTGAGCATCAGACCGGAGAACATTCCGGCGCCTTTGGTCAAGAAGGCCGGTAGACCGACGCTGAGGGCCGGATGGTTGAGGCGGTTCATGCGCCGTTCGGACATGACGCTCACCATGGTGATGGCTGCGCTCATCATATCCATCGGCAGCGAAACCGGGGAACCCTGGAAGTTGGCTCCAGAAATCTGTATTTCATGTTCCGGGAAGAAGATGGGGTTGTCGCCGACGCCGTTCAATTCGATTTCCACCTGGGAGCGGGCATAGGCCAACGCGTCATGGGCGGCGCCGATTACCTGTGGAGTGGAGCGCATGGAATAGGCGTCCTGCACTTTGCATTTCAGTTTGCCTTCATACAAATCGCCGCCTTCGACGCATTTGCGAATGGCAGCCGCGGTTCTCTGGGCTCCTTTGAAGCCGCGAACCTCGTGCAGTAGCGGATGATAGGGTCTGTAATTGGCTTTCAACGCTTCCAGCGACATGGCGGCGGCGATTTCAGCCTGTTTGAGCCAATTGTTGGCGTCATAGAGCATCAAGGCGCTCATGGCGGTCAGTACGTTGGAGCCGTTGATGGTGGCCAGACCGTCCCTGGCTTTGAGGCCGGGGATGGGGATACCGGCGCGGTCCATCGCCTCTTTTCCTTCCAGCAATTCGCCTTTGTAAAACGCTTTGCCTTCGCCCATCAATAATAGTGCGATCTGGGACATGGGGGCGAGGTCTCCGCAAGCGCCTACGGAACCTTTGCGGCACACTTCGGGGGTCAC
Organism: uncultured Clostridia bacterium; assembly: GCA_964491915.1. Taxonomy (GTDB): domain Bacteria; phylum Acidobacteriota; class Aminicenantia; order UBA2199; family UBA2199; genus JAHELQ01. The sequence goes on from CAZBHS010000049.1 coordinate 21,736, forward strand.
GCCTTTGTTCAGCATGTCCACCAAAGTCTGGGTGATGACCAACCGGCAACCGGAATTGCCATGGGCATGCACATTGATACGGCCGGCCATGGCGCCTCTCACGTAATCGATAGGCATGGCTTCGCCGATTCCCGCGGCATGGTTATAAATCAAATATTTCTGAAAATCCTTGACCTGATCGTCGGTCAGTACCACTTCGGAGAATTCACCGATACCGGTGTTTACTCCATACATAATTTCTCCTGCCTCGATCTTTTTTTCCAACATCGCGCGGCAGGTATTAATCCTTGTAATCGCGTCGGGGTGAAGTTCGACTTTTTCGCCGTCACGGGCGATTTTTACGATCTTTTCGATTGTTAAGCCTGATCCGTCTATGACTATAGCCATAAAATCCTCCTCATTTATTAATAAATCAGCTTGTGATTTAATGAAATTTGACAAACGTAAAACCCATTATAGGAACATGCATTTGGAAAGTCAACCGGTGGCTTGCAAAAGTACAATATTTCGTTTAGAATTACTCCAGACTGTGATCCTGGAGGTTGAGCGGAATGAAGCGTTTTTTTAATACAGCCGGTCCAATAAAACGCGAGATGCATTATTTTGTCGAGCCGTTGGAGCGAATTCTTCTGGAAGATATTCTGATGTTGCTGGACCAGCAAAAATACTTCGTGCTCCATGCCCCCAGGCAAACGGGGAAAACTTCATATTTGCTGTCTTTGATGGATTACCTCAACCGGGAGAGTGAGTATACATGTTTGTATACCAATGTGGAAACCGCTCAGGCGGCGCGGGAAGACGTGAAGGAGGGAATCCGGGCAATCCTATCGAGCCTTGCCTCCGATGCGTTGCGCCGGTTGGAAGATCCCTTCGTAAAGGAAAATTGGCAAAGAATTTTCGATGAGAACGGGCCTTTTGTGGCATTGGAGGAGACTCTTCAGCAATGGTGTAGTCATTCTCAAAAACCCATCGTGTTATTCTTGGACGAGATTGATTCGCTGGTTGGGGATACGTTGATTTCTGTACTTCGCCAGCTTCGTAGCGGCTATGAGAAGAGGCCGTCGCATTTTCCCCATAGCATTGTTTTGTGCGGAGTTCGAGATGTCCGCGATTATCGCATTCATTCAGCGGAAGAGAGATCTGTCGTTACCGGAGGCAGTGCGTTTAACATCAAGGCGGAGTCGATACGTTTCGAGGATTTCTCATTTCCCGAGGTAGAAGCGCTACTGCTTCAGCATACGGAAGAGACCGGCCAGGAATTCGCCCAGGAGGTGTTGCCTCTCATTTGGGAATTGACCGAAGGCCAACCCTGGTTGGTCAACGCCCTGGCTTACGAGGCATGTTTCAAGAGTAAAGAGGGAAGAGACCGCTCGACGATTATCACCGACGACATGGTTGTCCAGGCAAAAGAGGCGATTATTCTTCGCCGGGAGACCCACCTAGACCAATTGGCCGACAAGCTGGCCGAAGAACGGGTGCGACGGGTTATCGAACCCGTGCTCGCCGGTTCGTTGGAACCCCAAAATATCTCTGACGATGATGTACAGTATGTGATCGACCTCGGTCTCATCCAACCATACCCGCAACTCCGCATCGCCAACCGCATCTACCAGGAAATCATCCCCCGCGAACTTACATACATTTCCCAATTGACCATATCCCACGAGAGCGCCTGGTATGTTCGGGAAGATGGTAGTCTCGACATGGATAAACTGCTGACCGCGTTTCAGGACTTTTTCCGCAAACATTTCGATAGTTGGATCGATGGATTCAATTATCGGGAAGCCGGCCCTCAGTTATTGCTACAGGCCTTTCTTCAGCGTATCATCAATGGCGGCGGCCGTGTGGAGCGTGAGTACGGCCTCGGCCGGCAACGCACCGATTTGTTGTTGGCCTGGCCTTATGATGATGGTGTCCAAGAGGTGGTGATCGAGTTGAAACTCCGCTACGGTAGCCTCGAGAAAACCATCGAGACAGGGCTCGAGCAAATTCTAGGTTACATGGATACTTGTGGGACCGACGAGGGGTATCTCTTGATCTTCGACCGCACCGCCGCATCATGGAACGAAAAAATCTTCAAAAAACTCAAAACAATAAACTCCATCGCCATTCCCATTTTCGGGATGTAATGTTTTATCTTGTCTCCGGCTTGAAAAACGGGTAGTGGGTGGTATATACTTTCATTTTACCGATTGGGCAAATATATAGAGGATTACTAAAGGTGAAGCGGATGGATAGAATCATTGAACTCAGAGCTCGAGTGTTGGCTTTTGGACTGTTGTTGGCGGTTTCTTTTTCTTTGTTGGGCAATGGAGCCGGATACAAGTATTTCAAAAATTATAGCTATTTGGATTACGACCATCACCCCCAGAACTGGGGTGTGGCGCAGAACGAGGACGGGCTAATCTTCGTGGCCAACCAGGGGGGCTTGTTGGTCTACGACGGTGTGGAATGGCAATTGAATGTTGTGCCCAATTATATCGTTCGCTCGCTGGCGATTGCCGACGGCAAAATCTATATCGGCGGCCAGAATGAGTTGGGATACTTTGAAGCCGATGCCGGCGGAGCCTTGAAATACACATCGTTTGTCCATTTGCTCGATGAAGGGGCTAGAAATTTTTCCACAGTATGGCGCGTCCACGCCACCGATCAAGGAATCTTCTTCCGCACCTCGAAGTATTTATTCCGCCTCGAGGGCCAAACCATGCGGCATTGGCAAAGCGGCGAGAGCTTCTGGTCTTCCTTCGATTCAGACGGCGAGTTTCTCGTTCAGGAGAAGGGGCGCGGCTTGCTGAAATTGAACGGCGGCACGCTGGAGCCGTTTCCCGGCGGCGAATTGTTCGCCGACGACAAGATCGTCCTGTTGACTCCTCTTTACGAAGGCGAAGTGCAAGGCTCGTCGTTCATTCTGGGCACCAGGAACGCTGAATTTTACCTATTCGACGGCTTTGAATTTCAGCCGTATAAAACCGGCGTTGCGGATTATTTGAAGACCAACAAATTCTCCCAGGGCATTCGACTCAAGTCCGGCGATACCGCCCTTGCCACCCTAAATGGCGGCCTGGCCATCATGGGGACTGAAGGGGAGCTCAAACATGTGTTCGACAAATCCTCCGGCTTGCAGGATCAAAATGTCAAATCCGTATTCGAAGACCGGGAAGGAAACCTGTGGCTGGCGTTGAACAAAGGTCTCTCCCGCATCGAATACAGATCGCCTCTGTATGTCTATGACGACCGTATGGAATTGCCGGATATGGTGCTATCCGTCGCATGGATGCAAGGATATTTGTACGCCGGCACATCCGAAGGCCTGTTCGTGATGGAACCGGACGCTTCCGAATTCAAGCCGGTCCGCGGAGTGACCGCAAGCTGCTGGAACCTGACCCCCATCGGCGACTCGGTGCTGGCCGCTACCTCCGAAGGCTTGTTCCATGTAGATCCCAGATACTATAGCCCTCGCAAACGCATCGATGCGTTGACTCTCGCCTTATCACCCACAGAGCGGAATCCTGGAATCATCTGGTGTGGCACCGCCCAGGGGCTGGTTCAACTGAGATTCGAAGGCAACCGCTACCTCGGCAAACGAAGCATCGAATCCGTGACTCAACTAATCCGTTTCATTGTGGAAGACTATGATGGGATTTTATGGTTGACCACCTATAATTGGCAGGTCATGCGGGTGGAACTGAAAAAAGACAACCTACCGGCGAACATTGCCGTCTACACTGCGGAGAACGGACTCCCCCAAGGCGAACTATTCCCCGCCAAAGCCGCCGGACGCGTTGTGTTCGCCACCGAGCACGGCTTGTTTCGCTTTGACGAACGGAAAAACGCGTTTGTGCCGGACAAACTCCTGGGCGACGAATTCGCCGGCGGCGATAACGGCAAACCGGTATTCCGCCTGGCGGAAGACGTGAACCGCGCCATCTGGTTCCATTCAAAATCCGTCAATTATCGCGCGATTCCGGGGTCCGGCAACATCTATACCATTGACTCGACCTCCTTGCGCCGCATCCCCTTAATTCAGACCAACACTCTTTATCCGGAACCGTCCGCCGACAATATATTCATCGGCAGCACCGACGGCCTCATCCGCTACGATGCGACGTTCGAGAACGGCGATACCCAGGCCCCAGATCCACTCATCCGCTCCATCACCGCCGGTACCGGCGCCGTGTACAAAGGATTCGATCACGGCATCCTCGACCGCTCCCTCGAAGAGCAGCCCCGCTTCGAGTACAAAGACCGCAATCTCCAATTCGATTTCGCCCTGCCGTCCTTCGCCGGCCAATCCCAAAATCTCTATCGCAGCATTCTCGAAGGCTACGATAAAACCTGGTCAAGTTGGGAGGATAAAACCGCCAGAAACTACACCAATCTCAACCCCGGTATATACACCTTCCGTGTCCAGGCGCAAAATGCCTTCGGCGCAACCAGCGACGAATCCAGCTTCCGCTTTAGAGTGTTGCCTCCATTCTACCTCGCCTGGTGGGCTCTAACCCTCTACGGTTTGGCGTTAGTAGCCCTGGTATTCTTCATTGTCCGCTGGCGTCTCCACAAATTGGTGCAGGACAAGCTAAAGCTCGAACGAGTGGTCAAAGAACGCACCGTCGAGATCAACCAAAAGAACCGCCAATTGGAAGAGAAAACCATCGAATTACAGGACAAATCCGAAAAACTCCAGGAAATGAACAAAATAAAATCCAGATTTTTCGCCAACATCTCCCACGAATTCCGCACCCCCTTGACCCTGATCATGAGTCCATTGGAACAATTGATATCCGAAAAAGACACCAATGTCCCGCTGGAAACGTTCGAAGTCATGCTGCGCAATTCCCAGCGCCTCCTCACCTCCATCAACCAATTACTCGATCTCTCCCGCTTCGACAGCAACCAAATGAAACTCCAGGCGTCAAAGCAAGACCTCATCCCCTTCATCGAGAACGCAGTCGCCTCCTTCCAATACATGGCGGAACAAAAAAGCATCACCCTGAAATTCACCCACTCCGAGTTCTGGATGCATCTCTACTTCGACACCCGTAAAATGGAGGACGTGCTCTACAACCTCCTGGTGAACGCCGTCAAATTCACCCCCTCCGGCGGCAACATCACCATCTCCGTCTCCAATGACTCCCAGAGCCATTCGTCCCACCAGGCGTTTGTCCGCATCTCCGTCAAAGACACCGGCACCGGCATCCCCAAAGACCAACTGGAACACATCTTCGACCGCTTCTTCCAGGCGGACAACGTTCAAGACAACGCCTACAAAGGCACCGGCATCGGCCTCGCCCTCACCCGCGAAATCGTCCACCTCCACCACGGCACCATCGACGTCCACAGCCAACAAGGCAAAGGCACAGAGTTCGTCGTCAAACTCCCCCTCGGCAAACGCCACCTAAAATCCCACCAAATCATCGACGTTCCAGCCGAAGCTCCCACTCCCAAACCCCGCCATCTCGACCTCATCCCGACCCAACCATCCCCCGGCAGCCAACGGGAAGTAGACATGCCCGAAGAGGAAAATCTTGACGCAACCGAGGAAAAGACCGTCGTCCTGGTGGTGGAAGACCACGATGATGTGAGACATTACATCCGAAAATCTCTCGAGCCCCAATACACAGTCGTTGAAGCGGTAGATGGCAAAGAGGGCCTCGCCAAAGCCCTCAAACAAATCCCCGACTTGATCGTCAGCGACATCATGATGCCCAAACTCGACGGCTACAAGCTCTGCGACGCCTTGAAAAAAGACATCGCCACCAGTCACATCCCCATCATCCTCCTCACCGCCAAAGCCTCCGAAGAAAACATGCTCCAGGGCCTTGAAACCGGAGCCGACGACTACATCACCAAACCCTTCAACACCCAGATGCTCCTGGCCCGCATCAAAAACCTCATCGAACTGCGCCGCCAACTGCAACTAAAAATCCAACGGCAAAAAACACTCCTCCCCTCCGAAATCTCCGTCACCTCCACCGACGAGACCTTCCTCAAAGAATTCCAGCAAACCATCGAAGACAACCTCGCCGACCAAAACTTCGGCCCCGACGAACTCTCCAAAAAACTCTGCATGGGCCGCTCCACCCTCTTCAAAAAAATCAAAGCCCTCACCGGCGAAACCCCCAACCAATTCATCCAATCCTACCGCCTCGAACGCGCCGCCCAACTGCTCAAACAAAACTTCGGCAACGTAACCGAAGTCGCCTTCGCCGTCGGTTTCACCAGCTCCGCCTACTTCGCCAAATGCTTCAAAGACAAATTCCACCAATCCCCCACCACCTACCAATCCACCGAATCCCAACCAACCTAGAGAAAAAATAACCCCCACTAATTTTTTTTAGCCCCCCCAAAACCACCACCCCTCCAACCTCTCCACCCCCATAGACTATATCTATCAATTTCGAGACTATATTGATAGGAATCGGACCTCCACTTCCCTTACAATGCAAGCGCAATGAAAATGAAGGAGGAAATCATTTGATGAATTTGCTTAATATTAGAGAAAAAATGTCTGAAATTGTCGATCTCGATTTTGTATTGTCTATTGAGGAAGAAGAGAATTCCCTTGATGACGAAACAATAGTTCTTGGAATAAGAGGCAAAAATTATTCTAAAGTCCAAGAGCGGATCGAGCAATTTGAAGCTCAATGTGAGGAAATCCTGGAGGACCTTGATAGTAGGGTGAATAAGGCTCAGACCACCGCCTCCACTCTATTGGATGAGGTAGCCAGAAACACACCTGGCTCACCCCCATCCGAATCAAGCATCGATTATGAGAATCCCGCTAGTGTGCGGAGATATGAACGGGAACTTGCGGATTATTATAAAGCGAAGAACCTACATGATATGTTGTGTGGTAAGGCCTTTCGCGCTCAGGAGACATATGAAGCGTTAAGTGCCCGATATTATGAGAAAAGCGTTGAGGTTCAGGCCCAATTAGAACAAAAAAACGAAGAGCTTCAGCCGGCTTTGGAAGAAGATATTGTCGTTTTTCTGGAGAATGTGTTTTCGCTAGTTTCATCATGTGTCGAGGAAAAAAATGAAATTCTGGTTGGATTTACGGCTACTTATATATCAAGAAAACTGTACAGCCTTCTAGAGGGGAAAGTTCTCACGGCATACAGGAAACGATTGGCACATGATATTTCGGGAAGAATTGATTCTGAACTTAACCGCATTTTTGAAAACCACGCTCAGGCATTGAAGGAGCAATACTCACAAGCTTGTGGTCACATTTTCCAAACATTTTCTACAAATGCAAGCATTTTTGCAGAGGTCAAGGAATATCTCGCGTCATTGCCTTATGAAGAATGCAATGAGAATGCTAAACCTGCCAATACATTCATGTCTATTACCCCGGAAACAATATTTAACTACCAAAATGTAATTAACCCTTCTGAACTGAATCACATTTCGCAAGCAATTCTCGATAGAAAAGTTAAATACCAGAACCTCATCAATAAAATTGAAAAATTCTCTTTCACTTTAGAACCTATTTTTACTTTTGTGAAAGAATGTCAGGGAATCTGCCAGCAGAAGTTACAAGCCATGCAAGAGGTCAAGCAAAAGGCTTTTGGGGATACGTTCCTTGATTACATTTTTGTTCTGAATATTTTTTTGCTGAAAGATGTAAATTGGCTCCAAGATGATCAATTGGGAGCTGTTCAGATGATCCGGGAGCAAGTTGAGGTTGAGTTATCTGTAGAGCTTGAGAAATTTATTGCGAAAACTTCCGGTTCCAATTTATTGATTGGAGAAGCACTGAATGAGATTGAGTCCAATGTTTGTATCAGGTTTCTATCATTTGAACAAGGATTGATTGATAAAATACAAACGCTGCAAGAAGCCAATAAAATGCTGGATGAACATCTCGAATCTGTAAGTCGCATTCCGGAGGAGAAATCCAGGGAAGCCAGAAAGGAAATTTGGAATCTTTGGTTTATTTCTTTGTTTCCAGGATTAAACCTATTCTTTCTGGCAAAGATCATTTCTACCATTAAGCGGTTTTCAAAAGCGTTTAAGAGCGCGAATCCATTCTATATATCATTGAAGAAAGCTATTGGGAGAATACTCGTTACTTACTCCACCGTTTATTCCGTAACCCTTCTTGGAGTGGGCTTTCTCTCTATATCTGTCAGCGGCGATACGAGAGGGGTTTTGTGGGGAGTGATTTTGTTATATGCAGTAGCCATTATGGGATCCGCCTTAGGATATCTAAAATTAAGGAAGGTTGAGCGAGACCAAGGAATATGAAGGAAGCTCGGAATTAATTAGGGAATGAAGATATGGAAAACTTTATTGTTAAGGCAATCTTTCCAAATATTATAAGCGCCAGTATCAATGGTTTGATTTTGGTAATATTCGCAGTTGCTGTCTGGTCCGGCATGCGATTGGCCAGGCGTTATAAAAAACACGAAACGCGCTATCTAAAAAAAGTTGAAAGAAAAGTGGATGAGCGATATGAGCAAACATTATCAAGTTCATCCACTACAACAAGCGGGGAAAAAGGCGGTGATGGCAGTCCAAATGAACTGGCTACCCTGATGGGAACGGAAGAGCTACTTGAATTTATTCGTTCAGACAGCATTATTTTTAAAAGAATAGACGCAATTGGCAGAATGCGCAAAAGGCGAGTGAAGATCAATGTCGATGTACTTCAACAAGCCACCTACGCGACTGAAATTACGCGTTTTGGTTATTCATTTCCGAAGCTTTCGATTAGTTTGGTTATGATTCTTGGACTATTTGGAACTTTTTTAGGCTTATCTCTTATGGTCAACAAGATTAGCATGATAATGCCGAGCGCCAACTCGCTAGATCTCTCGTTTTCGTCATTACAGATGTCTCTTCGGGAGATGGACACAGTTTTCAAGGGAATTAAAACTGCTTTCTCGACAAGCGTTGTGGGGATCGCCGCCACGATCATATGCCTCATGGTTAACTATCGAATTCGAAGAAAGCAATCGATATTTTTTCATAAACTGGAGGTTTTTACTGTTGAGAAATTGATTCCCGTTACTGTCCCTCCGGTTGAGAGTGAGCATTTGCTCGAAGAGGTATCTTTTCGGTTGCAGGATTCATTTGACACGCTCAACCATGCAATAGCCCAAAATAATAGTATTTTGAACAATTTAAGTGAAATTGAGAGTGCGTTCAATATTATTGTGGGTCATATAAAAGATATTACCAATAGAGAGGAGTCTCGACATTTTGAAAATGTGATTAACCTGTTGGATAAAAATAATGATTTAGTGGGGCGGTATGTGGAGCAATGGCCGGGGATTGTAAAAGTAATGGAGGATCAAGGGAAATTAACGGAGAACAAAATCAATACAATGATTGGCGCATTTGAAAGAGGACAGGAGGTTTTTACTGATCAGTATAACCGATTGGTCCAAACTAGAAATGGAGGCCTGGTAGTTAATTTCTCCTCAAAATGGAATCTAGTGGTTATCCTGACGCTAGTCGCTGTTGCTGCGATTTCCTTGATGATTGTACTATGATGAAAGAGAGAATTTATTTTTCGAATTTTCGGTCCAGCGACCAGGAGGTCAACTTTTGGCCGGGATTTATCGATGTCTTTGTGTCGATTCTCATGATTTTTATTTTTACCGCTTTTATCCGCTTAATGTTCAATCCCGATGCGATGGGAATGTTGGAAATCCAGGCGGCCCAAAATGAATTCAATAAGATTTTTAATAAACAGTTCAGTCAAGAAATAAAGAACGGTAAGGTGAAAATCAACAGGAATGGGAATATTCAGCAGATCACATTTAGTAGTGAAATTCTTTTCGACTCAGGCAGCGCAAATTTATCTCCCAGGGGGCATTTGATCCTAAGACGTTTAGTATTTATATTTGATGAAGCGCTTAAGAAGTCCAGTTTTAAGCAAATTCAAGTAGAGGGGCATACCGATAATATTCCGATTTCTCCCGCCTTACGGCTTCGGTTCTCCTCTAATTGGGAACTATCATCACAGCGGGCGATTTCTGTTGTTCGCTATTTTATTACATTTATCATCCTGAAAGAAGTCGAGTTATTGAAACCGGAATTGTTTTCCGGCACAGGCTATTCTTGTTATAAGCCAGTAGCTTCAAACGCGGCGGAACCAGGTCGGTCGTTGAATCGAAGAATAGAAATCCGTCTGGTGTATTTTCCGAAGCAGAAATCTGACGGAAGTGAGATGCAGAACCATGCAAATTGAGAATTTAAGTGTCCCCAAATCTGATCTCTATTTGGAGAAGCTGATATGGAGATATCGACGTGGATGGTATGATGCCGGCACTGTATCCTCTGAGCTTACCTTTCAGGCGGATAAGTTGGCAAATAGGACTTATCATCTCCAACAACATGTGGGATTTATCCGAAAATTTCAAAAAACAAATTTCCTACGTCTGGACGCTATCCGGAGCACAATCCCAAGACAGATCGGTTCGCTTAAATTCGAGGCGGCGGTTCGCGCTATTAAAGAGGCGAAGCGTTTACTAAACATCCTTGAAACCGCGGCAAGTTTCTACGATTTGTATGAAGATGTTAAAACCTGGATTTTGGACATCAAAAATATAATTGGGGAGTTCGAGTTTACTGCTTCCAAATCCGGCCAGATTATTCTGCATTTAAAAAATGAATGTGAAAAGTATTTAATGCTTGGTGAATCTCATAAGTCAAGGTTCTTCTTGCAATTATGTGAATGTGAAGTGAAGGCCTTACTATCCACAAGTATTAATCAATTCGAGCTAGAAAAATTGAAAGAAAGCCTGGATGAATTGCGCGGAACGTTAATCCGATCTCGATCCCTTGATTTGGCTGATCGTTCTGCGGAGCAATATTTGTCGAAAATCTCCTTTCTGGAGTCGATTATCGACAGGGATTATCCGAATTTAGCCGCGCGGTTGATCGACGAGTTTAAACTCAAAATAAGCGGTTTATTATTGTTCTTATCCGAATATGAGGATGCGACTGAATCGATCCGGAATTACACAAAAGAAAGAATAGCGGAGTTTAAACCCAGCAATGAATCCGCTTCATGCATATGGGCAACACTCGCACTTTTTCTAATCGAAGGGCGATTAGTAGAACGACATTCAGCTCTTCGCCCGACCTTTTCATCAAGTTCATCGGAAACAAAAAATAAGGAGAAAAGAATATAATGGAAAATTTAACAGATTCATTGGGTTTGGTAATATCAAATGTCCCTGCTTCTCCCCGATATGGATATACTGTTGTGGTTTTTGAGGAAGTGCAGAGTGGGATGGTATTCCGAAAAGAACTAAATCCAGGCGATCCCCCTTATCCCCCAAAAAAGCTTTTTCGTTGGCCTAAGCCCAATCTCTTATGTTTTGCAGTAAAGCAGGGAGGTGGATTGATACATAAATTTAGTAGCGATGCCCTTCTTACCCCTCAGTGTGACCATGTGATGCTCAATTATCGAGTAAATTTTTCTATCCGAGATGCTCTCTCACTGATAAGTCGCTACAAGGATGATCCTATTCTTCTGTTGCAAAACGAGATCAAATATCAAATTGAAAAAAACATCCAGGACTCTAGAATAACCATGCAGCATATTTTAGATGGATTTGTTGGTTTGCAAGGAAAGATAAAGCCAGATCATACTATTGAGGAATTGCGGCGTTATGCCGCGGAGTCTGGAATTGCATTGGAGGATGTTGAACTTTCTTATCTCCTTCCCGAAGAAATTGCAGATAAGCTAAGAGATGACTCTCCCACTGTAGTTGGTAAAACATTACAAAGAATGACTTCTGAACATAATGTAAAAAAGCATGAAATTGCACTTGCAAAAGATCTTGAAAGGCATGAAATTGCACTTGAAGAAGAGCTCAAAGATATGCGAGAAAAGTGTGCAATAGAAAGGAATGCTGTTCACTGGTTAGATGAATTGGAACGCGAGAAGATGAAATCTCAGTTTAATCTGCAAAACAATGGCAAAGAAAAAATGCAAGAGATTCTTTTGGAAACAGCCAGGAAATTTTCGGCTGCAATGGATAATGTTATTAAGGGCATTGATGGTCCTGACAGCTTTACAAAAAGCATGGAAGCGATTCGTATGCAAGTGAAAGAATTGTCGAAAAGTATTCTGGGGCCGGGCGGAAATCCTATGGGCTTAAGCCTTGGCGAGTTTACTGGTGAAGAAAATAATCAAGAGACTTCGAGTGAATCTAGTCCGCTTGAGGAGGCCAGGATTTTTTTCCAGACAATACTTGCTAAGGTGTCAACTGCTTCTCCTAATATGAGCTACAACAATGATTTCCTGGCGTGTGTCGCTCATCTTTTAGGGGAGATCTGTCGGGAAGAAAAGGCGGATCTTGAGTCGATAAAAAAAAATATTGAAGTCTTTAAAAACCTGTTCCCAAAGTTTGCCCCGCTATTTTCAAAGGAAGTGGCCCAGCAAGGGTTCGAATATATTGAGAGTTTACCCGGCTTGATAAAAGAAGCGCAGTCAAAAGGAGAAGAGCATGTCAGCTAAGAGATTCAGTAATTCTCAGGAGCAGAATATAGGGAATGTGTCTGATAGCCAGGTGGTTCAGGCTATTGGGAATGTTGTTCAGACGCAAAACAATTGCTCTAATGACATGGATAGAGAGCAGGTGAAGAGGATTGTTGGCAGCATTTCCACGAAGGTGAGTCGCCTTGATTGCGCTGACGAGGTGAAGCAAAAATGCGATAGCTATCTGGATATAGTTAGAGATGAAACCCAGTTTGAAAATCCAGACAAAGATCTTGTGGCCAGAACACTGAGTAAAATAATAAAAAATTTAAAGAATGATCCCGGGGCGATAAGTTCTGATGCGGATCATCTCAAAGACCTTTGCTCAACCGTGCAGTTGATTCATCCCTGGTTGGGGGAGGCGAAAAAATTTTTGGTTTTGTAATAGGGGGGATGTATGGGCGAAGAAAAAATGAATGATGTTACTAAACAGGAGCAAAGTGTAGAGGAAGGCAAGAATAGCCAACTCGCGCAAGCCGGTGGGGATGTTACTCAAAATCAGAAAAATTACTTTTTTGTTGGAGATGATGAACGGGCTGTGGGGGCCTTTAGCCTTGACCGTGCGATCGGTCTTAAGAAGAGTGAATTGTTGGACGCTAAGCGTTATTTTGTCTATCCCGAAGGTCAATTAAAAATACTAACTG
>CAZBHS010000050.1:0-32636 GCA_964491915.1 uncultured Clostridia bacterium
GGATCTATCGACATACATGGGCAAAAGATTTTTTATTTTTTTTCTCGAATCGGCAAAGGGGAGATTTTCAAACAGATGGAGAAGATAACTGAACGGCTCCAAACCGTAAGACTGGATCGACAGCTTCCAGGGGAAATCCAGGGGAATAGCGTTTCCGCCACACCCCCGAAACGAGTTTCCCCTTCTCCTGGTTTTTCTCGATGCCCCGTTCGAGGATCTTCACATTCGCTGAACAATACTTCAGGAAAGGGGGAGATTCAGCGAGGAGGCAATAGGATTCTCATGAGAAGAAGCTAGTGAGAGCAGGAGTAAGAATAAATCGTACAGGCTCGAGCTTCAAAAAATGCCTCTGAACAACAGACATTTCCATTGGGATACTTAAACTCGATAACGTAGAATCCTGTTTGAATCGTTGTCTCTTTTGTTTCACCCGGTTCTAATGTTAAAGCAGTGGCGCCATTCAAAACACATCTCTGTGTATGTCCAGAATTATTAGTGGCTTTAAGCGTAGCTGTTTGTAGTTTCTCGCAATCGCGAATCTTGACCGCCTCCTCACAGGCTGACGCAGAAAATATTAATATCAATACGAAGATAATACCACTCAAAAATGTAATTTTTTTCATGCTTTTGCTCCTTACTATTTCACAATTTCTTTCCATCAATAGTGTTGAAAAATAGATAAAGATCGATTTAGGATCTATATCCTCTATGTATTAATGCCTTTATTTGGAAAGTCGCGACAAAATCTTTCTGGTTTTAGCATATACTATTATAGCAGATTTTTTAAAAAGAAGTTCGATTTTTTTGCTAAAAGTTTTTTCCGAGTCCCTATAAAAACAAGGCAAACTAGTGTTTCATACGACTCAAACGCCTGGCCGACGAGGCGAGCACATCATGACACAAAGCTGTAAACCCTTGCTATGAAGTAATTTTTCTTGATTTTGTTTTGAAAGCAGATAAATATGTTCCGCAAGCGCTGCCTAAGTCAGAATATTAAAAGTTATTGTGACAGTGAGATTTGTTTGTCTCTGATTTTATTGCGGCTTTTGGGCGAAAAATGAGTGGGAGGGGCCATTGATTGCAATTTGTTAAAAATGATGTTATTATATTCATATATACGCTTTTATTTTTGGAGAATAATTATGTCACAATATATAGCCGGGATTTTGTTTTTTATGGTTGTCGCGGTGTTAATGGCTCTGGCTCTTCATTTTAGCGGTTACAAACGGAGGAAGAACTCGTGTAGTTGCGGTAAAAATGTCGATTCCGAATCTCTTGAGGGTTCATCTTCGTGTGGCTCCTGCGACTCGCATGGCTCGTCGTCATGTAGTTGTGAAGCTCAGGCTCATTGATTGACCCTCCGCCGGATGCACGGCGGCTCGGACGATTTTTCTCCATAAATCCAAACAGTCGTTTGAAAAGTTAACTCTTTTTCGTTATAATAGGTTTTTCCTGTTGTATTATCGGCCGATACCAAGTGCCATTTGGAGGAGAAACCGGGTAAACGATGAGTAAATTCCCATTTTTGAAGCAGTTTGACGCAATGGATTGTGGCCCTACCTGTCTTGCCATGATTTCCAGGTATTACGGAAAGGTATATTCGATACAATATTTGAGGGAACGGAGCTATATTACCCGCGAAGGCGTATCGATGCTGGGAATCAGCGACGCGGCGGAATCCATCGGCATGAGAACCATGGGTGTGCGTCTCGATTTCGACAAGCTACGGGACGAGGTTCCCCTTCCCTGCATCGCTCATTGGAAACAGCGGCACTTTGTCGTTGTCTATGAAATAAAAAAAGATATTGTCTATGTGGCGGATCCGGGCCATGGATTGGTGAAATACACCAAACAGGAATTCATGGACGGCTGGGCCTCCGACCGCAAAGAGGAAGAGAACCAGGGAATCTGTCTTTTACTGGAGCCGACCCCTGACTTTTACAAGCAGGACGACGAGAGCGTCAATAAATCCAGTTTCAAGTTTTTGTTCTCCTATTTGCGGCCCTACAAGAAGTTTATCGCGCAATTGGTTTTAGGGATGTTGCTGGGCAGTTTGCTGCAATTGATTTTCCCCTTCTTGACCCAATCGATCGTCGATATCGGTATCAATACGCAGGACATCAGTTTTGTTTTCCTCATATTGATCGCCCAATTGATGCTGTTTCTCAGCCGGACATCGGTGGAGTTTATCCGGGGCTGGATATTGCTACACATCAGTACCAGGATAAATATCTCGTTGATTTCGGACTTTTTGATCAAGCTGATGAAACTGCCCATCGGGTTCTTCGATACCAAGATGATCGGCGACATCATGCAGCGGATCAACGATCACCGCCGTATCGAGTCCTTCCTCACCTCATCCACCTTGAGCATCATTTTCTCGATGATGAACTTCGCCATTTTCGCTGTTGTACTGATGATGTACAGTCTCACGATTTTCTTGATTTTTCTGGTTGGTAGTGTCGTCTACACGTTGTGGGCGTACCTATTTCTCAAAAAGCGTAGGGAACTGGATTTCAAGCGCTTCGCGCAATTGGCGGACAACCAGAGCAACCTCTTCCAGTTGATTACCGGGATGCAGGAGATCAAGCTCAACAATTGCGAGCGGGAGAAGCGCTGGGAATGGGAACGGATCCAGGCGAAGCTGTTCAAGGTCAATATCAAGAGCCTTGCCCTCAGCCAATACCAGCAATCGGGTACGATTTTTGTCAATGAAATAAAAAATATATTGATCACCTTTTTTGCCGCCAAAGCCGTTATCGACGGCAGTATGACATTGGGTATGATGCTGGCGGTGCAGTACATCATCGGCCAGTTGAACGCCCCTATCGAGCAGCTCATCACCTTCTTCAACGCCACGCAGGACGCCAAGATCAGCCTGGAACGTCTGGGCGAGGTGCACAAGCGCGAAGACGAAGAGGCGCCGGACGATGCGAAGATCGCCGTGATCCCCCAGGATCGTAGTATTTACATCAGCGATCTGTCGTTTCAGTACGAGGGGCCTCATTCGGAGTTTGTACTCAAGAATTTGAGCCTGCAGCTTCCAGCCGGTAAGGTGACGGCCATTGTCGGCGCCAGTGGAAGTGGAAAAACCACCTTGATTAAATTGTTGCTGGGTTTTTACAAACCGACGAAGGGGGAAATTCGCCTTGGTGAAATTCGCATGGAGCACTTGAGCAATCGCTTCTGGCGGCAGAAATGTGGCGTCGTGATGCAGGACGGATTCATTTTCTCCGATTCCATTGCCAAGAACGTTTCGGTGAGCGACGAGGTGATTGACAAACCCAAGCTTCTGGATGCCGTTGAGATGGCGAATATCCGGGAGTTTGTCGAGGGCTTGCCGTTGGCCTATAACACCAAGATCGGTCAAGAGGGGCATGGATTGAGTCAGGGGCAGAAGCAGAGGATGTTGATTGCCCGTTGCGTGTACAAGAATCCCGAGTACATTTTCTTCGACGAAGCCACCAATGCTCTGGACGCCAACAATGAGCTCGTGATCATGAACAACATGGACAAATTTTTCGCCGGGCGAACGGTTGTTGTTGTGGCCCATCGTCTCAGC
This sequence comes from uncultured Clostridia bacterium, assembly GCA_964491915.1. Taxonomy (GTDB): domain Bacteria; phylum Acidobacteriota; class Aminicenantia; order UBA2199; family UBA2199; genus JAHELQ01. The sequence goes on from CAZBHS010000050.1 coordinate 3,563, forward strand.
ACCGTGAAGAACGCAGACCAAATCGTGGTTCTGGATAAGGGAAAAATTGTCGAACAGGGAACCCATCAGGAATTGACGCGATTGCGCGGGGAATATTACCACCTGGTAAAAAACCAATTAGAATTAGGGAGTTAACGAAACCGAGATGAGTGAAGAAGAGAAAGAGCAGCAACATCAACAAGATCAACATAGCCGCCTGATTGAAATTCGCAGCACCGAAGTCCAGGAGATAATGGGCTTTATCCCCCACTGGCTTATTCGCTGGGGCATCAGTATCTTTTTTATTGTGGTTGGTTTTTTGGTGGTTGGGAGCTGGTTCTTTAAATATCCGGATATCATCACCTCCTCGATTGTGGTAACAACCAACGATCCGCCCGCCGCGGTGATGGCGCGGGCCACCGGGAAAATTCAGGAGTTGTTTATCGCCGATAAACAGAAGGTGGAGGCCGACGATGTTCTGGCCATTATCGAGAGTGCGGCGGTGTATGCGGATGTGGCGAAATTAAAGGGACGGTTGACTTCGTTAAAAGAGTTGTTGAACGCCTTCTCGACGGATTTTTTCCTGAGCGCGGAATTCGGTCAGGATAACTCACTTGGAGAGCTTCAATCCCATTATGAAATTTTTAGAAAGAGTTATTCCGATTACAAACATTTTATAAAATTGAGCTATCATAAAACCAAGATCCGGTCCACCCGGGAACAACTTGAACGGCAAAGGGTATACCTTCGACAATTGGAGCGGCAAAAGGATATTCTCGAAGAGGAATTCCAATTGCAAGGGCAAAAATACCAGAGGATGCAGTCATTGTACAAGGATGGAATCATCTCGCAGAATGACTTCGAAACGGCCAAAAGCGCCTTCCTGCAGAAAAGGCATAGCCTGGAAGGGGCGCGGACCCGGATCACCACCGAAAAAATGCAGGTTGCCAAGTTGAATGACTCGATCCTCGATCTGGAGCTTGAATTCAGCAAGCAACAAAAACAATTGCAATTGGTGTTGAGGCAGAGCTTCGATAATTTGGTGAGCCAGATCGATGTCTGGGAGCACACCTATGTGTTGACGGCTCCCATTGCCGGAGTGGTGTCCATGACCAGGTTCTGGAGTGAAAACCAGAATGTGAAGGCCGGCGATGTGGTGATTACCATTGTACCGTCCAAAGACAGCGAGATCATAGGGAAACTGGTGTTACCCATCGAGGGCTCGGGCAAGGTCAAAATGGGACAACGGGTCAATATCAAGTTTTCCAATTTCCCCCACAAACAGTATGGAATGGTGACGGGAATCGTGAAATCTAAATCCCTGGTGGCCACCGACAACGCCTATATTCTTGAAGTGGAACTGCCGAATGGCCTTCTCACCAATTACGGAAAAAAATTGGAGTTCAGTCAGGAGATGCGGGGAATCGCCGATATCATCACTGAGGATATACGTTTGATCCAACGGATATTCGCTCCGATTAAATCTTTGATGGAAGCCCATTCCTACCAAAATGAACCCAACGAACAGGGGTAAATGAATAAATGGAAGGAGACGATGGTATGCCGTATATACCTTTTAAGGAGTTGAGGATGAAAAGAGTATTTTTTATTGCGATTTTAATGATTTCGTTAGTGAGTCTGACAGTAGCCTCGGACTTTTCGGCAACTGTAAATATTTCATCCAATTGGGGCGTTTCAGACTTTTTTCAACAGTCACAATTGGCTCTGACGCAGGATGGAGTGAATTATCTCGAGAGTGTCGAGAACCGTTTGGGTTTTGGCTATAGTTTCGCCTTGAACATTCCGGTGACTGAGAGACTCTTTGTGGTTCCGGGTTTTAGCCGGGCGCAGGGGCATCAACAGTTTCTTCTTGAAAACCAGGACGATCCGGCCGAAGATCCTGAGGGGTCCACCAATTATTTCAAGATTGCCTCCTTCGAGATTGGCGTCTTATACGATCTATTCGATCTGAAGAACGGTTGGAAATTGGATTTAAGGTGCGGTCTAAATTATAACAAATTCAACGCCGATGAAGAGATGACGATTGGAGACAAGACGTATTGGGGGCTTCAATTGGGCGCCGGCGCCAAATTTCTCCAATTGAAACATTGGGGTTTTCAATTGTTGGGCTTGTACAAAATCCCGTTTGATTCTGAATTATATTCTTTTTTTAGCGCCCAGTTCGGTGTAATCTACAATTTCTAATCAATCGCCGGCTTTTATTTAACCAAAAAAAAAGGAGGTTATGGTCCCGGTCAGGGGAATCATAACCTCCGGTTCAATGTATCGTTACTTTTTGATCCCTATGCTAGTTTATTTTCTCTTGTAAGAGCGCCCGGATGATTTACTACTACTACTACGGGAAGAAGAGCTGCTGGATTTAGTATAAGAACGGCTCGGTGTGGATTTGTAACTCGATCCGCTGGATTTTCTGTACGAGCGGCTGGGGGTGGATCTGGGAGAGGAGTAGCTCCTCGAGGAATAGCTACTCGAGGATTTATAACTCGAATTACCGGAGTTTTTGTAGGAGCGGCTTGGAGTGTAGTTTGGCGAGGAATAACTCCTCGACGATTTGTAGCTCGAGTTATTCGACTTTCTGTACGAGCGGTTGGTGGTGTAATTGGGTGAGGAATAGCTTCCCGAAGATTTATAACTTGAGCTTTTATATTTGCGGGATGGGGTTGAGTACGTTCTATTGTTGTTCGAAGTTCCATAAGAGCTGGATCCTTTGGCGCTGGACCTCCTGCTTGTATAGGAGGTCGAATTGGAAGGGGAAGAGTAGCTGTCTCTTCCCCGCGAATAATTTAATGAATAAGAGGGTGAATCTTTCTTTTTCTTGGCTTTGATCGTTCTGGATGTCGATTTGCTGCTTCCGGAAGACCTGGATGGGGTTTTTTTGTAGACTTTCTTACTGGTACTGGTGGAGCTGGACCCATATGAAGATTCTGTTTTTTTGGGTTTGAGTTTGTAAGGGGTTCCACTCCTTCCAGTGGAATAAGAGGAGCCTGTCCCCTGTCTTTTCTTGATGGTATACCGCGAGGTGGTTCCTCTCTGATTGGTGGTTCCAGTGGTATTGACCGGGCGGCTGTATTTGGCTTTGGCCAGTTTGGACAACCTGTTGCCTGAATATTTGTATGACGATGACGATCCGTTTTTGAGAACCTTGTATTTGGATGTTGTCTCCATTCCATTCTTCTTGAAGACCATACGCTTGCCTCTGGCGTTGACGACATTGACTCGTTCATAAGTTGGACGTAGTGTGGGGGAGTTGCCTCTGAATTTCAAGCGGTTCTTTGCCAATCTGGTACGTGTGGATTGAGGAATCGTATGGCGGCCGACATTGCCGACGTGCAGGTGGTTTTTCTTGACAATGATGGTGGACCAGGATCTATAGGGAACTCCCTGGCGGTAATTGTAGTTACGGTGCCAACGGTTGTTGTAGATTACGATGGGGCGATTCCACCAGCTCAAAGGGGACCAGCCGTAGTAATTGTCGTCCCAGAACCAGGAGACCCAGGCGGGGGACCAGCGGTAACCGGGGATCCAGTGCCATCCGAATCCAGCGTCCCAATTCCAACGGCCGTAATGGTGAGTGTACCAACCCCAGTTGTCATAAGAGCTCCAGACATTTCCGTAGTGGGGATTCCATACCCAGCGGCCATTGTTGTAGGGACGCCAGGAGCTACCGATGTTGTAGGGGATCCAGATATTGGTGTGGAAATCGCTGCTGTATCTCCATCGGCCATTACGGGATAGCTCGTACTCGTAGTCTTCATATCCTTCGTCCAGGTAGCGGGCGTTTGTGTAACGTGCGAATCCTGTGTCTTTGGATCTACTATCATTCCAACTATCGAAATCGTCCCATCCGTTGGAACTGAATTCGAAGGGGCGCTCGCGTACATCTCCGCCTCTCATCACGATCTTCTGGTTTTCCCTGATAATCCGCTCGTATTCGCGACCCGCCACGTCTGCCCGCCCATTATGGGCAAACACTTCGGTCACTCCGTTATTGACATTGATCCTGTATTTGCCGGGTTCGAGGATGAATACCCCGCAATCGGAAGTCTGAACTTCAATATCCCGTTCTTCATCCAGGCGGTTGATATCCAGATAGATACCTCCCTGCAGCAAACGGATGGTGGCGTGTGTGGTGCGCAGTTCCGGCACAGTATCGAATGACACTTCGGTATCGTAGTCAAGGCGTAGGTAATTCAATTTCCCCAGGTATAATTCGAGACGCCCGTCGGTTGTTCCGGCGGTGTCGTTTTCGAAGACCGGAAGGTTTATGGTGGCCTCTTCGATCCCCTCTTCATAGGATCGTTTTATATATGCTTCCCCCTGCGTGTGTTTCACTCTGACAACCCGCGCGTTCTCGTAATATTTAGCTTCGAATTTTTCGGGCTCTTCCGCAGGATTGTATTCGGAAAAGATGAATCCACTCAACATCACAACGCTGAAAACTATCATCATTAACTTCTTCATTTTATCCTCCTGTTCTATGGTAGCAATTCACATGCCAGGATTAATTGGGACTGAATGTAATCTTTTTAGGACATCATGTGACCGCTACCGCATCCGCTGCATGTTCTGTCGTCTATATCCCGGCATTTCCTCAATATCCCAATTCAGTGTTCTACAAAAATATAGTATATCAAAAGTGAGTTTTTTTCAATTGGAAGGAAAGGTCGTGCGGGCTCTAAATTATTCGAGCCCGCAACTAGTAAGTACTTTTTGTGCTAATTGATCGTAAAGCTTTTTTGATTCGGTATCTTTGCCTGGGTTTAGTCCGATGGATGGATCAAAGGGAAATTCCGCCAGCACAGGGTGACCAAGCTCTTCGGCGATCCCGTTGTGATTGTGATGGGGGTACATTTCAATGGGTTCCGAGCAGTGGGGGCAGGTCATGTATTTCATGTTTTCGACAATTCCCGCGATAGGAGTTTTGGTGTTTTCGAACATGTTGATCATCTTACGCACATCCGCGATGGATGCTTCCTGGGGGGTCGTCACAATGATGCTGGTGGTCAGATTCGCTTTCTGAACCAATGAGAGGGGAACGTCGCCGGTTCCTGGAGGCATATCGATGATTAGAACATCTAATTCACCCCATTTTACCTCGAACAGGAACTGTTCGACCAACTTGTTAGCCAGCGGGCCACGCCAAACCAAAGCTTGCTCCGGCGCTGTCAGAAACGCAACGGACATGACTTCGAGATTGCGTTTTTTAACCGGAACCAGCAATTGGTCTTCAACGAGCACCTTCTCTTCACCCAGGCCCAACATAAGCGGAACATTGGGCCCATAAATATCGGCATCCAGGATACCGGTTTTTTTACCGGTCGCCGCGATTGCCAGCGCGAGATTGACGGCAACGGTGGATTTTCCCACTCCACCTTTGCCGCTTCCAACAGCAATGATTGCTTTTGCCGGTTGGGCTTTTTTATTACTGTCGGACTCGTGATCTTTCATATCTTTTTGTTCCATATTATGCGGGCTGGGGGGCGTCAACCGGGCAGACATCCGCGCAAACTCCGCAATCGGTGCATTTTTCTGCATCGATAACATAACGGTCGTCACCCTGAGAGATAGCTTCTACCGGGCATTCCGGTTCGCAGGCGCCACAATTGATACATTCATCATTAATGATATATGCCATAATAATCTCCTTAAGTTTATTTATCGTTCTTAGAACAATGTAGTTTGTAAACCAAGTGGTTTATGTTTATTTAACGCATGAATCGGTCGGACATACGGATGCACACTGCGGCTCGTCGTAGTGTCCTTCGCATTCCACACAAATAGCGGAATCGATGACATAAAACTCGTCTCCCTGCGAGATTGCCTCTACGGGGCAAACGGATTCACAGGCACCACAACTAATGCATGTGTCGATGATGTGCAAAGCCATTTTTCCTCCTAATTGTTTAGGGAATATTTTATTGTTAAAACACTTTTTTGTCAATGAATTTAGGTGAATATTTTAAAAACATTTATCCGGGCGCGTCTCGGGGCTTGATATTTGGTTATTACGCCAATATACTGGTATACGAAACTTTTTAGTAATAAATACGTTATAACAAGTTGGAATTATTTTAGCCAGGAGATGTCATGAGAAACCATTTAGCAAGTGTGGTCATTATGTTGGTAATTTTCGTATTCGCAGGCTGTTCAAACAATGGCGCCGCCGGAGATACGGCGGGTGAAAAAAAAGAACAGGCGGAGCAAACCGGAAAAGTAGTGAATGAAAATAAAAAAGATGAGAACAAAAAAAAGGCGGACACCGATGCGGTGCCGGTTCAGGTGGCGAATCCTTTATATGGCGATATCAGCTCCTTTATGTTGTTCAGCGGCAATATCGATTCTGAAAAAACAGTGGATGTGTATCCCATGACTACTGGAATCATTGAAAAAATCAATTTCGACGAGGGCGATGTTGTAAAAAAAGGCGATGTGCTGGCGGTGCTGGACGACCGGGAGGCCCGGATCAACGAGGAGAAGGCGCGAATCGAATTGCAAAAGATCAAGATGGAGTTTACCCGCCAGGAAGAGATCTACAAACGCCAACTCATCAGCAAAGAGGCGTATGACCGGTTGCAATTCAGCCTGGAGCAGACCCGCCTGGAATGGGAGCAAAAAAAATTATTTCTATCCTACACCCGGGTCATCACCCCGATTCCCGGAGTGGTGACAAAGCGGCATATTAAATTCGGCAATAAAATCAATACCTCGCAATTGGCGTTTACCGTTGTTCAGGATAAAGAAAAAATAGTCGTGGTCAATATTCCGGAGCAGGAAAAGGGACAGGTGTACTTGAAACAGGACGCGTTGGTTATGAACGGCGGGCATGAGGTGAAGGCGAAAGTGAAACGAATGTCCCCTTCCATCGATCCTGAAAGCGGAACCTTCAAAGTGACGCTCGAAGTATTGGATACCCAGGACAAAATGGCCGTGGGTCAGTTCGTAAATATTAAAATCATCAAAAAAGTCCACCGCGATGTCTTGTTGCTCACCAAAGAGGCTCTAATCTACGAAGGGGGCAAAGTGTTTGTCTTTATCCTGGATGATGAAGATAAGGCGATGAAAAAAGAGGTAAAACTCGGCTTTGACGACGGCTCGCGGGTTGAGGTGACAGAGGGACTTCAGAATGAGACCGACCGTGTTGTCACCGCCGGCAAGAGTTCCCTCAAGAACAAAACCCTGGTGAAAATCATCGAGTCGGTTGTCTCCTAAACCGTGGAACCAACCATGAATAACAAATCGAAGTTCGAAATTACCACGACGCGGCCGGTGGCAATCATCATGATTGTATTGGGTATCGCTGTGTTCGGCTATGTCAGCTTTCTTCGTCTCACCTGGGATTTGATGCCGGAGATATCCTACCCTTCGTTTACCATTCGTACTGAATATCCCGGCGCCGCGCCCGAAGAGGTGGAGAATGTCGTATCCCGCCCTCTGGAGGAACAGCTCAGCCTGATCAAGGATCTTGTGTCCATCACCTCCATCTCCCGTCCCGAACAATCGGATATTATTTTGGAGTTTAATTGGGATGCCAATCTGGACCGGTCGGCTCAAGAGATCCGGGAAAAAATCGACCAGGTGTATCTGGACCGGGCGGTTCAGCGGCCGATGATATTGAGGTACGATCCATCCCTCGATCCGGTGCTGCGGATAGGCATTGTCAGCGGCATGCCCCTCATTCAATTGCGGGAATTGGTGGAAGAGGAGATCGCCCGGGATATCGAGTCCCTGCCGGGAGTCGCCGCCGCCAGAGTCAAGGGGGGCTATGAGAAGGAAATTCTCGTCAAGTTGGATGAACGTAAACTGGTCGCCACCAAAATTCGTTTCGGCGAGATCACCAATCGTCTGGCCCAGGAGAATATCAATTTGGCGGGAGGTAATATAAAGGAGGGGGAAACAGAATATATCGTGCGCACCCTCAACGAGTTCCGTTCGGTGGATGAGATCGGCAACATCATCGTGGCCCAGAGAAACGATGTGCTGGTGCGCTTGAAAAATATCGCGGACATTTCCTATAGCCATAAAGAGCGCAAGGTCATCACCCGGGTCAACGGGCAGGAGAGCGTCGAGGTCAATATTTACAAAGAGGCGGACGCCAATATCGTGGCGGTGTGCCAATTGGTACACGACCGGCTGTTGGGAACTCCAGAGCAGCAGAAATACGTGGTTGAAACGAAAGACAAGCCTACCGGAGGGAAAAAATCCTTCCAGGAGGAACTCAAATCCAAGGCGATGACCAATTTTATCGCCCATCGCCTACCGTCGTCGATGGAATACCACATTCTCTCGAACCAATCCATCTTCATCGAGAACTCCATCAATGAAGTTCGCAACACCGCGGTTATCGGCGGCATCCTGGCGATTATCATCCTCTATCTATTTTTACAGCACTTTTCCACGACGCTGATTGTGGCGGTGTCGATTCCTCTCTCGATTATCGCCACGTTCGCGCCTCTAAATCTATTTAATGTCAGCTTGAATATTATGTCTCTCGGCGGCCTGGCTCTGGGAATAGGAATGTTGGTGGACAACTCCATTGTCGTGATGGAGAGTATTTTCCGGTGCCGCGAAGAGGGCGACGGCTGGGTCGAGTCGGCGGTGCGCGGCGCCTCTGAAGTGGGCGGCGCGGTTGTGGCTTCGACTCTCACCACTATCGCGGTGTTCTTTCCCATTGTGTTTGTGGAGGGTATCGCCGGCCAGATTTTTGGGGACCTGTCCCTGGCTGTGGTGTTTTCGTTATTGGCCTCATTGATGGTCTCCCTCTTCTTCATTCCGATGTTGGCGTCGCGTAAATTTGAGAAAAAAGCCGAAAATCCCGCCGAGAAGTTTTCGTGCTCGTTTGAGCGGAAGCGGTCGATAAAGAATTATTTGTTGGTGTTGCCCCAAACCTTCGGCAACCTTCTGCGTTTGATTGGGAACTTCCTGGCTGTGACAATTCTTTTGGCGGTGTCGTTTGTAGTGGCAGTCATCTATCCCATTCTGTCGATTTTCCGGGTGCAAGGGATCGTGAAGGATTGGATATTCAAAGCAGAGGCATGGCTCGCCGGCAAGAAATCACTGTGGGACAATTTTTTGAAGATTCTCCCGTTCCACCATTTTTGCGACTCTATGGCGGCGCATGACTTTTTGGCAAAATTTTATGGATTCATATATTTAATATTTCGCTTCATCCTCGAGGCCTTCTGGTTCCTGCTGGTGCGCATGGCGCTCACGCTGTTCGGCTGTTTTTTGGTATTGTTCAAAGGCCTGGGAATCTTTCTTCTGGCGATATTCGCGCCTCTGGTCACAGTGGTGACGCGGCTGTTCCAGAAGATGTTGGATGGTATCGGGAGATTCTATCCCCGGCTTCTGGCCGCCAGTTTGCGGCATGATGTGCAGATTATGGTTGTGGTGGTATTGCTGTTTGCCGGCACGTTACAATTTATACTACCCCGCATTGGTAGCGAACTGATTCCCGAGGTGCATCAGGGGACCATCTATGTGAATGTCACCTCCCCGGTGGGCACGCCGGTGGAGAAAAGCGACCGTTTGCTCCAGGCGGTAACCAAGAAGATCGACAAAATCGCGTTTGTAGAGAGCACCAGCTTCTTCTCCGGTACGACAAAGGATGAAATCAGCGAAAGCGAGGTGGGTGAACACATCGGCAAGATCACCATCAATATCGAAAAATCCGGGAATATCAAAGAGACGGAAGAATTGGTGATCGCCAATATCCGCGGCATTCTCAATCAATTCACAGATCTGGACTACAATATTTCCCGGCCGGTTCTATTCAGCTTTAAAGCGCCGGTGGAAGTGATTGTGCGGGGGTATAACCTCGATCAATTGAGATCCATCAGCAGTGAGCTCCACACGCTGATTGGGAACCTTAAGGGATTGAAAGATGTTCAGAGTAGCGTCAAGCCCGGCTTCCCGGAATTGGTGGTGGAATTTGACCGGGTGAGATTGTCCCATTTCGGTATGAACGCCTTCGATGTTGCCACGTTGATCAAGAATAAAATCGAAGGATTCGTTGCCACCAAGTACAAAGAGCGGGACCGGAGGGTGGACATCCGGGTCTATCTAAAAGACGATCAGCGGCAACGGGCGGAAAACATCCAGAATCTCATCATCAATCCCGGCGGAACCATACCTATTCCGCTGAAGAGTGTGGCTGAGGTAAAGATCCTGAACGGCCCCAATGAGATTCGCCGGGTGGACCAGGATCGTTCGGCTGTCATTTCAGCCAATCTGGAAAACGTCAATCTCGACAAAGCGGTCGAAGAGATTTTCCAGGTGTTGGAATCCTATTCGTTTCCTCCGGGATTCACCTATGAATTGAGCGGTCAGAACCGTGAGATGGAGACATCTTTGAACAGTTTGACCATGGCGATGATTCTCGCTGTGTTCCTGGTATACATTGTCATGGCGTCGCAGTTCGAGTCGTTTCTTCATCCCTTTCTCATTTTGTTTACCATTCCTATGGCGATGATCGGAGTGATTCTGACCCTCTATGTGTTGAAGATTCCCTTTGGAGTCACAGTCTATATCGGGATGATCACTCTGGTGGGGATCGTGGTGAACAACGCCATTGTCTTGATCGATTATATCAATGTGTTGCGCAAGCGGGGCGTCGAGAAAATCGAGGCCATCAAACAGGCTGGAGGGGTGCGGTTACGTCCAATTCTGATTACCACCTCAACCACGGTGTTGGGATTGTTGCCGATGGCTATCGGCCTGGGCGAAGGGGCGGAGATCAGAACTCCAATGGCGGTCTCGATTATCGCCGGTTTGCTGAGCGCGACCTTTTTGACCCTGATTCTAATCCCCATTGTGTACAACCGCTTCAGTAGGTAGGTGAGGTATGACTGAACCAACCATCCACGAACGTTTATTGCCGAAGTTTTCGGTTCGTCGTCCTGTAACGGTGACGATGATTTTGCTGGCCATTTTGGTGATCGGTTTTATCTCATACAACCGTATTAAGCTGGATCTGTTTCCGTCGGGTTTCAGCGATCCCTATCTGGGGGTGTATATCCCCTATACAGACGCCAATCCCAAAGAGGTCGAGGAGCAAATCGTCAAGCCCATCGAAGGGGAACTCAAGACAGTCAAGAATTTAAAACAGATCGAGTCCTATTCGCAGAGCCGCGGATGCAGGTTCTCGTTGCGCTTTTCCCAGGGGACCAATATGGATCTGGCCTACGCCCAGGTGACAGACCGTTTGGAGCGGTCGCGTCCATCTATTCCCGATGAGATCGAGCACTTCTATATTTGGCGGCACAGGATTGGCTCCGAACCGGTGGTGGTGATGGCGGTCTCTTATGACGCGGCCATTGAAGATCCCTACTTTGTCACCGACCGTTTTGTAAAGCAAGCGGTGGAGGGAATCAAGGGGGTTGCCAATGTAGAAGTATTCGGGTTGCGTGAAAAATATATCCAGATCATCCTGGATGTCGATAAAGTTAAAACCTACCGTGTGAACCTCCCGCAATTGATGAACCGCTTGATGCGGGATAATTTCGCTATGTCCAGCGGTTATGTGTATATGGGCAAGAAGAAGTATCTCCTGCGAAGCAAATCCCGGTTTTCCACCCTGGAGGATATTCAGAACATCCAGATCCGGCCCGGGGTGAGGTTGTCCTATATAGCGGATGTGGTATTCGATTTTGATGAAGAACAAAATAGTCTGATGCGGGTAGACGGAAAACGGGCCGCGGGTTTGGTTATATTCAAAGAGAGCGCTGCCAATACCGTAGATGTGTGTTTGCGGATAAAAGAGAAGTTGAAGGAACAATTCGTCGGAAGATCTGAACTCAAAGGTGTGGATTATTTTGTGTTTTTCGATCAAGGTAGTTATATTGACGAATCAATCGAAAACGTAAAAGTGACAGGCCTTTGGGGCGGTTTTTTCGCTTTTTTCGTTTTGTTGCTTTTCTTACGAAAACTTAGAATCACCATGATGTTGACGTTGGCGATTCCCCTCTCGATTTTGGTGTCGGTGCTATTATTATATACTATGGACTGGACCCTCAATTTGCTTACATTGATGGGATTGATGATTTCGATCGGTCTAGTGGTGGACAATGCCATTGTCATCACTGAAAATATCTACCGGTTCAACGGTTTGGGGTATTCAGCGAAAAAATCCGCCGTACTCGGCGCTTCGGAAGTGGGGATGGCGATTACCCTGGCGACATTGACCACAGTGGTTGTCTTTTTGCCGTTGATGATAATGGGGGGCGACTCGAATATGTCGTTCTTTATCACCAGAATCGGACTGCCGGTGATATTCGCTTTGGTGGCCAGCTTGTTCATCGCTTTGTTGTTCATCCCGTTGGGTACGACGAAAGTCATTGAAAAGAATGTCGAGGTGATCAATACAACCCATCACCGGGCCACGCAATTTTATCAGGACGTCCTGGTAAAGATCTTAAAATACCGGCTCGACGCTCTGATTATCATCCTCTTGATTATGGCAAGTCAGTTCATCCCGCTAAATATGGTCAAACAGAGCGATAACCAGGACGGAGGACCACTTGACGCGAAGGTTATTTGTAATTTCCCCTCTACATACTCTTTAGAAAAAGCTGATAAGACGACAAACTTTATTGTCGATAAAATCATGGAACGGAAAGAGGAGTATCATGTGAGTCATATCTCTACCCGCGTGAGGCCATTCTGGGGTAGGGTTGAAATTTATCTGGAACCTGATCCGGATAAGCAATGGTATCAGGTGCTCTACCGTAAGGTCGCCAGGGGGCTGGGGTTTAGCGATTATCGCCGGCTATCGCGGGCAGAATTGACCGAGGATATAAAAAAATTGCTCCCTGTCATACCCGGCGTGCGTCTACGGACATCCTGGCTTGAACAGGGGGAGGAAATGTCGGCGTTGACCTACTCTCTCCGGGGCTACGACACCGGTATGTTAGGAGATTTGGCCGAAGAATTGGAAAAGCAATTGCAGTTGGTAAAAGGGGTTTTGAGTATCGAAACAGACATTGAAGCTGGAAATGACGAGATCCATATCTCTATGGATCGCGACAAAGGCTTCAAGCTTGGGGTCAGCCCCAATTACCTGGCCCAATATGTAGCGTTCAATTTGAGGCGCCGTAAGATTTCCAATTACCAGACACCGGAAAAAGAGATTCCTGTATATATAAAATCACGGCCTGATCAAAGGGAATTCGTCGCGCAACTGAAAAACACATTCATCCAGACCGAAAGCGGGCGTGAGACGACCCTCGATTCGTTGGCCGACCTCACCTACCATAAAAGTCTGGGAACCATTAGTCGCGAGAACGGCAAGTCGTTTTTGAAATTGAAGATTTTTACCGGAGAGGGAGATATGGAGAAAATCACCGGGAGAATCGAACGGATATTGAAAAATTTCCAGTTTCCCACCGGCTATTATTATGAAAAAGGCGAACGGGCTCGTCGGTTCGAAGATCAAAATCAGGACTTCGGCAAGGCTATGCTCTTTTCCGTTATCTTCGTGCTGATTATCATGGGAATCCTGTTTGAGTCGTTTATTTTGCCTCTATCGGTGTTGGTGGCGATTCCCGCGGCATTTGTCGGTTCGTTCTGGCTGTTGCTCATAACTGGAACAGCATTGGATATCATGGCGTTGATCGGGCTTGTGGTATTGGTGGGGGTGGTGGTGAACAACGCCATTGTTCTCATCGATTTGATCAATCAATACCGCCAAACCGGTATGAATCGCGAACAAGCGATTTTGGTGGCGGCAATGCACCGGTTCAGGCCGATTCTGATGACAGCCCTCACGACAATATTCGGCTTGTTACCCATGGCTATCGGCAAGACCTCGTTTATCAATATCCCCTACGCGCCGTTGGGAATCACCATGATCGGCGGCTTGATGAGTTCTACCTTCCTGACCCTATTGGCTGTTCCGGTGTTTTACACCTACTTTGACGATTTGCGCTATTTTTGGATGAAATTGATGCGAAAGTTTTAGACGCTCCTTTTTGAAAAAAAGTGATTTTTATATTATATAATTGCTGGAAAAGGGGTTGTCATGAAGACAGCAGAGGATATTTTAAACGTTAAAGGCGGCGAGATAATCTGTGTGGAAGAGAACACGGTTGTTTCCGAGGCCCTTAAAGTAATGCTTTCCCGCCGGATCTCGGCGGTCCTTGTCAAGCGTGATAAAAAGATCACCGGGATCTGGACTGAAAGGGATTTGGTCAAGAATTGTGCCGCTGAAACATTCGATCCCCAAAAGAGTCTGGTTAGAGATTTTATGGAGACGGAACTCACCGTCGCCCAGCATGATGATACGCCTTATCAGTTGATGGATAAGATGTTGGGTAAACGGTTGAGGCATTTATTGATCAAGAAAGGGGGAGACTTTATCGGGATCCTGTCGGCCGGCGATGTGGTCCGGGCGTGTATGCTTGAAAAGGACGATCAGTTGAAGGTCATGAACGAGATGGTCAGTTGGGAATATTACGAAAACTGGAAATGGGATAGAAGTAAGATGCCGCCCATTCTCCATAACCGGGAGGGGCTGAGGGTCGTACCAACCCAATTTAACTCCAAAGGGGAGATGTGTAGTTCGAGATCAAAGGACCGGCGGGCGATCTAGCCGGCCAGTCCTTGATGAATTATTTTTATTGCTAGTTGTTTTTTTCCAAAACGGTCTTCAGCTCTTTAATCTTCGCTTTGATCATAGCCAGATCAAGCGGGTGGATCGATTTTTTCATTTGCACGTTCTGGGTTGCCATGGCGCCGCTGGCGGCTTTCATCTGCGCCTTCATCTGTTCCTTCATTTCCGCCGACAGATGGGGATTCGAGTCGATCTCTTTCAGAGCTTTGGCTATTTCCGCGTTTGCTCCTTTTATAGAATCGCCGTAGACCAAATAGCTATATCCCATCACGATTGTCTGGATGGTGGTAAAGAAGTTTTCATCCCAACCATGCTTCTTGAGGATGGCGTTGAATTCATTGCTGGCAATCATGGCTTCCGGGATGGTAATGTTTCCCTCTTTGGCATCCATGTTGGTATCGAAATTCTTCATATCCTTGGTCAGGGCCGGGAAGGTTTTGATAAATTTCTCCACATCGCCTTTCTTCAATATCGGTTTCGGCGGCTCGGCGGCGACTGCTAAGGATGATATTAAAAATAACGCGACAATTGTTAATAACAAGACTTTCCGTTTCATACTCGTTTCCTCCTGAATTAATAATCTTCTCCCTTAATTTTAATCAAATTTTCGCGTCGGCGCAATAGTTATCTAAAATTCGCGGGATTTTGGCATCGTCCGCAGTTTTCCGCGAGTCCATTCCGGGCGATAGGGGGGATTAAAGAATGGCGCAAGCGGGAGAATGTCTGTAAAATGTCGTTCTAAAAGGCGATTGCCGGAAACCGTATGCCGGTTGCAAAGATTGGCATCTTTCTTGCAAGGTATATCTCTCAAAATGGAAAACAATTTGGAGGTACAAAATGTTTAAAAAAATACTTGTATTAGCTGTTGCGGTAATGGTACTATCGAGTTTGGGGCTTACGTCCGATGACTTTAAAGGAAAAGGTCCGAGGCGGGGTGACGGAACCGGCGATTGCCGGTTTGTGGATGAAAATGGAGACGGGATCAATGACAATTTTAGAGATCATGACGGCGATGGAATTCCCAACCATGACGACCCTGACTGGACACGCCCCGGCGACGGCAGCGGTTACAAGAACGGCTGGAAGCAGAACCAACAAAGTAGAAGCGGAATACGGAACCGGAATAGAACGGCGAATCGAAATACGGTCCGCAACAATGTGCAAACCGGCAACGGAGTGTGTGACGGCACAGGATTTCAGAATTCCCGCAGGGGTAGTCGCAACGGAAACCGGAGAGGTTGAACCGGACGATCGGAAGGCCAGGGAGAAGCTGTGCTTCTCCCTCTTTCCAGGATGGAGGATTCGATGAAGCGTTCGTTTTTATATATGCTAGTTATTATGTGTGTGCTTGCCAATGGGCTTTGGGGAGGTGTGGGAGTCAATGTCCGTTACGACAGTTATTATAGTGACAACATCTTTTTCAACGCCGGCGGTGTGGCGGATTATGTGTCGGGTTTATCGTTGGCTCTCGACTACAACGCCGGAAACATCAGTTTTTACACTGATGTGTCGGCTTCTTTGTTCCGTGATAATAGTGATTTCAATTCCTTTAAAATCGAACCGGGCATCGAATATCTCAAATATCTCAAAGGCCGGAATTATATTTACGCCACCGCGGGTTTTTCGGTTCTCGATTATCGGGAATTGTTCACAGATTTCAATTACAGCGGGCCATTCGCGGAGCTTGGGGTGAAATACTATCTGGGAACCTCACTATTGCTCAAGGCGAATTATAATTTTGAACAACGGAACTATTCGAACTTCTCTTCGTTCGATTTCCACAATCATACTTTTACGGTGGAGTTGAACCGCTTCTTTAAATCCAGCACGACACTCCGTCTGCGTACCGGTATTAATTTCAGGTATTACCCGCGTATTTCCGGCGTTGTGGAAGAACCGGCCGAAGGGGCGATTGTAATGCAAGGGCCTGGAGGCGGCAAAGGGCCGGGGCCTTACGAACCGGATCCTATTCCCGAACCGGAGGTAATCACGCTGAAAGTACCCAATGTCTTCGCCGCTCTACGGGTAGCGCAGGGATTTGGTCCTAATTTAGGGTTGGTGGGGGAAGTGGAGTTGCGAAAAAATTTTCAGGGCCTCGAGGATGCGGGGCGGCTCATCGAGAGCTCCTATGTGGTCTACCCTTACAATGACGACTATCTCTGGGACGGCCTGCGTTACAGTCTCTTTTTCAATGCGATTCCGTTTGCGGACATCGAGTTGAATCTGGCATTGTCTTTCTACAATAAAGATTATCCTGGAATCTATATCATGGATGCGGAAGGGTATGTCGTGGAGCCGGTCGAGCAGCGGAGAGATAGAATGATGCAGGCGTCGGCCAGGGTGTCGAAGCAATTCAAACATTTCAGTCTTTATGTTTCCGCTGTCGCGCGGGATAATCGTTCCAACGATTATTTTTTCGAATATAAACTATGGACTTTCTCTCTGGGGATCGGCTATTTGTTTTAATTGCCGGTATCGTTTCCTTTAAAAACATAAAGATTTTTAAGAGATCTGACTGACATTTCCTTTGAAACACAAAAAAAATTACCAGAAAGATATAATAATTTAACCAAAACTGTGATAAAATATTCTAGCTGAAACAATTTACTTTATCATAGTTATAAATGTCTAAAAGACTGATAAATTCGATGTTTGTTAAGCTTGCACTCAAATCAAAGGGAAGGTGAATTATATGAAGAAATTTTGTGTAATCTGTTTGGTTGCGGGGTTACTGCTCCCCCTTACGTTAATGGGGCAGGCAGTGACTACCGCGGGTCTTAGCGGTGTCGTAGTAGACGCTGAAGGCGCCCCGTTACCTGGCGTTGCGGTTAAAGCCGTCCATGAACCCACCGGCGCTATTTATACAACTGTCACCGTGGCGAGCGGACGCTTTAGAATTCCCGGCGCCAAGGTCGGCGGTCCCTACACCGTCTCTGTGTCACTCGAAGGTTTCAGGACTGAAATGACTAAAGACTTGGTCTTGAAATTAGGCGAAACCAAGCACCTGAGCTTCATGTTGTATTTGGAGACCATCGATGCCGGTGAAGTGGTGGTTACCGCTTCCGATCCGATCATCAATGCCTCCAGAACCGGTGCCTCCCAGAATGTCGCCCGTGAAGCGATTGATAATCTTCCGACTATCTCCCGTTCTTTGAGCGACTTCACCCGTCTGGCTCCCCAGATGGTTGCGGATGATGAGACGGAAGGCGCTTTCAACTCCGGCGGTAGAAGCCCCCGTTACAATAACATCCAGATTGACGGCGCCCAGAACAATGACTTGTTCGGTCTTGGTAGCACCGGAACTCCGGGTGGTCAATCGGAAACGACTCCCATCAGTTTGGAAGCGGTTCAGGAATTTCAGGTCGTCCTCGCTCCCTATGATGTTCGCCAGGGTATGTTTACCGGCGGCGGCGTCAACATTATCACCAAAAGCGGTAGTAACAATTTTCATGGCAGCGCCTATTTCGAAGGCAGAGATGAATCGTTTGTCGGTACTGGTCCCGACGATTTCGAATTCGCTAATTTCAGTGAATCGACTTATGGCTTGAGCTTCGGCGGCCCCATCATCGAAAACAAATTGTTCTTCTTCGTCAGCGGCGAGCGCACCAAAAAAAGCGTACCGGAAGATTATTACATCGATGGTAGCGGCGCTCCCTACGATTGGGGACATCAGGCGGAAGCCGACCGTTTCGCCAGTATCCTGAACGATCTCGGTTATGATTCCGGCGGTTACGACCAGGTTGTCAACGATCGTACCAGCAACAAGCTGTTTGCCCGTTTGGATTGGAATATCAATGAAAAACACAAATTGACCTTGCGCCATAATTTTGTGGACGCCGATTATGAAAATCTGAGCCGCAGCAGCCAGTACGGTTTTACCTTTGGAAACGGCGGCGTGGTGTACAAAAACAAATCCAACTCCACTGTTATGCAGTTAAACAGCACCTTCGGCAAAAATATATTCAACGAATTGATCGTTAACTATCAGACCATCCGGGACAATCCGACCTATATGGGCGAAGCGTTCCCCCAAATCACGGTCTCCATCCCCGGCGCAACTCTCTATGCCGGATCCGAAGAGTATCGTCACCGCAATCAGTTGGACCAGGATCTCATCGAAATCACCAACACGTTGACCATCTTCAAAGGTAATCATACCCTAATCTTCGGTACCCACAACGAGTTCTTCAACTTCTACAACGTATTTGTCCAGAGGGAATTCGGTAAGTACGAATTTAGAAGCCTCGATGATTTTGAAGCTGGAAACGTCTATCGTTTCGACCGCTATTATTCCTTGACCGGCAATCCCAATGCGCCGGCTGAATTTAGCGTAGCCCAGCTCGGGTTTTATGCCGGCGATGACTGGACTGTCAATCCAAATTTGAAGCTGACCCTCGGCATCCGTGCCGATGTTCCTTTGATGCCGGACAATCCCCCGGCCAACCCGGCTGTGGAAGCCGCTTTCGGCATCCCCACCGATCAGAACGCCGGCGGAAACATCCTCTGGTCACCCAGGATCGGATTCAACTGGGATGTTACCGGCGATGCCCAAACGCAGTTACGCGGCGGCATCGGTATCTTCTCCGGTCGTACCCCCTATGTCTGGATCTCCAACCAGTATTCCAATACCGGTACAGATCAGGGCAGATACAGGGTCTATTATCCCGACTTTTTTATCACCGATCCTTACAACCAGCCGGATAATCCTTCGCCGTTGGCTGTGGGCGACATCAACCTCATCGACAACGGTTACAGATTCCCGCAGGTATGGAAAGCCAATTTTGCCATCGACCAGAAATTGCCGTGTGGTTTTACCGGTACTCTTGAAGTTGTATACAGCAAAAGTATCAACGAAATCAAGTACCAGAACATCAATATCGCAGCCACCGGTGAACTCAATGGCTTCGACGGCCGGCCGCTGTTCGGTACCCAGAGTACCTCCGGCAGCGCCAAATATGGTTATCCCAACTATATCGATCCCAATTTCCAAAACGTGATCCTTCTGACCAATACCGACGAAGGTTACCAGTTCAATACCAGTTTCCAGTTGCAGAAAGAGTGGAAAGACGGAAGCATGGTAAATGGCGCTTATACCTACGGCGTTTCCAAAGATCTTTTCGGAGGCACCTCCTCCCGCGCTATTTCCAACTGGCAGTACAACATCACCACCGGCAATCCCAATGAACCTCAGTTGAGCTACTCGGCTCACGATACCCGCCACCGGATTATGTTCGCGTTCACCAAGAACCTGAATCTGTTCAAGAATGCTCCGACATTTTTGTCCCTGTTTTACAACGGCCGTTCCGGTAAACCCTATTCCACCATCTATTACAACGATGTGAACGGTGATGGGCAGCCTAACGACTCTATTTGGGTCCCTGCCAATGAAAGCGATATCATCTTGACCAAAGGAACCTGGGCAGACCTGGATGAGTACATCTCTAACGATCCGGCTCTGGATTCCCACCGTGGTCAGATCTTGCCGCGGAATTCTTCCCGCGATCCCTGGTATCACAGTATCGACTTGAAACTTTCCCAGGATATTCCTATCCCCGGTCTGAAAGGTCACAAACTGCAGGTGTATGTCACCGTGAAGAATTTCCTCAACATGTTCAACAGAGATTGGGGCGTATATCGTTATATCGCTTATGATGATGCTCCTCTTACCTTTGTGGGTTATGATGAGGCTAGCGGTAAACCGATGTTTGAATTCTGGGGCAAAACCGATGACGCGGATGCCCGCTATAACATCAACCAGACCCTCTCCCGTTGGAGAGCCTTGCTTGGTGTTAAATACCGGTTCTAATTCGAGAACTGTATTAGTTCAAAATAAAAAAGCCCGCCGGACATCCGGTGGGCTTTTTTATATCCACAAAAAAATCGATAATCTCACAATTCAGGAATTATGGTTTTCAGTAATTTGATGAAGCCTTTGGCAGCCAATCCGGCGGTTTCCTCTACCTCTTTGTGATTCAGCGGCTGTTCGGAAATTCCCGCCGCGAAATTGGTGATGCAGGAAATACCTGCTACCTTTGCTTCCATGTGACGGGCGGCGATGGCTTCCGGCACTGTAGACATACCCACGGCGTCCGCGCCGATTGTCGCCAACATTCTGATTTCGGCGGGAGTTTCATAGGAAGGGCCCATCATTGCCGCGTATACCCCTTCATTGACACCCATGTCCAGTTCCATCATGCCGGCGGCGATTTCTTGCCGCATGTCCATATCGTAGACAGCGCTCATGTCCGGGAAACGAGTGCCCAGGCGGTTGTCGTTTTCGCCTTTCAATGGATTTGTGCCCATCAAATTGATATGATCCTTGATAATCATCAACTCTCCGGGTTCCAGACTTGAATTGATGCCGCCGGCGGCATTGGTGAGCAAAATCTTCTTGGCTCCCAGTTTGCAGAGCGCTCTGACGGGAAAGACCAATTCGTGAATATCGTGCCCTTCGTAATAATGATACCGTCCCTGCATAATGGCCACTTTCCGGCCGCCGATAGTCCCCATCACAAATCGTCCTGCGTGTCCTTTCACATTGACTTTTTTAAAATACGGGATATCCACGTATGGGATATTGGCGGTTTGCTCAATGGTATCGGCAAATTCTCCGAGGCCGGAACCCAACACGATTCCAACCTCCGGCGGCTCCGCGTCCTGTTGCCGGATAAAATCCACTGCTTCGGTTAATTGATCGAATAGTGTCATCGTCTCCTCCATCGTTGTCTTTTATTGAATCACCGGAGATCCCGGTAGTTGATTGGGTAGGTGAAACAGCTTTAACACTGTGGCCCCGATGTCGCTGAATGTCTTTCGGGTTCCCAGGTCCCTGGCTTCCAATGTCGGCGAATACACCAACAAAGGGACCGCTTCCCGAGTGTGGTCGCTGCCTCTATGGGTGGGGTCGCAGCCGTGGTCAGCGCATAGAATCAAGAGGTCTTTGTCTGTCAGCCGTTCCAATAACACGCCCAACTCTGTGTCAAAGCGTTCCAATGCCCGGGCGTAACCCTCTGGATCCCTGCGGTGTCCGAATTTCATGTCGAAATCCACCAGGTTGACGAATATCAAACCTGTCGTGGTTATCGACAATTCTTCGAGCAACACCCGCATCCCGTCGCTATTGTCGGTGGTATGGACGGCGCGGGTGATCCCCCGGCCGGCGAATATGTCTTCGATTTTTCCTATACCCATCACCGGAAATCCGTTGGCTTTGAGAATATCCAGCGCGGTTTCGTGGGGCGGTTCGAGAGGGAAGTCTTTGCGACGGGGAGTTCTCCGGTACGCGTTCTCGACGCCGATAAACGGTCGCGCGATGACCCTACCCACCTTATAACCGTCGCATACGCCGCGGGCCGCTTCGCAGATTTTATATAAATGCTCAACCGGGATGATTTCTTCGTGGGCAGCGATCTGAAACACACTATCGGCGGAGGTGTAGACGATGGGATGCCCGGTCTTGACATGAAGCTCCCCCAATTCCTCAATAATGGCGATGCCGGAAGCCGCTTTGTTGCCGAGAACATCTCTACATCCACTAACTTTGAGGAAACGTCGAATCATTTCTTCAGGGAACCCCGCGGGAAATACCGGCAGCGCTTTTTCCGTAATGATTCCCATCATCTCCCAATGGCCGGTGATTGTGTCCTTCCCTCTAGAGGCTTCCAGCATCTTGCCGAATGACGCCAGCGGAGAGGGGGCTGATGGAATGCCGGCGACCGGTACGATATTGCCGAGGCCCAGCTTCTGCAAATTTGGGAGATTGAGTCCCCCAACCGCTTCCGCGGTATGGCCAAGGGTATCGACTCCTACATCCCCAAATTCCGCCGCATCCGGCAGCGCTCCGATTCCCACACTGTCCAGAACAATGATGATTGCCCGTTTGTCGCTCGTTTTGATCCTCATGTCGATAAAATTAGCACAACCATATTTAAATGTCAAAACATGGGGACAGGTGGAAATGGCCGGGTTTGCCATTGACAATGCGATTGCGGCGGACTAAAATAGAAGGGTTTGGGGAGAGCGCTATGAATAAAGAATTTGAACAACTTTTCGCGGCGGCGCGAGCGGCACAAAAGAACGCCTACGCCCCGTATTCAAAATTTTTTGTGGGCTCGGCGCTGATGACCGGTAAGGGAACAATCTATTCCGGTTGCAATGTGGAGAACGCGTCGTATGGCTTGACCATTTGCGCCGAACGCAACGCGATATTTCAAATGATCGCCGCCGGAGAGCGTGAGATCAAGAGCTTGCTGGTGATGGGAAGCTCGGAGCGGTTTCTTCCCCCTTGCGGCTCGTGCCGGCAGGTGATGGCTGAATTCGCCGAACCTGATACGACAGTCTATCTCTGTAATCAGGAGGGGACATTCGAGACCGCCACCGTGGGGGAACTCTTGCCCCGCCATTTTAAATTACTGAAAAATTATAACGGCAAATAATAGATCGGGGTGAACCAATGCAACCTTTCAATATGCCTGAGCTAATAGCACGGAAACGGGATGGAGAATCTCTGTCCCGGGAGCAATTGACCTTCTGGATCGACGGTTATGTGAAGGGGGTGATCCCCGATTACCAGGTTGCCGCATTGTTGATGGCCATCTATATCCGCGGCATGGAGCCGCGGGAGGTGGAGGACTTGACGGAGATCATGATGCATTCCGGCGAGACCATTACGTTGGAAGGCGTGGATGGAATGAAGATCGACAAACATAGCACCGGCGGTGTGGGGGACAAAGTGAGCTTTATCGTGGCGCCGCTTGCCGCCGCTTGCGGCGTGAAGGCGCCGATGATATCGGGGCGAGGGCTTGGGCACACCGGAGGGACTTTGGACAAGCTGGAATCGATTCCCGGCTTCAATGTATCGTTGGATTCGACGGCCATGAAGGATGTACTCCAGAAGACCGGGATGATGATCTGCGGGCAAACCGCCGATATCGTGCCCGCCGACAAAAAAATCTACGCTCTTCGGGACATTACCGCCACTGTTGACAGCTTGCCTCTGATTGCCAGCTCCATTATGAGCAAGAAGTTGGCTCTCGGAACCGATGGCCTGGTGCTGGATGTCAAGACCGGTAGCGGCGCCTTTATGCAAACCGAAGAGGATGCTCTGGCTCTGTGCAACGCATTGGTGGATATCGGCAACCGGGCGGGCCGCAATACCATCGGCCTCATCACCAATATGGACCAACCGCTGGGCCGGGCCGTGGGTAATTCCCTGGAGATCATCGAATCCATCCAGTGTTTGAAAAACAATGGTCCCGCCGATTTGATGGAAGTATCGCTGGCTGTGGCGTCGGCCATGGTTGTGGCGGGAGAAGCGGCGGATACCATCGCGGAAGCTCGAACAAAGCTCGAGGATGTTCTGCGAAGGGGACAGGCCCTGGATATTTTTCGCTCTTTTATCGAGGCCCAAAATGGCGACCCGCGGGTGTGCGACGATGAGTCGCTGCTTCCCTCTTGCCCGTCGGCAGAGGATTTCGTAGCTCCGTCAAACGGCTTCATCGAAGCCATCGATGCCCGCGTCATCGGCGAGCTCTGCGTCGATGCCGGAGCCGGTCGTCGCACCAAAGAGGATGCCGTCGATTTTGGGGCGGGATTTTACTTTCATAAAAAGGCGGGGGACGCGGTTGGGGCCGGCGAGCCTATCGTCACGATTCATACGTGCCGGCAAGACAAAATCCCCTCCATTAAAGAGAGACTTCAATCTGCAATTACAATCGGCAATTCCCGTTTACCCTCTCGACCTATGATTCTAGCTATTGTGGATCGCGATGGGAAACGTCCCTATACAAAGAGTTCCTGCCTCTAACCCAACAGAACGCCTGCCAACGTTGCGGTTAGCAAGGTAACCAGACCGCCGCCCAATACCGCTTTGAGGCCCAGGGAGGCCAGGTCTTTTTTCCGCTCCGGCGCCATGGGGCTGATGCCGCCGATCTGGATGGCGATGGAGGAAAAGTTCGCGAACCCGCACAGGGCATAGGTGGCCATGATGATGCCTTTCTCGCTGAGCAATCCTTTTTTGATCAGGTCCACCAGGTTGATATAGGCGACAAATTCGTTCAATACAATTTTTGTGCCGAAAAGGCTGCCGAAATGCATGGCGTCCTGAACCGGTACGCCGATGCCGATGGCCAGGTATTTCAGAATGGTGCCCAGGATTAACTCCATCGATAGGGGCATACCGTAGCGGGTTTTTAGCCAGGCGTTGACGCCCATCAGGTCGCCGGCGGCTCCCAAAACAAAATTGAACAAGAACACGAACGCGATAAAGGCGATGAGCATGGCCCCTACGTTAAGCGCTAGTTTCAGACCGTCGGACGCGCCGGTGGCCGCAGCTTCGATGACATTCGAGGCGTTCTTCTCCACTTCCAGTTTGACTGTGCCTTTGGTGACAGGTTCCTCGGTTTCTGGATACAGAATTTTAGACACCACCAACGACGCCGGCGCCGCCATTACAGAGGCGGTGATCAGATGAACCGCGAAGCGGATTTGCGCCTGGTTGAGGCTGATATTTTGCACCTCCGCAAAGGCCGCTCCCAGCATTTGAATGTAGGTGAGCATCACGCCGCCGGCTACAGTGGCCATGCCGCCCACCATAATGGTGAGCATTTCGGATCGCGTCATGGTGCTGAGGTAGGGGCGAATCAGAATGGGCGCCTCGGTTTGGCCCACGAAAATGTTCGCGGTATTGGACAATGATTCGGCGCCGCTGGTGCCCAGCAGTCGCGCCATCACATAGGCCATCCCTTTGACCACCAACTGCAGAATGCCGAGATAATAGAGCACAGCCGTCAAAGAGGCGAAGAACACGATGGTGGGCAAGACCTGAAACGCGAAATAGAATCCCATGGAATCTTGCATGCCCGGGGCGATGGCCAGGTTGCCGAACACGAACTTCGACCCCTCGGTAATGAATTCCAATAATTTGACAAAGGCTCCACCCAACCAGGTCACCATATCCTTGGGCCAACCCAGCATAAAGAACCAGGAGCGGAATGTCTCGCCATGAATGATAAACACCGCGAACACCAATTGAAACAACAAACCGAAGCCAACCAACCGCCAACTGATTTTCCGTTTGTTATTGGAAAACAAAAACGCCACGCCCAGGATCAACGCGATCCCCAAAATGCCTCTCATCACTGCCATCACACTCATATTCTCTCGTCCTATCCTTAATTTGAATTAAGTCCAACACATTCCCGTCATTATCCGGGGGAAAGAAAAAAATTATAGCATACCTCAAATTATTTTTACAGATCTCCTTTTTCCCATTAGTTGAAGGCATTGGGGGACAGGGAGGAACCTGTCCCCTTTGGTGTGTGTATGTCTATTTGAATTGTTGTTCGAGCTTTTCGTAGAAGTTGAGGACCTGCCGGACGTAGCGGCGTTTTTCCAGATAGGTGGCGGGGAAAAAGCTGCGTTTGAAGCCGTAAATCACGAAGTCCCGAAGCTCTTTGGGGGAGATGTCGAAGGTATCGACGGCCTTGATGAGTTCGTCGGTGACGGTGGTTCTGGATACGGTGCGATTATCGGTGCATAGGGTGACCGACAGCTTGGCTTCCCTCATTTTTTTGAAGGGGTGTTGGATGAGTTCGGTGATTTCAGGGGTGGTTTGCAGGTTGGAGGTGAGGCACACCTCGATGGTGATGCGGCGATGGGCGATAAATTCCGCCAGATTTTTTGTGTAGGCTTCTTTGTCGCGGATATCGCGTTCCAGAATCATGTCGGAATGAAAAAGGTGAAGGCCGTGGCCGATGCGGTCGGCGTACAATTCGGTGATGGCCTGGAAAATACTTTCCGGGCCGTACGCCTCGCCGGCGTGGACTGTCTTTTTAAGGAAGTTGCGATGCGCCAGATGATAGGCAGCCCGGTGGTCCACTGCCGGATATCCTTTCTCCTGTCCCGCCAAATCGAAACCTACGACCGGGATTTTGTACTTGTTTCTGGCCTTGATGGACGCCCTCACCAATTCCTGGGACGCCAGGGAAAAAATCCATTTTTTTTCCGAATGTTTGTGCACATCCAGCAATTTATCGAAATATTCTGAAAATCCATAATCGAACATCCGCATGGCGCATACGATAATGCCGTAATCGAAGGGAACATCGTCCCCGGCTATGACCGCGGAGCTGGTGTTGAATTCGTTTTTCTTCTTTTCCAATCCGCGGTTGACCGCCTGCAACACTCGTACCACGTCCATGTCCCTGTTTTGGTGCAATTGGGGGGCGAAGCGGACTTCGATGTACCGGACCCCTTCGTCGATATTGTCTTCCGCCAATTCATAGGCGATCCGTTCGAGATAGGACTCTTTCTGCATCACCGCGACAGTGTAGCCGAATCCCTGCAAGTATTCGCCAAGGTCGTTGTATTTCTCTTTGAATACCTTCTCCATAAGGCCGTCTATTGTGTCGGCCGGTAACGAGATTCCCTCGGTCGCCGCCAGTTCCAGCAATGTCTCCGGCCGCAAAGAGCCGTCGAGATGGAGATGCAAATCGGTTTTCGGTATTGCTCTGATAAATTCTTTAGTTAACGCCATTCCTTTTTTACCCCCTGGATTAATTTAAATATGTTCGGTTTATTGGTGGCTACCTCGTCTGGTGTCAGGTCTGTTAATTCATGGGGGAAAATCAACCACTTATCGGTTTTGTGAACATAATAATGCGGTTCGAACGAGGTTTTGTTGTTTTGCGGTTTAAAGTATGGGACTGCGATACGGATGTCGTGCGGGGTGTTTTTCCGGCACTTATTTTTCAGGGCGGTGATCACCGCTTCAATGCTGAGGCCGGTATCGAATACATCGTCAACAATCAGAAGACCATCCTCGGAATTGATGGAATCCACAATGTAGTCAAGACCGTGAACCCGAATTTCCCGGTTCCGAATGCCAATACCTTCGTATGACGAGGTGCGGATGGCGATGTGGTCGGTGTGGATTTTAAAGTAATCCAATAATTCCTGGACCGCGATTCCCACCGGGGTGCCGCCCCTCCAGATACCGACAATAAAGCTCGGTGTGAAGCCGTCTTCCAAAATCTTGATGCCCAATTTGACTGAATCCTCCAATAGCGCTTGTGCTTTGATATAATATTTCTGCGTCATTTTTCTCTTCCTTTCATTTTTTTTGGTAAAAAATTATTAAACGGCTCCGCCGCTCCTGAGTTGTTCCCGAATCATCGACACGACCATATTGGTGTAAATGGGATTGCGCCCCTCCGGTAAAATGATATCCGCGTACTTCCTGCTGGGTTCGACGAATGCTGTGTGCATCGGCTTGACTGTCTCCAGGTATTGCGCGATCACCGATTCCATGCCGCGGCCCCGTTCTTCGATGTCCCGCTTAAGCCTGCGTATGAAACGAATGTCGCTGTCCGTATCGACAAAAATCTTGACATCCATAGCGCCCCGCAATTCCTTTTCCACGAAGATCAGAATCCCTTCCACGATGATGACCTGCGCGGGTTTGACAATGATTCCCGATGGCTTTCTGGCATGGGTGGCAAAATCATAAACCGGAATCTCGATCTCCCGTCCGGCCAACAATTCTTGTAAGTGGTGCACTAAAAGACTGGTCTCCAGGGAGTCGGGGTGATCGTAATTGATCGTTCGCAATTCGGGGGGGGGGAGGTGGCGATTGTTTCTGTAATAGGAGTCATGCTGGAGAATCACGACATCTGTGCCCTTTAACTCTCCCTTAATCGCATTCGCAACCGTTGTTTTGCCCGATCCGCTTCCTCCGGCCACGCCGATTACAATTGCTTTCTTAATCATATTGGAAGGATGGTAACACCTTTTGGCTACCGTGTCAACAATTTTTTACCGCGTTCCAGGGAGTGAGGATCTAGGGCTTGGGGCTGTTGTCTTTTGGGCGAATATTATGTATAATGACAATTACTGTATCTCTAATTATAAGGACTTGTGTGTGTTTTTTCACAAAAAATTAGGAGAATTTACCTATGGAAAACGAGCATTCTCAAGAAAAAGAAGTGAAACTGGAGAAAGATCTCGATCTCGGCCGGGACTTCCCCCCCACCTCGTACCAGCAATGGCGGGAGGCGGCGGAAGCCGGGCTGAAAGGTGCATCTTTCGAGAAAAAGTTAGTCACCAAAACGTATGAAAATATCGAATTACAACCTGTTTATACTAAAGAGGATTTGAAAGGTCTGTCCCACCTGGGCAATATGCCGGGATTCAGCCCTTATGTCCGTGGAACCAAAAACGACGGTTACCTGACCTCCGGTTGGGATATCTGCCAGGAACTGCCCTACGGAACTCCGGCGTTGTTTAACAAAGCGTTGAAGCAAGATCTCCAACGGGGGCAGACCGCCGTGAATTTGATCTTCGATCCCGCCAGCCGCCGGGGATTGGACGCCGATATCGCGCCGACGCTGGATGTGGGACGGAACGGCACATCGATTTCCACACTCGAAGATTTAAAAGTCGCTCTCGATGGCGTTGATTTAAAACATTGCC
>CAZBHS010000051.1:0-31414 GCA_964491915.1 uncultured Clostridia bacterium
TTGCAAGCTTCGCCACACGCCTTACCAGCTCCTCATTACCCGATGATATCATTGTTTCCATCAAACCGGACGAAAAGGTCTCGGTGCAGGATGTCATCGCTTTCCAGCGCTCTGTGTTCGAAGGGACCATCTACGACATGACGGCGGATAGCGATTGGTTGGTGCCGGACGGCAAGGGGGGCTACGAGAAGAGCGCCCTGGCGACGCCGTTCCCCACCCGCGATATGCGCAAGTTGCTGGACATCACCTGGCGCAGGCCCGTGTCCCGCGGCGGTTACGGCATGGTGGCCCAATTGCGTGATTGGTTGCCTAACGCCATCGGCGGCGTGTATTGGTTTTATGTGGACAACCAGTACACCAGTACCTACGTCCCCATCTACGCCGGCGTCCAGGAGATTTCCCCTCTGTACAAGACCTACGATCCCCGGCTGTTCAGCGACGATTCCGCCCGCTGGGCTATTGATTTTGTCGAGAACCTCCTCTATCTCCGTTGGCAAGAGGCCGTCGAAGACTTGCGGGCCGTTCGCGACCCCATGGAACGAGACTTTTTCGCAGAGCAGGTGGAGATCGACAAAAAGGCGCTGGCCCTCTACAAAAAATCCCCCCGCAAAGCCAAACGCTTCCTCACCGACTACACCCGCGACGCCATGGAAAAAGTCGTCAAAATGTACAAAGACCTCCGGGTCACACTCATCACCAAATACTCGAACAATAATTTAGGACTGTAATACCAATGGAATTTTTTTGATTAAATAGGGAAGATTTTGTCGTGCCAGAGGTCGTGGAGGAATTCTCTCCAGGGGATGATGGTGATGTCGTTCTGGACGCGGCGGATTTTTTCGTTGCAGACGACGTAGGAGAGACGGGTATCGGCCTCTTCGCTGAAAGCGGCGAGGCCGCGGAGGTCTTTGGCGTCTACACGGGAACTTCCTTTGATCTCGATGGCCACGTCGCCGCGGTCCAGGACGAAATCCACTTCCAATCCGCTTTTGGTGCGCCAGTATTGGATGTCGTAATCCAATTCGCTGTAGGAGCGGTGGGCCAACAGTTCCTGCAAGATGAAATGCTCGAAGGCGTGGCCGAACAATTCCCCCTTCTCTTCAGTGAGATGACGGTTGGCGATGGCGCCGGCCACCCCCACGTCAAAGAGGTAGAATTTCGGAGTCTTGCTGATGACGTTCCGGCTCTGTCGTTTTTTGAAGGGGAGAATCATCACTCCCAATAGGGTATCGATTAAAATCTGGAAATACTCTTTGACGGTTTTGGAATCGATGCCGCATTCGCGGGCGATGTTCGAGTAGTTGATCATCTGGCCGTGAGAGTAGCCGATGGCATCGAAGAACCGGGAGAAGGCGGGGATATTGCGGGTGAGTCCCTCCTGGAACACCTCCTCTTTGAGGTAGTCCGCCACATAGGATTTGAGGGATTTTTTGTAGTGGGGGGACTGGAAATGATCGGGAACCAATCCGCGGTTCAGGATGGTGAGGAGGTCTGATTCTCCGATTTCCCGGAAGGTGAAGGGGAACATTTCATACCGCCAGGCGCGGCCGCCCAGGAGGTTGGCGTGCCCCCGCTTCAGTTTTCTGGCGCTGGAGCCGCAGAGGATGAAGCGAATCCCCTTGTTTTCGATGAGCCAGTGCACCTCGTCCAATATCTGCGGAATCTTCTGCACTTCGTCGAGGATGACCGGATGCTGGAGCACAGACTCATCCACAGCCGACAATTGCTGCCGTAAGAGGGACGGTTGCCTGGAAAATTCGAAGAAGAGATCGGTTTTCAGAAAATCATAGACCAGGCTTTGAGGAAAGTGTCGTTTCAGGAATGTTGATTTACCGGTCTTCCGGGGACCCCACAGGAAGGCCGACTGCCGCTGCGGGAGATCGATCTTCAATGTTCGTTCGATTACTTTCATGGTAACTTACTCCAATTTAGTCCGACCAATTCGGAACATACTCCGAAAAAGTCCGACTATTTCGGAGTATACTCCGAAATGGTTTGGTTTGTCAATAGGGAATTTAAATCTGGAGATGTTGAGTGTGTTGATTTTTTGGGGGGGAAGTGATATAAATTTTAATTGATGTGTGATATTTCTAAAGAGTAAAGGAGCAGTGCTATGAGGAAGCTATCGATGGTTCGATTTGTTGTCGCTATTTTATTTTGCGCGGTATTGGCGCCGTTTTTGGGCGCCCAGGATGTGTTGGATTGGGAGAATCCGCAGGTGGTGGAACGGAACCGGGAAAAACCGCATGTTTATTATATTCCCTACGCCAATAGAGAGCAGGCTCTCAAAGACAAGGCCGGAGATTCTCCGTATTATAAGTTGTTGAGCGGGACGTGGAAGTTCAATTGGGTGCGCAAGCCGGCGGACCGGCCGGTTGATTTTTACAAGGATGAATTCGATACCGGTGAATGGAAGGATATCACCGTTCCGGGGAATTGGGAATTGCAGGGGTATGGGGTGCCGATTTACACGGACACCGATTATCCCTTCCCCGCCAATCCACCCTATATACCCCATGATTACAATCCGGTGGGTTCGTACAAACGGACCTTTACCGTGCCCGCTCAATGGAAGAAACACCGGGTGATGCTGCATTTCGGCGGCGTCAAATCGGCGTTTTATGTGTGGGTAAACGGCGAGAAGGTGGGCTACAGCCAGGGGAGTAAAACCCCGGCGGAATTCGATATCACGGAATTCTTGCGCAAAGGGGAGAACACTCTGGCGCTGGAGGTCTACCGCTGGAGCGACGGAGCCTATCTGGAAGACCAGGATTATTGGAAGATCAGCGGCATCGAGCGGGATGTGTTTTTGGTCGCGACGCCGCAAGTACAGATTTGGGACTTTTTTGCAAAGCCCGAACTGGATGATGATTACAAGGACGGCATGTTTAAATTGTCGGTGGCGGTGAAAAACCATCGCAAGCGGAGCGACAAAAAGCACTCGTTGCGGGTGGAATTGTTGGATGGTAACGAGCAACCGGTATTCCCTCCTATCGAGAAGACCATCAGGGTGGAAGGCAACGATATTGCCTCGTTGACCTTTGAAAAGCAGATCGAGGCGCCGGCCAAATGGACGGCTGAGACTCCGAATCTCTATTCGTTGGTGCTGACCTTGCTGGATAAAAAGGGGCGGGCGATCCAGGTGGCGGGCCACAAATTGGGCTTCCGCCGGGTGGAGATCAAAGGCGGGCAATTGTTGGTGAACGGCGTCGCCATTACCATCAAGGGAGTGAACCGTCACGAGCACGAGCCCAAAACCGGCCGTGTGGTGACCCGGGAGATGATGCTCGAGGACATTCAGTTGATGAAGCAGTTCAACATCAACGCGGTGCGCACCAGCCATTATCCCAATGTTCCCCTTTGGTACAGCTTGTGCGACCGGTTGGGCCTCTATGTGATCGACGAAGCCAACATCGAATCCCACGGCATGGGCTACAAGCCGGAAAAAACCCTGGGCAACAACCCCGATTGGAAACTGGCCCACATGGATCGCACCCAACGGATGGTGGAACGGGACAAAAACCACCCCAGTATCATCATCTGGTCGTTGGGCAACGAAGCCGGCGACGGGGTGAATTTCGAGGCTACCTACAATTGGATCAAGCAGAGGGATGCCTCGCGGCCGGTGCAGTACGAGCGGGCGGAACAAAAACCGCACACCGATATTTACTGCCCCATGTACGCCCGCATCCATCATTTGAAAAAATATGTCGAGACAGAGCAGACCCGTCCGTTGATCATGTGCGAATATGCCCACGCCATGGGCAATAGCGTTGGGAATCTCCAGGATTATTGGGATGTCATCGAGAGCCATCCGCAATTGCAGGGCGGCTTCATCTGGGATTGGGTGGACCAGGGGCTCTATCAGAAAACTCCCTGGGGATCGGGATTTTGGGCCTATGGCGGCGATTTCGGCCCCCCAGGCACTCCCAGCGACAAGAACTTCTGTCTCAACGGTCTGGTGCTGCCGGACAGAAAACTCCACCCTCATATCTGGGAGGTCAAGAAGGTCTACCAGTATGTGAAGGCCCAGTGGGAGGATAGCGATACCGGGAAGATCAAGATTTCCAACAAGTATGATTTCAAGGATTTGAGCGGACTGGATCTCAAATGGGATATCGTAGCCGACGGTAAAGTGGCCTGGTCAGGCCTGGTCAGGCGATTGAATGTGAAGGCTCATGCATCCGCTGTTGTCCAATTGAAGATGCCGGTAATCGAACCCCAACCGGGGGTCGAGTATTTCCTCAATCTCCATTTTGTCACCAATGATGTGATGCCGTTGATTCCCGAGGGTCACGAGGTCGCCTGGGAGCAATTGAAGATGCCGCTCAAAAAAGATATGGAGCCGGTGAACGTCAAAAAAATGCCGAAGCTCGCCATGAAAAAAGATGGTCATCTGTTCGTCTTTTCCGGCCCGGATTTCAAAGTGACCTTCAACGCCATGCGGGGAATGTTGGTCTCCTGGATGTACAACGGGATTCAGTTCGTCAAGGAGGGGCCGGCCCCAGATTTCTGGCGCGCTCCCATTGACAACGACTTCGGCAATGGTATGCCCAAGCGTTGCGCTGTGTGGCGGGAAGCGGGCGATGACCGTCTGATTCGCAAGTTCGCCATCCGGCAGCTCAAGCCCTCTGTGTTCGAGGTGGAGACGGAGTTTTTGATTTCGGCGAAGGAGTCGAAGTTGTTTGTCACTTACCGGATTTATGGAAGCGGCGATGTGATTGTGGATTATCGCTTCGAGCCTGGGAGCAAGGAATTACCCGAGATACCGCGGATCGGTATGAAGATGGATCTATTTCCTGAATTCAATCATATCGCCTGGTATGGCCGCGGTCCCCACGAAAATTATTGGGACCGGAAGACCGGCGCCGCTGTGGGGCTCTACAAAGGCACGGTGGACGAACAATTCCATCGCTACATCCGACCGCAGGAAACCGGTTATAAAACCGATGTCCGCTGGGTGGCCCTCACCAACAAGGGGGGCGAAGGTTTATTGGCGGTGGGGATGCCCCATCTCAGCGTCAACGCCCTGCATTTTTACTCTAAGGACATGGATCCCGGCGACGTCAAACGGCAGAGGCACATCTTCCATCTGGAAAAACGGCGGTTGGTGAATCTCCATTTGGATTACAAGCAGATGGGGGTGGGAGGCGATACCAGTTGGGGGGCGCGGCCTCATCCTGAGTATACCCTCAATCCAGACACGACGTACTCTTACAGTTTTAGGATGCGGCCCTTTTTGGCCAATGAGTCGCCGAAGGAATTGAGTAAGCAGAAATTTCCTGAATTAAAACAGAAATAAGAAATAGATCGATGGGGCGGGCGTTTTCCGCTTGCCCCAACCTATTTGTGCCGGTATTTGAAGACCTTGATTTTCTCGAGGGTCACCAGTCCCTCTTCCACAGTGTCATCGATAAACGGCAGCAAGGTCTCGATTTTTTCCTGGGTATCCACGATTTCGATCACCATGGGCAGGTCTTCGGAAAGGGTCAATAATTTGGCGCTGTGAATCCTGCTGTTGGCGCCGAAGCCCATAATCCCCCTCAAGACAGTGGCGCCCGCCAGGTTCAGTTCACGGGCTTTCAGCACGATTTGTTCGTAGAGGGGGCGATGGTCGCGTTGGTCTCCTTCGCCGATAAAAACGCGCAAGAGCGTTGCCTCTTCCGGTAATGTCATCCTTTCCTCCTAACGAATGATTTTTAATAATAATTTCGAGCACACCATCCCGGCAATCACCAAAACGAAGCCGAAGATATTGTTCATAACGACATTCAGAAGACCGAGCTTGAACTCGCCGTCGCGGATGAGATTCATGGTCTCCAGCGAGTAGGTGGAGAAGGTGGTGAACGCTCCCAAAAAGCCGATGGTCAAAAACGCGCGGATATCGGAGGGGACGATGGCGGTGTCGAATAGGTGAAAGCAGAAGCCGATGAGAAACGAGCCCGCTA
Organism: uncultured Clostridia bacterium; assembly: GCA_964491915.1. GTDB lineage: Bacteria > Acidobacteriota > Aminicenantia > UBA2199 > UBA2199 > JAHELQ01. The sequence goes on from CAZBHS010000051.1 coordinate 5,949, forward strand.
AATTGACAAACAACGTGCCGGCGGGAAAAATGGTGCCGGCCGCCTGGTTGATGATTTTCGACAGGCCGTAACGGGACAGGGCGCCGGCCCCCCCGCCCAGGGCGATAACCAGTAGGTGTCGCATGATTCAGTATCTCCTTTAAGAGCGTTCCGTACACTGCAAATGAATTTAAAACAGGCGCTGGATGGCGGTGTCGATCCAGGTGGGGAAGTCTTTGGGGTAATCGTGGCCCATGCCGGGGATCACGGTGTAGAGATATTTGAAGCCCAACTTGTTGAAGCCGTTGATCATCTCATCCTGCTTGGGACGGTAAAAGTCTTTTTCGCCGGCGACGATGATGCCTTTTTTCCCTGATCCGGCGGCGCTCTTAATTCCTTCTTCCTTGAAATCTGTCGGTTTTCCGGGGCAGACGGTGATAAATCCGTTTGTCGGAATGATGTCCGCAAACACGATATCAATGGCCGTGGTGGCGCCGGCGGAAATGCCGCCGATTGCTACTTTTGACGTGTCCACCGGGTAGTTGGCGATGATCTCGTCGTAACAGCGTTTGATCCCTTCGCGGGTTTTGGGATCGGAGCTTTTCCAGCCGTAGGTATGCATGTCGTAGTGGATGTAACTCTGCAGGAATACCACGATGAAGTCATTTGTCAACGAGTTCGATGTCCAGTTCTTTTTGGCCCTGGCAATGGTGCTGCCGCCGCCGTGCAATATAAAGAAAGCCGGGTATTTTTTCGTCTTGGAGTAGTTTTTGGGAGTGACCACCTCGTAGGTGAGCGGTGTGTTGTCGTTCACTTTTTTGCGGATGATATGGTCGTTTCTGAAGATGTCCTTGAATTTCTTCTGTTTGAGATAGGCTTTATAATCGGCGGATCTAGGGATAATAAAATAGTAATAGCCTTTTTTATGGCCCGTTTCCCAGATCGCCATCCCCTTATCGAATTCTTCGGTTTTTCCATAGAGGATCGCCAGCTCTTTGCCGATATCGTAATTTTCGGCGGGATATTTTTCCAACAAACCTTTTAATAGTTCGATGGCTTCAGTGTATTGTTTCAATTTTTTAAGGTCTTTCGCTTTGGCGATACCGTCATCCACCTCTTTTACTCCGGCGGGTCCCGCCAGAATTGTAGCGCCCGCGATTGCGGCAATCACTAAAAAGATAGTCAATGCTCTCGTGATCTGTTTCATTTTAACTCCTTTTTATTTCCTGGTTGTCAACTATGACAGTCCCATATATAAAAAAAAAACATCTATTTGTCAAGTGGCGGCGGGATCTTCTCTTGCAATCACCAAAAATATATTCTAAAATTTGCGTTGTGATATATCAGATATTGAAGCCGGCTTTTTGCGGCAGGAGGTAGTATGTCAAGAAGAACTATAATCGCGATAATGTTGATGTCGGCGATCGCCATCGCCGCTTTCGGGACTGCGAACGAACCTGTCCCCGGCCATCGCTATCCCCAGTACCAAAAAATAAAAGAGAATCTGGCCCGGGGCTGGAATACCTGGAACACCCGCAGTGTGTTGCAGCATGTGATACTTCCCGAAGGATTCGCTATCAATCTTGCTTTCAAGCAGCACTATTGGTTGGAAGAGAAATACCTGGGCGAAGCGTTGATCGGCCGCGCCGGCAAAGAAGTCGAAGAGGTGAGGCCCGGACCCCACGCTTATGACGGACGTTATACATGCCTCGACATAACCTGGGAGACATTGACCGCCCGTGTGGAATCCGCCACCGATGGAGACGATTTGGCGCTGCTTGTCACTCCGTCGCAGGCGCCGTCGTCGCCGGTAAAAATGGTGGTGGAGACGGCGATGTTGTGGAATCGCCCCGGCTTGTTGGAAAAAAAAGATGATGTGTTGCTGGCCCGTTTACCGCGGAGAGAGGTTCGGGTGTTTGTCACCGCCCCTCATGTGGCGGATCCCTATATTCCTCTTAAAACGCCCCATATTTCTGTTTTTGTCAAAGGGCAACCGATCGCCATATCCACCGGTAGATCGCGCAGTGTCGAAGAGGTGAGGGGGCTTTTGGACCGCCGCAAAGGGGAGTTGACGGCCCAGGCTGCGAAATACGGCGAATTGGCCGATGCCTTTGTGGCTGTGCAGGCGGGTATCGCCTGGAATACTATTTACGAGCCCAAGGAGGACAGGGTGGTCTCTACTGTGGGCCGGCTCTGGAATGAGGAGTACGGCGGCTATTGCCTGTTCGGTTGGGATAATTTCTTTCTGGCCTACATGACCTCCCTGGCTAGCCGCGATCTGGCGCTGGCCAATGTGATCGAGCATTTGCGGGGAGCCACCGAAGAGGGTTTCATCCCCAATGACAACCGCGGCAACGGCAGCAAGTCCTGGGACCGTTCGCAGCCGCCTGTGGGGGCCATCATGGTTCGGGAGATCTACAAGCGTTTTCCCGAACGGTGGTTTTTAGAGGCGACATTCGATGATTTACTGGGGTGGAACCGTTGGTGGGTGAAAAAACGGTTGAACGAAGGATTGCTCAGTTACGGCTCCCACAAAGCCCGGAATCCATTCAACGAACCGGCGGTGGGAACCAAACGGACGGCGGGCTACGAATCAGGCATGGATGATTCCCCCATGTATACCGGGGTGCCGTTCAACAAAGAGAAGAATACGCTGGAATTGCAGGATGTGGGGCTGACCTCTCTTTATATCGCCGACTGCAACGCTTTGGCGGAGATGGCCGGAGTATTGGGCCGCAAAAAAGAGCGGCGGGAATTGAGGGACAGGTCCCGTCGATTGTCCAAAAAAATGGCGGCGTTGTGGCATGAGGAGGCCGGCCTCTATCTCAATCGCCGCACCGATACCGGCGAGTTTTCCCTCCGCTTGTCCCCCACTTTGTTTTACCCGATGTTGGCGGGGATTCCATCCAAAAAAAAGGCGGAGAAAATGCTGGCGCATTTTTTCGACCCTAAGGAGTTTTACGGGGAGTGGATGCTCCCGTCCATTGCCCGCAACGATCCTGATTTCAAGCGGCAGAGGTATTGGAAAGGGGCGATTTGGCCGCCGCTGAATTTTTTGACCTATTTGAGCTTGCGCAATTATGGGATGGAAAAAGCGCATGGAGAATTGGCTAAGAAATCGCTGCGGTTGCTATTGGATGAATGGAAACGGAAAGGTTATGTCAGCGAGAATTATTCGTCCATCACCGGCACAGGAGACGATAAGCGTCTATCCAGCGACCGCTTCCATTCCTGGGGCGCTCTGTTCGGGATTATCTCCTTTATCGAAGAGGGGTTCATGCCGGCTCCGGAAAAGCCGTTACATTAAACTTTTATCAATTCGATTTCGTACTATTTTTTATGGTCAAAGAACCAATCCATAGTTTTTTGACACAATAAGGAGTGTAGGAATGAAACGTTTCAACTTTATTTGTATCGGTTTTATTTTTTTAAATATGATAATCATGCCTTCCTTTCTGGTTGGCGTTGATGATTCCCAAATCCAGAAGGGGCTCTCTTCCATCCGTCCCATGGATCCTTATAATTATTGCAAGACGATTGCCTCGGAGGAATTCGCCGGCCGGTTGACCGGTCATGAAGGATTTACCAAAGCGGCTCATTGGGCGGCGGACACATTCAAACAGTGGGGACTTCTGCCTTTAAATGAAAAAGAAGGCTACCTGCAAGCTTATTCGTCGCCTTACACCGTTATTCAGGAGGCCGAGATGACCTTCTTTTTGCCGGGGGAGAAGGGTGTCGGCCAGAAAGAGACTCTGGAGTTGGGCGCTGGATTTTTCCCCATTCTTTATAGCGATAGCGGTCATCGCCGGGCCGAAGCGGTGTTTGCCGGATGGGGCATTTCCGCGCCGGATCTTGGCTATGACGACTATGAAGGGATCGATGTCAAGGGAAAGTATGTGGTGTGTTTCCGAGGCAAACCCGACTCCGCCAATGAAAAATACGACAAATACGACCATCATCGTTTCCGCATGAAAACCGCCAAAGAGAGAGGCGCGCTGGGTTTGGTTTATATTTACCCCAGCGCCGACGCCAATCCCAACGGTGATTTCATCCCGGGATTCACACCGGTCATAATCACTGAAAAAGCGGCAGATTTGCTGCTCAAAGGGAAGGGACTCGATAGCAAACGTTTAAAAAAAGAATTATTGGATAAAAAGAAACCCAATTCGTTTGACCTGAATTGCGACATCGATTACCGGGTGGTGTCGAAGCACGACGCCAACGGGATCGGTTACAATATTGTAGGGTATGTCGAAGGGAGCGATCCGGCTCTAAAAGATGAATGTGTTGTGATTGGCGGTCATTTTGATCATTGTGGGCTGCACGCCGGATTTCATTTTGCCGGGGCTGACGATAATGCCAGCGGAAGCGCGGTGGTGATGGAAATAGCGGAGGCTTTTTCCACATTGGATGTCAAACCCAAACGGTCGGTGGTGTTTGTGCTGTTCGGTGGCGAGGAGATGGGATTGATGGGTTCGTCTTATTTCGCCGATCATGTGCCGTCTCAATTCAAGAAGATCGATGCTATGTTCAATTTCGACATGGTGGGGGAAGGCGATGGCACAGGGTGCGGCGTAACCGAGCGGTCGCCTGAATTGAAGCAGGTGATTCAGCAGTCTGATGAAATGGTGAACACCCTGAGACGGACCTATCTTATCAAACGGGTGGGTGTCCGTAGTTCGGATTTCGCCCCATTTTTCAAGAAGGGCGCGGCTTGCGCCAGCTTTTACTCCAATGGCCCCCATCTCCATTATCATCAAACCGGAGATACTATCTACCGAATCAATCCGGATATGTTGGCGGACGTGGCGAAACTCGCCTTTGTATCCGCCTATTCGTGGGCAAATCGCTGATTTTATTGTTGACATCTAAAATTATTCCCAGTAAAGTGTGTGTGCGGCCGTCGGTCGCGACACACTTTATGTGAGGGGAATTATAATGAATAATCATCATTCGTCGATGCCGTCGATGTACCAGGGTTTGCAGAAAAGAAAAATAGGCGTTCAACGGCCGCTGTTGGCCGTGTCGGTGTTTATTGTAGTGTTATTGGCGGTCAGAATTCTCAATTTAGGATTGTGGTGGCACACGAACCGGTTGGAGCTTCAAAACAAGGCGATTCTTTCCAATACCCAATACACCTTTCTTGGTTTTTCCAGCCGGGCCCGGGCAACAGAGGAGCTTGAAAAAGTAGGCTCTTTCGGTACGAGCGCCACTATAGCGGTTGCCTATTATGACCTGTTCACGCCTATAGGATTTGTCGTATTGAACCGCCAAGAGAACTCCGAAATGGTTGATATGGGGCGGTTGATTCTTCATACCTGTCCCGGCCCTTCCTCGACTCAACTATATTTTCATGGGGCAATCATCCAGAATTGCTCCGGGAAAATTTCAGAGAAGTATTATGAGCAATTTCTACTTCAAAGATTATTGAAAATCGTCTCGTCTAAAATCACCAAACCGAATGTGGAAGGAAAAGCATTGTCGTTTATTCAAAAACCGTTGGCAGGGAGTAACTATTTACGACTTCCATATTTGATCTATTTTTATGTTCCACTGGTCTTTTTGATTCTACTTACCCTCAATTTTGGCCCTGGAATGCTAACTGGATTTTTCTATTTTGTAGAAGTTTTCTTTCTGTTCGATTACCGGCAGGTTTTGGCTGAAGTCCCCTTTTCCTGGGTTAAAAGTCTCACCGGTGGCGAATTTGGACTTAGCGCCTCAATGGTTACGGCAGTTGTCGTGGCTGTGCTAGCGCTTTTTTTGTTTACCGCGGGCCTGTTCAATTGGAGGTCGTTGCGGGAGCGCCCTATTGCCAGGCTCTGGGTGTTATTTTTTCTATTACTTCCTTTTATCATTCGACTTTAATTGCTTTTCTTATAAAAAAGAAAAGGGATCCGGCGATTTTGAATCATCGAAATCGCCGGATCCCTTTTTCTATTTTTGCCGGAATTATAGTTTCGTATCTATTTGATTATGGGCTGGATATAGTAGGTGCTTTCGTCGTATGTCCCACCCAGCGTTTTTTTCCACAGCACGGTTCCGCTGTTGTCCAATTTGTAAGTCACTGAATCTGTTCCGCCGCGGGTATCGGTGTCGGTGACTCCGACGACGACATACCCGTTCCCCTGGGTTTCCCGGATCATGTAACCGCCCTCGTTGCCGGTGGTTCCATAATTTTTGCGCCAGATTTTCGTTCCATTCTGATTGAGTTTGAACACCAGGATGTCAAGACCGCCGTTTGTGAACGAGAGGGTGTTTCCTACCAGGATATATCCGCCGTCGCTTGTTTGCTCGATGAAATAACCTTCATCGTCAAGGGTTCCACCAAAATTGTTCTTCCATGTTTCGACCCCGTTGGCGTCCAGTTTGTAGACCAGGATGTCTTTGGCGCCAATGGTGTAGGACTCGGTGGTTCCGATCATGATAAAGCCGCCGTCTGAGGTTTGTTGAATGGAAATACCTTTGTCGTCGGCGGGTCCGCCATAGTTCTTTCTCCAGATTTGGTTGCCGGAACTGTCCAGACGGTAGACGATAAAATCGTAACCGCCGTTAGTGTAGCTGTTCGAGTAACCGAGGAGTATGTAACCGCCGTCACTTGTTTGTTGGATGTAGCCTCCCTCCTCGTTGTTCAAACCGCCGTAGTTTTGGCGCCAGTACTTGGTGCCGACGCTATCCGTCTTGAAGACCAGAAGATCGTTTTCCCCATTGGTGAAGGAATTCCCCATACCTGAGATGATGAAGCCTTTGTCGCTTGTTTCCTGGACCATACACCCCCATTCATTGGCGGTTCCCCCGTAGTTTTTGCTCCAGAGTTTTGTACCGTCGGCTCCGACTTTGAAGATATAGAAGTCGGCTCCTCCATTGGTGAAAGAGAGGCTCATCCCGCCGACCACAGTTCCGCCGTCGTAGGTGGGAGTCAATGACAGACCCTCTTCGTTCAGAGTGCCGCCGAGATGTTTGGTGGCTTCTTTCACCTTCTGGGAGCTTGAGGTCAATACCGCGACGCCCATGTCGCTGTCAACGCCTTGTTCACCCTTGACAAAGGTCTCTGTCGTACCGGCAATGGCGTAGTATTCCTGCCCAAGGGGGTTGACGGAGTTGAACCAAACCTGGCCATGTTCGGAATCCGGATAGACGCTTGTCAAAACGTCATACCAGACAACATAAATGTTTTTAGTGAAATTGTCCGGTTTGATGATCGGGTGTTTACACACCAGACCCGTTCCAATCACCTGCGGTGTGGCAAAGGTTCCGAACCGGTCTCCGGTGGAATAGGCGATATTTTCCCAGCCGCTGGCCGGGCCCTGCCTCCACGCGGCATACAGGTTGCTGTCTTCGTCCACTTCGATCCAGGCGAAGTTTCTCACTCGTTTGGTGCTGTTGAGCTTTTTGTATCCGCCCCAGTTTCCCGCCAGACGGTTTTTGTAATACAGGCTGCCGTCCGGGTGGTTCCAGATGACATGAACGTTGCCGTAATTGTCTCCTGTAATATTGGGCCAACTGCCGTACTTTTCATATAGGATGACGGGGGACGACCAACCGCCGCCGTTCTGACGCTGGGAGAAGCGGATGTCGTAATGGGGGGACACGCCGTCTTGCCAACACGCGTATTGATACGAGCCTTTGGCGTCGAGCCCCGGATGGTATGACGTGGTGTAGCGGGTGATGTTGATCCATACGGGACTACTCCAACCGCTACCGGTGTTGTAACTATGCTGGATGTCGTTGTCATGGACCGCCGGCGCCCAATCTTCGCCCCAGATGGCGTGGATATTGTCGCTGCCGTCGATGGTGATGCGCGGCCAGGTGGAATTCTGGTTGCTGTTGGGATTGACGGGGCCGACATCCACCCATGTTCCGTTTTTGTAATACCCGTGATACGCCTTTCTGTATGCGCCGATACCCCGCATATAGATCATGTGAATAGTCCCTGTGGAGTCAATATCCAATTGCGGCCACTGGCAGCGGTCCGTTACATTGAATATCAGGGTTTTGGCAGACCAACTACCGTTGGCGTATATGCGGTAAAATAGTTTCCAATCCCCGTTGTACCATTCGTTCCAGGCAACCATAATCTTGCCGTTCTCAAAGGGTAATACAAAGGGATACTGACAATGATCAGAGTCTGAGAGCTTGAACGCTTCGGCTTGCAAACCGGAGTTGACTCCCATTATCAAAATAAATGCGAATATTATTATAAGGATCTTGGATTTAACCATGTATAATTTCTCCTTTTTGTGATTCATACTTATTTATAAGCAACTTGCGTGCCAAATAGGAATAATGCGCATTTAAGTCGAATCCGATTGAAAAGGTGACAAAATATGTTACTTATTGACGATTTTTTGTCAGTCGGTTTGGTTCCATTAGGATATCTTTTGCCAGTTTCTAAGTTTAGAATAAAGCCCATCTAATTCAAATTATAGTGAAGAAGAAAGGGAAAGTCAATTCTCAGGGCCCAATAAATGTGGCGAATACAATAATTCTGTAGACAAGCGTGCTATTTTGACTATAATGAATAGTATATGCTGAGTGGAAAGTGGCTACGGGAGATAGAATTTTATAATTCTTCAATCCTTTTCGTTTTGAAAACGTATTATACATATATTTACCGGACAAGGTATGAATAGTTTTCACACAAGATATAAGGAGTAAAGATGAAAAAGCTATTTTGGTTAGTTTTATTAGCCCTGGTTCCCGCTTTTATTCTAGTGGGGGCGCAGGAGGCCAGGTTCATGAGTTTCCCTGATGTGCATGGGGAGAGGGTTGTCTTCTCTTATGAAGGGGATTTGTGGACTGTGGAAGCGAATGGCGGCCAGGCCAACCGCCTGACAAATTCTCCGGCGTACGAGTATTCGCCTCAATATTCTCCGGATGGCTCTTTAGTGGCTTTTTCCGGGCAGTATGACGGTTCTGAAAGTGTGTATGTCGTACCTGCAACGGGTGGCGAACCGAAGCGATTGACCTATATACCGGGCGCTCGTGTTCTTGGTTGGACGCCTGACGGGAAACGCATTGTTTTTAGTTCTTACTTCGAGGTTTTCATTCGCCGCGATCCGAAGTTGTATTCAGTTTCAATCGATGGTTCCGCTCCGGATCGTCTTCCTCTGGATCGCGGAGTGTTGTGCAGTTTTTCAAGCGATGGGAATAAATTATTATATTGTCGTAAGGGTAAACCCGAATACCAATGGAAAAGGTATAAAGGGGGGCAATATCAGGATATATGGCTGTACGATTTCCCGTCGAACCAATTTACGCCGATTTCCGATTATGTCGGGAAGAATAGTTATCCCATGTGGTACAAAGACGACATGGTGTTCTTGTCGGACCGGGATAACGGCGTATCGAACCTATATCTCCAGGATCTGCAGGATAAGTCTGTAAAGGCCTTGACAGCATATGACGATTTCGACGTCATGTGGCCGGCTTCGGATGGGAATCGGGTGGTGTATGTGCAAGACGGCTACATCAATCTATTCGATTTGAAAGAGGGAAACAATACCAAATTGACCATTCATGCCAATTCCGATCGCTGGTTGATCCGCGACCGCTATGTCAACCCAAAAGAATATATCCATTATTCCACAATAACGAACGATGGGAAAACCATTGCTATCGAAGCCAGGGGAGATATTTTCACAGTTCCCGCCGCCAAGTCCGGTGAAACACTGAATTTGTCTATGTCGCCCGGGACAAGGGAACGTTACCCACAGGCCTCTCCGGATGGCGAGCACGTGGCTTTTTTCTCCGATAAATCCGGTGAATATCAATTGTATGTTCAGAATATCGATGGAGGCGATTGGAGGCAATTGACCGATTCTCTTGACCGGACAAACTATGAATTTATCTGGTCGCCCGACAGTAAGAAAATATTATTTGGAAACAAAGACTTCACAATTTTTGTTCTGGATGTGGCTTCCAAAAATTTGGTGAAGGTCGATTCCTCAAATCAGTTGAAGAACGATGAGTTTTCCTGGAAAATTAGCGACTATAACTGGTCTCCCGACAGTCAATGGGTTTGTTACAGCCTTGTGCAATACAACCGCAATAGTCAGATTTTTCTATATAACGTCAAAACAGAGAAACGCTTTGCGGTGACAGGGGATTTCTTCGATAATATAAATCCTGTGTTCGATGCCAATGGTAAGTATTTATACTATCTTTCCAGCAGAAATTTTGATGTGCAAATGGATTTTTACGAGGATAATCACGTTATTTCAAATCCTCAACAGGTGATGGTCGTCCAATTGCAAGCCGGACACGCTCCTCCGTTTGAGGATCAGCCAAAAAACGGAAAAAAGAATTCTAACGCATCCAGCGCCATGCGTATAGACCTCGATGGTATTAAGGACCGGACATTTCCCCTTCCGGTAAAAGCCGGCAACTATTTCTTTTTGAAAGCGGGGAACGGCAAGGTCATGTATTGCTCTGTTCCAAAGTTTACGGAAGACGAGTACGAGTATATATTCGAGCCCGGTAGAGGGACAAAGTGGGATCTTCATATATTTGATATGAAATCCAAAACGGATGTGATTCTCCCGAAGAAAATTCGAAATTTCACTGTGTCTCCCAATGGGGAACATATGTTGGTTGAGAGTAAATCCGCTTTTTACGCCAACCCGGTTGACACATTGTTCACGAAGAAAGATTTCGGTAAAGCGGTCAGTATCGAGGGTATGCTGTACAAGGTAGATTGCATGGCGGAATGGAATCAGATTTTTTCCGACACATGGCGCTGGTACCGGGATTTCTTTTATGATGCCGGAATGCACGGTCATGACTGGAAAAACATTGGCGATACCTATCGGGAATTCATTCCTTACATGACTTCGAGAGGACAGCTCAATTGGTTGTTATCTCAAATGGTGGGGGAGTTGAGCGTGGGGCATGCCTATATAGGAGGCGGAGATTCCGGTTCATTGGAAACGAAACGGTCTAAAGTGTTTACCGGTTTGTTGGGCGCGGATCTGGAAGCCGATGGTAAAAGCGGGCTTTACCGTTTCAAACAAATTTATGGCCCCACTGAATATAATCGTGATTTGAAGGCGCCGCTCAGTCGCCCTGATATCGATATCGAGAATGGCGATTATTTATTGGCCATAAACGATGTGCCCCTAAAAGCCGGCGAGGATTATTTCAAACTGTTGCAGGTCATTCCCGGGCAGAAGGTCAAAGTTACGGTGAATCGTCAACCCATGATGAAAGGCGCCAAAAGTTACCGCGTCGAACCGGTACGGCGTGACCGGAGATTGCGCTATTTCCATTGGCTTACCGGCAATATCAATAAAGTACTGGCCGCTACCGGCGGTAGAGTGGGATACATGCATATCAATGCCATGGGAGCTGGAGGTATCGGCGAATTCGATAAATTCTGGCGTGCTTTCCGTTACAAAGATGGAATAATCATCGATGTCCGTCGCAATTCCGGTGGATGGACCGAATATTTCATGATTGACAAATTGGAACGAAAAATGGTGGCATTCAATAATTTGAACGGTATGGTCCCGTTTCGATATCCAGGCTCGGTTTCCAATGGTAAACTCGTGGTGGTTTCCAACGAAGACAATGGTTCGGATGGAGAGGCCTTCGTTCAACATTTCAAGGCCCGCAAGTTGGGAACTGTCGTTGGAGTCCCTTCCTGGGGCGGTTTGGTCGGTATTATCAATGGTCAGCGCACCATCGACAATGGAATTGTCCATCAACCCAATAATGGATTTTACGGCAAAGAAGGCACCTGGTGGGTGGAGAACCATGGCGCCGACCCGGATGTTCTGATAGATAACGATCCGGCATCGGTCATGGCAGGGAAAGATGTGCAATTGGAAAAAGCGATCGAGATAATATTAAAGCAGATCGCTGAAGATCCTTACAAATTTCCTGAAAAACCACCTTACCCAAAAAGATAAAATAAAATTAGGAGGAAGTATGAAATTGGCAAACACTAAACGACGTTTGTCGTTTGTATTTTTAATGTCTTTCGTTTTAATATTGTTCGCGTTACCGACACTCGATGCGGAACCATTGGCGAAAAATACTGCTTTAATGAGATTTCCCGACATTCATGGCGACTCGATCGTGTTTGTGTGCGGGGAAGATATCTGGAAAGTCAATTCTGAGGGCGGCGTCGCCGTTCGTTTAACCATACATGATGGAGAAGAACGATTTCCGAAGTTTTCGCCGGATGGTAAATGGATCGCTTTTACCGGCGATTATGATGGAAATTCGGATGTCTATGTGATGAACGCCGATGGGGGACAGATTCAACGGGTCACCTATCATCCGGGATTCGACCAGGTGCTTGGTTGGCATCCTGTCAAGAACAAGATTGTTTTCAGTTCCAACCGTTATAGCTACAGTCGCTTTAGCCAGTTGTTCATGATCTCGCCCGACGGTTCCGGCCTTGAGAAAATTGTCCTACATGAAGCCGCGGCCGGGAGCTTCTCTCCAGACGGCAAAAAAATCGCTTTTAACAAAGTGAGTCGCGAATTCAGAACCTGGAAGCGCTATAGAGGCGGGTTGGCCCAGGAAATTTATGTGTATGATTTCGCTACCCAGAAGGAAGAGAATATCACCAACTTCAAAGGTACCGATAGAATGCCGATGTGGGGTGATGGAAAGATCTTTTTCACCTCCGACAGGGAACGTTTGTTGAATATATTCGCATATGACCTCTCCACCGGAACCATTAATAAAATGACCGGACATACTGATTATGATGTTCGTAGGCCAAGCTTGAGTGGAAAACAAATCGTCTATGAGGTTGGGGCTTCCTTATGGGTGCTCGATACTGAATCCGGTAAAAACCGGCAGGTGCCTATCGAGATTAAAGCGGATTTTGCTGAAAGTCGTCCTTATAGAAAAAAAGTTGACGACTATATCACAGGGTATGATATTTCACCCACCGGTAAACGGGCGGTTGTCACCGCCAGAGGAGAAATCTTCTCGGTTCCGAAAGAAAATGGACCGACCCGTAATTTGACCATGGATCCTGGGGCGAGAGATAAAGATGGTACATGGTCGCCCGATGGGAAATCGATTGCGTACTTATCGGACAAAAGCGGCGAGTATGAGATTTGTGTTGTCGATCCATTAGGCAAACAGACTTCCGTGACCCTTACTAAAAATAAAGATGGATACCGCCACACATTGCGCTGGTCGCCCGATAGTACAAAAATCGCGTTTGCCGACCAGACATTGGCGTGTTATTACCTTGATGTAAAAACGAAAAAAGTAACATTGGTGGATAGGGCCAAATATGAGAATATCGATGTCTCGCTCGACCTAAAACCAATCTATGACTTTGCATGGTCGCCTGACAGCCGGTATATCGCTTATTCCAAGATGGATGAGGATCTGGTTTTCAAAGTTTATATCTATTCTTTGATAAGCGGGAAAGTGCATTGCGTCAGTAATGGAATTTTCAACGATTTTAATCCGGGCTTTACGAAAGACGGAAAGCATCTTTTGTTCGTGTCCAACCGCCGCTTCAATCCAACCTTCTGTGATTTTGAGTGGGAGATGGTTTACAAAAAAGTGGCCGGCATCTACAGCTTGACGTTGCTGAAAGATGGAAAACCGCTGTTGCCTCCGTTGAGTGACGAAGAAGAGGGAGGAGTAAAATCAGATTCCCCTAAAAAGTCCAGCCCCCCTTCAACAGTGGTTTCCATTGATTTTGATGGAATCTCTGAGCGCGTCGAGGCATTGCCTTTGCCAGGAGGTAATTATCGGAATCTGGCGGTGAATGATAAGTCGGTGTTCTTCCTCAATTCCGATGAAGGGGACTATAATAGATTTGAATTTCGCGCCCTGGGTCCCCGTGATTTGTATGCCTTTTCCCTTGAAGAGCGCGAAAAAAAAGCTGTTCTTACTGGAATCGACGGCTACAAATTGTCATTTGACGGTTCCCACATTATATATAAAAAAGGCAATGGGATCGGAATTATTAAGTCATCGGCCACGAAATCCAAAGGGGAACCAATAAAGCTCGCGGACCTCGCCATGAGGATGGACCCCCTTGCCGAGTGGAAACAGATTTTTAATGAAGCGTGGAGGCTTGAAAGAGATTTCTATTATGATCCAAATATGCAAGGTCAGAATTGGGATCTCCTCAAGAAAAAATATGGAGATCTAATCGCGCTGGCATCCTGCCGGCAAGATGTTCGCTATATCATCGGCGAACTAATCGGAGAATTGAATACCTCGCATACTTATATATTTGGCGGCGACCGCCAGCGCAAAGCCGACCGGGTGAATATCGGGATGCTTGGAGTTAACTGGGAGATAGATAAGGCATCCAACAGGTATCGCTTCAAAAAGATTTTGAGAGTCCCTGATTGGTCGAGGGAGATCAAACCTCCTCTCGCCGGTCCAGGCATTCATGTGGAAGAGGGCGACTATCTACTCAAAGTCAATGGTAAAGAGGTTAAGGCAAATCAGAATATCTATAGCTATTTTGTAGGCCTCGCAAATAAGCAGGTTCGTATTTTGGTAAACAACACCCCCAGTTTAATCGGTGCGCGAGAATTCACTGTAAAGCCCCTCAGAGGAGAAAACTCCCTGAGATACCAGGATTGGGTCGAACATAACCGCAAGGTCTGCGAGAAAGAGTCGAACGGTATGATTGGGTATATTCATTTGCCTGACACCTACCTCGGTTCATCTGTTGAATTTCCCAAATATTTCTATTCCCAGCTTCGTAAGAAAGGATTGGTCATTGATGGGCGTTTCAATGGGGGGGGGCTTGATCCTGATATTTTTCTACAGCGGCTGGACAAAAAAATCCATTCCTACTGGACTCGCCGTTATTCTCATGATCAGACAGCGCCTTCAATCGCAACCAGGGCTCATATGGCGTGTTTGACCAACCGTCAAGCGGGCTCCGGCGGCGATGAATTACCGTTTCAGTTTCAGCAGCGTAAGATGGGCCCTGTTATCGGTACTAGAACCTGGGGTGGCCTGGTTGGAGTTTCGATGTTTATCGGCCTGATCGATGGAGGCGGAATTACAGCTCCCGACTATCGAATTTACAGTGAGAGCGGTGAATGGGTTGTCGAAAATGTTGGTGTGGTGCCGGATATCGAGATTGACCTCGACACCGCCGAAATGGCGCGAGGTTATGATTCCCAGCTAATGAAAGCTATTGAATATTTGATGAAAAAGATAAAAGAAAATCCGAGACCATGGCCGAAGCATAGGCCTTTTCCTATCGATATTGAATAAAATTTTTTTCTATAATTTTTCCCCATGGATAGCCTTGTAGGTTTTCCATGGGGAAAACATGAGTTAACAATAATATTGGCATTTGTTAGTGATAATTACATTTTTGGGGATGAACTTAATTATATTTTTTGCATTTGACTTTCTTTTGTCGATATGATAGAAGCTATGTGTAACTATTTTTTTTATTTACTAGAAAAAAAGGTTGAGGATTTTAAAATGAACAATAAGGCTAAAGAACGCACTTCTAGATCTCGCAATTATCTACAAGAAAAACTTGAGACAGTATTGCAAAAAATCAATGAAGAAGGCGAATTTAAAGCATCTATCATCTCGACCCTTGAGGGCTTTACTTTAGCGTCAAAATTTTCTGAGTTTGATGATGTTGTCATTTCTGCTATTTCTGTTATTGTGCAGGAGGTTTCCGCCAAGGCCCAACAGTTTATCGGTTTTAGTAGGGTGGATGAAGTCTCCCTGGTAGACGATGACAAGTTCAGGCTTGTTTGTCGTGAATTTGAAGCTATTGGTCGAAAGTTTGTTTTGACTGTTGTTGTTCCTCCATATAAAACCTATAGGAGGCTTACGAATATCGCACTTAGAGATATTGAGAAGATACTGAACGATCGTGAGGAAAATAGGCATACAATCTGAATAAATATGATAAAATCTATTATGCAAAAAAAGATAGGAGGTTTTAAGTAATGGCAAGTAAAATTGAAAAGATTATTGAAGTATTGAAAGACTTGGAATCTTCAACCTCTGATATTGAAGCTTCTGCAGTTGTTTCAGATGATGGATTCATTATTGCATCTGTGTTACCACAGGATATTGATGAAGACAGAGTCGGTGCCATGTCCGCTGCAATGCTTGCTTTGGGAGAAAGAGCTGCCAGGGAGCTTGATAGGGGAGAATTGGAGCAAACTTTTGTGAAAGGGAAAGATGGGTATGTAATTCTTTCATTCGTTGGCGAGTCTGCCGTATTGACAACGATTGCTTCTGAGAAAGCAAAACTGGGTCTAGTCTTCTTGGAGATGAAAAAGACCACTGAGGAATTATTGAAGCTCATTTAGAGTTTTTACCCTCTCTTGGAGAGAAAAATTCTGACTTACGTGTGTTTTTCAGAGCTTATGAGGTGGGGGAAATTCTCAGGCTCAATTCTGGTCAGAATTCGAAACTTCAGGAGAGGGTAGAAAAGCCCCAAAGTTATACGAAATAACTTATGAAGTTTTTTCGTATAATATAATAATTAAATTTTTCGAGACTTCCAATTTCAAAAAAAATTCGAATCAGCCATTCAAGCCTATCCTAGTATTGTTTATTAGGATAGGCCTTATTATTTTTGTTGTAATTCAGTAATTCAAGGGAGTAGATCTTTTGAGCTTGCGTCTAATGCTTGCCATTGATCTTCTAATTCTTTCCAATCCACATGTGGTGAATCTTTAGATTTAATTTTAATGACTATAGCGCAATAATCTCCACTTTGAGAAGCACACATTACTTCCCTTCCTTCCGTAGTCTTACCATCAATAACCTCGACCAGTTTATTTAGATTACCATTAAAGAAACTGCTTGTTAATACGCAGCACGGCCTGGAACTTTCTTTTTTCATTTCAAATGAATTCCATAATTTGAGTAAAATAATGGCTTCGCCATTGTCGCCTTTTTGGACAGCAGCTCTACTTCTGGACCAACCCATAATGGGACTTAGATTACGATAGTGATTATCGAAGGTGTTCAAAATATCATCAATAGATTTCCAGCCGAGGAATTTACCGGAAAGTTCTCCTGTGGCTATGCCTGCTTTTTTCCCAGCGGACTGAAGAATTGCATTCGCGCCCTTTTCGGTCATAATGTCTTCAAGGACACCTTTAAGAGTGTTAAAGGAGTTAACGGTCCAAATAGAAACATTGTAATCTGGAATTAAAGTAAGATTTCTGGAATTACCATCCCAGGAAATGAGATCTGTGGGGATTTGGGAGTCGCCTAATGATACGGGAAGTATTTGACTGTTATTATAATTTTCAAAACCATCCCAGTCATTATGATTTTCATCGTTCGAAGGGGCACCGAGTGCTTCAAGCGTTTTTCTGATTGTCATTTTGAATGTCGCTTTTCCGGCTGTGTTAATAATTTCTTCTTTAAATGCTTCAATGAAGACTGGTGGAACAGTAAAGAGTCTTTCATCCTTACCATCACCAATTAATTTAATCTGGCCTGATTCGATTTCCCAATTAATTCTATTACCCTTATCTGCCATTTAAGTCTCCTTAGTTATTGGTTTTTGCAATTATTTTATACCACATGGAATTTTTTTTGTAAACCAAAAAATTTTTTTTTACAATGACAAAGAATATGTGTCATTATTCAGGCTGTAGTAAATTTTTTTCGCTGTTCCAAAGGATTCGAATAAACCTTGTAGCAATACTTTTAAGGGGATTTTACAATAATTTAAGTAAGAATACTAAAAAGATAAAAATAGGCCAAAATCTCTTGACTTTAATTTTTCCATATGGTAAAAGCTATATGTGAGCTGGTTGAATGCACGATAGTTCAGAGAGAAGTTATTGCTGAATTTTATACTGAGTGTACCTTCTGCAGAGCATTAAAAATTTAAGTATTTTTATGGGTGAAATTAAAAGTAAAATGACTGTTGTTAAATGGATTAAAATGATAAGTATAATTGGGAAGTCTTTCAATTATAGCATTCCGGTAGGTATTATTCTGGCCAATACGAGAGGGTGTTCTTTCTCGGTAATTAGGTATTTTTTTAATAATTAAAGAGAGGTGGTTTCCTGTGGAAAAACAAACTATATTAATTGTTGATGACGACAAAAAAGTAGTGCAGTTATTGAAAGAATCAATACTGAAAGTAGGTAATGGGTATCAGGTCGAGACCGCTTATGATGGCAGTGAAGCACTGAATATCATCGAGAAGCGCCAGGTAGATTTGGTTCTGCTTGATATCAACATGCCAGTATTAAGTGGAGTTGAGGTTTTAACTGAACTTCACAACAAAAAGCTGTGGTTACCTATTATAATTCTTACTGCGTATGGTGAAAAAGAAGTCGAAGAAAAATTTCAGGAATTCGGAATTGTTGATTTTCAGAATAAACCCCTGGATTTAAAAAAGTTAATAGGAAGAATAGAAGAAATTTTAAAAAACCGGGAACACAAAGATTCAATTTCTGGAATGAGTCTGACAACGATACTGCAGGTTCTTGAGATGGAGAAAAGAACAGGTGTTCTCACCATAATTATGGATGACCAGGACGGGCGTATATTCTTTAAAGAGGGGCGCGTTGTTGATATCGAAGCCGGTAAGCTTTCCGTAGAAGATGCGCTTGGAAAATTCATTGGTGATACAAGTCAAGATAAAGAAATAAATATTGAATATCTCAACCATCGTAGAAGTGAGAAGATAAACAAATCACTCACAGAAATTTTATTAGAAGCTTCCAGGCTTCATGATGAAGGTGAAAATGTGAAGGAAACGTCTCAAGTAGAACCCAAAGAAATGGAGAAGGTAGATAAGAAAGACAACCAAAAGTATTCCAATCTTATTGACACTTTGAAAGAGGATTTAGGCGATGCACTGCTTTCTACTCAGATTTGGAATTTTTCTGATGGCGAGATTTTAGCGGGGTATAATCCTCAGCCAGGAAATTGTGATTTATTCACTCAGATTACTGTTTATTTAAACGAGGCTTTGAGTACTTCCGAATATCCTGAACTTGGGAATTACTACATTTTAAATCTTGAGGGTAAAAAAGTATCTGTAATTATTCCTATTGAAGAATACTTATGGGGTATGCTGGTTGATTCAAAGAAAACACCTCTTGGATTCTTATTGAAAGTTGTTTTATCTAAGCTTATTGGCGCATTCGAGAAAACAATCAGTTTGTGATCCGTGTTTGAATATAAATAAGCTAATGGCTCGCGAAAAGTTGTTAAAAAAACATGAGTCTTTTATATGTTCAAATGCAAGTCTTTAAATAACAGATTTTTGATTTGTGCGTTGATTTAGACTTTAATTGTTTTATTACTTTAGTAGTTTTTTATGGTGGGTGGTAAACATTGTACCTTGTTTTGGAAGTGGTTAGATTATAATGTGAAGTCAAATTATTTGGATAGAGAAACATAGATGAATTTTTAGTAAAGGAGGATACATTGGATATAAAAAAGATGAATTCGGCTATCAATAGCGTTGAAAGGGAATTGGGAAATGCTTTATTATCTACCGACGTGTGGAATATAGAAGATGGAGAATCTATTGCGGGATATAATTCCCAGCCAATGGCTTGTGCATTGTTCAATCAGATTACGGGCTATGTTAATGAGGCCTTAGAACAGGGAGATTATCCCAAACTCGAAAAATATTATATTCTATCGTTAAAAGGCGACAGAATGGCGATTCTCATTCCTTTTGCCGATTATATTTGGGAAATGTTGATCGATACCAAAAAAGCACGTTTGGGCTTATTATTAAATATGACAATCCCGAATATGATAGATACATTTGAGAAAATAATTTCTTCATAAGCAAACAATGTGAGGAAATAACTTGTTTCCTCACTTATAAAAGATTATAGTTATTCCTATCGTGTGTATTTTTTTATAAATATTCCTATCCCGAAAAAAATAAGAAATCGATTATACTCACACATAATCAAATTATAAAATTCACAAAAATAAGTTTACACATTTCCTTTCAATTTACAAAATTCTATTAATCAACTATTCTATTCTTGTAAAATAACCCGCATACTTCAACGCCTACAAAAAAAATTATGTGGTTAAAAATAATTTTTATAATTTTTTTGAGAAAACCTTACTATTCATCCAGCCAGGCTTCCGCGCTTTCTATCGTCTTAAAGGTCTTCACCTGCATACCTGAAAGTTTTCCTACTACATTTAAAGTCATTGTTTGTAGAATCTGCTTTCCAGGTAAATGGACTGCGGTTTTAACATTTCCTGCTGCCAATAATATTTCCTGCTGTCTTCTGTGCAATTTAGTTATGCCAAATCGTGGAGCTTTCTTTTCATCGAGGGTTACACAGGTCGTAAATCCTTTTTCCATCCCTTGTACCGCCTCTTCCATGTCTGTATTATAGTGCGGTACTTGTGATTCCTCTTCCCATGCTCCTATAATTTCCATGTAGATGCGATTTTTTTTTTTGTCTACCAAAATACTATAAAAGCCTTCCTTTCCAAATTTAACATTTTTGTCGTTGTTTTGTACCATTTATATACCTCTCTTTTTTGACATATAAATTTAGTTAAGTAAAAAATCAGAACTCACTGATTTCTAATAATTATTTATACCATACGGCGAAAAAAAATACAATACTACTTAGATTTAAAACAATTCCATATCGTAATTTCTTTTTTTTTGGCTAGTTCCCATCGGGCTTTTGAGAAAATGGAAACGCCTGTTCACTATTATCCCATTTCGTCAAAAATGCTTTCAAGTCATTGATTCAAGAGTGTGGTATGTTATGCTCTAAGTAAGAAAAATAATAAAAATGAGATGTTTTTTTGGGGAATGCATATATCGCATTCCCCAAAATGTATTTCCCGTTTATTTTTTTGTCCAATTTACATATAGGTGATCACTTATCTAAATTTTTCTTGCTTACTGGTTTCGAAAAATCCCATAAAAAATGTCACTCCAAGGAAATTTAGACACTTTTTGATAAATATGTTGAACTTCCACCAGGGCTTTTCGGGGGCAAATAGACGCATTATTAGATTTTGAATTTTTTGCAATACAAAAGGTACTCGTTGCACTTCATCGAAAAGTAGGAAATTGGGATAGTATCTAAGCAGCTTTTTATTGTAATTTCGGAGAGTTCGTAAATCGATGCTCTCCGGTTGAAACGATACCGGAAATAAATAATTATTCGATTTTATTTTAACATTGTTGTCTTTAGCCAATTTTTCTAGTGGAGCTCCTTTATAAATACGAATTCCGTTGCCCCACACTACGATATCCCATGGGGAAGCGGCTTCGTTGATTGTTTCGAGCGTTTGTTTCAAGGTTGCCTTGGTTTCTTTCGGGGCTCCAGTCAATATATACCACATTGCCGGGACTCCTCTTTTTTTTAGAAGTTTCCCTACCCTCAAAATATCAGCGCTCGTGTAGTTTTTTTGTAGACTTTGCAGTGTTATATCACAGCCGGAATCTACTCCCACCTGAATTTCTTTAAAATGGGCTGCCACTAATAAATCGGCAAACTCTTCATCTATTGCGCCTGGATTGAGGCCCATTGTCTGCAATTCCAAAGGTAGGTTTTTAGCTATAATCGCTTTCAATATTGACTTTGAGTGGTCTAAGGGAATATTAAATGTACTATCCGTAAATTCGATGTGCCTATAACCTGTATCCCGGTAAATTTCTTCGATTTCATCTGCAACCGCCTGAGGGTCTCGAAGTCTGACCTGATCTCCCTCAATCTGTTTATAAGTGCAATATACACAATTAAGAGAACAGCCGCGCTTCGTTTGGATTTGTATGGGAGATTTAAATCGTTTGTATGGTTCTATATTAATATGCCGGTATATTTTGGAGGATGGGAGTGAATCAAGACGATTGGTTCGGAAGGGGGGATTTATTTCTATAATTTTTCCATCCAGTCTCAATATCAGGCCCGGCAGCCCGTTTAAAGGTTCTTTTCTTTCCAGGCGTTTTACAAAAGTGACCATTGCCTCCTCTCCGTCCCCTCGAATTGCGTACTCAAGGCCTAAAAAATCGAGCATTTCCGCACCGCTGACACCGACTGCAGCGCCTCCAATCACAATTGGGCCTGCATAGGCTTTCAATATAGGATTGATAACTTTGTCCTTAACTTCCTGGAGCAAGAAAAGAGGGTCATACGTAGCGCATGTGTCGATGTTTCGAATGCTTACGCCCACCACATCAAATTTAACCTGGTGGATTTTTTCAGTTACTTCTTGTT
This sequence comes from uncultured Clostridia bacterium, assembly GCA_964491915.1. Lineage (GTDB taxonomy): Bacteria > Acidobacteriota > Aminicenantia > UBA2199 > UBA2199 > JAHELQ01. Next base: position 28,100 of record CAZBHS010000051.1, read on the forward strand.
CGGGATTTTTTGAAAAACAAAGGTCCAACACTTCCACTTCGTATCCTGCATTTTCTAGTGATGATGCGACTAAGCAGATCCCGAATGGCATTGTTGGGACTGGTAATCTGTAAAAATTAGAATTGACTAATAGTATACGCATTTGATCCAACCTCCTAATAATTTTAGAAATGTTTATATAGTTTTTTTGGTGATAGTTTTATATACTATTTCATCTCACAAATTGCGCCCATGTCAAAGGTTTCCTCCGCGTTCATATTATACTCCTGAGATTTGTTGAATGCAATGGTTCTGACGTACCGACTTTTGGTTAAATTTTGGGCACGCATTATCGTTTAGACGCGGTGAGAGAAATTGTATCGGTGAAAATTATTTTGGAAGGAGGTTTTTTTTTATTATTTTTAGGGCTTTTATGGGCGCAATAGATTCAAGAAGGCCTATCGAGTGTAAGATGTAATTGGTATCGATGAAAAATTCTGGAGCTATCGGGAGTAGTTTTTCTGGAAATTTTTTGCTGAAGCGAGTGGCTTCCAATATTTTCCCCGGTGATTTACAGTTGGCAAGAATGCCGCCGGTTCCAATTATTGCTGAAAACCTGGATAAGTCTTTGCCCCGTTGTATTTTAAAAACGCCTGTTGGGGAATGTATACTTTCGATTGTACCGGCGTGTCTGCGTGATGCAATTTCTACCGCCTTAATAGCGATACATATATCTATCAACGACTCATCCTCAAGTGTTGGAAGATGTTCCACTTTTTCTGAAATTTTACTAATGTAATCTATGATCTTGGTTTTGGGGGGAGAGTCAGGCTTCAATTCATTCATTCTGGTATAAATCTCATCTATTCCTACCTGATCCATTATTGTTTTGGCGTTGAATCTGATACCAAGGTCACCCTCGACGGTTCTTTTATCACGGGGTTCAGGTAGGCCTTTCCTTATTGTGGCAGTATCAGTCGGGAAACCTTCGCCGATTGAATGGATGTCCGTAGTGGCTCCTCCAATATCAACAATCATTAAATCGCCAATCCCAGGTTCTTCAGGAGTTCCTCTACTTAATAGTGTGGCTGCTTTCAATACTGCCGACGGGGTGGGCATGATTATATCGCCAATGAGATCGTGAGCGCGATTTAGCCCCTTCGCATGTGTAATCCGGGAAATAAACAATTCGCGGATGATTTTTTGCGTTGGATCAATATTCAATGTATCTAATTCCGGCATGATATTTTGGGTAGAAAAAAAGTTCTTCCCACCCTTTTTTAGTATCGAGCCGACCTCTTGGGACGCGTTTTTATTTCCTGCAATTATTATGGGGGCATTGATAGTGGAATTTGCCAGCATTTTGGCATTGTGGATGATGTTTTTTTCGTTTCCACCATCTGTACCGCCGGCCAATAATATAATGTCAGGGGCGCCGCCTTCGATTTCACTGATTTCATTGGCATCAAGGCGGAATGAATAGATGCCTGTCAATTTTGCACCGGCCCCTAAAATCGCCTCTTGGGCCGCCTGTGTTGTAAGCGTTTTTGTTAAGCCGATGGCGACCATCTGAAGGCCACCTGCGGCACTGCTGCTAGCTAACATGCGCTCAATCGTAAATGATGTAGGCAGGATTTTTTCAGATAACAATGCTAACGAATTGTTTAATCCAATGGTAATATCTGTATCTATTGTGGTTTTTGACTGTGCAACTGAAATTAGTCTTTCAGAGTTTAAGTCAAACGCTGCAACTTTTGTGTATGTGCTTCCAAAATCGATTGTGATTGTTAGTTTAAGGCTTTTTTCCATAAAAAATTTTTCATTTTTGTCAATTGGCTTTGGATAAGATTCCTCCGTTATAGATTGCTGTTAAATCATTTATAATCGTCTCGTATCCAACCTTTTTTCCTGAGTTCTTTTCTCTTTCGGCAATTTTTTCCTTGTGAAATTCCTTGATGTCATTGGTTAGTGGGAGATCTCCAGTATCGAAAAAGCGTGCTGCTCCTTCGCTATCTTTGACACCCAAAACTTTTCCTTTTACGTGTTGTGTCGTGGCGTATGGTTGATCCAATAACCCGGAATCGATAGCATTGGACGTGCCGGTGACGATATCGCCATCGCCAATGTCAATAACTTTGTCTAAAATTCCTATTGTTTCTTTTTCTATTATTTGGATTTCTGTCTGAATGGCGTCATTGTCCGAGATATTAAATTGTTGGGGGTAGAGCATATCCAGGAACATCCTGGCGCATTTAAAACTGGACGCAGTACCTTCCTTTGTGGGAATGTGGTGTGCCTCGTCAATTGTCCGGGAGCCAATCAACTGCACATTGGCCAAAACTCCAATCATTGAGAAATAGCTGATCAAGGCGTATACCTGGGAATGATCCGTTGGAAATCTACCTGTCGGGCTAACGCTGTAAGTCGTTGTTTCGACGTCGGTATAGCCAAACTTCTTGAGGTAATAGTCGGCAAGCTTTTTTAGAGTTAGAATCGAGGCGACATCCTGGGCCAAATGTCCCTGTAGCCAGCAATTTAGTTGAATATGCTTAACGCCTTGTTCCGCGGCGATGAGGGTTTCGATTATTTCGGGGACAATCATGATGGAAGGGGGGCTTATCGAGGGCATGGCACCGCTCACGCAATACAAGATCGGTACGCCGTTTTCTTCATAGAATCCCATCAAGCGGTTTATATATTGGAAGTTGTGGATGACTTTGGAAACCGTTATATTTTTTGTGTAATTCCAGAAGGATATCAGTGGCCCGCCGGAGTATCCTGTGTGTCCTCCGGCTAATCCGATCTCATGGGTAAGTCGTGCGTCCGGCGTCGGCCCAAATAAAATGACAGGTAGATCGACCGCTTCGATAATTTCGCGGTTTCCTTTCACTCCGTGGATTACGACAGGGAAACCATTCAGGAGCGCCTGGTCGCTCTGGTTCGCTTTTAATAATTCTTGTTCCGCGGCTTCAAATCTGCAGTTGCGAGTAAGGCTGTCGATATAGGAGGTTAGAAAGTCCGCGTTACCTTTGTTTTGCAGATATAACAAAAGTTCTTTATGCCGAAGAATTGTATCCGTCCCCGAAGACGGACAAAGGTAAGTTTTTTTCTGTTCCCTGGCAGAGAGGGCTTTCAGGGCGGCGTTTTTTTTAGGGTTTATATTTTTTTGATACTCGATTGCCTCTTGTAGATCGACTGATTTTCCAGTCTTCCACATACCAAGCACTTTTTCGCGTTCCTTCTGGAAATAATCATCAGACCATTTTTTATTTACTACTTCCATATTTTGCTCCACATTACTTTTGTTTTCTATTTAATATCTTCGAGCAGGTCGTT
>CAZBHS010000052.1:0-30460 GCA_964491915.1 uncultured Clostridia bacterium
TGGCTGCAAGGAGTGGCCATGGAATTCGATGCTTCGGTTTTTGAGATATGGAACGCCCTCTTAAATGGAGGGGCGCTTTACATAATCCGCAAAAGTGAATTGTTGGATGTGGGGTACCTCAAGGGTATGATTGCGAAACATTGCATTGATACAGTCTTCTTGACCCCGCCTTTATTATCTCAACTATTCAGTCAGGACAATTATTTCCTTGAAGGTGTCAAGCATTTTACCGTAGGTGGGGATGAATTGCCGCCCCAACTTGCGAATGATTTGAGGAAGTGTATACCCAGCCTGGAGGTGATCAATGTTTATGGTCCTACGGAAAATGGAGTTTGTTCCACGTCATTCACTATAACAAGAGATTTTCAGCATAGTGTCCCCATCGGCAAACCGACCTCCAATTCCACAGCCTACATCATGGATCAGAGCCAAAGATTGTTGCCTGTGGGGGTTTGGGGTGAGTTGTGGGTAGGAGGTCACGGGGTGGCGCGCGGCTACGTGAATGCGCCTGAATTAACAGAGGAAAAATTTGTGCCGATTGAGCTGGAAACCCCTTCGCGTTTATATCGAACCGGCGATAGAGCGAGATGGTTCCCGGATGGAAACATTGAATTCGCGGGCCGGTTCGATCATCAGGTGAAAATTCGCGGGGTTCGTATCGAAATTGGGGAAATCAAGAACCGCCTCTCCGGGCATTCGTCGGTGAAAGAGGTCGTGGTTGTGGTTCGCAAAGCTCCAAACGATACAAAATTACTGGCTGCTTATATCACTCTGGTTGATACGGGTATGAATGATGAACCCAAAGTAATCGCAGAACTAAAAAAATATCTGGCTAGTAGCCTACCTGATTATATGCTGCCTTCCACAATCACAATACTCGAAGAACTTCCCTTGAATGTCAGCGGGAAAGTCGATACAAGACGGTTGCCGGAACCCCAATTGGAAAAAGCGATCGTACATCCGCCGGCGGGTGTCGCTGAAAAACGGTTGGCGGCGATATGGTCAAAGGTATTGTCAATCCCCGAAAGTATCATCGAGACGGCCTCAAACTTTTTTGACCTGGGCGGTCATTCTTTGAATGCCACAGAACTTATATCGAGGATTCATGAAGAATTCGGGGTGAAAATCCCCTTCTACCAAATCTTTAATTCCCCAACATTGACCGAGATGGCATCTTTTCTGGAGTTGGAATCAAATGATTGGTACATCGGCATTGAACCTCTGGAAAAACGGGAATATTACAATGTGTCTTCAGCCCAACAAAGGATCTGTCTATACACAGAAGCCAATCCGGATGGCACTGAATACAACATGCCGGGGCTCTTTGTGCTCACAGGGCAATTGGACCGGGAAAAATTCCAGCAATCTCTCGATACGGTAATACTTCGCCAGGAATCATTGAGAACATCGTTTCACCAAATCAATGGTGTAACTGTCCAGAAAATTCATGAAGCGGTGCGTTGCCCTATAGAGTTTACGTCGTGCAGTGAACAGGAAGCGTTTGACCGTATCAAAACGATTGTGAAACGGTTTAATCTTAAAACTCCCCCATTGATGAGAATTGAGATTTTCGATGTAGAACCGGAGAAATACATTTTATTTTTCGATATCCACCATAGTGTTTCCGATGGATTTTCAATGGATATTATAATGCGGGAACTCCTTCAGGTGTATTCCGGTGAAAATATCGTTCCAATGGACATCCAATACAAGGATTATGCTGAATGGCAGGGGAGCGCTATGGCTGGCGACGCCTTGAGACAATCCGGGGAATTCTGGATGCATCAATTGGAAAAACTCTCTGTAACCCGTATCCCACCGGATCATGTGTCCGGATACAAAGCTCTGGCCGGCGGTTCGATCAGTATGCGAATCGATGGGAACCGTTTCCAGAAGATCAAATCGTATTGCAGCGAAAACGGAGTGACCCGTTTTATTTTTTTGTTGTCGCTCTTTTTACCGGTTCTTAGCCGGGAGGTAGAACAGGAGGATATCACAGTCGGCACGCCTATTTCACTTCGGGATAGAAATGAACTAAAAAATTTGGTAGGGATATTTTTGAATGTAGTGTTGCTACGGTGTCGCCTACACGCCGCCAAATCTTTCTCTGATGTTCTCGCTATAGCAAAAAACACAGTGATAAACGCGTTGAATCATAGCTCGTATCCATACGAATGGGTAGATATGAAGCTGAAAGAAAACCAGCCGGGGATTTCAGAGGAATTGTTCACAATCTTGTTCAATTATTTCCCAAAGAAGGATGAATACAGGATTGATGGCGAAGAGTTCAGTATCGTTCCCCTTGGCAATGAATTGGAATTGGCTCCCAAATATGATGTTGCCCTTTATTTGGTAGAGGAGCAGGACGAATTGCGCATCAACCTCGTGTATAAGGTAAATCTATTTGAAAAGGCTAGAATTCAAAGAATTCTGGATGGAATCGATACGTTATGCACAAATATCATTAATGGGGACAATTCTCTGGATTCGATTTCCAGTATACCTTCGATTGAAGAATATGATGACTTTTTTGAGCAAATGAGTGACTTTTACGTTGGGTAAAGCCATTTAGCAGGAAATAAAAGGAGATTACCGAGTATGTTAGAACCAGTCCATAAGACATTCAACAGGATTGCAGAAGCCCATCCTAATCGCATCGCGGTCCGTTTTGGAACCGAGGAGATATCCTACGCCCGGTTGAACGAAATATCCGGCAACATTGCCGGCCGGTTGTGTCAAAAAATAAATTCCCAGATGTATATCCCGGTGGTACTTGACCGCTCTCCCCAATTGATCGCCACGGTGTTGGGGATCTTGAAAGCTGGAGGGATATTTGTACCGATCACTCCGTTTTTACCGGAGAACCGGATCAAGCAGATGTTGGTGGAAACAAGGCCCGATTTGTTAGTCACTTCCTCCAACCACATGGATATAATAGGCAGGCCCGCCGGCGGTATGGAAAAGCCACCAGAAATTCTTGATTACAATGAATTGTCGGCGCTATCCCAGGAACCACCGTTTAAAAAGGCGGAAGAAAACAAGCATTGCTATATTTACTTCACATCCGGTTCGACCGGCGTTCCCAAAGGTATTTTGGGCCGTTCTTTAAGTTTGTCCCATTTCATTCAATGGGAGATCAAGGAATTTGCAATCGATAGCAGTTTTAAAGTCAGTCAATTGACGCCGCCGACATTCGATCCATTCTTGAGGGATATATTTGTGCCCTTGACCTCAGGCGGCACATGCTGTATTCCTGGCTCCGATATACTGAGGGATATGGAGGCGTTGATTCAATGGATCGACGAGGAAAACATCACGCTGATCCATACAGTCCCTTCGCTGTTCAAAGAGATGAGTAAGCACTTAACGGCTCCGAATCAACTGAAAGCTGTCAAATATGTTCTCTTGGCGGGAGAATTACTGAGAGGCAATGATATTCGTCGGTTTATCGAGCTATTTGGGGAGCGCATCCAATTGGTCAATATTTATGGCCCTACTGAAACGACATTGGCGAAGTTTTTTCACCGGATCGACATTGACGATAAAGACCGGGCTATTGTACCCGTGGGTAAACCGATTCAGGGAGCACAAGCAATGATCCTAAACAAACGGATGCAACATTGCGAAATAGGACAGCGGGGTGAAATCTTCATTAGAACGCCTTTTATTAGCTCCGGCTATTTTAACGACCAACAGAAAACAAAGGAAGTGTTCATTCCCAATCCATTTGGTAACAACTCAATGGATCTCATTTACAAAACAGGTGATTTGGGGAGAGTGCTTCCTTGCGGAAATTTTGAGATATCAGGACGAGCCGACACCCAGGTTAAGATAAGAGGAACCCGTATCGAACCGGGGGAAATAGAAAATCTTTTGTTGCAGTTTCCGAAAATAATTGAAACTGTAGTATTGGCTCGGGAAGATGAAACAGGTGAGAAACATTTATGTGCATATATCGTGGGAAGCAGCCTCAAAATAGATGCAAAGGAGTTACGAAAATTCGTCGCTGCACAGTTACCTTCTTATATGGTACCGACATATTTCATTCAACTTGATGAAATACCTCTTAACACAAATGGCAAAGTGGATCGTTTACAGCTTCCGGCGCCTCAATCAGAAATGAATTCGAATTATATCGCTCCTCAAGATGATGTTGAAAGGATTCTGGCAAAGATTTGGTCTGAAGTGTTGGATATTCCTGAAGAAAAAATCGGTATAGAGGATGAATTTTTCCAATTGGGAGGTCATTCGTTAAAAGCCAATCAGGTTATCGCCCGAATCAGCAATCAGTTGGATGTTGAATTAACTCTGGCTGAAATCTTTTCCAAACCAAGCATCCGTGAATTGGCAACCACCATTAGGGACCGCAACCATCAGCAAGCGCTGGTAATTCCAAAAGCTCCACAAAAAAACAGCTATCCTTTGTCTTCGGCTCAAAAACGGTTGTATATCATCCATCAGATGGAGGATGATTCTATCGCCTATAATATCTATATGAATGTCGTACTGGAGGGAGAGTTCGATGCCCAACGGTTTCAAGAGATTTTCCAGATACTCATCCAGCGGCATGAAAGTTTACGGACATCATTTCATCTGGAAGGGGATACTCCAGTTCAAAAAATACACCCGCACGCGGATTTCAAGATCGACTGGTTCTTCCCCAGCGGATCGCCGGACCCGGTGATTCGTGACTATTTACGCCCGTTCGATCTGGAGCAACCGCCGTTATTCCGTGCGGCTCTGATAAAAGTAGAAGAACGAAAGCATATTATGGTGTTGGATTCCCATCATATCATTTCGGATGTCACAACTCAAAATATCCTCTTCCAGGATTTTTTACAACTCTACAAAGGGATAGAACTCCCGGAGCAGACTCTGCAGTACAAGGATTATTCCGAATGGCAACATGGCCGGGAATATGAGGAACTTATCCGGAAGCAAGAGGAATACTGGCTGAGCGAATACAGCCCGACGCCGGAATTGCTCGATTATCCCTATGATTTCCCAATTGGTTTGAAAAACAGTAATAAAGGTAGTTATATAGAACTCAGATTCGACACCAATGACCGGGAGATGATTTTAAAGTTGGCGGCGGACGAAGGTGGAACTGTTCATATAGTGATGCTGGCGATTTTTTATGTTTTATTGGGGCGTCTTTCGGGTAACAATGACATATCGGTCGGAATTCCAGTGGCGGGCCGTTTGAACAAGGAATTGGAAGAGGTGGCCGGAGTGTTTATCAATACCATTGCCTTGAGAAATTTTCCCTCTCCAGAAAAGAGTTTCCGCGAATTTTTACGGGAGGTGGTGGAACGCTCGTTCAAAGCTTATGAAAATCAGGCCTATCCGTTCGAGAATTTGGTGAACAAGGTTTGGGCACATAGAAACAGTCCGCGTAATCCTTTATTCGACACAATATTTGAAGTGCGGAATATGGATGTCAATGCATTTGAGAGCGAGGCCGTAAACCTGGAAGGGCTCGATATTTCTTATTACAAAATATTTCAAGAGACCACCAAGATCGATATGGATTGGATGGGATTCGAGACGAACAAAGGGATGGCGTTTATGGTCATCTATTCAACCGATTTGTATAAGCGTAAGACAATTGAGATTATCACTCAAAAATATAAAAGTTTGGTAAAAAGTGCGCTTGAGAACTGTGATCGCCCGATCGGCGAATTGGATGCCGGCCCTCAGTTGCCGGCAAAGAAAACAATTCAGGAACAGGGCGATTTTCAATTCGATCTATAGGAAAACGAGGAGACATATGATGAAAACCTGCAAAAAATGTGTGTTACCTGAGACATTTCCCGGAATCCATTTTGATGGAGACGGGGTGTGTAATTTTTGCAATGACTATACAAATGCCACCGGAACGGATGCTTCCAGTGATTTCAATAACGAACACGAGGTAAAAGCCGCCTTGCAAAAATACCGCGCCCTGGGCCGGCAGTATGACGTGTTGGTTCCTTTGAGTGGAGGGGTTGATAGTTGCTTCACATTGATTACATTGGTGGAGAACTATGGCCTGCGCCCGTTGGTGTTCCACAGCGATCATGGCTGGGATGATCCAGAAGCCACCAGGAATGTCGAAAAACTCTGCAAAGAATTGGATGTCGATCTGGTGATCTGGAAAAACGACCTGGGCTTCATGCGTAAATTATTCAAATACTTCAACGAGTCCAATGAATCAGAGGTGAGTCCATGCTTTGCCTGCGGCAACATGCTGTATCTGAATGGATTGGAGTTGGCGGATCATTTTGATATCCCGCTGGTCATCAATGGCTACTCCAAGGGGCAGGCGGCCATGATGCACGACGACTACAAGTCGCACCAGTGGTTCTCCAAAATGATTGAAATCGCTATGAATAGCGGCGATCAGGAGTTTTTTGAAAAGTTCCAAAAGAAGTGGAATATATTGAAAAAACAGGTGATATATAAAGAACCACGCGACCTCGAGGGTCCGGTGGACATAGACAAAATTTTGTTTGTGCCGTTTTTTGTTTTCAAGTTTTATAAAACAGACAAGAAAAAATTGCAGGCTATCTGCCGCAAGCGGTTTGATTGGCAACCGATGAAAACAAGTTATCCGGCCCGCACCACCAATTGCGATATGATCTGGCTCAATTCATACCGCGATCTGAATGTTCGCCGTTACACGCACTACCATGACGAATATTCCACTCTCATTCGATCCGGAGAAATCACCCGGGAGCAGGCCTTGGCAGATCTTGAACTCAAGCCGCCCGAGGGGATGTTGGAGAAATTGGCGGAAGAAATAAATTTTGACTTGACTCATATCGAGTCGTCTGCCAAAGAGAAGATCCTGCTTACGATGTTGCCGTTCTGGTCTCCTTTGATTCCACCGCTAGGGATCGCGTGCCTCAAGAGCTTTCTCTCCCGTCATGGATATCGGGTGACCACAGTGGACGCCAATATCGAAGACAGGTTCCGCGAATTTCATACGAACTACTTCTCGTGCCTCGAGCAGGTGGTGCCTCCAAATAAGTGGGGCAACTATTTTGTCACAGGAAAAGATGTGTTGCAAAATCATCTAATGGCTCACCTCCATTACACAGACGGGGATGAATATCGAGAATTGGTAAAAATTCTTGTTGCCAAGACCTTTTACACAGATATAGATCCCACTGTGATTGAAACGCTCATTCACCTGGTGCAAGAGTTCTACAATGACCTGGAACACTATTTCGAAGAGATTCTCAAAAGAGAAGAGCCCGATGTGATCGGTTTTTCAGTATTCGAGACAAACCTGCCCACATCTTTGTTTATCGCACGGTTGGCGCGAAGAATGAATCCTTCGATAAAATCTGTGATGGGAGGCGGTGTTTTTTCGGAACAATTGGCGCCGGGGTCTCCCAATTGGGATTTATTCCTGAAAAAGAACGATTGCATCGATGCCTTCATCATCGGCGAAGGCGAACTCTTGTTCTTGAAGTATTTGCAACGCGAGCTGCCGGCGGATAAGACTATCTTTACCATCGAGGATATCGGTAGCCGGGCGATGGAAATGTCCGGAGCTCCGCTTCCGAATTTTGATGATTTTGACCTCGACGCCTATTTGATGGCCGCTAGCTATGGATCCCGTAGTTGCCCATTTCAGTGTAAATTCTGCTCTGAGACCATTCAATGGGGAAACTACCGTAAAAAAGAGGGCCAGCAAATCGCGGCGGAGCTCAAAGAGCTTCGCCGCAAAAGTGGAAGGCAACTCTTTCTATTATGCGATTCCTTGCTCAATCCCGTTGCTACAGATCTGGCTGAAGCGTTAATAGATGAGGAACAGGCCATTTATTGGGATGGATATCTCCGGGCGGACAAACCGGTCACCAATCGTGAAAACACGTTGATGTGGCGGCGGGGTGGATTTTATAAAGCGAAGCTTGGAATCGAAAGCGGTTCGCAACGGGTGTTGGATTTGATGAATAAAAAGATCACTGTGGAGCAGGTAAAAGAGGCGGTTATCAGTTTGGCGGATGCTGGAATCAAAACCTCCACCTGTTGGGTCATCGGATATCCAGGAGAAAGCGAAGAGGACTTTCAGCAAACACTGAATCTAATCGAAGAATTGCAGGACCATATATATGAGGTTTGGGGATGTCCGTTTTACTATTACCCCACCGGGCAGGTTGACACCCGTACCTGGGCGGACAAGCGCTATTTATTGTACCCGGAAAAAAACCGGGACATGCTCTGGGTAGACACCTGGGTGGCGGATTGCACGCCGTCGCGTGAAGAGGCCTACCGGCGAATGAACCGCTTTGCGGAACATTGCCGGTCGCTGGGAGTTCCCAATCCCTATACTGTTCACGAATTGTACAAAGCGGATGAACGGTGGAAACAATTGCATGAGAACGCAGTGCCCTCGTTCGAAGAATTCGAGGGCGGAGGGGCAAGCGTCGATGACCGGCACAAAGTGAAAAAACTCAAACGGGCTCCCCGCACCCGTGAATTGGATGGGGACTTCACGTTTTGATAAAGGAGGAAGCAAATGACAGAACACACAACCCCAGAAGGAACCTATTGGCTGGAAAAACTTTCAGGCGAACTTTCCCCGGCGGCTTTTCCCTCTGACCGGAAAGTCTTGACAGCGGGCAGTCCGCCTAAGATGGCGAAGTTCGCTACTGTTATCGGTTCGGAAATCTCGACCCGTTTGTTAAAAATGAGCAACCAATCGGATCACAGGCTTCATATGATCCTGGTGGCGGCGGTAGCCGCTCTGCTGCAAAAATATTCCCAAATGAACGACATCATTTTAGGAATCCCCATATATAGGCACGACTCCGATGAGGAGTATCTCAACACCGCGTTGGCTATTCGCACCGCCGTACATCCCGGTTCAACCTTTAAAGATGTACTACTCGGCACTCGGCAATCAATAATCGAAGCCGATGAACACTCGAATTATCCTCTGGAGACAGTGGTCTTTAAATTGAATCTCCAGGCTTCAGCCGGCCATTTCCCATTGTTCGACGTCGCGGTCTTGCTGGAGAATATTCACCTAAAAGACGATGTGGCGGATCTACCGCTGAATACGCGGTTCATTTTTTTTAGGCAAGACCAGCAGCTCAATCTCACGTTTGAATACAATGAGGGGCTTTATGCGACCGCGTCTGCCGCACGTGTTGTGAAACACTTTTCCTACTTACTGAATCAAATGATCGAGCATTTGGACGAACCTCTGGAAAATATCCAACTGCTCACAACTGCAGAGAGCGAGCGCATACGAAACGAATTCAATGATACCGGCAGGGAGTTTGAGGCTGGGGGGACAATTCCTGAGTTGTTCCAAAAACAGGTGGAAAAAAATCCTCAAGCGATTGCGTTGGTATTTGAAAACACTCAATCCGGCGACAGGCAGTCTCTGACCTATGAGGAATTGAACAAAAAATCCAACCGCATCGCCTGGATGATGAAGGATAAAGGGGTGGGGGAGGATACGATCGCCGGCGTCATGATGGAACCGTCAATCGATATGGTTCCCAACCTTCTGGGCATCATGAAGGCTGGTGGAGCGTATCTGCCCATTGATCCGGGATTGCCCACCGACCGGGTCGGCGCTATGTTGAATGATTGCGAGGCGCCTGTCCTGTTGACGGATCAAAAGACATTGAAAAAAAACCAATATACTAAGCTTCAGGGGTTGCAGCGGCGCAAAGCCGTAACTATTGTCACACCCTCCGCCCAACAAATAACCGATCTGGATCGCTTGCCGTTCCCGGATCGGTCCATGATTGATCTGGAAAAATACTGCAACTATATCGGGCAGGTGATGGTGAAAAACACCATTTCATTGCAAACCGCCCGCGGTTGTCCCTATCAATGCGCCTATTGCAGTAAGATTTGGGGACGCAACCATGTGTTCCGCTCAGCCGACAGCATCTTTGAGGAGATGACGCTCTATTATGATATGGGGGTGCGGCGCTTCGCCATATTCGACGATATTTTTAATTTGAATCGTGAGAACGGTATGCGCTTCCTGGAGAAAATTGTCAAACGAGACATGGATGTGCAGTTGTTCTTTCCCAATGGATTGCGGGGAGACCTTCTGACAAAAGATTACATCGACCTGTTGGTGGAGGCTGGACTTACGGCGACGGCTCTGGCGCTGGAAACCGCTTCGCCGCGATTGCAGAGCCTCATCAAGAAGAACTTGAAATTGGATGTGTTCCGGGAGAATATCGACTATTTCTGCCAAAAGCATCCGCAGGTGATTCTAGAACTCTTCTCCATCCATGGATTCCCCACCGAGACTGAAGAAGAGGCTCGTATGACCCTTGATTTTATCAAAGATCTTCATTGGGTCCACTTTCCATATATTTTCAATCTGAAAATATACCCGCACACCGGTATGGCGGATCTTGCCATGAAGAACGGCATCGCCGAGGAAGACATCTATCGCTCTGAAAACCTGGCGTTCCATGAACCGTCTCCCACGTCGCCGTTCGACAAAAGCTTCACCGCCAATTACCAGGCGGAATTCATCAATGATTATTTCCTCAATAAAGAACGGCTTCTCAAAGTCTTACCGGTGCAGATGAGTGTCATGACCGAAGATGAAATGGTGCAAAAATATGACAGTTACTTTCCTGAAGACCTCGACAATTTTGACGCTCTGCTTGATTTTTTAGGAATTGAGCGCAGTGAGTTGGGAGATCAGGAGTTCGTCGATGACGACAAATTCAAGGTTCCGGATTTGAATCTAAAACTCGAGCGACAGTTTCCCGCTCAAAAGCCCGCCGCCGGTGCGGTGAAGGTGTTGATGCTGGATCTGTCCCAACATTATAGCGATGATACGGATTTGCTCTACGACGTAGTGGAGCCTCCGCTTGGGGCGGTTTATGTGATGACCTATCTCAAGGAGCAATTGGGAGACCGGGTGGACGGCAAGATAGTGAAGTCCCGCATCGATTTTGATAGTCACCGGGAATTGAGAGAATGCCTGGAAACCTTCAAGCCCGATATAATCGGAGTTCGCAGTCTGACTTTTTACCGCGATTTTTTCCATTCCGCCATCGCTCTCATCCGCCAGTGGGGATTTGATTGTCCTATCGTTGCGGGCGGCCCCTATGCCACCAGAAACGCGGAGTCCCTGCTTCAAGATGCCAATATCGATTGTCTGGTGTTCAGCGAAGGGGAAACTGTATTTACTGAATTGGTGACGAAATATCTCGAAAACGGCAATGTTTTTCCTGGAGATGATGGTTTGAAAACGATCCGGGGGATCGCTTTCGTCCCCAGAGAGGAAAAAAAGAAGCGGAGAATCAGCAGGGAGATCATACTGCAAGATCAACTGCAGGATACCATCTCCTCATATCCGGATCACGATCCCCCCGTCGCAATCGAAGGCGCCAATCTGGCGTATATTATCTACACATCCGGCTCGACCGGTACGCCGAAGGGCGTGATGATCGAGCATCGAAACGCCGCCAACACTCTACTCTGGTATGGAGATACCTACCAGGTCTCGCAAGGAACGCGGGTATTGACAATGACCAGTTACACCTTTGACCCCAGTGTCGAACAAATCTTCGGCACTCTGGCCCAGGGGGGAACAGTCTACCTCACCGACCGGCGGCTCCTGACCGATAAAGAGGCGTTTCTCTCGTTTCTGCGAAAAAACGGGATCGAAATCATCAACGCGGTACCGTCGCTATTGAAGGAAATGCTGGTGGACGAAGAGCGTTTGCCGGCGTTGCGCGCGGTGATTTCCGGTGGTGAAAAGCTTGATCTTCACATCAAGGATCAATTGTTGGAATTAGGATACCCTCTCTACAATCAATATGGTCCCACCGAGACAACCATCGACGCCATCGCCGGCGCGTGCGATTCCGAACCGGTGAGTCTGGGGCGTCCCATCGCCAATACCAAATGTTATGTGGTTGATAATCGTCTTCACATGCAAGCGGTTGGGCTCCGGGGGGAACTGACGATTTCCGGCGCCGGCGTGTGCCGCGGCTATTTGAACAATCCTGAAGCTACCGATGAAAAATTTATTAAAAATCCATTTGACGACTGTGAGGATCCACGTTTTTCCCGCATGTATAAAACCGGCGATCTGGCTATGTGGTCTGAGATTGGACATTTGAATTTTTTTGGCCGGATCGACCATCAGGTTAAGATTCGCGGCTTCCGCATAGAATTGGGGGAAATCGAGAATAGAATAAGGGAATATAGACTGGTGGAAGACGCCGTGGTGATGGATCGCAAAGACGAGAGCGGTTCGCTGTTCCTGGCGGCTTTCTATACAGCGAAAAATCCTGTGGATGAATATGATTTGACTTCGTATTGCAAAGACCGGTTGCCGGAGTACATGGTTCCGGTGATGTTTGTATTTTTGCGAGAATTGCCCAAAACACCGGGAGGCAAGCTTGATCGTAGGGCGTTGTCGGTTATGGATATCTCGGTATCCTCAACGAACGACGGTACATTTCAACAACCTCAATCTCCGGTTGAAATAGAGATGGCAAAGGTCTGGCAAGAGGTTTTGGGACGAAAGGAGGTGGGCGCCAATGAAAACTTCTTCTCCATTGGCGGCGACTCCATCAAGGCCATCCAGATTATCTCCCGCATGAACAAAGCGGGTTACAAGCTAAAAATGAGCGACCTGTTCCGCCATCCGGTGATATCTCTACTGGCTCCGATGGTGACTGCCACCGCAAAAAAAGAGGAAGCCGGCGCTATCACCGGCGCGCATCCTCTGTTACCCAGCCAGGCGGAATTCTTTGAGAAGATCACAGTTGACAATCATCACTACAATCAGGCGGTGATGCTGGAGATGGAAGACCGTCTAGACCGCTTGACCCTTGATAAAATCTTCAAATACATTCAATCCCATCACGATGCGCTGCGCACTGTGTTCCGGGAAAATGGCGAAGGTATGTCCGCCGAAATTCTCAATGAGCGGACGCAGGTGCATATCGAAGAATTCGATTTGCGGGGTGAAGAAGAAATAGATACAGCATTGATGATGAAAGCCAATGATTTGCACAAAAATATAAATTTGCATCACGGGCCTTTAATGAAGCTTGGGCTCTTCCATCTGGAACGTGGAGACAGGCTACTCATCGTCATCCACCATTTAGTGGTGGACGGTGTGTCATGGCGCATATTATTCGAAGACATCGCTGAACTGTACTCTCAATGCAAGCACGGTAAGCCGTTGCAATTGCCGGCGAAATCATCCTCCATAAAAGAGTGGGCTCAACGGCTGCAGCGATTCGCTAGCGAGACTTCGATTCAAGAAGAGATCGAGTATTGGAGCAATCTTCTGAACTCCAGCATCAGCAACTTGCCGGTAGATGGAGACGAAGCTGGAAATATCGTGAAAGATCAAAAAACGAAGACTGTCGGTCTCGATGTGGAACATACCGACTTGCTTCTGACCAAAGCCCACGAAGCCTTCGGCACTGAAATTAATGATCTTCTCCTGGCTGGATTCGCTCTGGCGGTGAATGAATATTGGGGACTGAACGGTTTGGCGGTGGCTCTGGAAGGGCATGGGCGCGAAGAATTGTTCGATGATATCGCTGTTCAACGAACTGTCGGCTGGTTTACCAGCGTGTTTCCGGTAATGGTTAAAGCAGATGACGCTCAATCGTTGGATCGTCATATTATAGATACAAAAGAGATGCTCCACCGGGTTCCTCGAAAAGGAATCGGCTACGGGATCCTCAAGTATATGAGTTCCAATAATCAGTCATTTCATAAAATCGCCGACGTCCCGCAGGTTAGCTTCAATTACCTGGGACAATTTGACAAGAATACCGGCGAATTGCCCTTCCGCGTCATTGCCGACGAAACCGCAGGCCGGGCGCATAGCCCCCATCAGCAACGGGAATACGTGTTGGATATCATCTGCATCGTGACCGGAGGCGCGTTGAATGTCTCAGCCTCGTTCAGCGAAAAGATGTTCCAATCAGATGCTATCGAAGAATTCCTCAATGTATTTGTCGAACAATTAAAACGGATCATCGAATTTTGTTCGTCCCGCGGCGAACGGGAGATGACCCCTACGGATTTTTCGTACAAAGACCTGTCCATGTAAGATCTCGAACAACGCGGTTCTCTGGTGTGAGAGTAGGACTGTCAGGACACAATCATGAAAAAAAAAGGAAATATACAGGATATTTATCCCTTGACCCCAATGCAGGAGGGGATGCTTTTACATTCGGTGATAGAAGAGCATAGTACCGCGTATTTCGAGCAGGCTTCGTTCCGGCTGAAAGGGGAGTTTGAACCGCTTCTCATCGAGCGGAGTCTCGATGCGTTGGTCCAGCGGCACGATATTCTGCGAACGGCATTCGTGTACCAGGATCGCAAAAAACCTCTGCAAGTGGTGTTGGCCCGGCGCAAATGCCCATTCCAATACGAAGATCTGGCTTCTTTATCTAACAAACGTGAGCAGCAGGTATTTCTTGAAAAATTTAGAATGGACGATGTTCACGAAGCATTTGATCTGACGAAGGATGTGCTGATGAGGGTGGCGGCATTTCATCTTGGCGGGCGCGAATACGAGTTCGTCTGGAGTCATCACCATATTCTCATGGATGGGTGGTGCACCAGCATCATTGTTTCAGAGTTTTTCGAAATTTATAATAGTATGCGGGAGAACAGGCGACCAAATTTAGGGACCGCCATTCCATTCCGTTATTATATAGAGTGGTTGGAAAAGCAGGACCGCCGGAAATCCCTCGAATATTGGCGAGATTATTTAAGCCATTACACCGGCATGTCGCAAGCTCCGGGAAGAACACTGTTTCACGGACAGAGTAGCGGCTACAAGAAAGAGATGCTATCCTACCATCTTGATGAAGATCATTTGCGCTTGTTGCATCAGTTTGTTCGTGATAATCAAATTACGATGAATATTTTTTCCCAGACAATATGGGGAATCACTCTCGGCAAATTCAATGGTGGGAACGATGTGATCTTCGGATCGGTTGTATCCGGCCGTCCGGGAGAGATCCCCGGAATTGAAACTATGTTAGGTTTGTTTATCAATACAGTTCCCCGTCGTATCCGGTTCGACGATTCAATGACAATTGCCCAGTTGCTGAGGCGGGTGCAAGACGAACATATTGAAGGTGAGGTCCATCATTATTTCCCATTAGCGGATATTCAGGCTCTAACACCGTTAAAGCAAAATTTGTTCGATCATATTGTGTCTTTTGATAGTTACCCTGCCCCTGAAACCAGTGAAAAACGAAAGGCTCGATTAATGACTGTCGATTCATTTGCCCACACGAGCTTTGATTTGAGTGTCAAGGTGGTACCGGACTTGAATTTCCTGGTAAGGTTGGATTTCAATTCGCTGGCCATTGACCGCCGGGTGATGGCGCAGGTGGGAGAGCAGATGATGAGTACGATACGCCAGGTGCTGACCGGGGGGGAGATAAAAATCGGGAAATTGGAAATAGCCGGACGGACACAACAACGAGAGGCGTTGATTGACGATTTTAATCAGCCTTTGGAATAGAACCGGTAAAGGAGAGCTTAAGATGAAAGTGAATACCATTGAAGAAAAATTGCTGAACAGCCTGTCCTATCACTCGCAAGGAATTGCGTTGGAATGTGGGGAGCGGGTGCTAACCTATGCGGAGTTGGACGAAAAGGCCGGGAGGATAGCCGGTGATTTACAGAAAAAAGGTGTGTCTCCCGGTACTTTCGTAGGATTGCTATTGGAAGACAGGATGAATCTAATCGTGGCATTGGTGGGAATCCTGAAGGCTGGATGCGCGTTTGTTCCGCTGGATACAGCTTTGCCGGACGGGCGATTGGCAGCCTTGATCGAGGCTGTGGAATTGCAGTTTGTCATCTGCGATCGTCTCGAACACCCCCCAATACCACAATGTTTGATGTTTCACGAATTTTTTGATTCATCTCTTCAACAGGATAGAGAATCATTTCAATCACCGGAATTCCAGCGGGAAGGGCCGGTCTATGTTTATTTTACCTCCGGTACCACCGGCACGCCCAAAGGTGTGGTGGGGAGAAACAAAGGTTTGCTTCATTTTATCGAATGGGAAATCGCGGAATTTGAAATTGATAAAACCTTCCGGGTCAGCCAATTGACGACCCCCGGTTTTGATGTATATATGCGTGATGTACTGATGCCGCTCTGCGCCGGAGCCACAATTTGTATTCCCCCTAAAAAAGATATATTATACGACGGAGAGCTCCTGAGTCAATGGATCGAGGAATCCGGCGTTCACCTGATCCATTGTGTTCCATCCATTTTCCGCACCATAAACAACGGCAAACGACAGGAAGACAATTTCCCGCAACTAAAATATGTATTAATGGCCGGCGAGAGAATCGTTCCGCCGGAATTGGCCGGATGGTATGAAGGTATCGGTTCACGGATTCAGTTGGTCAATATATACGGCCCCACTGAGACCACGCTGGCAAAACTCTTTTACCGCATGTCTCCATCCGATGTGAACCGGTCCAATATGCCGGTGGGAAAACCGATTCCCGGCTCCCGCGTCATTGTGTTGGACGAACATATGGATATTTGTCAAGAATCAATGGTGGGGGAGGTGTACATTCGTACTCCGTACCGCTCGCTGGGGTATTTGAACAATCCGGAACTGAACCGGACACGATTCATTCCCAATCCATTTGGCAATGATCCCAATGATTTGATTTACAAGACCGGCGATCTTGGCCGTTTGCTACCGGACGGCAATCTCGAACTGATAGGGCGGGTGGACCGGCAGGTAAAAATCCGCGGCATGCGCATCGAGTTGGAAGAGATCGAGAGTGTCCTCTCCCGCTCGGATGACGTCAAGGAAGTGGCGGTAATCAAGCAAGAACTCGCATCCGATAGCCAGCGGCTCATCGCATTTATAATTGGAGGCGGCGAGACCTCCGGCATAGAGCGTCAATTAATGGTGGATGCCCGCCGGGAACTTCCGGAGTATATGATACCGGCAAAAATTGTCGAATTGGAGACATTTCCCAGAAAACCGAATGGGAAGATCGATTTTGGCGCCCTCGCAGAACTCGTACCAACCGGCGAAGACATCGTGGAACCCCGCGACCGGATCGAGGAAGAATTGAGGAGTGTGTGGTCCGAAGTTCTGAAATCAGACACCTTCGGTGTGACCGATACATTTTTCAATGCCGGTGGTAATTCCTTGAACCTAATGACCCTCATTACCAAAATCCACAGTCGCTTTAATCTTAAATTATCACTGGGCGCCGCTTTTAAGCAAAACACCATCGAGAAGCAGGCGCTTCTCATCAAAGACATGGCCCGGGAAGAATTCGCTCCCATCACCTCCTGCGAGAAAAGGGACTACTATCCCCTCACCTCCGCGCAGTTACGGTTGTATGTGCTGAATCGGATGGATGGAGTGGGGATAAGCTACAATCTACCCCAAATCATACTTTTGCCCGAAGGGAGAGATACGGCGGTGGTGAGCGGGATCATCGAGGCATTGGTCGAACGCCATGAAGGCTTGAGAACTTATATAGCGGTGATAGACGGCCAACCGGTGCAAAGGATACGGGATCATATAGATGTATTTGTAGAGAACGCCGATTCACTTGACCAATTTGTCCGTCCGTTCGATTTATTGCGGCCTCCGTTGTTCAGGGTGGGGTTGCTGGAAGAGGAGGATGGTAGGATTCAATTGTTGGTGGATCTCCATCACATCATAGCGGATGGTCTATCATTGGACATATTGCAGCGAGATTTCCTTTCTTTTTATCGTGGACATCCGCTGCCGCCGCTTCCGGTTAGCTATGCGGATTACGCTCTCTGGCAAGCCAACGCAATGCACCGCGACACGCTTCTAAAACAGAAGAAATTTTGGTTGGATGTGTTTAAAGAAGATGTCGAGATTTTAGATTTAGCAACTGATTTCCCACGGCCCTTGGTTAGGGATTTTTCCGGCGGCGCAAAGCGGTTTGCCTGGGGACCAGAGGAGCTGAAAGGTTTGCAAGATTTCTGTGCTTCCCAGGAAGCGACAGGTTTTATGGTGATGCTGGCGGTATATTATATACTATTATATAAGTTAAGCGGTCAACAAGATATAGTGGTGGGAACTCCGGTGGCGGGCAGACGTCATGACGACCTCGAGCATATCATCGGCATGTTCGTCAATACGTTGCCGTTGCGTGTTCAATTGACGGAGAATCTACCGTTTTCCCAATTCCTGCAGCACGTCAAGAAGGCGACGCTTCAGGCGATGGAGAATCAGGAGTATCCATTCGAAGATCTGGTGGAACAACTGGAACTTCAGCGGGATACCAGTCGCAATCCCTTGTTTGACGTGGTATTCTCCTATCACCTTTTAAAAATATCCTCCAGCAAATTGAATCGGCGCCCGGCCGAGCGTGCCAATCTCAATACGTCAAAATTCGACCTGAATTTCACCATCACTGAAATGACAGACCAATTGCTCTTGACAGTGGAATACAGTTCCGCTCTTTACAGTCCACAGAGCATCATGCGCTTTGCCGGAACATACAAAGAGATATTAAACGCGGTTATTGCGGACCACCATTTGAGCGTCGATGAAATAAATGTTGTTTCTCCCGAGACAAAACAGTGGATTCTGGAAGATTTGAATAGCACAGCGGCGGATTATCCGGATCAATGCACCGTTCATCGGTTGGTTCGGACGCAAGTGGAAGAAACGCCCGATGCCATCGCTCTCTCTTATGGGGACAGGCAGATGACCTATCTAGAATTGGGCAGTCAGGCCCGGGCGTTGGCTGCGGTTTTGGCGGCCAAAGGAATCGGACCCGAGGGTATTGTGGCTATCATGTCGGGACCTTGCCATGAGATGATTGTCGGTATCCTCGCCATCCTGATCGCCGGAGCAGCGTACTTGCCGGTCAATCCCTCGTACCCCATCGGGAGACAGAGGTATATGCTCGATGATACGCAAGCGAAGTTGTTGCTGACCACCAGTCATAATGCAGGCGAACTGGATATCGAAACGCATGTTATCACCCGGTTCGACCAAGAGGCTGAAAAGATGGATTGGCCGAAAAGCCGCGAATCTTCTCCACTGGCGTACATCATCTACACCTCCGGGTCAACCGGGAATCCCAAAGGTGTGATGGTAAACCACCGGCATATTGTGCGGTTGATAAAAAATACAAACTATTTCGAATTCTCCCCCGGCAAACATCTATTGCAAACCGGCGCGCTTGAATTCGACGCCTCTACCTTTGAGATTTGGGGATCGCTCGCCAATGGCATGCGCCTTTGTTTGATGGACAAGGATTGTATTCTGGAAGCCACACGTCTGAAGGTCGAGCTCCGAAGATTGGCAATCGATGCTTTGTTTATGTCAACCCCGCTATTTATGAGATTGACAGACCAGGAAGCAGATCTGTTCGCATCCCTTTCTTCCATTCTGATTGGCGGTGATGTCATAGATCCCAAGAAGGTGGAGCGTCAGCTCCGGACAGCTCCGAGTACTAAATTTATTCATGTGTATGGACCAACCGAAAATACGACCTATTCTACCTTTTGCCCGATTGTTGATTGCGCGGAGGGAAGAGTTCCCATTGGACGGCCGATCTCCAATTCCACCGCTTATATTGTGGACCGGAAACTCAATTTGTGCCCTCCTGGAGTGGCAGGCGAATTATTGGTAGGTGGAGACGGAGTTGCCAGAGGCTACCTGAATCATCCGGAATTGACAATTGAAAAATTTGTTGCCGATCCCTTTGGTTCCGGCGGATATTTGTATAGGACCGGTGACCTGGCACGGTGGCTGGACAATGGGGATATTGAATTTCTCGGCCGTATCGATAAGCAATTAAAGATAAGCGGGTACCGGATCGAGCCGGGGGAGATCGAGACCCACCTCCACCATCATCCCGACATTCGGCAGGCCAAGGTATTGCCCATTATTGAAAATGGAGAAAAATTCCTCAGGGCCTATATTGTAATGGACAAGGAGCTCCAAACCAGTCCGTTGAGGTCATGGTTAGGGGAGAGACTTCCTGATTATATGATTCCTTCCGAATTTGTCAGCCTCGATGCCATGCCTCTCACTGTTGGAGGCAAAGTGGATATCGTCAAACTGAAACAATCGGGAACCCGCATGGCGTCGTCCGAACAATTTGTCGCCCCACGGGACGATTTGGAGCTCGCCATCGCCGAGGCCTGGAAAGAGGTGTTAGGACTCGATAAGGTGGGAATATACGATAATTTCTTTGAAATCAGCGGCAATTCCTTGAAAATCGTCACTCTGCATGAAAAGCTCAAAGAGAGATTGGGAAAGGATGTATCGGTAACAACGTTGTTCCGTTTTCCATCGATTCATTCTCTTTCGCAATTCCTGGCGGAAGAATCCGATGAAAGCCAGGCCCCGGAGCTTGGGCAAGAAAGAGTCGAGTCTATGGCAAGAGGGAAAGATTTGAAACGGCAGCGACTGAACAAGAAAAAAGGAGCGCGCAATGAGCGATGAACAACAGTATACAGGATTGGAAATAGCGGTCATTGGAATGGCCGGGCGGTTTCCCGGCGCGGAAACCATCGCCGAATTCTGGGATAATCTTCTCAATGAAAAGGAATCGGTGTCCTTTTTCACCGATCAGGAACTCCAGGAGGCTGGCATTCCCCTCAAGGTGATCAATGCCCCTAATTATGTAAAAGCGGGGGGATTGCTTAAAGATATCGGGCGTTTTGACGCGGCTTTCTTTGGCTATACTCCGAAGGAGGCATCCATTATGGATCCCCAGATGCGGCAAATGCATGAAGTGTCGTGGTGGGCTTTGGAAAACGCGGGATATGATCCCGATCGCTACAAAGGACTCATCGGCTTTTTTGCCGGGGCCAGCGAACACTTTCAATGGCAAGCATTGTCGGTTCTCTCCGGCCTGGTGAAGGATGTGGGGGAGTTCGACTCATTTAATTTGAATAGCAAGGATTTTATCGGGCAGCGAATTTCTTATAAACTCAACCTTCGCGGCCCAAGCATGACCATTAATACCGCGTGCTCCACGTCGCTTGTGGCCATTCATTTGGCGTGCCAATCCTTATTGAACGGTGAATGCGACATGGCGCTGGCGGGCGGAGTCAAAGCCACCCGGTTAGGCAAAGAGGGATATTTCTATATCCAGGGGATGATCCATTCTCCCGAAGGCCGTTGCCGGGCGTTTGACGCCGACGCCAAAGGGATTGTCGGCGGTGATGGCGTTGCCATGGTGGTTCTAAAACCTCTGAGTCAAGCACAAGATGACAGGGATAGTATATATGCAATTGTCAAGGGATCCGCCATCAACAATGATGGAATTCGCAAAGTTGGATTCTCCGCATCCAGTGTCGAAGGACAGGCTGAAGTGGTGCGACTCGCTCTGGAGGCGGCGGAGGTGGAACCTGAAAGTATAGGATATATCGAGACTCACGGTACCGGAACTATCCTTGGCGATCCGGTGGAGATCGAAGCGTTGCGCCTGGCGTACCAAACCGATAAAAAGAAATATTGCGCCATAGGCTCGGCCAAAACCAACATCGGGCATCTTGACACCGCGGCGGGCGTCACCGGCTTTATTAAAACAGTGTTGACATTACACCAGGGGAAAATCCCCGCAAGCCTCCATTTCAATAAACCCAATCCTAAAATCGATTTTGAAAACAGTCCGTTTTTTGTCAATACAAAACTGACCGAATGGAGCGGCAATGGAACACCCCGTCGCGCCGCGGTCAGTTCATTCGGCATCGGCGGCACCAATGCCCACGCCATTTTAGAAGAGGCGCCTCCTAAAGAGACTGGAAGCTCAAAATCTCCCAACCAAAAGCCCCAACTCATCGTTCTCTCCGCCCGCTCAAGCGAAGCTCTCGATCGTCTTGGCGGCCAATTCA
Organism: uncultured Clostridia bacterium; assembly: GCA_964491915.1. GTDB lineage: Bacteria > Acidobacteriota > Aminicenantia > UBA2199 > UBA2199 > JAHELQ01. The sequence goes on from CAZBHS010000052.1 coordinate 21,854, forward strand.
GGGAATTCTTTGCCAAAAATCCAGAGACCAATCTTCAGGATGCTGCGTTTACGCTGCAAGAAGGACGTAAGCAAATGACCGTTCGCCGATCCTGGCTCGCTTCGGATTGCCAGCATCTGGTCCGGGAAATGGAGAAAAAACCGACGGGAAGCAGAGGAACCGCGAGGGCTCCTGAAGGCGCGGCTCCGGTGGTGTTTTTGTTTTCAGGGCAGGGGAGCCAGTATGAAGAGATGGCTCTAGAACTGTACAAAACCGAGAAAAAATTCCAGGAAGAGATGGACCGCTGCGTTGAGATATTGCGCCGGCTAACCGGTAAAGATTTCAAGGAGATTATATATCCAACTCAAAAAGATGGAGAGGATAAGCAGCCTGACATCAACGACACCGAATACACGCAGCCGCTACTCTTCGCCCTTGAATACGCGTTGGCCCAAACACTCATCTCATGGGGCATCCGTCCTTACGCAATGATGGGGCACAGCATCGGAGAATTCGTAGCCGCTCATTTGTCGGGGGTCTTTTCACTGGAAGAGGCGCTCGCCATCGTATCCACCCGCGGACGCTCGATGCAAGCGATGAAGCCCGGCTCGATGCTCAGTGTGCCTCTGCCGGCAAAAGAATTGGAAGCTCTGCTGCCGCAATGTTTGTCGCTGGCGGCGGTCAACAGTCCGGATCGCTGCGTTGTCTCCGGTGAGACAGATCATATCGTCGCCTTCCAGGAGACATTGAAGGGTAGGGGCATTGAATCGCGACCGCTCCATACCTCTCATGCTTTCCATTCGCAAATGATGGAGCCCATGCTCGAAGATTTCATCGCCGCCTTCGAAGGCATTGACTTAAAAGAGCCGCAGGTTCCCTTCATCTCCAATGTCAGCGGCAACTGGATCACAAAAGAGGATGCTGTCGATCCCCGCTATTGGGCAAAGCAGTTGCGAAGCGCCGTTCGTTTTAGCGATGGAATGGAGTTGCTCCTGCAAAAACCAAAAACAGTATTTCTCGAAGTGGGGCCTGGGAAAGCGCTCACTTCTTTTGTAAACCAACATCCGCATAAAACAGCCGGACATACCTGTATCAACCTCATTCCCCATCCGCAAGAGAAATCGGATTCTTCCTGCTATTTTCTGGAAAAGATCGGGCAGGCATGGATGAATGGGGTGAATGTCGATTGGCACGCTTTTCACGGTGATTCAGCTCCACATCGAATCCCGCTTCCGGTTTATCCATTTACCGGACAGATATTTCTATTTTCCCAACAGACCTACTCGGCCATCCGCAAAAAAATGAATCGGCAGCCGGTTCTTCCCAAACGGTCGGACATCGGCGATTGGTTTTATCAATACACCTGGAAGCCTAAATCGCTAAAAGAAACAGTATCCAAACCATCAGACGCAAAGCAAAACGATCGCCGGCTCCTGTTCTTGCACGAAGGAGAATTCGAGAGCCGGCTCCTACATGAATTGAGAGATTCCACCCGGCACCCGCTCACGGTGGTGCGGCCGGGTAAGAGCTATAAACAAGAGGGGAATGTCGTCACCATCGATCCCTCGTCGGCTAAAGATTATGACCGGCTGTTCGCTGAATTGAAGCGGCAGGGCGCCATCCCGGCGCAGATTGTCCACGGCTGGAATGTCACGGATGTCGGAGAGGCGCCGGTCTCACCGGAAGAATTGGATGATGAGCAGGACCTCGGGCTCTTCAGCTTGCTAAATATCGCCCAATCCATGGGGCGGCAGCGGATAAAAGAGGATATTTCCATCGCTGTGCTGGCTAATCAAGTGTATAGCACGGCCGATGGCGAGTTCGCGCTCCCTGAAAAAACAACCCTGTTGGGAGCGGTGAAAATCATTCCGGTGGAGTATCCCCATCTCACGTGCCGGTGCATCGATATCCGCCCGCGGGAATTCACCGGCGACGAGAACGATTCGTCGCTTCGACGTTTGATTGCCGATATCCTGATGGGGGATAGCGATCCCTTCGTTGCCTGGCGAAAAGAAAAGCGGCTAATCCAGCAACAAATTCCCATGCATCTCGATGAAGTCTCGAATCAGCAGCTCCCCTTCAAAACCGGAGGCGTGTATTTGGTCATCGGCGGCTTCGGCGGTATGGGATTCAGCGTTTCTGAATTTTTAGCCAAAACCTATAAAGCCAAACTGGTGATAATCGGCCGCAGCCCATTTCCCTCCAAAAACGAATGGAAGAAACGGCTCAACGACACGGATGAGCCGGAAAAGACCAAACAGAAGATTCGCAGTTTGTTATCGTTCCTGGAAGCGGGAGCTGAGGTTTCCGTCTATAGCGCGGATGTGACGGATTCGACGGCGATGCGAAAAATCATCAAAACGACAAAAGAAAAGTACGGCCTCATCAACGGCGTGATCCACGCCGCAGGCGTCATCGATTTCGGAGGTGTGATCCAGAAACGCTCGCGCAAGATCACCGAGCAATACATGGATTGCAAAGTTCGCGGCACATTGGTGTTGGATTCGTTACTCAGAGATGAACCTCTGGATTTTATGATTATGTTCTCATCGCTGGGTAATCAATTGTACAAACGGAAATTCGGTCAGGTGAGCTACAATGCCGCCAATGAATTCATGGATGCGTTTGCCGGATACAAAGCGGCGCAGAGCGGCATCTTCAGCCTGGCCATCGAGTGGGATGATTGGCTGGAGGGCGGGATGACCCGCAATGCCATTGATATGGATTTCCCGGAGGCTCAAAATCTCGATTACGAGGGGATGATTCCCGGGGGACTCAGTAATTCGGAAGGAGTGGAAGTGTTCCGCAGAGCTGTTGGACATGGCAAACCTTTGAATATTATCTGCACCCGAGATCTATTCGGGGTATTGCAAGAGGCTGAAGCAAAAGTGAATGCCACTTTGAACCAGGGACTCGAACAAGTCTCGGCTTCCCAACCGGCGGCGGTATTGTACCAGCGACCGGAGCTCGGAAGCGCCTTTGCCTCGCCACAGTCGAACGTCGAGGTATCCCTCTGTTCCATTTGGCAGGAATTCTTCGGCATTCAGAAGGTGGGAATCGACGATGACTTCTTCGAATTGGGGGGGGATTCCCTCAAGGCCTTGACCATTGTACCAAAAATCAAGGAAGCGCTAAAATGCCAATTGGATCTCAGCGACATCATGCTCTATCCCACGATTCGCCAATTGGCTGAGAATCTTGTCGATAACCGCTCGGATTCTGGCCCGGAGTGTATCGTCAAACTCAATAAGTGCGATCAAAAGAGAAACATCTTCTTCATCCATCCGCTTCACGGCCTGGCCTATCAATATAGAGACCTGGCCCGCTTGCTGGAAAAGGAGTTCAACGTCTATTGCATCCAGGTGAGGGGCGTCTCCCGCCGTTCGCCCTATCCCACATCGATGTATGAGATGGTGGATGATTACCTCTATCAACTAAAAGAGATTCAAGCGGAGGGGCCCTACATCATCGGCGGATATTGTTTCGGAGATTTTGTGGCCTACAATTTGGTGAAAAAGATGGAAGTGATGGGTATGAAGGTGGAGCATTTGATCATGCTGGATGAGCCGGTGATGATACCTGTCCAGTACTTCTACTTGCAACGTTTTACCGATACAGTGCGTACCTTCGGTGGACTTTTCAAATCGAGAAAGCAGAACTACTTCAGCAAGTCCGGCGAGGAATTGTCGCAAGATTTCGAGGCTTATGTCGAAAGGGCGCGGGCTATGGATCAAGAACTGGCGGCTCAACCGGCGATGTCACCCGATGAAGCTGAAGGGGCCAAGCACGAGGTGGCGGCGTTGTTGCATGACATATTCATGGCCTTTGCCAAAATCCCACATCAGCGAAAATTTTCAGGCGTCATTCACGCGCCTATTTTAAATATCAAAGCCATCCGCTCAAAATTTAGAGTGGAGCCTCAAGCGGTGAAGAAAATGTCGTACGGGAAAGTGGATGTGATCGAGACCACCGGCGACCATGTGACCATGTTGGAGCCGCCCCATGTGAAAAAAATAGCGGGAATTATAAAAGAAAATGTGTAAATTGGCATTTTAACCTAAGGAGGATACATGTGCCCAGAGAAAGGGATGCGGCGGATTACCGCCGCGATGATTATAGCGATACTCACGCTCACAGGTCTATGGGCCGGGGAGCAGGCGGAACGGCCGTTCGTTCCGGAAGAATTTGACCGACAAATCCGTGAGTTTATGGATGACGGGGATATTCCCGGACTCAGCGTGGCGGTGGTGACCGCCGATGGACAGGTCTACACCAGGGGATATGGTGTGGATGGAGACGATGCAAATACCACCGTAACGAACAAAACATTATTCCAGTTAGCATCGTGCAGCAAGGCGTTTACCGCGTTTGCGGCATTGAGATTGGCAAGCGAGGGCAGACTCTCTCTCGATGAACCTGTGTCGAAATACCTGGAGGGGTTTCACCTGTTGTACAACGGAGAAAAAGTCGTGCCCACCATACGGCAATGTTTACGCCACTCAACCGGCGTGCCGGCCAAGACCGTCGATCTGATCAAACCTGGAGACGGTGATGACGAGCTGCGCGTGACTGCCATGAAGGTTTCGGGGTATGAAGTGGACCGGGCGCTTGGAACAGGTTATGAGTATGCCACCATCAATTATGATGTGGTGGGGGCTGTGATTGAAATTGTCACAGGACAATCGTATGAAACGGCAATGGAGCGACTGGTCTTCACCCCGCTGGGAATGAACGGAACTGAGGCCGGCCAGGGGAAGGCGTCGCTACCTATGGCTAAAGGCCATAAAATTAGCTTTTTCGGGCCTCGCCGCTTTGACGCTCCGGTGTATCGCGGCAACAATCCCGCCGGTTACATTGTATCCAATGGCGAAGATATGGCTCGTTGGTTGCAATTGAATATGGGGCTCATCGACAATCCATTCACAGAAATTTTCGAGCTCTCCCACCAACGGGACACCACCATATCTCCGAACAAACGCACGCTGGCCTCTTACGCGTATGGATGGCAGACCTATGTCGATATTTCAGGTATTGTGGAGCACGATGGTTTGAATCCTAATTTTACTTGCTACATGGGTTTGAATAAAAAAGAAAACATCGCTGTGGCAGTGATGGCAAACTCCAATTCAGCTTACACCACCACCATCGGTAAAATGGTGATGGATATGGCCATGGGCAAAGCACCGGAAGTCAAGCCCGTGCTTCCCAATGATGTAGACAAGGCGGGATCTGTCATTTCAGTGCTGTTGATAATTTTTCTATTGGCGGTCATCGCATTTTGGATTTCTATTGTCAGGGACATTATCAAAGACAATCGACGCTTTTTGCTACCAGACCTCAAAACCCTGGGCAAAATGGCGGGCACTCTGATTTTGACGTGCCCGTATCTCTATGGCATTTATCTCTTACCCTTCGCAATGACTGGCCTCTCCTGGGAAACCACGTTGGTGTGGGCTCCTATCAGTTTCAAATCATCGGTGATTTTGCTTCTTGTGGTCATGGGCGCCGGTTTGGTGGGATACTTTTTTTCGTGCCTGTTTCCAAAACGTAACCAGTTGATTCGCCGTTTGCCGCTGATTGTCGTTCTCAGCTTACTGGCCGGCGGTGCGAACGCTATGGTGATCTTTCTCATTACCACTTCCATTAACACCAATATCAAGCTGATTTACCAACTCTCCTATTTCGCTCTGGCATTCGGCATCTATATCTTCGGCCGAAAAATTGTTCAAACCGAGCTTCTTAAAATCACCTTTCGCATTGTATACGACATGCGAGTCAATCTGGTTCGAAAGGTCTTTCTTACAACGTACCAGAAATTTGAGCAATTGGACCGCGGTCGGGTGTTCGCCACTCTCAGTGATGATACCGGTCAGATTGGAAATGCCGCCAATATCGTTGTGGCGTTGATTACCAGTCTCGTTACCATTGTATGCGCCTTTGTCTATCTGGCTACCATCGCGTTCTGGGCCACAGCCGTCACCGTTTTGGTGGTAGTGGCGATCTCTCTACTTTACAATAAAGTTATGGCAAAAGCTCGAGTTCTGCTGGAGCAAGCCCGAGACACTCAGAACCAGTTCATGGGATTGATCAACAATATGATTGACGGTTTCAAAGAATTGAGCATGCAAGTCAATAAAAAAAGGGAATACAGCGCGGATGTGGACGAAGTATGTCATACTTTCCGTCGTAAAACCACCCAATCGGGCGTTAAATTTGTCAACGCCTTTTTGATCGGCGAGTCGCTGCTATTGGTTGTTCTAGCGGCCGTTGGATTTGGAATTCCGGAACTCTTTCCCAATATTTCGAAATTTACCCTTATGAGCTTTATCATGATTCTCCTCTTCCTCATCGGCCCCTTCAATGTCATTCTAAACGCGATTCCCAACATCATCCGCATCCGGGTTGCCTGGGGCCGGGTCAAGGGATTTGAGAAGGATATTCCCGCCACACTGGATCCAAAAGTTTTAGAAACCCGCTATCAGCCGGAGGGGGAAGTCGAAGCTGTCCGGGCAAAGAATGTCATGTTCGAATATAAAAGCGAAAATGACGACGAGACGTTCGCTGTCGGTCCCATCGACCTGGAATTCAATAAAGGCGATATCACCTTCATCATTGGCGGTAATGGCAGTGGGAAAACCACGCTGGCAAAACTGCTGACCGGTCTTTACGCGCCCCACCAGGGGAGTGTGGAGGTTGAAGGCACATCCAACGGTTCCAGTCGCTTGGGCGAGAATTTTTCGGTGGTGTTCAGCGACTTTCATCTTTTCCGGAAAATGTACAATGTGGATCTCGAAAATAAAGATGGAAAAGTGGAGGAATATCTCGAACTTCTGCGCATGCAGGATAAAGTGACCATTACCGACAACGAGTTCTCCACCATCGATCTCTCCGGTGGACAACGTAAACGGCTGGCGCTTCTCCAATGTTACCTCGAAGACTCTCCCATCTACCTATTCGACGAAATCGCCGCGGACCAGGATCCGGAATTCCGCAAATTCTTCTACCGCGAATTGATACCTAGAATGAAAGCCGACGGTAAAATCGTCATTGTCATCACCCACGACGACCACTACTTCGATGTGGCCGACCGCATCATCAAAATGGATATGGGAAAAATCGACACAGTAAGTAAAGACTACAAAGTCACAACATAACCTTTTGCATAACTTCACAATACAACGTTCCAGATTAATTTAAAAAAAGCCCGCCGAGACGCACTCCCGGCGGGTTTTTTTTTGTACCGACGTTTTAGGGATTCATATCCTTTCAGAAATGGACAAATCCAAACTTTGATTGACGATTTGGACATATGATTGTATAATATTACTATTATGATAAAAAGAAATCTGGAGCAAAAACTCAAACAATTGTGGGAGAAATTTCCTGTTATAACATTGACAGGCCCACGGCAGTCTGGAAAAACCACATTGGTTAAGCATACATTTCCAGATCTGGATTATGTTTCTCTTGAAACTCCCGATATTCGTGAGTTCGCCCAAGAGGATCCTCGCGGATTTCTTATGAATTACAATAATGGGGTTATCATTGATGAAGCGCAAAGAGTGCCGGCTTTATTCTCTTATATCCAGACCATCGTTGACAATACAAATAAACCGGGAATGTTCATATTGACCGGCTCCCAGAATTTTTTGTTAAGCGAAAAAGTCAGCCAGAGTCTAGCTGGTCGGGCTGCTATTTTGAAGTTGTTGCCATTTAGCAATGGCGAACTTCTCGAAAGTTCGCGTAATGCCGATAATCTTCATTCCGCTTTGTTCAAGGGCTTTTACCCAAGGATCTACGATTTGGACATCGCACCTCAGGAATGGTATCCGGGATATGTTCAAACCTATCTGGAACGGGATGTGCGGATGATTAAGAACATTACGAACCTTGCATCGTTTCAGCGGTTTTTACGGCTTTGCGCCGGCCGCATCGGGCAAACCCTCAATTTATCGTCTCTCTCGATCGATAGCGGGATTAGCGCTACAACTGTGAGGGCCTGGCTCTCTTTATTGGAGAGTAGTTATATCATATTCTTCTTGAAGCCCCATTTCAAAAATTTCCGCAAGCGGTTGATCAAAATGCCGAAGCTCTATTTTGTCGATTCGGGACTCGCTTGTTACTTGTTGGGCATCGAGACTGAAGCGCAACTGGAGACCCATTATTTGAAAGGCGCTTTGTTTGAATCGATGATACTCTCTGAATTCCATAAGTACCGTTTCAACCGGGGCCGGGAGCCCAATTGTTATTATTGGCGGGACAAGACCGGGCACGAAATCGATTGCATCATCGACTCAGGCGGGACTTTGCTTCCTGTGGAGATAAAATCAGGCGCGACCGTCAAATCAATGTTTTTCCACGGCCTGCAATACTGGAGTAAAATAGCGGAACAGGATCCCTCGCGAGCGGTACTGATTTATGGCGGCGACAGAAAAGAACAACGCGCTCACGGTCAAGTACTACCATGGCATCAGGCCGCCGACGCCTTTAAACTTATACCATAACAAAGCTATCGCGGAGTTCCATCTGTTGGTTGGTTTTGGGATTGGGAGATATAGTGGCGGAGGGAGTAGGATTTGAACCCACGGACCCCGTAAAGGGTCAACGGTTTTCAAGACCGCCGCATTC
>CAZBHS010000053.1:0-2158 GCA_964491915.1 uncultured Clostridia bacterium
TGATGGTTCCTTGCTTGACGTAGATGGGGCTGGCGAAGGTGAGGGTTTTTGTGGCCGGTTCGCCGTTGAGGCGGATGAATTCGATGGGGCCGAAGAGGGTGATCTGGGGGGCGAATAGATGGATGGGAAGGAATAATGCGATGATGCTGAATAATAGGATAGATCCCAGGATTGGGCGGATCTTTGGGCAAGTCATGAAAGCCTCCTTTGGGGTGGAATGTTAGTTTAAAATGTCATTAGCTTCTTTATGATATTTAACAACGATGGAAAATCAATTATAAAAAGGTTAACAAATATTTTCAATACCTAAGATTCAAGAAATATCTTTGTCAAAGGTTTTGGGTAGGTTGGAAGGGAGAGAAGAAAATCGCGCCTGGAGGGATTCGAACCCCCAACCTTTTGATTCGTAGTCAAACGCTCTATCCGTTGAGCTACAGACGCAAATTCCCGTAAATTATATAACCATTTTGCGATTTATGCAAGTCCAAAATGGTATTTTTGTATTTTTGGGGATAAGAGATCCCCTTGCAGACGCTTTGTTTGCGCCGGTGTCGCTATTCCAGGACCTTGGTGATGTTGATGAAGTCGGGCCACTGGATGGCGGGCCAGGTTTCGCACGATAGGGCGCCGTTGGCGCGGGTGATCATCGAGACTTTGGCCGCGCTCTCGTCGTTGTCCGCCTCGTAAATATCCATAAAATCGTAAGGCCCTAACAATGCGTAATGACCGTGCCATTTAACGTCGGGACACAATTGGTCCACTTTATGTTTCCACTCCTTGCCGATGGCCTCCCGCCGTTTTAAATCGCTGCATATTTCCGGCGTTAGCCGGGTCATCAAAATATATGTTCCCATCTCCTTCCTCCTAATCATAAAGATATGCGAATTTTTTGAATATTCAAAAAAAAAGTGATATAGTATCTTTTTTTAAGGCAAATTCCAGGAGGTGTGTGAATGGAATTAGAATTGGTAAGCGTAAAAAACCCGGATGAATTGAATCTCATCCTCGGTCATTCCCACTTTATCAAAACCGTTGAAGATATCCACGAGGCAATGGTGAACACCATTCCCGGCGCGAAGTTCGGTCTGGCTTTTTGCGAGGCGTCGCAGGACCGGTTGGTCCGTTGGAGCGGGACAGACGACGCCCTCATCGCATTGGCCCGGGACAATGCCATGAAGATCGGGGCGGGGCATAGTTTCATCTTGTTTATGAAGGATTCCTTCCCTATCAATGTGTTGCGCGCCATCAAGCAGGTGCCGGAAGTGTGCCGCATTATCTGCGCCACCGCCAATCCGCTGCAGGTGATCGTGGCCAAAACCGATCAGGGCCGCGGAATCCTTGGAGTCGTGGATGGTTATCCTCCCCTGGGAATCGAAACCGACGAAGATATCAAGAAGCGCAAAGATTTTCTGCGCATGATCGGATATAAATTTTGATGAGGAAACTCTGAACTAACCTTAATTCTAGATATAAATATTTAACCCGGATGGTGCTCAAATGAAAAAATTGAACCTGTTTTGCTTTCCCTATGCCGGCGGCTCCGCGGCGGTGTTTAATTCCTGGCGCCGCTATCTGCATCGCCAAATCGAACTGAACGCCGTTGAATTGGCCGGCCGCGGCAAACGAATTTACGACCCACAATACGATGACCTCGATCACGCGGTCGAAGATGTCTTCGGTATTATCAAAGATAAACTGGATGAAGCGCCCTATGCGTTGTTCGGCCATAGTATGGGCGGAGTTATCGCTTATGAACTGGCCCAGAAGATACGCGCGCTGCAATGCAATCAGCCGGCGCACATGTTTTTCTCCGGACGGGGCGCGCCGCATATCGCCGCTGAAGATAGCGATCCCTATTGGCACCTACCCGACCATGAATTCAAAGAGAAAATTCTGGAATTGGGGGGCACCCCGCGAGAATTTTTCGAACACCCTGAGTTGCTGGAGGTGTTTCTGCCTCTGTTAAAAAACGATTTCCGCATCGCGGAGTTGTATCGCGGCTCGGAAGAGGTCAATCCTCTGGATACCGACATCACGGTCTTCATCGGCAAAGAGGAAGATGTGACGCCTGAGCGGATGGTAGGCTGGAAGGAGCATTCGCAGGGACTCTGCACCATGCATTTTTTCACCGGCGGCCATTTTTTCATCAATGAACAGA
>CAZBHS010000053.1:2168-29145 GCA_964491915.1 uncultured Clostridia bacterium
AGAGCATCTTTCGGGGTCGGCCAGGTCACCTTTCGAAGCTCAACCCGCGACTCTTTCAAAAATTGAGTTATCGTGGATACCGTCGCTTTTACTTTTCCCATGTAACTATTCCATGCCTCGACAACGATAAAAACAAAATGGGGACTCTGCTCCATGCATTTTTTCACCGGCGGCCATTTTTTCATCAATGAACAGACCCAAAAAGCGGTAAAAATAATCAACAATACTCTGGTGGAAGAGTTGCACCGGCGGCGCCAATCCTAAACCAGTTTATAAACCCCGAAAGTGTAGAGTTATAGGGCTAATGTGACAATTTTTTGTATTGAATTTTCACGTAATTTGTCACTTTTTAAAGTGTGATAAATACGAAAGGGGCCTATAATCATTGTTTTCAGAATTCACTCCATGGCATGAAACTTGCATGCTCTTATGTGGAGGTTATACAATGAAAAAGTTTGGATTGTACGCAATAATCCCCCTTCTTCTCCTATTTACTTTCGGGGGATGTGATTTCGTTTCGAATGAAGCGAATGATGGGGCGACAGGAAATGATACCGCCCGCGGCATTTTTACCATGACAGACGCTCCCAGCGATGATCTGTCTGTACTCCAGGTCGAGTTGACCGAGATGAAAATAAAAGACACTCTGGATAACGAAACGGTCATCTTTACCGAGGTGGAGGGCGAAACATTCATTTTGAACCTGCTGGATTTGCAGGGCGTCAATGAGCTTCTCGGCACTGTGCCGTTGGAACCGTCGATTTACAAGGAAATCAATCTTTCTTACAAAAACGCCATAGCTCTCGACAATAATGGAAACCAGTTGACAATCCTCCCCCAGCATTTTGGCGACATCAAAATGCTGCTGAATCCATATGTGACTGTGTCTGAAGAGAATGTCTATTTTCAGATAGACTTTGATGTGAACAACTCTGTTTCAAATATTGTAAAGGGCAAAAAAGGCAGCTTGATGTTGATGCCCACTCTTATTGTCAAGATTAACGATGAAGACGGCGATTGCCGGTTGGACGAGTTTAAAGGCGAAGTGATATCTGTCGATTCGATGTCGCTGGTGGTCTTGTTCAACGATAACGAGCTGACTGTCAATCTGACCGACAGCACTGTGGTGGAAGTGGATGAAGTGATCGTGAATCCCACCTACCCGAACTTCGATTTGACAACGCTGATTTATCCCGGAAATTTTGTCGAAATCAAGGGCACACTGGATGCCGCCACCAACACTGTCACCGCAACGTCCATCGAACGGAAATTCGATGACGAAGGGGTGGAGTACAAAGGTGTTATCCTGGCCATCGGCGACACTACATTCGATCTGATGATCCAGGACGCCGGCGAATCCGGTCTCGAGATCGGTTCGACCCAGACGGTGACCATCGATGAAAACACCTTCATCTATTTCTGTGATCCTTACGCCGCCGCCACCCAGGATATGTTGGCGTTGGGCCAGAGAGCCAAAGTGTTGAGCAGCGGTTCGGATATCGCGTTGGCTGAAAAGGTGAAACTGTGTGAAACAAAGCTGAAGGGCACGGTTGCATCCGTCAGTCCCGAGCTCAACCAGATCACGATGACTGTCGCATGCATTTGCGGAGTCAGTGTCGAAAATATTCCGGGTTTTGTAAATCCCGTTGTCGTTGAATTCGAGGGTGAATTCCCGGCGGATGCAGTTGTGGATGACGAGATTAAGGTGGAAGGCCATTTCAATCGTGTGACTATCGGTATCTTCACCGCTCTGGATTTTGATCTGGAAGATGATGACGATGACGACGAGGGAGAGGGCGACGGTAGCCACGGCACGGTTGTCGGCAAGATCTACTCGCTGGTTTCTTCGTCACCTCTGGTTATCACCATCACCCGCGGCGGCGAAGGCGGTAATATGGAAGGCCGCACCATCACTGTGGAAGTGACCGGCGATACCGATTTGATCGAACGTCAGCAGACTGGAAACTCCACCATGTCAATTACCCAGGAAGAATTTATCGAAGGCGTCTCCAATAGCACATATTGGAAATTGAAAGCCAGCGGTACATATAATTCCGAAGGCACACTCGTTGCCGAAAAAATAATCGCGGATATTAAAAAGAATTAAGCCCATACATCCGATTTTCTGAAACGCCCCCTCTTTTGGGGGCGTTTCTTTTTTAGGGGGAATTTTAAACTTCATCGAGCCTTTACGTTTGGGGAATGATATCGTATAATCTGAACCTGATAGTGAGGTAACCATGACAAGACTACGTTTTGCACCGTCACCCACCGGTTTTGTACATGTGGGAAACGCCAGAACCGCTCTATTCAATTTTTTGCATAGCAAACACGCCGGCGGCCAATTGGTATTGAGGATCGAAGATACCGATATAGAACGGTCCAAAAAGGAATACGAAGAGAACCTGATCAAAGATCTCCAGTGGATGGGGATTGTTTGGGACGAAGGACCGGACAAGGGCGGAGACAAAGGGCCGTACCGTCAATCGGAACGCACCGCATTGTATCGTGAACACGCGCAAACATTGATTGATTCAGGGAAAGCATATTATTGTTTTTGTACTTCCGAAGAATTAGAGAAACAGAAAGAGGAAGCTGTGGCTGAAGGAAGGCCTCCGGGGTATTCGGGAAAATGCCGCAATATCCCGGTGGAAGAGGCCAAAGCGCGGGTAAATGCCGGAGAAGAGGCTGCTATCCGTTTCGCTATTCCGGCGGATGTTCCGGTCGTTTTTCAGGATCTGGTGCGGGGCGAAGTGACGTTCGACTCGAATCTTCTGCATGATTTGGTGATTGTGCGCTCCAATGGTATGCCGGCCTATAATTTTTCAGTTGTGATCGACGACCATTATATGGATATAGATTTGGTGGTGCGGGGCGAAGATCATTTGTCCAATACCGCCAGGCAGGTGTTGTTGTATCACGCCTTCGGGTTTACCCTTCCCAGGTTCGCCCATCTCTCGATGGTGATGGGAGCCGATAACACCAAGTTGTCGAAGCGTCATGGCTCCACATCTATCGCTCAATTCCGGGAGCAGGGCTACTTACCTCAAGCGTTGCTCAATTATCTGGCTTTATTGGGATGGTCCCCCGGTGATGAGACTGAAGTGATGGATGTAACGGAATTGGCACAAAAATTCAATCTCGAAAAGGTCTCGAAGTCCGCGGCGATTTTCGATTACCAAAAATTGAAATGGATGAACCGCGAGCATATTCGCCTGTTGGACGATATCCAATTGGGGAAGGAGTTGACGCCTTTTCTCGAGCAAGCGGGCTATACCTTTGAAGGGAGTGATGAGCAGTTGCGCTGGATCGGCAAAACCGCTTCGGTGCTGTCCAGTTATACCTATTTGTTCAGCGAAATGGCCGAAGAATTCAAGCAGTTCACGTCGATTGATTTCCCCGAAGAATTGGTGCGGGAGCTGCGGGAGAGCGAGAGCGCTTACACAGTGATTTCCCGCCTCTATGAAGCCATCTCTTCCCTGGAGTCGCCGGTATCCTTCCAGGAGATTGCGAAAATTCTCAAGGTGATTCAGAAAGAGACCGGCATCAAAGGCAAGGGGCTCTATCATCCCATTCGTCTGGCTCTCACCGGTAAGGAATCCGGGATCGAGCTGAGCGAATTCATCCCCATCATCGAGGATGGTTCGATTTTGTCCCTGTCGCCGGCTGTGCGGAATATGAAATCCCGGTTCAAGGCCATTGTGACATGAATATTTCCACATTGAACGCGTTGATGGAGGCCCTCAAAGCGGGCCAACCTATCAATAAAGTATTGATCGCTCGCGGCAAAACAGACCGAAAGGCGGAGTTCATCAAAAAGTTGTGCCGGGAGAATAACGTCATCTTCCAATTGGTGCCGCAGGAAGCCATCGACCGCAAAGCCGGAGCCAAAAACCAGGGGGTATTCGCCGAATTATCCCCCATCCGTTTTTACGAATTGCAGGAGATCATCGATGCCTCTTCGAAGGGGCTCATATTGGTATTGGATCGAATCAACGATACCGGTAATATTGGAGCGTTGATCAGAACCGCGGTGGCGGTGGATGTAGATGGGATCCTTATCTCCTGTAGGGATTCCGCCCCTATCAATGAAACGGTTTTAAAAACATCGGCCGGGACGTTGATGAAGGCGAAGATCTGCCAATCGAAAAATCTGGGTCAGGATCTGGATAAGTTAAAAGAAGTCGGTTTTTGGGTCGTCGGCACAGAGATGAGCGGTTCTGTCCCCTACTATGAGTATGATTTTTCTTTTAAAACCGCATTGGTGATGGGGAGTGAAAATGCCGGGATGTCGCCGCTATTGAAAAAGAAGGCCGATCAGTTGATCTCGATTCCCCATTCAAAAAAGGTTGAATCATTGAATGTGTCCGTGTCCGCCGGGGTGATCCTTTTTGAGGCTGTCCGGCAGAGGCGGGGAGTTTAGCGGAAAGGGCCGATTTTTACCGGCCCTATTATGAAAAATTATTCCACCTTGCCCAACAGGTCTGAACGGGAAATGAGCAGGTGTTTTGTCCCTTCGATTTTAATCTCATCGCCGGCATATTTCCCGAAAATTACTTTATCTCCAACTTTGATGAGCGCCTGGATCTCTTCGTCGGTTCCTACGGCAACCACTTCGCCGATAACTGGTTTTTCTTTAGCGGTGTCCGGAATAATAATAGATCCGACTTTTTCTTCGTTTTCTATTGGTTTAACCAGTACTCTGTCATCTAACGGTTGAATTTTCATACTTAACCTCCTTCTATGTTCAAATATTTTTTAATCTCCGTTAAGCGAAAATTAGACTGAATTTTTAACACATTTTCACCGGCTTGTCAACCTGAGACGGTTGTGAGGAGTGGTTGAAAATCCTTTATTATAAGGGACTTTCAGGGAGATCCCGGCCTCTATCTCCGGCGAGTGTTTTCGGTTGTCTCCGGAATTCTTTCCAGATAAGTGACGGTTTGTTGGGCAATCTCCCGGTAAATGCCGTTGAGGCGCGGCAGCAAAATCTTCCATTCGAGGGTTGATTGCGCCGTCGCCGTTTCGCCGTACCAGGTATTTCTATAGTAAAAACCTTTCGCCGCTAATTGGAAGAACGCGTGCTCGGGAGTTCCCGGCGTGCTATTTTTTAGAAAATCGGCGATATCCGGCCGCCTGGATTCGGGGGATAAACCTGATTTATATTTATTATCTTCAGGAGAGAGTTCTTTTTTTGTTTGAGTGAGACATTCTCTGAATCGTAATTGCGTATCGAGCGATGGGTTTCCACCGGACAGTGTAGCCGGCGCCGCCGGGGCAGATCTATTCCCTTTGCCGGCGAATTCCATTTTGGCGCCCTCTTCTAATTTTTTTACCGCGGGCTTTGGGGGGGCTTGTTTTTTTTGCCGTAGCGCGTCTTTTTTGAATTTTTCCCCCGGCGCCGCTTTTAATTGTTCTTTGTCTGTTTGTTCACTCAATGCCGGTTCAAAAGATTCTTCCGCGGCAGCCTCTTCTACGGTGTCCATTATCTGGAGTGGCACTTCTTCTTGTTGTAGCCGGACGCCGCTCTTGAAAATGATGAATACGGAGATGGTGATAATCAGTATGCTAGCCGCCATTGAGATGGGATGGAATATGGCGGGTCTCTTTTTTGCAGGTCGTTCGACTAATTCAGTTGTCAGAGAAAAGATATCGTAACATTCAGGGCAGGAAGCTATGTGGCGAAGGAGCCCTTCCCGCTGGGAGCCGTGGATCGCGCCTTCGGCCAAAGCGGCGATATCTTCCGTTGAAGGGCATGGCCCTGTCTCCCGGTTGTTCAATGTGCCGGTTAATATCCGGCCCAATTTATTTTTATCATCCGTCATTGTCGATGCTCCAAACGCTCAAGGTATTGGTCGGACATTCGCCCGATTTTTCTCTGCTAAAATAAATCATTGATATTCACTCCCTTGAGCTCAAGGGTATTCCGGCATTTTGTCAGGATGTTGCCGATCCTCTTGTAGACGGTTTTGGGGTTGAGGTTCAACGCCGAAGCGATGTCCGGGATATGTTTCGGATTGTCATTCTCGCCCAATCCGAACCGCATTCGTAAAATCAGCCGTTCTTCACCCGATAGACCGGCCGCGAGGTCCGTCAGAATCCTTTCGACTTCTTGCTCCTTTGTTTTTTGGAGTAGGACCTTTTCAGGATTTCCCGCGCTGTCCGGTACCACCACGGAAGGTTTTTCTAGATGGTTGTCCGACGGTTCCAGGTAACCTGTTTTTAGTTCGTTTTCATCGGCCGGAATTTTTACGGAGCCTCTAATTTTGTCGATGGCATCTTGAATCGCTTCGTCGGTGGGCACAGGTTTTCTTTTGTGAAGAAACTCCTTTTGCACTTCGACCAATGAGAGGCCTTGTTGGAAAATGATCTTGTATATTTTTTCCCCCAGTGGGCCCAGGGCTTTGGCTCGTTCTTTTTCCCGGGATCGTCCTCTTTTTTTCCGTATCGTATCCACCGCCTGCCGCGAGATAATTGCGGTTAAATAGGTGGTGAGTTTGGATTTTCCCTGGAATTGCCGTAAGATTTTGAAATCGCTTTCTTCCAGTTTGTCGAGAACATTGTTGCAAAGTTCCAGGGCTTCATTTTCGATTCGGATTTCGAAATCCGCCGCGCCGAAAGAATACATTTTGCCCATCTGTAAGCGAATCGTTCTCATACATTGGGATTCGATGTATGAGAGATTTTTCCGGATCATATCACGGTAATGTTCCGCAGATCCGTCTGTCTTTTGGCGATGCGTTGTTTCACCTGACTTAAAAAGCCTGATTATCTTCTCGTTCATCCGCCTTGATTATAATCGAAAATCCCGTTTTTGGCAAAAGGTTTTGTTTTGACTTCCCGTGACGGTTGTGGTAAAAAGTAAACGTATACTGGGAGGGAATGATGGTTGTGAGTTTCAATCAACCGGCGTTTATCCCCTGGGGAGGTTTTTTTGCCCGATTGATGATGTCCGACACAATGGTTCTATTGGATGAAACGTTGTTTGCCAGGGGCTTTACGTTTGTCAACAAAAATCGGATCAAAGGACCGGAGCATGAGGTATGGTTGACTATTCCTCTGCTGAAAAAGGGGCGCGGCCGCCAGAGAATAAGCGAGCTCGAGATATACCGGCGGGAGTTTTGGAGTGAAAAGTTCGCCACGACTCTGTATCACATGTACGGTCGATCGGTGTTTTTTGATGAGATTGCGCAACCATTGGTTCAGGTTGCGCAGGCGGATGATGTGTCGTTTATCAATACGGTTGGCGGGATACTGGAAATTTTGAGAAAGCGAATTGGGATCGAAAGTGGTTTCACCTGGCAATCGGCCCTTGGGATTGAAGCAACGGGGATTCAACTGCTTGTCTCGATTGCGAAGGAATTGGAGGCAACGGAGGTGATTCTCCCGTTTGGGGCTCAGCGCACCGTCGATTGGCGGCAATTTGAGGCATTGGGAATGAAGGTCTGGTTTTTGAAATTTGCGCAGACGGTGTACCCGCAGTTCTGGGGGCGGTTTCGGGCGAATTTATCGGTGTTGGACACGCTTTTGTGTATGGGGCTCGACGGCAAACGGGTTCTTGAGAGGAGCCTGCATCTGGTCCGATAGCTCCGGGGTTCTTTTTCCCCGCGTCGGGGGCAATGATTCGAATCCTTCGCCGTAGACCTGATGAATATCCTGTATGATGACAAACGAAGATTTATCCACTTCGCTCACGATTCTGCGAATCCCAGGAACCTGTTTTTTATTGACCACTGTGGTCAGCATATACCTTTCCGCTCCGGTGTATCCACCTGTCCCTTTGAATATAGTCAATCCGCGATTCAAACTTGAAAAAATGGCCTCTTTCATATTGTCCGGTTGATCCGTGACAATCATAATGCACTGGTTCGCCCTCAATCCATTCATCACCATGTCGATGACTTGTACCTCTATATAGATGAATATAAAAGAGTACATGATTTTTTCAAGAGGAATAAATGCCCAGGTGGCGGTTCCCAGCACGAATAGATCGATAACGATCAACGTCCGTCCGATGGGGATTCGTCTCAATTTCCATAAAATCTGGCCGAACGCGTCCGCTCCGCCGGTAGAAGCGCCGGAGAAATAAATCAACCCAAGGCCTGTCCCTATGATCGCTCCGCCGTAAAATGCCGCCAGCAGAATGTCACCTGTAACCGGTTTAATGTTAAGGATGAGGAACAGGTCGATCGAGACATTCATCAGGATGGTGGCGTAAATGGATTTGGCTCCGAATCCTTTTCCCAATATCTTGGCGGCGATAATAAATACCACCAATGTTATCACGAGGGACGTGAGTCCGACAATCGGTAGGCCGGTTATGTGCTTCATGATGATACCGATTCCAGTGACTCCCCCTTCCACCATATCGAGGGGTAGGATGAAAACGACGTAGCCTCCGGCCGCCAAAAAAGAGCCCGCGGTAATCGTAACCCAGGGCCATATTTTATGAATGAACTGTTTTATTTTCGCCATTAATGTATACCTCAACTACAAAAAATATCGGATAATGGCAAGCATTATAATATGTAATGTCCGATAAAGCAATTTTTTTGGTGTAATAAAATTGCTCTCTTAGCGAAATATTAGCCTGTCTGCCTGCTAAATGTTTACGTTTACATCTGGGTCTGTACAAAGCTTATATAATCTTCTCTGGGGTCGTCAACCTTAATGCCCATGCCTCTGTATGCTCTGTCTCTCGTTGCGGCGGATGGGCCGCCGCTCCAGATAACTTCTCCGGACAGTTCATAAAGATCGTCCCTGGATGCCAGAACGATCATAAGTTTTGAGCGGGGGGGGAATGTTTTTGTTGTGGAGATAAACAATCCTCCTTTGGAAAAATTGTAAACAAGGCCTAAGCCGTCGAAGCCATTTATGGTGATGTTGGCCAACAGGCTTTTTTCTATTCTTTTTTCTAAACGTTTTTCATGTTTCATTGTCATACCCTCCTTGCTTTTTAGAGGGAAAAAGGGAGAGGTGGATGCACCGCAACCATCCGGCAACCCTGTTGAACCGGCTCTGGCTTTCCATGCTTTATCCTTCCATCTTCCCATTATTGCTTTCAATTTTTTCTCCAGCCAACTACAAGAGCAACTTTTATGCCAGGTCTTATTTAATGGCTTTTGGCCTTAAATGGCGGCTCTTGCCCAACAGTCAATTGTTAGACGTGTAATAATTTCACTATTATGGAATGCAATACATACTTTTTATACTTGAAATAAATTTTAAAAAAAGATAATCTAATAATATGAGAATTTCGATGATTTTTCTGGTTGCTTTGGTTTTGATGCCAATCGGGCGGTTCTGTTCATTTGGCGAAGATCGCCCGTTTCCCGCTGAACTGGGTATAAAGGTGGGTATTCTCGGGAAAGGGCTCAATAACGCGATAACCGATGTTCAAGGGGTAAAGGTCGGGCATGTGACATTGCGCCGGTCGTCCGATATTCGCACCGGAGTGACTGTGGTAGTTCCTCATGGCGGCAATGTGTTTCTGGAAAAGGTGCCTGGCGCTATATATATAGCCAATGGGTTTGGGAAGCTCGCGGGGTATAGTCAGGTGGAGGAGTTGGGGAATATTGAAACTCCGATTGTTCTGACCAATACTCTGAGTGTTCCGGTGGCGGCGGATGCCGTGTTGGATTTTATTCTATCGCTCCCGGGAAACGAGGGGGTGAGGTCTGTCAATCCTGTGGTTGGCGAAACCAATGATGGGTTTCTCAATGACATTAGGGGGCGGCATGTGCGACGCGAGCATGTTCTTTGGGCTATTCGCAACGCAACGTCAGGCCCGGTCGAGCAAGGAAATGTCGGCGCCGGGACAGGAACTGTTTGTTTTGGTTTTAAAGGTGGTATCGGCACTGCGTCGAGGCTCGTTCCCGATGAGTTGGGAGGGTATACTGTCGGCGTATTGGTCCAGTCCAATTTCGGCGGCGTGTTGCGCATCGATGGATGCCCGGTGGGGGAAGAGCTTGGGAGCTACTACCTAAAAGATTATGTGTCTTCGCGTGGCGCCGACGGTTCTTGTATGATTGTCGTGGCCACCGATGCTCCGCTGGAATTCAGGAATCTAAAGCGCCTGGCGAAGCGTGCGGTCTTGGGTCTCGCTAGAACCGGAGGTATTTGCTCCAATGGGAGCGGGGACTATGTAATAACGTTTTCGACCGCAAAGGACTTACGTGTTCTTTACCGTTCGAAGGAGCCTATTTGCAATCGTCGGGTGTTGCGCAACGACCGGATGTCTCCGCTCTTTATGGCTGTTATCGAAGCCACCGAAGAGGCGGTATTGAATTCGATGTTCAAGGCTAGCGGTGAGTCCGGGAGGAGTGGACATTCGGTTCAGGCTTTACCGATTGAGGACGTGAAAAAAATTATGCGAAAATACGGGTGTATAAAATAGGAGGCTGGCATGACGAAGGTAATTGGAATTTTAGGTGGAATGGGGCCGGAGGCCACAAATTATTTGTTTGGGCAAATTATAAAATTTACGGATGCCGGATGCGATAACGAGCACATTCCGATTGTGGTTTATAGTAATCCAAAAATTCCGGATAGGACTTCGGCGATTTTAAGCGATGGACCCTCTCCGGTGCCGGCGCTCATCGAGGTCGCTCGCTTTCTTGAAAAGTCCGGGGCGAGCTTTATTTTGATGCCGTGCATTACGGCACACTATTTCTATCCCGAGGTGTCCAGGCAGATCGATATTCCTTTTTTGCATCTCATTGAAGAAACGGCGTTATTTGTTCAGGCTCAAATGCCTACGATAAAGAAGTTTGGGCTGCTTTCCACCCGGGGAACTCAGAGGACCGGCTTGTTTCAGGAGTTTTTTCTAAAATTTGGGCGGGAGATAATTGTTCCGGACGATGACCGTCAGCCGGAATTTATAGAATCTGTGTATGGGGAAGAGGGTATAAAGAGAGGCTTTAAAGAAAAGCCCGGGAGATTGTTGTCCGGTCTCGCGGATCATCTTCTCGACAAAGGCGCTGAAGCTGTTATTGCCGGCTGCACTGAGGTGCCGCTCGCTCTTTTGCCCTCGCATATCAATTGTCCTTTGATCGACCCTTTGTCGGTAGGAGCGAAAGCCGCTGTTTCCAAAGCTGGATATCCAGTGAAAAAATAATTCCTTAGAATATTTCCATGTGGTCGTAGAGTAAAAGTGCGCCAAAAAACTATCATTGGTAGTACCAAAGATCTGTGAATAATGAATTTTTATTTTTTTATTGACATCTGCTGGTTTTGGTACTAACATTTGGTATTGCCAATTTAAAAATAGTAGGAGGTTAATTTGGTATGGCGGTAAAGAAGCAATTGGTTTTGGGTGAATTGGTCCAACATGTCAAAAGGAACGACATGAAAAAAGGAGACAAGCTCCCGGCTGAACGTGGTCTCGCTGAATTATTTGGTTCCAGTCGCACTACAATCCGCGATGTCGTTCGTACCCTTGAAGAGCGCGGAGTCGTCACTGTCAAGCGGGGGAGCGGCATTTACCTTACCAAGGATGCCGACCTGATCTTCCAGGTTGGGCAAGATGCTCCAGTGGGCCATGAAACTCTGATAAAAAACCAATTGGAGGCCGGTTTTTTGGTGTATCCAAATATTATCGGCTATGCGGCCTTGAATGCGCCGGACGATGAAATTGGCTTTCTCCAAAAGTCGATTGTCAAGTTTAGCCAGGCAATACTATCCCGGAAATTGGAGAGCATTGTAGCCGCTGATATAGAGTTCCACGGCTTTGTGGCTCGCTTGACTCGCAATGTCCTATTCGTTGAGATAATGGAGTCCTTTGCGCGGGGGAACGTGATTTTCTGGGAATATTTTACCAAGTCCGATGAATTTATTGATAATACAATCTTTGCCGGCTATGTCGGGATTGTGAATGCTATAAAAAAGAGGGACGGAGCGGAAGCCACTTCGATCGCCCGTAAGAACATCGCCGATATCCTGGATTGGTTTTGTCAGAACAAGGATGTCGATGTATCGGGGCTTGTCAAAAATCTGCATACCTACCTTGATATTAAAAGTGAAGCTCTCCCCAAAAGAATGTGAATACTCATGATAAAAATAAATAAATATTTAAATCTTGGAGGAAATATCAATGACCAACAAAGCTTATAATGCGTTCGAAACAGCCCAGGCACAATTTGATAAAGTGGCTGGAGTTTTGAACCTGGATCAACCCACAAATGAATTACTCAGAAATCCGTTGAGAGAATATCATTTTAGTATTCCTGTACGGATGGATGATGGTACGGTAAAGGTTTTCAAGGGATTCCGCGTTCAGCATAACGATGCCCGAGGTCCTGCGAAGGGTGGTATTCGCTTCCATCCCCAGGAAACAGTGAACACCGTGCGTGCTCTGGCTATGTGGATGACCTGGAAGTGCGCCGTGGTGGATATCCCGCTTGGAGGCGGCAAGGGCGGAGTTATTTGTGATCCCCATAACTTGAGTCCCCGTGAGCAGGAGATTCTGTGCCGTGGTTGGGTGCGCCAGGTTGTAAAAAATGTGGGACCTGTATCTGATGTACCGGCTCCCGATGTTATGACAAACGCACAGCATATGTTGTGGATGTTGGATGAGTATGAAACGATATCCGGCGGCAAGTATCCCGGTTTTATTACCGGTAAGCCCGTTGGCATGGGCGGTTCCTTAGGTAGAACCGAGGCAACCGGTTACGGCGTGATTTTTACCGTTCGCGAAGCTTTGAGAGAAATGAGCATTCGTCCGGAAGATACAACCGCCAGTGTCCAGGGATTTGGAAATGTGGCACAGTATGCGATCCAGTTGTACCATCAGTTGGGCGGCAAGGTTGTTTGTGTTTCTTGCTGGGATCAAAATGATAAGGCCGCGTATTCCTACAAGAAGGAATCGGGGGTTGACCTTGCGGAACTTCAGAATATTACCGATAAATTCGGTGGAATTGACAAGGATAAAGCCATTGGCCTTGGATATGAAGTTTTGCCGGGTGAAGCCTGGATCGAACAGGACGTTGATATTCTGATTCCCGCTGCGCTTGAGAATGAGATTAATGCGGAAAGTGTGGAAAAGATCAAAGAAAAGGTGAAAATTGTTGCCGAAGGCGCCAATGGCCCCACGACACCGGAAGCGGACGAAGTCCTTCGTGAAAGGAATATTTTTGTCATTCCCGATTTTCTGGCTAATGCCGGCGGTGTGACCTGCAGTTATTTCGAGCAGGTGCAATGCAACACCAATTTTTATTGGGAAAAAGACGAAGTGTTGGGAAAATTAGATACTAAAATGACTTCAGCGTTTATCGCTGTGAGCGAATTGGCCCGTAAAAAGAATCTCTACATGCGGGACGCCGCTTATGTCATTGCCATCGATCGCGTGGCCAAAGCGTGCCGCAGCCGTGGTTGGATCTAAAGAGTAATTGAGGGACATAGAATGAAACCCTGGGCTTTCCCCGATGGTTGTCAGGCCGTTATACCTCCAGTCGATTTAGCGCTCCCCCGTTTTGACCGCCATTTTTTCGATGGCAAGGAAGACTTCACTGTGATAGGCGATGGCCAAATTGGGGGGAAAGCCCAGGGATTAGCATTGATGAATAAAGCCATCGGCGCTGTATTTCCAGAAAGTCGATTCGGGAAGATTTCCGTTAATATCCCCACGTTGACTGTCGTCACCACACAGCATTTTGACCATTTTATGGATCAAAACGACCTATATGATATCGCTCTGTCCGATGCCAGCGATGAACGCATTGCGCATCATTTCCAGAGAGCCCAATTGCCGGCGGATCTTACTGGAGATCTTATGGCCTTGATCAATAAAGTCCACACCCCATTGGCGATCCGCTCTTCCGCCTTGTTGGAAGACAGTATGGATACGCCGTTTGCCGGTATGTATGCCACCAAAATGATTCCCAACAACCAATCCGATAACCGGATTAGGTTTCAAAAAATGGTGGAGGCCATCAAATTCGTGTATTCGTCCACCTATTTTGCCGGTGTCAAGAGTTACTTCAAGGCTACCGGTCTCGATCTACGTGAAGAAAAGATGGCTATCATCATTCAGGAAGTTGTTGGTTTGGTTCATAACAAACGGTATTATCCCGACATTTCCGGTGTGGCTCGTTCCTATAACTTTTATCCGACGGGGTACGCGGAACCGGAAGATGGCGCGGTGGATCTGGCGTTGGGATTAGGGAAAACAATCGTCGATGGCGGTCGTGTATGGTCCTATTCACCTTCATACCCAGCCGCGTTTCCACCCTCATCGAGTCCCCGCGAATTGTTAAAAATCACCCAAACCGAATTTTGGGCTGTCAATATGGGGAGTATCCCGGTATACGATCCAATTAAAGAGGAAGAGTATCTCGTTCGACTGGATTTGCAGGACGCGGAGTATGACAATACGTTGCGTAGCATCGTATCCACTTACGATGCGGCTTCCGATCGCATCACCATTGGGGCCGGTGTCAGGGGCCCGAGATTGTTGTCATTTGCGCCGTTGCTGGACTTCGAGATGTTGCCGTTGAATGATTTAATCAAAAAATTGATGGAAACATGCGAGACGGTTGCCCGGAGTAAAGTGGAAATTGAATTTGCCATGACCATCGATAATACAGGAGAAAAACCTCCCCGCTTCGGCATACTTCAAGTCAGGCCGATTGCTCTCTCTCATGAAGAGGTAAATCTCGAAAGCGCTGATCCAAACGCGAATGATACGCTCATGTATTCAGAGAATGTACTGGGAAACGGTGTTTCCGGCAATATTAAGGATATTGTGTTTGTGAAACCGGAGAGTTTTAACCTGAAATATTCGAAAAAAATCGCAACGGAGATCGGCGTTTTCAACAAACAAATGCTTGCTGATGGGATTCCGTATCTTCTGATTGGATTCGGTCGCTGGGGCAGTTCCGATCATTGGTTGGGAATCCCAGTGAATTGGGGAGAGATCTCAGGAGCGAAGGTTATCGTCGAAGTGATGCTTCCGGGAATGAGTATCGACCTCAGCCAGGGTTCCCATTTCTTCCACAACCTTTCGAATCTCGGTGTTCATTACTTTTCTCTCAAGCATTCAGTAGGGGGAAATGTTTTGGATTGGGAATGGTTGGACCGGCAAGAAGTAATTGGAGAGAGTGATTTTGTTAAACACATCAGATTTGATTCACCCCTTTCAGTGAAAGTGGACGGAAGAAAAAAAATGGGAGTAATAAAAAAGTGAATGATATGAATTCCACTGCGGATCACCTTGTTAGAGAGCTTCAGGAACGGAAAAAGGAGCTCAATTGTTTGTACCAAATCGAGGAGATATTGACTGAGCAGGATCTCCCCTTAGGGGAGTTGTTGGAAGGTATCATCCAGGTTATCCCCGATGGAATGCAATTCCCCGAAGTGTCGCAGGTAAAAATAAATTTTAACGGGCATAGTTATAAGACTGATGGCTATACAGAAACTCCGTATGAATTTTGTTCCGAAATCAAAGTGCAGGGCGAACTGAGAGGAAGTATTTGTGTTTCATACTCAAAAGAGATTCCCATGGGACCGGATGGCTACTTTCTCAAAGAAGAATTTAAACTCATCAATACAATCGGCGATCGCATCAGTATCTTGATCCTCCATAAAGAGCTGAAAAGTGTTTTCCAGGACATGGAAGAAATGGAGAAGCAGATCAACCGTAAGAATATCGGTCAGTGGCGTGTCATCATTGACCTGCTAAAGAAATCGGATCGCAGCCTTTTTATTTATATTTCCCAGAAAATGCTCTACTATCTAGTTTGGAACGGCGTTCAAGAAGCGAATCAGATTCTTGAACAATATGGGACCAACAAAAAAATCGACGATGCTTCGCTAATAGAAGACACAAACCGCCCCAGCGAGAAAAAAACACTGCACAATATCATCAACCTCAGTAACGAGGTGTTTAGAATCGCCTCTGAAAATTTGAGCGATGAAAAAATTCTTGAAAATATCGAACTTTGGGTCGAAGAGGATAAATCGAGATTTTTAATCAAGGTTATCGACAATCTCAACTCTTCTCGTTCCGATGTCATCGATGCAATCACTCGCTACAATTATATCGAAAAAGAGGGAATCAAATTGACGCCTCCAATCGAAAAGAGTCTGAGGGTGTCGCTTGTGAGGCATTTTTTCTCCGAACAACTTGAATTTATAAATATTGCGAAAAAATATATCGAAGTCCGCGACTATTATGATCTGGTAAAGAGGATTATTTTTCCTCCGGAAAGCCATGGCCGCCTCGGCGGGAAAAGTTCCGGACTTTTTTTGGCACATCATATATTGTCGAAAGATAAAGAAAACCAGGATTTGTTCAAGAACCTGAAAGTTCCCAAAACCTGGTATATTAGCTCAGACAGCCTTATGAATTTTATTCATTACAATAACCTCGAAGGGGTAATGGAACAGAAGTACAAGGAGATGGATGAGATACATGTGGAATATCAAAACATCATACAAATTTTTAAGAACTCGTACTTCCCCCCTGAGATTATCAGGGGGCTTTCCGTTGCCCTTGATGATTTGGGAGATAAGCCGATTATAGTCCGAAGCTCCAGCCTGTTGGAAGACAGGCTGGGCTCGGCTTTCTCCGGAAAATACAAAAGTCTGTTTCTGGCAAACCAGGGAAGCAAAGAGGAACGGCTCGATGCTCTGATGGATGCGATAGCCGAAGTTTACGCCTCTACATTCGGACCCGATCCCATCGAATACCGTCTCGAACGGGGACTTGTGGACTTTCATGAAGAGATGGGCATCATGGTCCAGGAGGTTGTGGGTACCCGTATCGGTGATTACTTTCTCCCCTCTTTCGCCGGAGTGGCATTTAGTAACAATGAATTCCGGTGGTCTGCGAGGATCAGCCGGGATGACGGTTTGATTAGAATCGTACCCGGTTTGGGGACGCGGGCGGTGGACCGGGTGGCGGATGATTATCCCATTCTAATCGCTCCGGGAAAGCCGGAACTACGGGTAAATGTCACTCCTGAGGAAATTGTCCGTTATTCAACCAAAAAAATCGATATCATCAATCTCAAGACAAATACCTTTGAAACTGTAGAGCTGGCTGACGTGTTGGAACATTTCGGTAATTCGATTCCCGGTATCGAGAATGTACTGTCGATCTATGAGGATAAGATGATGCAACTCCCCACCTCGTTGTTCAATATGGAGTTTGAGAAGAAAAATATGGTGGTTACGTTTGAAGGCCTTTTTTCCAGGACACCATTTATCAAACAAATAGACAAGTTGCTGAACACATTGAAAAAGGCGATGGGAACGCCGGTGGATGTGGAATTCGCACATGATGGGGAATTTCTCTATTTATTGCAATGCCGGCCCCAGTGCTACTCGGATGAAATTCAACCGGCTCCCATTCCTCAGGATATCCCTGAAGAAAAGATTGTTTTCACCGCGGATAAATATATCTCCAACGGCTCGATTCCCGACATCACGCATATCGTCTACGTTGACCCCGAAGCGTATAATGAATTGTCAAGTTTGGCGGACCTCAAAAATATCGGACGGGCTGTGGGGAAATTGAACAAACTCTTACCCAAGAGGCAATTTATTCTGATGGGCCCCGGTCGTTGGGGAAGCCGCGGCGATATAAAGCTCGGCGTGGATGTAACCTATTCGGATATCAACAACACCTCCGTTTTAATCGAGGTTGCCCGGAAAAAAGGGAATTATGTACCGGATCTATCGTTCGGCACCCATTTTTTCCAGGATTTGGTAGAGGCGAAAATCCGCTACATCCCATTGTATCCCGATGATCCCAATAATATATTCAACGATTCATTCCTGCTTCAATCTCCCAATATTCTCGCAGAGATTCTACCGGAATTTGCCTATCTGGCAGATACCATCCATGTTATCGATATCCCCCAATGCACTGGGAACCGGATTTTGCGGATCCTTATGAATTCAGAACTCAATAGGGCGGTGGGTCTGCTAACCGATTCCGGAGGTATGGAGCCTGAGCCGCTTAAGTTGGAGGAAAACCAGGAGGACCACCGCACGGACGATTACTGGCGGTGGCGTCATCATATGGCTGAAAAAATCGCCAGCAAGATGGATCCGCAAGAATATGGTGTCAGAGGATTCTATATCTTTGGGAGTTCGAAGAACGCCACAGCGGGGCCGGCGAGCGATATAGATCTCCTTATACATTTTACCGGCACCCCGCAACAAAAAGAGAAGCTCCTGCAATGGCTGGAAGGTTGGAGCTTGTGTTTATCGGAGATGAATTTTCTCCGCACCGGTTACCGGTCGGATGGACTTCTGGATATTCATCTGGTTTCTGACGAGGATATTGCACGAAAATCTAGTTTTGCCGTCAAGATTGGGGCGATTACCGACGCGGCCCGGCCATTGGGCATGAAAAGCTCGTAATCGTTTGTCGTCTGGACAAAACCGGTAAAATAGATTAGATTATAGTCTTGGTTACCGGACATGATGGATAAAAAAATAAAAGACAGTATATCGGATCAACGGGTTGACGCTGATTTCATGCGATTCATCGTTGATCTACCTGCTCTATTCTGGAATTACCACCTGGATACAAAAGAGGTGAAATTCCTGAATTCGTGCACGATTAATCCTCTGGATCAACGAGAGGAGAATTTTCTCACGGATTTGGTGTTTGCCAAATCGATTTGCGTGCCAATGGATTTCTTTCGACTCAAGTTGTTTGTGCAGGCAATGCGGCAAGGGCAGTCGGCCCTTTCTGTCATTAGAGTGACAGACAATCAGGGGCGTTTGTACTGGTTGAAATTATACGGCGCTCCCCTTGCGTCCGATCCCAGGAAATTCTTCGGTTATGTGATGGAGGTGAGCGGGAGCATTTCCACTCTCCATTTTCTAATGCAAAAAGAGTTGGAAGCGGAAGCAATTATCGAACAATTTGATTATCCTGTTATTCTGGCTGAATTTGATACGTTAAAACTTATCTCCAGAAATTCTCCCGCCGCAGAAATCATTCGTTTTGGAAATGAAAACTTCCGTGAAAAGACAATCGCTCAATTATTGGGCGACCAAAAGAGGGATCAATTCACTCAAATCTATGAAACGTGCCTGACTGAAGGAAAATGGGAAGGCCGCCTGCCATTCTCCGGAGGTGGACGGGATGTGGTTTGGGGCGATGCGGTATTAAAAAAACTGCGGATAAAAAACAAAGAATTGTTAAAATTGTCGATATTCAATGTGCGCAACACCCCGGAATTCACCTCTGAAAATGGCGATTCAACCGATCCGGGAGTCCGCAAGAAAGCCTATGTAGACCGATTGTGCCGGAAGCTATTACCCGCCGGCGACCCTGATAAGGTTCTGGAGATTCTCCTGGAAAACCAATTTTATCCCGGTTCTTACGAAGCGCTGATGTTGATTGTGCCTTCCGGGAAAAAATACCGGGTGTATTTGGCAGGAAAAGCTTTCCGGGGGAAGATTGCCGACTCAATATCAGAATTTGTACAGCCGTTGCTGGAAGGTTTCGTACAATCCGGGAATGACTTCCGGATCGTGGGCGATTCGTTCGAAAGTACGGACCCGATTGATTGGGCGCTTTTTATTCCCTCAGGTATACGCTCTTATTTCATCAGGCCTTTGTATGGGCGGCAAAAATTGAAAGGGGTGCTTATCTTGTGCTCCTCTGCCAGCAACGCTTTTTCCCCTGATGATATCGATATTTTTTCTTTGACCGATATGCCTCTGAAACGCGCCTTGTTCTCAAAACGGGCTTCCAGAAAAGAAAGATGTTGACAATTTGAAGTCCAGGTGTAACAATAGATTTTCTATGTCCAAGAGAAAAATAAAACAAATGCGTGAATTTGAGCGCCCGCGTGAAAAGATGCTCCGGGCTGGGCCTGCCTTTTTATCGGATGTGGAATTGTTGGCGGTACTTTTGGGGAGTGGAATTCAGGGGAAGGATGTGTTCGCTGTCGCCCGGGAAATTATTAAACTTGCCCAAAAGGAGTTCAGTTCATTGACTGTCGAGACGTTAATGCGAATCGAAGGCGTGGGGCTGGCAAAAGCATGTAGTATTGCCGCGGCGATCGAGTTTTCCCGACGGTTTCTTCTTGCCGATGGAGTGGAGGTTCATGGTGCGCAAGACGCCATATTGTTGGTGCCGGAGTTGAGAGGGAAGAGACAGGAACATTTTATTACCATTACCCTTGACGGAGCTCACAAAATGATTCGCAAGCGCACCGTGTTTATCGGGACATTGAACCAATCGATCGTCCATCCCAGGGAAATATTCGCCGATGCTCTAACCGACCGGGCCGCGTCGATTATTTTCATTCATAATCATCCGGCCGGCAATCCGGAGCCGAGCGCCTCCGATGTCGTGCTGACGAAACGGTTGATTCGGTCGGCGAAGTTGCTGGGTATCGATGTGCTCGATCACATCATCGTGGGCAAAGAAGACTATTTCAGTTTCCAGGCCAACGAATTATTGACCCCATGAGCTGCAGAGTAGAGAAAAATTTGATATAATGGTTCATGATTGAAGCATGTAGTTTATCCAGCGGTTCCAAAGGGAATTGCTTTTTTATCAAGACCGGAAAAGACGCCTTTCTGGTGGACGCGGGAATCAGTTGCCGGCAAATTTGCCATAGGTTGCAGGCCATCGGTCATCATATCGCTGAAATTAAAGGTATTTTCATCACCCATGAACACACAGATCACATCCGTGGCCTGGAAGTGTTGCTGAAACGCTACCAAATACCGATATACATCAATTGGCGAACATTGAAATATTCTCCGGTAAAGATTCCCGAAACGATGGTCCGCTACTTTAATTCCAGCGAGCGGCTAATGGTGGGAGACGCGCTGGTTGAAACAAGACGTAAAAGTCATGACGCCGCGGATCCTTGCCTATTCAGCTTTTATTTTCGCGGCAATAAAATTAGTGTCATTACGGATCTCGGGCAGCCATGCGAGAATGTGGTGAACGCTATCCGGCACTCCAACATCTTGTTCATCGAAACCAACCATGATGAACTCATGTTGCAGCGGGGGCCCTATCCTCAATTCTTGAAGCAGCGAATCCTTGGCGACGAAGGGCACCTTTCGAATACGCAAGCAGGCCAATTGGTGCGCGATCATGCCTCCCCCAACCTCGAATATGTTTTTTTGTCCCATATCTCCGAAACCAATAACACTCCGCAACTGGCATTGGAAACATTCGCCGATCTGGTGCAGGAGAATGACAAAATAAAAGAGGCCAGAATGATTGTCACAGACCGGTTCGATGTATCGGAAGTGATCAAGATTTCGGATCCTGAAAAGAAGTGATTCTCTAATCGATTATTCCAAGGGATGCGTTGATCGTCATTCCATTCCCTTTGGGATTACTGATATGAATGCTGAACGAATCTCGCAGCAGTACGTTTCGGCTTTTAGAGATGGTTGTCTCCCTTGTAAATGAGCGGATGTGGAACGAATTCCAAATCGAAATATCCGGTTTGGAAACACCATACATTCTTATTCTATCAGAGCTGTTTTCCACAATCCGGTACTCTACCCGGAATTTTTTTTCCTGGCGAAACGCGCCGAGCCGTTTCATCACCCGGGCGGCCAGAGGCGCGATGCGGTTCATGTGAGGAGAATAATCCAGGGGCGGGCTATACCAACTGTCGCTCTTGTTAATGTTATTGGTTTGAAGATCTTCCGCTCTGACACAAGGGTGGTTGTAACCCTTGAGGATTTCCATCATGATCTGGTAAATGAAGAAGTCGATGTTCAATACTTCAGGATAGTAGCGGAATTGAAGCGGAAAATCCAGATGAAAACCGGAATGAACCCCCAACGGCGAGCGCGTAAAACCGATCGAATTGGGATCCCTGGAGAGGATGCGAAATTGGAAATTTTTTTTCCGATTGATGCAGCCGGCATAATAGGGCGCCCTGTCTTCGATTTCCGGCAATTTTTTTTCGGCGAACGGGATGCTGCGGTGGAAATCGTAGTCCGCGGTCAGGATTGCCAGCGTTTTCCCTCCGAAGCCCGAGGTTCGCATCATATACCCGGTCTCCCCGATGCCGTCATATTTAAAGTCGAGGTCCCCGTTGTCCACTCGCCGCGCTATAAAATTCACAGAGGCCGACGATTCGTAATACACCCGGTAAGGAATGATCAACAAAACCCTGCCATGGGCGTCTCCCCGGAACGAATAGGTGAAGTTATAGCGGTATTCGCCGGTCAAATGAACGGTTATGGCCAGGAGTATGACGATACAAAGATATTTCATACCTGGAGTCCCATCCGGATTTAAGATATGGTTAAAAACGCTACGGCCACAATCCCAAGGAATACCAGGGCCAGGCGTTTTGGGGTCAACCGTTCTTTGAAGAGCGCAAACCCGGATAACGCCGACAAGATAATGATTCCGATATTTATAAAGGGGAACGCCACATAACCCGGAATGTCGATGAGCGCTCTAAGCAAACAATAGGAGGAGAAAAAATTCGGCACACCCAGCAGGAGTCCGGTTATCAGGTCTCTGTAGCAAACCCTCCTTTTGGTGAGCAAAATGTACATCCAACTCCAAATAATGGCGGAGAAGAAGAGGATGACCAGGAAGAAGCCTTCGTCGGTGGCGGGGAACTTGATTTTGAAAAATTTCATGGCGGCGTCCAATAATCCAAAGATGATGAACAGGCTCAACAGAATAGGAGAGAACCTTCCGATTTTTCCCTCCCAGGTCAGAATGATGAAAAAGATCAACGCCAGGCCCACAAAATCCCATACAGCGGGTTTTTCGCCCCATAGAAACAAAGAGAGCGCCACTGGAATCGCCAATGAGATACGTCCCATCGTAACAGCCCCAGCCAATCCCGCAAACTTGATCGCTTTGCTGAACAACATAAAACCGACAAAAAAGAACAATCCCAACACAACGGCCAGACCATAGACTCCCGGGGACGCGTTATTGTTTGCCGACAATAAAAATCCAAGGGCCGCCGCCACGATATAATTGGACGCGATCACAACGGTCCGGTCCCGCGATTTCCCTTCGGAATACCTCAAGATGATAGCGATAGCCAGAGATGAAGCCAACGATAAAAACAAGAATACATAAGACATCCCCCATTATAGCATAATCTAAATTATTGAGAGTTCACGGTTGTTTTTTTTTCTGGTAAAATACTAGATTGCGGTTGCGCTGGGATAGACCCGGGGTGGCGGACCAGGAGACAAAAATATGAAGGCGTTGATATTCGACATGGACGGTTTGATGATCGACAGCGAACGATTGTATTTCGCGGCGGAGAAAGATATCGCCGAATCATTCGGCAAGACGGTAAAAGTGGAGACCCTCTGGAAAATGATGGGACGAAAACCCATCGAGGGCATCCGCATCTTTGTGGAAGACCTGGATATCCCCGCAGCTCCCGAAGAGATTTTGCAGATGAGACACGAAGCGATGCTGCAAAAAATGAAAACGGATTTGGCGGCAATGCCGGGCCTGGATCACATTATCGACCGGTTCTTCCCTGATATGAAACTGGCCATCGCCACAGGAGCGCCGGCGGAATACATGGATATCACTCTCGATAGTTTGAATTTAAGAGAGAAATTCACTGTTCTGCAAGCATCGGATGAAATCGTCAACGGTAAGCCGGACCCGGAGATTTATCTCAAAACCTGCCGCAAGTTGAACCTCGATCCAACGGATTGCATCGTCCTGGAGGATTCGTCCAACGGCGCGATGGCGGGGAAACGGGCGGGTTGCTATTGCATTGCGGTGCCTAACGAGTACACGGAAAAACAGAATTTTGATTTTGTACATTACAAGGCGAAAGACCTCTATGACGCTGCCGGGCATATTGAAGCCACAATGCGCCGGGATCAAACCCGATAAATTCGGGAACAAAAATTTTTTATCAGCGTATTCTAATACATTATGGGAAACGACATGGTGATTCAATTAAAAGACATTCATTTTAGTTATGGTAACTTCAAGGCCCTCGATGGAGCCAGCCTCGAAGTGGGCAAAGGGATATTCGGATTACTGGGACCCAACGGGGCCGGTAAAACCACATTGATGAAGGTGACCCTCGGATTCCTGGTTCCTCAACGGGGGACAGGTAGTATTCTCGGTTATTCGATTCCCGGTAGCCATGTGGAAATGCGAACAAAAATCGGTTACATGCCGGAAACCGATTGCTTGATTCCCGGGATGGACGCGGTGACGTTGACAGCCTATCTCGGCGAATTAAGCGGCATGCCGCGGCAAGAAGCCGTGAAACGGGCTCACGAGGTCTTGTACTATGTGGGACTGGAAGAGTCCCGGTATCGGAACGTGGAGACCTATTCCGCCGGAATGAAGCAGCGGCTCAAGCTGGCGACGGCATTGGTTCACGACCCCGAGCTCTTGTTCTTGGACGAACCGACATCCGGCATGGATCCCCAGGCCCGGAAGGAGATGCTGGAATTGATCCGGGATATCGCCGCGAAGGAGACGATGAACATGATTATCTCCTCTCACATCCTGGCGGATATCGAAACCACCTGCGGCGAAGTTCTGATCATGAACAAAGGGAAGATTGTGTCGCGGCAACAGGTTAATGAAATCAGTCAAAAAGACATCAATATATTCGAGTTGAAGCTGAAAGGAGATATCGAGACCTTCAGCCGGCGGATGAAGGACTTCCATATAGAAAAGGATGAAAAAGATATTTACAGGGTTCACTTGCCGGCGGACTTCCCCAAAAAGAACCTATTTAAAACCGCGGTGGAATCCGGTGTCCAGGTCCGCCATTTCAGACAAAGTAAAGTGACCCTCGAAGACGCCTTCGTGACCGCTATAGGAGATTCCAATGCCAATTAGGGAAAAAGGGTATTATAATTGGGACGGACAACTGAAAAAGTCCCGCGTCAAATGGTTGCCGATGTTCTTCAACGGGATCGTTCAAGTATTTCACAAGAAACGCTCCAGGCTCTTGTTCGCCTTCGCCTCCATGCCGTTCCTGATTTTTTTGGCCGGCGTTTACGTGGCCACCAAGCCGGAACTCAAAATGCTCCGGGAGATCGTCCAGCAAATCAAAACCGACACCCTGCTCTTTTATTCTTTTTACACCTTCGGCTTCTTGATTTTTTCGATGATCTTGATTAGCGTCTTCGCCGGATCCGATTTGATTAGCGGCGACATGAAGTTCAAGTCCTTCACCCTATATTTATCCCGTCCTCTCAGCAAGATGGACTATCTCATGGGTAAATATTCGGTGGTGCTGTTCTATCTGTTACTGTTCACGCTTGTGCCCGGCATGTTGCTGATCGTGGCCAAGCTGATTTTTTCAGGCTCTTTCTCGGTGCCGATTCTGGTCTTCGCCTCCAGTATTCTCTTCCCCATTGTAACCGGCCTATTTTTCTCGTCATTGATACTGATGCTTTCGGCGTTGACCACCAACTCGAAGTTTGTGGTGGTGATGTTTTTCGGCGTTGTGCTGGGGTCGAATATCGTCGCGCAAATATTTAAAGAGGTTTTTAAAAACGATCAATTCTATTTTTTGTCTATAGAAAAAAATATCATGAATTTCGGTTCCTTTCTCTTCAACACCAAATCCGGTTTGGAGATTGTCGGCTGGCCCTCCGGCTTGATCTTGATCGGGCTGACAGCGTTGTTTATGACCATACTCTATTTCAGAATCGATAAGGCGGAGGTGTGATATGGGACCTGTATTAAAAGCGGAAAAACTATCTAAATGGTACGGCAAGATTCTCGGCATCAGCGAGATCTCTCTGGAAATCAAGCCGGGGATTCAAGGCTTGCTGGGACCCAACGGAGCCGGGAAATCGACGTTCTTGAAAATCGCCTCCGGTCAATTGAAGCCCAACCTCGGAACCATCCGCATCTTCGACGAGCCGGTTTACAACAATCATAATCTGTTTCATCGCATTGGCTTGTGCCCGGAATACGATAGCTTTTACAAAGACATAAGCGGGTGGGAATTTTTGCTGTTCCTGGCGAAGCTTCATGGGGCAAAAGGCAAGGCCGCGAAGGATATGGCGGCCGAAGCCCTCGATAAAGTGGGGTTGATGGAAAACAAGGACAAATTGGTCAGCGCCTACAGTCTCGGTATGCGGCAGCGGCTCAAAGTCGCCGGCAGTATTTTGCATACCCCTGATCTGTTGATTCTGGATGAACCGTTGCGGGGTATCGATCCGTTGTGGCGGGTGAAGATGATCCGCCTCGTCAAGGACTTTGAAAAAATGGGAAAAACCGTGATCGTCTCCTCCCATATTCTGCCGGAAATCGAAGCCATGACCAATAACATCATCCTGATTCACCAGGGCAAAATTTTCGCCCAGGGCGACATCCAGGAGGTGCGGGGTTTGATGGATACGCATCCACACATGATTTCCATCCGCTGCAACAAGCCGCGGCTTCTAGCCGGACGGTTGGTGGACCGGGATTTTATCCTCAACATCGAGATTAGCGAAACGGAAAAACGGGTGGTGTTCAAGACCGACAACCGCGACAGTTTTTTTGACTTGTTGACCCGCATGATCGCCGAGAACGGCCTCGATGTGGAAGAAATTATCTCGCCTGACGATAACCTCCAGGCGGTGTTCGATTACCTGATCGGGAGATGAACCATGTTGGACGGATATAACTTCAAAACCATCTTTTCTTTCTTTTTTATGACCAGTTTGCGGGCCAAACGCACCCGGCTGTTTATTTTCTTTTCAATGATTCCGACGCTGATTCTTCTGGTGACGAAAATCATCGGCATGATCCAGCCGATCCCCTTCACCGCCGGCGAAATGTTTTCGAAGGTGGTCATCCTCTTGTATTTCCAGATGTTGATCCCGCTCCTGGCATTGTTTTTCGGAACCTCCATCATCAATGACGAAGTGGATAACAAAACTCTTATATATCTGACAACGACGCCGGCTTCAAAAGGCTCCATCGTGGTGGGAAAGGCAACGGCCTATCTTACGCTGATGGTGGCGATCGTAGGCTCCGGCCTGGTTCTGGCGTTTGTGATCGCTTATACCGATT
>CAZBHS010000054.1:0-29026 GCA_964491915.1 uncultured Clostridia bacterium
CACAAGGTTCATCCTGGTGCCAGATGAGCTGATCCAGACTGGATAGCAGGGCGATGAAGCGTTCGGCGTTCACCAGAGTCTGTTTGCGGATGTATTCCTGCGGCACCAATTTGAGGTGGGTTTTGGTCACCTCGATAAAATAGCCGAACACTTTGTTGTATTTGATCTTCAACGATGAGATTCCGGTCTTCTCTTTTTCGGACCGCTCCAGAGCGGAGATGATTTGCTTGGCGTTGCGGCTGATGTCCCGCAAATCGTCAAGTTCTGTATTATAACCTTTATTAATATAATTGCCGTTATTCAAATTATTGCCGGGATCGTCGGCGATGCCCCGGTCGATGAGATCCACCACGCTCTCCAGCGGATCGAGTCCAACGTGAATCGTCGAAACCACCCCGGATTGCATTGTCTTGATCTCCGTTTTGATGCCGGGGATCTGTCGCAATGTGTCGCGCACCGTCAATAAATGGGTGGGCAGGGCGATGTTGAGGGATATCTTCGAGTTCAACTTCGCCAAATCGCCGAACCCTTTGAGGATCTTGCGCACCTCCGTCCGGGAGATGAGGTTCCGGTAAAATTCATCCACTCCATCGAGCCGCCGTTCCACTTGCTCCACATCCGCCAACGGGTAGGACAGCCATTTTTTGAGGAGGCGTTTCCCCATCGGCGTAATGGTGAAGTCCACGGCGGAGAAGAGGCTACCTTTGGCGTTGCCGGTCCGCAGGTTTTGCAATATCTCCAGGTTCTTGAACGATACCGAGTCGAGAATCAGCGAATCTTCCTTCGGGATAAAGCGCATGGTCGAGATATTTTTGAGCGCCGTCATCCGCACGGAGCGGAGGTATTTGATCAACGCCCCGCCGGCGATCACCGCCGAGTCATACCCCTTGATGCCCAGTCCCTCCAGGCTTTCTAGATTGAATTGGCGTTTCAGTATATCTTCATTTTCAAAATAATTGTATTCATAATCGGCGTATTTATTCAGCAAAATGTCCGGTAATTCAGGGAACCGTTTGGCGATCCTCTCCATCTCTTCGGTAAACGCCTCGGGTATCACCGCCTCGCGCGGGAATTTGCGGTAAAACTCATTGGTGAAGGCCTCGATGTCGTCCTTCTTGAAGCTGCGAATCTCAAAATCCGCCACCGACAAATCCACCGAAGCGATGGATATCCATTTGGCACCTTTATATATAGAGACCACAAAATTGTTGAGCGCCACATCCGTACCTTCGATCTCGATGGCGGTGGCCGGCGTCAATATCGACGTCACTTCCCGCTTCACGATCCCCTTTGCCAGAGCCGGATCTTCCACCTGCTCGCAGATGGCCACCTTAAATCCATGTCTCAAGAGTTTAGCCGCGTACGTATCCCTGGCGTGATGGGGGATCCCGCACAAAGGAACGGCATTCTCCTTATCCTTGTTTTTGTCCCGCGACGTCAGCACCACTTCCATCACCGGCGCGGCGATCTTGGCGTCCTCGAAGAACATCTCGTAAAAATCCCCCATCCTGAAAAAGAGGATGGCGTCCGGATGGTCCTTTTTTATCTCGAAATACTGCTTCAACATAGGGGTCAGGTTTTTTTTCTCTTGCTCCATCCAACGATTATAGCACAACTCCCTCCGGGCAAAAAACAAAAAACTTTGGTGGACCGGCACGGACGCTGCGCTCGGGAAAAATAAGTTGTTAGGGTTGACTTATGTGGTTGTTGGGGGTATTATGGGGCGGTAACTCTTTTTTACATAAGTAGTAATTGGGTGGGTGGGCGGTAAAATCGAGTTTGTGGAGGATGTAATGAGTTTTGTGGTAGATTATTTGGTTTGTGTTGCGCGGTTGGTTGGCGATGTTGCGGCAATGTCCGGGATTGGGTGTGAGACGCATGGCGTGTGGCCCCGGTGGAATTATGGGTGGCGTGGGGCGGACGTTTTGTGGCGCCGGTGGAATGGATCGTGGCGGCGGAGGAATTTATTGTGGCGACGGGCGAAACGGTTGTGGCGGATGTGCGTGACAATGTGTTGTTTTTGCCGTTTGGATTACATAGGTAAGGTTTTGTTTTTAAGGAGTATATGATGACTGAGATTAGGATTGACGAGAAGAAGTTGGTTGAGGTGATGAGTGGGCGATTGCGGGCTGTGAAGGAGAGGTTGGGGTTGTCGCGGGAGGAGATGGCGCGGGAGTTGCGGCTGGATCCCAGCACGGTGTCGCGGTATGTTCATGGCGCAATGGCGCCGAGCCTGGTTGGTTTGATCAGGATTCACCGGGCGCTGGGGGTTTCGTTGGATTGGCTGCTGTTGGGGGTGGAGCCTATGATGCTGGAGGAGAGGTTGAAGCGCGAGCGGGAGACCGGAGACGTGGTGGCGGCGCTGGCGGAAGATAGCGACTTGCTGAAGTTTTTCCACAGCCTGATGACGGATCGAGGATTGCGGTACCGGGTGCTGGGAAACTTCTTCGGCGAAAGCCATTCATAACGGGGCGAAGCGTCCGTGCCTGTCCGTGCCAGTCCGTGTTTCTTCACGATTTTGTTTGGATTTTGGGGTGGGTTTCCGTTGCATTTAGGTGTGAATTTTGTTAATATCAACCCTTGTCAAAATGAGGTAAACCCAATATATCATGGCGAATCAGACTGCTTCCGATACATTGACCTGTTTTTTTGTTTCCGACCTCCACGGTCATATCGACCGTTATAAAAAATTATTTGCCGCTATTTCCAGAGAAAGTCCGGCCGCGGTGTTTATCGGCGGAGATATTTTACCCCATGGATTGAAGCCTCCGGGGATGCCGGGATCGGGGGGCGATCATGTGGATTTTATCCATGATTTTTTGGTGAAGGAATTTTCAGGTCTTAAGGAAGCGATGGGGAAGGACTATCCGCGGGTGTTTGTGATATTGGGGAATGACGATCCCCGCTTCCAGGAGGTCTCGATGCTGGATGCCGCGGCTAGCGGCGTTTGGGATTACATTCATGACCGGCATGTGGAGTGGTTGGATTATACAGTGTATGGGTATGCGTTCGTACCGCCGACTCCGTTCCGGTTGAAAGACTGGGAGCGTTTCGATGTGTCGCGTTATGTGGATCTCGGAGCGATCGCCCCTGAGGATGGAATGTTTTCGGTGCCGGTGGCGGATTATGAAATCAAGTATGGTAATATCGCGGAAGGTCTTCAAGAATTGGTGGATGAGCGGGATATGGGGCGGTCGATTTTTCTGTTTCATTCTCCTCCTTACAAGACCAATTTGGACCGTGCGGCGCTGGACGGAAAGATGGTGGATTACGCGCCTGTGGATGTGCATGTCGGTAGTATCGCCATCCAGCGGTTCATCGAAGATAGGCAACCGCTTCTGACACTGCATGGTCACGTGCATGAATCCACCCGGATCACAGGGAAATGGAAGGATAAAATCGGCGCCACCCACATGTTTAATGCGGCTCACGAAGGACCGGAATTATCTCTGATTCGCTTCGATCCTGGCAAACCCGAGGCCGCGGTCCGGGAATTGGTATGAGTATGATTTTTTTATGCTGAAATTGGTATGTTCGCTATGATTAATTTTTGCAAATTGGATTGATTTATGGTACAACTTACGATGGCAACAAACGTATGTCAAATAAATCATTTTAGCGGTCGTAGCCTTTTATTGGCGGATTGGCCGTTTCAAAAAGCAATGACGAATCACGTTGCAAATCCTATTAAAAATTACCTGTAAAAGGAGTGTTAAATGATAGAAAATGTGCCTGGCGTCTCCGCTCAGGAGATACAAAATTTCAAAGCGGTCTTGGCGGAAAAGGGTAAGGACAAAGGAGCATTGATCTACCTACTCCAGAGTGCCCAGGAACTCTTCGGCTATATTCCCATCGATGCCATCGAAGATATCAGCGAGGCCACCGGCGTGCCGGCGGCGGATATTTACGGCGTCATCACCTTCTATTCCCAGTTCCGTATGAAACCGATGGGAAAACATGTTATCCGAATTTGTGAAGGAACCGCATGCCATGTTAACGGTGCCAAAGGCATTCTGACCACATTGGAAACCGAGTTGAAAATCAAAGTGGATGAAACCACTGAAGATGGTGTGTTCACTCTGTTATCCGTTGCTTGCATCGGCTGTTGCTCCCTGGCTCCGGTCATTATGATAGACAATGAAACGTATGGAAGTCTGACACCGGACAAAACCAGCCAGATAATCAAAAAGTACCGGGGAA
This sequence comes from uncultured Clostridia bacterium, assembly GCA_964491915.1. Taxonomy (GTDB): domain Bacteria; phylum Acidobacteriota; class Aminicenantia; order UBA2199; family UBA2199; genus JAHELQ01. Next base: position 4,201 of record CAZBHS010000054.1, read on the forward strand.
ATTGAACATCCCGGCGGCTAAACAAAGGAGATTATGATGAAAGAGATAAAAGTAGGTCTGGGGACATGCGGAATATCGGCCGGCGGCCAACCGGTGTATGACGTATTAAAGCAAGAAATCGACGATAAAAAAACGGACGTAGTATTAAAAGAAACCGGCTGTATGGGTATGTGTTACGAAGAGCCCCTCGTAGAGGTGGTGGAAAACGGTAAGAGCCATTTGTATTCCCATGTAACTCCCGATAAAGCCAGGCGGATCTTTGCCGAACATATCCTGGAAGACAAGCCGGTGGAAGATTGGATCGTGAAGAGTGATACTGTCAAAGATTCCGATACTTTTTTCGCGAAACAGAAACGGATCGTGCTCCGCAATTGCGGCGTCATCGATCCCGGCAGCATTGATGAATACATCGCCCACGACGGTTACAAAGCCATCAAAAAAGCGATTGACGAATATTCTCCCGAACAGGTCATCGATATCATCACCAGTTCCGGACTCCGGGGCAGGGGGGGCGGCGGTTTTTCCACCGGTATGAAATGGAAATTCGCCCGTCAGGCCACGGGAGACAAAAAGTATGTGATTTGTAACGCCGATGAAGGCGATCCGGGTGCGTTCATGGATCGAAGCGCTTTGGAAGGCGATCCGCACTCGATTCTCGAAGGTATGATGGTCGCCGCTTTCGCCATCGGCGCCGACGAGGGTTACCTCTATGTCAGAGCCGAGTATCCCAAAGCCATTGCCCGGCTGAAAACCGCCATTGCCCAGTGCCACGAGAAAGGCTTCCTGGGTGAAGGTATCTTCGGCTCCACTATTAATTTGAAGTTGAAAATCAAAGAGGGCGCAGGCGCGTTCGTGTGCGGCGAAGAGACGGCGTTGATCGCTTCCATCGAAGGAAAACGCGGTATGCCCCGTTTCCGTCCTCCGTTCCCGGCGCAGAAAGGTTTGTGGGACAAACCCACCAATATCAATAACGTCGAAACCTTCGCCAATGTCCCCTGGATCATCTTGAACGGTCCCGAGGCATTCTCGAGTATGGGCACACAGCTCAGCAAAGGCACCAAGGTCTTCGCCCTGGCAGGTAAAATCAAGAACAGCGGTCTGGTGGAAGTTCCCATGGGGATCACCATCAATGAAATCGTCAATGAGATCGGCGGCGGCGTCAAGGACAAAAACCGTTCGTTCAAGGCTGTTCAGATGGGAGGCCCCTCCGGCGGTTGTATCCCCCACACCATGGGGGATTTGAAGATCGATTACAATGAGATCACCAAAACCGGCGCCATTATGGGGTCCGGGGGTATGGTGGTGATGGACGATTCGACCTGCATGGTGGATGTGGCCAAGTTTTTCTTGACATTCACCCAGAACGAGTCCTGCGGCAAATGCACCTTCTGCCGTATCGGCACCAAGCGGATGCTGGAGATCCTGGAACGGATCACCGAAGGCAAAGGCGAAGAGGGCGATATCGCGTTGTTGGAAGATTTGTCCCACAAGATCAAATACAGCAGCTTGTGCGGTTTGGGACAGACGGCTCCGAATCCGGTTCTGACGACGCTGAAGTACTTCCGCGACGAGTATGAATCCCACATCCGGGACAAGAAATGTCCGGCCAAGAGTTGTACCGCGTTGATCAAATTCGAGATCAACGAAGAAAAATGTACAGGTTGTACGTTGTGCGCCAGGAAGTGCCCGGTGGATGCCATCGTCGGCACTGTGAAAAATCCGCATCATATCAATCATGAGCTCTGTATCAAATGCGGCCTCTGCTACAGTGTGTGTAAATTCGACGCTGTGGAAAAAATATAATAAGAGCAGCGAGGAGAATGAAAGATGGCGAAAATTAAAGTAACGATAAACGGAGAAGAAATTTTCACCGCTCCGGGAAAAACCATCCTGGAAGTGGTGCATGAAAATAAGTTGGACAGGATTCCCACCCTCTGCCATGACGACCGTATCGAGCCTTACGGCAGTTGCTTCGTGTGTGTGGTGGAGGTGAAAGGCGCGAACAAGTTCGTCCCCTCTTGCTCGACGTATGTGAGCGAAGGTATGGAGATCTACACCAATAACGAGAGAATTCGCAGCGCCCGTAAAACCGCCCTGGAGCTCTTGTTGTCCAATCACTACGCCGATTGTATCGGCCCCTGCAAAAATAATTGTCCCGCCGGCGTCGATGCCCAGGGGTACATCGCGTTGATTTCAATGGGCAAATACGAAGAGGCTCTGCGGTTGATCAAAGAGAACAACCCTCTGCCGCTGTCCATTGGCCGCGTGTGCGTCCGCGATTGTGAGAACGCTTGCCGCAGGGATATTGTCGAAGGCACCGTCGGTATCAACTACATGAAACGGTTTGTGGCGGATATCGACGCCAAACATAAATGGCTTCCCAAGGTCAAAGCCGCCAACGGCAAACGCGTCGCGGTTGTGGGCGGAGGCCCCGCCGGTTTGACCTGCGCCTATTATCTGACCCTCGAGGGGTTCAAGGTCACCATATTTGAAAAACTTCCGGAACTGGGCGGTATGCTCAAATACGGAATCCCCGAATACCGTCTGCCTAAAAAGGTGTTGAACGATGAAATCCAGTGGATTCTCGATCTTGGCGTCGATGTCAAGACCAATGTGGCGATGGGTAAGGATTTTGATATTCCCTCATTGTTCAAAGATGGATTCGACAGCGTGTTTTTGGGCATGGGCGCTCACAAAGCCAGCGCCATGCGCTTGAAAGACGAAGACACCATCGACGGTATATATAAAGGTATCGACTTCCTGCGGGAAGTGGAGATGGACGGCGCCAAAGATTTTAAAGGCACCGCGGTGATCGTGGGCGGCGGTAACACCGCTATCGACGCCGCCAGAACAGCTCTTCGTTGCGGCGCCGACAAGGTGAAGATCGTGTATCGCCGCTCCATCAAAGAGATGCCCGCCCATCACGAAGAGATTCACGCCGCCCAGGAAGAGGGTATCGAGATTCTGTTCCTCACCAATCCCAAGTCCATTATGAGCGAGAACAACAAGCTCAAAGGGATCGAATGTTTGAAAATGGAATTGGTGGCGGACAAGTCCGGCGGCCGTCCCCGTCCGGTACCGATTGAAGGCAGCGAATATGTCGTTGAATGCCAGTATTTGATCGGAGCTATCGGTCAGGCTGTGAATACCGACTTCAATGATCCCCACACCGGTGTGGATCTTGATCGTTGGGGCACCATCCGGGTTCTGGATAGCACTCTGGAAACATCCACCCATGGCGTATTCGCCGGCGGCGATGTGGTTACCGGTCCCTGGACCGCCATCGGCGCCATCGCCCAGGGTAAACAGGCGGCAACCGCCATCGCCAGTTATCTGACGACAGGTAAGCCCAAAAAAGGCGATTTTAAATTCTATAGTTTCAAACACGAATTCAATAAGATGCCCGAAGAGGAATTCGATCACATCGAACGGATCGCCAAAGAGAAGATGGCTGAGGTTCCGGTAAAAGAACGGATCACCAACTTCGGGGAAGTGGAATTGGGTCTCACAGAGGGCCAGGTGTGCACCGAAACAAAACGTTGCCTCGAATGCGGCTGCGTTGAATATTATGATTGCGATCTTCGCAAATACGCCGACGAATTCGAAGTCGATCCTAAAATATTGGCAGGCGATATCAACAAGTACACCGTTGATTCCCGTCATCCCTTTGTGGTGATGGATCCCAACAAATGTATCAATTGCGGCCGTTGTGTGAGAACTTGCTCGGAAGTTCTGGGTGTGTCCGCCCTTGGATTTGTCCATCGGGGACTCCAGGCCGTTGTCCGCCCGGCAATGGAGAAACCGCTTCTGGAAACCACTTGCGTGTCTTGCGGAAACTGTATCGATACTTGCCCCACCGGCGCGTTGAGCGAAAACTTCGCGCACAAGGTGTTGGGCACATTGCCCAAGGACGATTATCTCTCGCTTTGTAATTTCTGTTCATTTGGATGTAATATCAACTATAAAAAGATCACCGACGACATTTATTTCGTGTCCAATTCCTCAGTTGACGTCAAGAAGACATTCAACCAGGGCTACGCTTGTCCCAAAGGCCGTTTTGGTTACCGGTTCCTAACCGAGGCCAACCGCCTGCAGGACCCAATGGTCAAAGGCGCCGCCTCCGATTGGCAAGCCGCCCTCGACGCCGCGGTCAAAGGCGTAAATGCTGTGGCGGAAAAACATGGCGCCGGTTCTATCGCTGTGATCGCGTCTCCCAAACTCTCCAACGAGGAATTGTTCGCGCTGCAGAAAATGGCCCGCGCCGGTTTGAAAACAAACTTGATCGGTTCTCTGGCAGCCAAACCGAACGGTAATCTGGACGAAGCTCTGGGTATGACTGTATCCACCGCTTCCATGGAAGAGATGACCGAGGCGGATGTGGTTGTGGCCATGAGCACCGGCAGCGCCGAAGGTGATGTGATGCTGGGTCTGAAATTGAAGGCCGCCCAGAAGAAGGGCGCCCGCGTTGTGGCGATCACCGCTGAAAAGAATCACCTGGCTAAAATCGCCGATGTGTGGCTACCGGCCAAAGACGGTTCCGCCGGCGTGTTGAGGAACGGAGTGGCCAATGCCTTGCTCGCCGCCGGCGATGTGAACAAAGACGCCGTTGGATTTGGTGATCTAGAAAAAATGGCCGCCGCTTTTGACGCCGCCAAAGTGAAAGCCGAAACCGGCATCGAAGAAGCCTTGCTCGGCCGGTTTGTGGACATGCTGAAGGCGCAGGACGCCGACGCGGTGTTCGTCGTTCCCCAGTCCAGCGTGGCGCTCAAAGGTATGAGCAATGTGTTGCTGCTTACCGGCCGCCTCTTGAAAGAGGGTAACGGCCTGTTGCTGCTCAACGCGTTTGCCAATACTGTCGGCGCCGTTGAAATGGGCGCTGTGACCGGATATCTTCCGGGCCTGGTGAAAGACGGCGATACCGTTGATCTGACTGAAAAACTGAAAACCAAAGAGATCAAAGGCTTGTTAATATTCGGCGAGGATCCCCTCGGAGAGGAAGAGTATGCCGGACTTCTGGATGGAGTCGAGTTTTTGGTGGTGATGGATATGATCGAGACCGCCACCTCCCGGAAGGCGGATGTTGTGCTTCCGGCCGCTTCCTATATCGAACAGCCGGGAACCTATACCGCTTGCGACGGAAGATGGCAGACTGTAACGCCATTTATCGCCTCCAAGACCGGTAAAGAGAACTGGGATGTGATCGCTCAGTTGGCCTCCGGTTTCGATTCCGGTTTTAATTATAAATCCATTGACGCGGTTCAGGATGACATCGCCAAAGCGGACCGTTTTGCCGGCGCAGGTCGTACCAATGGATTCCGCGGTCGTCAGTTGTTCGACATTGCCGGCGCCAAACCCGCCTATGATGTCACTGAAGCGATTGCCGGCGCATCGTCTAAACCGATGGTGTTGAGCGCCGAGAGATATTTCGCTCAGGAAATTCACGCGAAAATAAAAAAATAGAGATACCTTTTGGTTATCAATAAAAAAAGGGTCATGCAGTCGCTGCATGGCCCTTTTTTATTGGATCGCGTAGAATCTGGCTTAGATTAAACGAAACACTGCAATAGACGGCGCCCCGAAGAAAACTTCGGGGCGCTCTTTCTAATCAACGGTTTTTAAAGGTTTGGTACCCCGTTTTGAAGCGAGGTACGGCGGGTACGCAAAAAAATATAATAGAATATTTCTTACCTCAAAAGCGTTGTGAAAGGGGTGAGGGGCGATAGATATTTTGACTTCCTCAGGGCAAATATTTTTGATTCAATGAAGTGGGCGAGTCCAGGTTTCACAGGTTTATTATATGTCCGCGGTCTGAACCTGTCAAAGGGACAAAAAAATGGTTTTCCGATCTAAAGCCGGATCATTACAATCTCTTGTATGAAAGATTCTACGTGTTTACCGGATCCAATCTTAGCCCGAACCAGCGGCTCTATAACCCTGGAGCTTATTTTGCCTTATGTCTAATTCCGGCGAAAAAATCTGTTATTTTGACCCCCTAATGAGAATGCTCCGGTTGGGGGCCGAAATAGGCGATTTCGAATGTTTTTAACGTTTCTTTGAGTTTGGGAATCAATGACTCGTCCACCGATTGCTTGGCTTTCATGGTGTAAAACAGCAGGTGATGGAGAAGCTCCAGCTTTTCCAGGTATTTGCCGTATGCCCTGGCATCGGTTTTATCCGTTGGCTTGAGCCGTTGGGTCAAAAAATAGTAGGTGACGATGTTGTCGATCTCTTCGGCGTGTTTCTCTTTATTGACCACCCAGCGGACCACCTGGTTGTAATTGACCGGCGTCGCTTTGGACAAAGCAGTGATCTGCTGCATCGCTTTTTCGATGGTGGCGATGTGTTCGGCTATCATCTTGATTCTCATCTGATCGTCGTAAATGCCGCAAGGCACCTGGCAATGGGCCGACAACGGCAATGACGCCGTTATTGCGAGGCAGGCCATCATCATTGCGGCGGCAATTGTTTTGAGTTTTTTTGTCATTCTTTTCCTCCCCGATATAATGCTAGTTATACTGATGCTGATAATTATAGGGAGAAAGTTTTATTACGTCAAGTTCAGTTTTTTTTGTTGAGCGCCGATTCCAATAGATCGCCGAAACTTGTGCCCGCTTTTTTCTTGCTGTCGGTGTATTGGTTAATGAGCCTCTGGTTCATGACCCGGTCGCGTTTGGAAGACTTGCGGAAGCTGCCGTCGTCCGGTTTGCCGTCATCCTTGCGAAAGCCGCATTTGCGGTCCTGGCATACCAGGATGTTTCGGCCTTTTTCCTTGACCTGCATCATTTTTTTGCCGCACATGGGGCAATTGGTTTTGGTGAGGTTGTCCCATTTGAAGGTGGAGGTGTCGGCTTTAACCGAGTCTACCAATTGTTGGGCGCTCTGGCGAATGCCTATCATAAACTCCCAGGTTTTCTCGTTGCCTTGCGCGATATTGGCGAGGCGCATCTCCCATTTGGCCGTCAATTCAGGAGAGCGGAGAGCTTCGGGTACCAGCCCGATTAATTGGAAGCCGGTGGAGGTGGGAGTCAACGAACGGCCCTGCCGCTCGATATAATAATTGCCCACCAACTTTTCGATGATATCTGCGCGGGTAGCGGGCGTTCCCAGGCCGCCTTGCTTGATGGATTCCCGCAGGTTGGCATCGTCGATGAATTTGCCGGGGTTTTCCATTGCCGATAGCAATGTCGCCTCGGTGTAGTGGGCGGGGGGGGTTGTTTTATCTTGAATGAGGTTCAGTTGCTTGACGGTTTTTTTGGCGCCTTTTTTCAGGTGTTTTAGCGATTGGCCGCCAAGCTCTCTGTCCTGTTCCTCTTGCTCTTCGAATGGTTGGGCGATTTTTTTCCAACCGGGATCTTTGACGACTCTGCCTTTGGTGTAAAACCGCTCGCCGCTGACAACCGTCACGATGGTGGTCTGCTCGTAGCGGCAGGGGGGCGAGAGAACCGTAACAAAGCGGCGGGCGACCAGGTCGTAGATCTTACGCTCGTCTTCGGTCAAGTCCGCGATTTTGAGCGGTTGCTCCGTGGGGATAATGGCGTGGTGGTCCGAGACCTTTTTGTCGTCCACCAGGCGTTTACCGGGATTCAACGGCACTTTCAAAAGTTTTTGCGCCATGGCGCTATAAGGTCCCACCGCCATTGCCTTGAGCCGTTGCGGGATGGTGCTCACCATGTCCGCCGTGATGTAGCGGGAGTCTGTCCGCGGGTAGGTCACCAACTTGTGACTCTCGTAAAGACTCTGGGTGATGGACAGGGTTTTTTTGGCGGAGAAATTGTAGCGATTGTTGGCGTCCCGTTGCAATTCAGTCAGGTCGTATGCCAATGGCGGCGGGTCGGCTTTGCCTTCCACATTCACGTTCATGATGATACCGAAGTGGCCGTTCAGTTTCTTGAGCAACTCCTCGGCTTTGGGCCGTTCGTAGAATTTGTTGTTGCCGTCTTTGGTGCGCCAGGTCCCTTTGTAATCGCCGAAGTCCGCCTCGATCATCCAAAAATCTTTGGGCTTGAAATTCTTGATTTCATTTTCCCGGTTAATGATCATTGCCAGAGTCGGAGTCTGAACCCGGCCGGCGGTCAGTTGCGCGTTGAATTTGCAGGTGAGGGCGCGGGTGACATTGAGACCGATCAACCAATCGGCTTCCGCCCGGCATACCGCGGCGTGGAAGAGGTTGGTGTAATTATTGCCGGGTTTGAGTTTGTTGAATCCGTCCCGGATGGCGGCGTCGGTTTGAGAAGAGATCCACAGCCGTCTGAAGGGTTTGCGCCAGGCGCCCAATTTCATGATCCAACGGGCCACCAATTCGCCTTCGCGGCCGGCGTCGGTGGCGATGATAAATTCGTCCACATCGCTGCGCTTCATCAAGTTTGTGATGGTGCGAAACTGCGGCGAGGTTTTGCCGATGACTTTGAGTTTCATCTTTTCCGGCATCATGGGCAGGTCTTCCATCCGCCACTCCTTGTACTTGGGGTCGTAATGGTGCGGTTCCGCCAGGGTGACCAAATGGCCCAGGGCCCAGGTCACAATATGATTGGGTCCTTCAAAGTAACCGTTCGCCTTTTTGCGGCAATTCAACACGCGGGCATATTCGCGGGCAACAGAGGGTTTTTCAGCCAATACTATCGCTTTCATGTAAATTCTCCATCCAGTATTTTACAATAATCTAAAGTAAAGCTCAAAAGGATTCAGCTTTTTTATGATAAATTCGAACTTATTTGTCACGGGTCATCACGCAATGGCGCTTCCCGGTGTCCACCACTTCGAGGCCCGCCATCCCGGCCATCCGTTCAAACGTCCGGGGAGTAAAAAATGTGATGTGAGTCGGGTCGCGGCGATACCACCAATCCGAGAAGATATCGTCGTCCAGCGGATGAAACAATGTCATGACAACGATGATCCCCTGCCGGTTCAAATGCCGGCTCAGCAATTTAAGCGTCTCCAGAGGGTGCGCTAAATGTTCGAACACCTCTGTGGCGGTGATCAAATCATACCGCTTGCTCTGAAAAATTTTATCCGGCGCGAAAAACACATCGTAGATGTCAACGTTAAAGCCGCGCCGCTCGAGCAATGCCGCCAGCACCGGTTCGGGACCGGAGCCAAAATCCAACGCCGTTTGAATCGCCGGATGGAAGGGGAGGATGCGATTGTCGATAAAATCATTAAACATCTCCACATAGCCCCCGCACGCCAGGCTATTGTTATGGCGCAAATACTCTTTTTTCTCCAATTCCGGCGGGAGGATTTCTGTCTCCCGGCAAAATATGCATTGGCAAAAACCGCATTGGAAATAATCCATTTGGAATTGTTCGTCCCTGAGGACACTGGTGGGGCTTTGACAAATTATACATTGGGGATTCGACATGGGTTGCATTATAACATTGTTGTTTAGGTTTGCTCAAATTTTATTTTTTACCGGCCCATTGTATAATGTTGTATAAGGTTGTATAATGTTTCCTTTGTGATTCGAGGTACATGAATGGAAAACTATCTGACAGTCCGGGAAGTGGCAGACTTAGTAGGAGTAAGCGCTCAGACCATTAGACGGTGGGACCGTAGCGGCAAATTCCCTTCCACCCGTCATCCAATGAACAATTACCGGGTTTACCCGGAGGAACAGGTGCGGCAATTGGTCAAAGAGTTGAAAAAAGAGGACGAAAAGACTTCGCCCCCCACCGATATCCGCGACTCCCTCTACTTCCACACCCGGCAAGGGAAGCTCTATCTCGTTGACGCGGTACAATTTCTCGGGAGTTTGCCCTCTGAATCCGTGCATCTGATCTTCGCCGATCCCCCTTACAACATCAAAAAGGCCGAATGGGACACTTTTGAATCGCAAAAACAGTACATCGAGTGGAGTATGGCCTGGATCACCGAAGCCCACCGGGCGCTTCACCCCCGCGGCACGATGTATGTCTGCGGTTTTTCAGAGATTCTCGCTGATATCAAGTGGGCCACCGGCGGTTTGTTCAAGGGCTGCAAATGGCTGGTCTGGCATTACCGCAACAAGGCCAATCTCGGAAGCGATTGGGGCCGCTCCCACGAGAGTTTGCTCCATTTTAGAAAGTCCCGCGACTATATCTTCAACATCGACGAGGCCCGCATCCCCTACAATCAACACACCCTCAAATACCCGCGCCGTCCGCAAGCGGAATCGTCCCAATACTCCAACGGCAACAAAAAGCAATACATCTGGATGCCCCATCCCAACGGCGCCAAACCCAAAGATGTCCTGGATATCCCGACTCTATCGAACGGTTCCTGGGAAAAAACCACCCACCCCACACAAAAACCCGTGGAATTGGTCAGGAAGGTGGTGCTTTCATCCTCGGGTCCCGGCGATCTGGTGGTCGATCCTTTCGGCGGTTCCGGTACGACTTATGCTGTGGCCGAAGCGTTCAAGCGCAGATGGTTGGGATCGGAAATCCGTTCTGAATATTGCGATATCACCAAAGAAAGACTCTCGGATCCCATCCACCTCGAACGGGTTCGCAGCGGCCGGGACGAAGAAGAGGCCATCAAGCGCCGCGAAAAAATCAGAGGTTGATTCACCTGAACGACCTGATGGGTTTCTATTCCAGGAATTTCCAGATGTCCCGAACGATAAATTTGGAGAAGGGGAAGATATAATCGCTGTACGGATTCTCTTTGGTTTTGGGCGGCATGTCCACAAAGTACATGCCGTCGGTTTCGGTCAAGAACTTCGTGTACACCATAAACAGGCCCGACACAAAAGTATAACTGATATTGCTGGTCTCTTTCCGCTGCACGTCGTTGAGGAAGATGCCGATCACCTTCACGTCGTGCCCCACAAATTCCCGCATCAGCAACTTGTCGATAAAAATTTTCCCCAACCGGTCCTTTGACGATGTTTTGAGCGATACCACCACCTCCGCCGGATCCAGCGAGTGTGAATCGGACCTCACCTCCTCAAATGGAGAGAACACCAAATCGGTCTCGCACGAGTAGATATCGTTCCCATCCTCCGAGTAGGGGATCTTGAGTACTATCTTCTTGTTCGCCACCCCCAACGCGGCGATGATGAGCCGGATTAATTCCTCGAACCGGTTGCCCACATGTTTGCGGGCGCTGTTGGGATTGCTCATCAGGTCGAGTCCGATGCCGATGGATTGCTGGATCGTGTACACCACCCGGTCTATCATCACATTCGATTCCTCGCCGACCAGGCGATTCCCCGCCTCCAATTCCCGCATCAACTCGATGAAGGCTGCGAATTGCTGGCGGAAGAGAGCGCTGTCGCTGATGAAGAGCGTCTGCTTCACCGGGCGCGTGTATTTGGTGGTACCGGCGATGGAAGAGGAGTGGATGATGTAATCGTCGCGCAACGGTTGGGTGGCGGTGACGACATTCCGCACATGATTGAGCATCCGCTCCGTCAAGACGGCGAATTCTTCCAACGATTTTTTCGAGGTCTGTAAATCTTCAACCAGAGATTTCATCACTAAGGTGTATCCCATCCCCCCCCAAATGTCAACCCCGCGATTTTTGTTCGGGGATATTGAGTTTTTTGTATAAATGGCTTACTATATTGGCAACAATCTATTCATGGAGGAAACGATGATCGAGATCACGGAAAAAAACGATGTCTCCCCCGTTTGTCCTCATTGCAAAATGGAGGTTCGCAATCTCTGGTTTCAGGAATTGGAAGGCACCTTCGGCAAACGCTACATCTATTTCTGCTCCAATTGCAAGTCCACCCTCGGCATATCCCACAGAAAAGGCTTCTGGATGGGGTAATACTGAACTACTACTTAAAACTATATATCAGAGGAGGAAACATGTTAAAAAAATTGACCGGGAAAAAATCCGACAGAAAAGTAATTGAGAGAGAAGCTCTCGCCCCGAATTGCAGATTGCAGTGCAGTTTAGGTGGCGTGTACGCGGAAATCGCATGGAAAAACACCATCATCTAGCATTTAGTATTATCGAAAAAGAATGCGGGGATGGAAACATCCCTCTTCTTTAAATAGCGATGTCCAATTCCTTGCAAATAACATTTGGGATTGATAGAATTTAGAATACACTAGAGTCTGATGTCGATTCTTATGTTCAACTCAAATCAAATCAAAAAATTCAGGAGGAATAATGAAAAAGTTTTTAACGATTGCGATTGTACTTGTGTTGACTCAAACATTTGTGTTTTCCCAGGTGATCATTGACGGCGTGGATATCAATCAGTTGCCTGATGTGGAGTATTGCCAGCTTTTGGGCGTTGGGAAATTTCTCAGCGCCAAGATGAATATAAGCATCGATTACGGCCAGAAACGGAAATTTCTCGGTAAGAAAAATTTCTTCGTAACCGACAAAGACGGCAAAAAAGTCATATTCTTCAGCATGATCGAAGGCCTGAATTATATGAACAATAACGGCTGGGAATACGTCAACTCCTACGTCGTGACAGTGGATGGTTCGTTCGGCGGCAAACAAAACGTCTACCACTATCTCCTCAGAAGAAAAAACGCCCCAAACCCAACCCCCGAATCCGCCGAATAACCCCTCAAAAAAAGAAATTCTAAAACCCCAGGGGATGGAAACATCCCCTTTCCCCCGATAGCAGGGGTGTGTTTTTTGACAGAATGGTTACGTTTGGGTGACAATTTTGGGATGTTGGGGCGGTATAATGTGGGGGTGAAATTTTATATTGGGAGGTAAGACGGTCGGATGAAGAAGATAATCTGGATGGTGATTTTGGTTTTGTTGGTTTTGACGGTGAAGGGAGAAGCCGGGGTTGTGATGAAGGAGATTGTCAATCCGTCGCGGATGTATGTTGACGGGGGACAGGTATTTGTGGTGGATTTTCCGAAGGTGTATATTTATTCGCTCGAGGATTTGTCGCTGGAAGCGTCGTTCGGTAAGGAAGGGGAAGGTCCCGGTGAGATGCGGGGCTTTGCAAGGTTGATGTTTGATGGCGGAGATATTATTGTGGAACATCATATGAGGTTTTCTTATTTTTCCCGCGACGGCAAGTTTATCAAGGAGCGGAAAATTCCGGTGAGCTTTAACCGGGGGGTACGGAAGATGGGAGACAAATGGGTGGTGTCCCATACAGATCAGCGGAAAGATAAACCGGACCTGACGGATTTGACCGTCACTATTTATAACGACACGTTTGAGCGGGAGCGGGAAATTTACCGGTTGCCCTATTATTTTCAGTTGAACAAACCCATTAACGCGATTTATTTGCCGGAGGCTGACCGGCGCAGCGGGATTCGCTTCTTCGTGCACGGGGACGAGATTTTCGTCGAAGGCGAAGAGGGGGAAACCGGAAACATCTATGTCTTCGACAAGAACGGCAAAAAACGTCGCACCCTCTCTTACAAATATCCAAAGGTGGAAGTGACGAATGCCCATGTGGCGGCGGTGGCGGAATATTTTCGCCTCAAGAAGCGCAGACTCTACGATATTCTGAAACAGCGGGGTCAGATATTGATTCCCGACCTGTTCCCGGCGGTCCAGACCATGCGGGTGGCGGAGGGAGTGATTCAGACCATTCCCTATAAAAAAGAGGAAGGCGCCTATCAATTGCTGGAATTCGACCTGAAGGGCAAGCTCATCAGCAAGCGGCCTGTCCCCATTGCCGCCGAAACCCTCTTCTCCTTTTACCCCTTTACCATTCACAAAGGAAAATTATTTCAATTGGTCGAAAATTCCGAAGAAGAATGGGAAATGCGAATATTGCCGATAGAGAAGGAAAACAAATAATTTATTGTTGCAAAAAAAATCTACACTTGCTAGAATGTGAAAAAGTAACAGGAGGTGAGTATGTTAAAGAAACTAAACACCAACAACAAAAAGAAACGGAGCTTCATCGAACGGGCAGCCAGTGTCCATCCATGCGATATGACTTGCATGGTTGAATGCATAACGCTAGAAGTTCCCAAACTCAACCTGATGTATAAGGTTGATCTCCATTAAGCCGGTATTTTTATGAATAATGGGCGGGGAGATGAGTGTGAACTCTTATCTCCCCAGCCTTTCTCGTAGGTTTTTGATTTGCTCGCGCAACTGGATGGCCCGTTCGAAATCCAGGCGGTCCGCCGCGTCGCGCATCTCCGCTTCCAGATTGATCAACATGTTGGGCACCTCTTTTTTGGGGATGTGTTTGGTGTCCTTGATGTCCACCTCTTTTTCCTTGATGGGCTTGACAATCGTCTGAGGATCGATGTTATGGGCGCGATTGAAGTCTATTTGCAAGGTGCGGCGGCGATTGGTTTCTTCCATGGCGTTCTTGATGGAGTCGGTGGTGCGGTCGGCATAGAGGATCACCGTCGAATTGACATTCCGCGCCGCCCGGCCGATGATCTGAATCAAGCTTCGAGTGTCTCTGAGAAATCCCTCTTTGTCGGCGTCCAGGATGCCGATGAACCCTACCTCGGGAATATCCAACCCTTCCCTCAATAGATTGATCCCCACCAACACGTCAAACTTCCCCAACCGCAATTGCCGGATAATCTCGGTGCGCTCCAACGTATCGATCTCCGAATGCAAGTAGCGGGTCTTGAACCCCTGCTCGGCCAAATATTCCGTCAACTCCTCCGCCATTTTTTTGGTGAGGGTGGTGACCAACACCCGGTCGCCGCGCTCGATAGCGGCTGCGATCTCCCGCTTCAAATCCTGAATCTGTCCCTCGATGGGGCGAATCTCCACCTCCGGGTCCACCAAACCGGTGGGGCGAATGATCTGCTCCACCACTCGCGACGAATGCTGCCTCTCGTAATCCCCCGGCGTGGCGGAAACAAAGACGGCGTGGCAACGCTCGATGTATTCCTCGATCTCGTGAAACTTCAGCGGCCGGTTGTCGAAGGCGCTGGGCAAACGGAACCCATACTCCACCAAATTCCGTTTGCGGGAATAGTCCCCCCGGTACATGCCGTTGAACTGCGGAATCATCTGATGACTCTCGTCCACCACCAGCAGAAAATCATCGGGGAAATAATCCAGCAAACAATAGGGCTTCTCTCCCGGCTTGCGGCCGTCGAAAAAGCGCGAATAATTCTCGATCCCCTTGCAAAAACCGGTCTCCCGGATCATCTCCATGTCGTACATGGTCTTTTGTTTCAAGCGGTGAGCCTCCAACGCCCCCAACTGGGGCAGCCGCTCCTCCAGCTCCGCCTCGATCTTTGTGATGGCTTGCTCGATATGCTCTTCGGGAATCACATAATGGCGGGCGGGGTAGATATACATGTAGTCGAATGTGTCCAACGGCTTGCCGCTCATGCGGTCGATCTCAACGATCCGCTCCACTTCGTCGCCAAAGAGCTCCACCCGGATGATGTTGTTCATATAACCGGGAACAAAGTCGATGGTGTCGCCCGTCACTCTGAACCGGCCGGGCTTCAACTCCAGTTGGTTGCGTTCGTACAAACTGTCCACCAACTTCCCCATCAAGTCCCGGCGCCCCGCCGTCTCGCCAACCTTGAGCTCGAAGCCCATCTGCTTGAAGTATTCGGGATTACCCACACTGTAAATACACGACACCGACGCCACCACGATCACGTCCTCCCGCATCGCCAGCGACGCGGTGGCCGCCAGCCGCATCTGCTCGATCTTGGGATTGACGAGAGCGTCCTTCTCGATGTACAAATCCCGTTGGGGAATATAGGACTCCGGTTGGTAATAATCATAATATGAGACAAAAAACTCCACCCGGTTGTTGGGGAAAAAGTCTTTGTACTCATTGAACAATTGCGCCGCCAGCGTCTTGTTGTGGGCCACCACCAGCGTCGGCCTCTTGAGCTTTTCGATGATATTGGCGACGGTGTAGGTTTTACCCGAACCGGTGACTCCCAATAACGTCTGGGTGCTCGACGGCCGCTGCAATCCTTCCCACAACCCGGCGATGGCCTCCGGCTGGGATCCCTTTGGTTTAAAGCTCGATGTTAGTTGAAATTCCATTGTTAGTTTCCTATTTGTTTGCTTGCGTGTCGTCAAACAGACTCTTCTTGCGCAAGAGGCGATTGTAAGCAATGGCGAAGCGGTGTGCCTCGTCCCGTATCCGTTGGATCAATTGCAATCCTTTGCGTTTGCGGCTCAGTCGAAGCACTGTCGGCTCCGGTGTGCCGGGGACATGGATCTCTTCGAACCGTTTGGCGATGGAGATGATGGGGATGGCCAGACCCAAATCCCGCAGTACGGCGAGCGCGGCGTTCAATTGCCCGGCGCCGCCGTCGATCACCACCAAATCCGGCAAATCATCCTGTTCTGCCAACAAACGCGAGTAACGCCTCCGTACCACCTCGGCAAGCGAAGCGTAGTCGTCGATGCCCTCGATGGTCTTGATCTTGAAGCGACGGTAGTTGCTCTTGTCCGGCGCTCCGTTTCTAAATTGCACCATCGAGGCTGTTGTGGCGGTGCCCGCCAGATGGGAAATATCGAAGCATTCGATAACCGTAGGCGACTCTTGCAAGTTCAAGGCGCGGCGCAAATCATCCAGTTTCTCCACATCCGCCAATTGGCCGGCCTTGATATTCTCCATCACCAAATCCACCAGCTTGCGCTTATCCCCTTTGAGGGGCACTGTCACATGAACCGCCCCCTCCCGTTGAGTCCGCAGGAATTCAACGACACTCTCATCCACCGGTTCAGGCAGGATGATCTCTTTGGGGACCGGATGCTCCGAGTAATACTGCACCAGAAATTCTTCGAAAAAATTCTCCGTCACTTCGAATTGAAACTCCTGTTTGTTCTCCAGAACCCCGTGATGGATGTTGAACTGCACCAAATAGACCGTGCCGTTACGCACCACATAATTGAGCACATCCTCGTTGAAGCGTTTCTGCCGGTCCATCTTTTGCTTCTCTTTCAGCCGCTCCACAGCGGCGATGCGGTTGCGGATCCCGATGGCCTGCTCGTATTGCAACTGCTCCGACAGGTCCTTCATCTCCAGCTTCAACCGTTCGATGAGCGCTTCGGCCCGGCCTTTTAAAATCATCTTGGCCCCCGCCACCCGCTGGAGGTAGTGATCCGCCTCGATGCCGCCGACGCACGGGGCGTCGCAGAGTTTGATGTGATAGCGGAGACAGGGCTTCTTGGGAAAGCGGCGGCAGGTCCTGAAACGAAACGCTTTGTTCAGCGCCGTCAGCACATAATCCCGCGCCGCCGCCGACACAAACGGGCCGAAGTACTCGCCCTTGCCGGTCCTGCGCCGGGCCACGGTGAGGCGGGGGAATGCTTCGTCGGTGACGCGGATATAGGCGTAATTCTTGGCGTCTTTGAGATTGATGTTGTACTTCGGCTGGTGCCGCTTGATGAGGGTGTTCTCCAGAATCAACGCCTCCACTTCCGTGTCGGTGATCATGGTGTCGATGGTGTGGATGCGCTCCACCAACCGCTCGGTCTTGGGATCCCGCTCTTTGGGAGAGAAGTAACTGCGCACCCGCTTCTTCAAGCTACGGGCCTTGCCGATATATATGATGACATTTTTACTGTCTTTAAACAGATAACATCCCGGTTGGTCCGGGATCGACGCCGAATCGATCATTCCAGCAATTCCTTCAAGTATCGACCGGTGTGGCTGGCAGGGTTTTTCGCCACATCTTCCGGCGTGCCGAAGGCCACCAGAGTCCCGCCCTCATCGCCCCCTTCGGGACCCAGGTCGATGATGTGGTCCGCGGATTTGATGACATCGAGATTGTGTTCGATCACCACCACCGTGTTGTTCTTGTCCACCAAATCGTTCAACACCTTGATCAATTTATGCACGTCGTGAAAGTGAAGGCCGGTGGTGGGCTCGTCCAACAGATACAATGTCTGGCCCGTGGCTTTCTTGGACAATTCGCGGGTCAACTTGATCCGCTGGGCCTCGCCGCCGGACAACGTGACGGAGCTCTGCCCCAATTTGATGTAATCCAATCCCACCCGCATCAGAGTGGTCAATTTATTTTTAATCGCCGGGATGTTGGCGAACAACGCTAACGCCTCCTCGACGCTGAGTTCCAACACGTCGGCAATGGATTTCCCCTTGAAGCGGACCTCCAGCGTCTCGTTGTTGTAGCGTTTGCCTTTGCACTCTTCGCATTCCACATACACATCCGGCAAGAAGTTCATTTCGATCTTGATGAGCCCGTCGCCCTGGCACGCTTCGCAGCGGCCGCCCTTCACATTGAAGGAAAACCTCCCGGGTTTGTAGCCCCTGAGCTTCGCCTCCTTGGTCTCGGCGAAAATCTTGCGGATCTCGTCGAATACTTTGGTATAGGTGGCGGGATTGCTGCGGGGCGTTTTACCGATGGGGCTCTGGTCAATGACGATGACTTTATCGATGAGCCCGTCGCAGCAGATGGAGTCGTAATCGCCGGGCCGAAGCCGGGATTTGTAGATCTTTTGCATCATGCTCTTGTACAGAATATCGTACACCAACGTGGATTTCCCGCTCCCCGAAACCCCGGTCACCAATGTCAGCAAGCCGATGGGGATGTTTACGTCGATGTTCTTGAGATTGTGCTGCCGGCAGCCCTTGATTTTCAGAAACGAATCACTGCCGCGCCGTTTCTCCGGCACTGGAATAGACAATTTCCCCGACAAATACTGCCCGGTCAAGGATTTTTTACTGCGTTCGATCTGTTTGGGCGTCCCTTTGGCGATAATCCCACCCCCATGAAGTCCGGCCCCAGGCCCCATATCCACCACGTAATCCGACTGGCGGATGGTCTCCTCGTCATGTTCCACCACGATCAACGTATTGCCCAAATCCCGCAGCTTGTGCAAGGTGTCGATCAACTTGCGGTTGTCCCGCTGGTGAAGCCCGATGGACGGTTCGTCCAAAATATACAGCACCCCCATCAGATTGGACCCGATCTGGGTTGCCAACCGGATCCTCTGCGCCTCGCCCCCGGAAATGGTGGCCACGTTCCGCGATAAGGTCAAATAACCGAGCCCCACCCGCTCCAAAAATTGCAAGCGGTCCCTGATCTCCTTCAAGATCTGCCGCGCGATGGTGAGTTCCTTCTCGTCAAGCGAGAGATTTTCGAAGAAGCGCAGCGATTCTTTGATGGAGAGGTCCGTCACATCGACGATGGATTTATCGTCGATGGTGACTGCCAGCACTTTCTCCTTGAGCCTTTTGCCGCCGCACACCGGGCACGGCGAAATGCGCATGAATTTTTCCAATTCCCGCCGCCGGTAATCGGATTCCGTCTGATGGTAGAGACGCTCCGATTGCGGAATCAACCCCTCCCAATTGCCGGTGGACGACCAATTCACGTCTCCGTTCTTCATGCTCATACTAAACTTGATTTGCTCCTTCGAGCCAAACATCAATATTTTAAATTGCCTGTCATTCAAATCTTTAATCGGAGTAAACACATCGAAGCCAAAATGCTTGGCCACAGCCGCCAAATACTGCCCCCGCCACCCGTCGATAGCGTTCCTGTAAAGAGCCACGGCTCCGTCTGCAATACAAAGCTTCTTGTCCGGGATGATGAGGTCCGGGTCGAAATCCATACGGATCCCCAACCCATGACACGACTCGCACGCCCCAAACGGACTATTGAACGAAAACATCCGCGGCTGAAGCTCCTCAAACCCAATTCCACAAATCGGACAGGCCAACGAAGCCGAATAAATTTCTTCCTTCTCGGTCTCGCCCCCAGTATGAAGGGCGATCAACAACCCCCCGGATTTCTTGAGAGCCTGCTCGCACGCTTCCACCAACCGCGAATGATCCCCGGTCTTCAACCGGTCGATCACCACCTCGATGTCATGCTTCTTGTACCGGTCCAGCTTCACCTTCTCATCCGACCGTTGGATTTTCTTATTGACTCTGACCCGGGTATACCCCTCTTTGTTCAGGTCCGACACCAGCTTCTCATACGTCCCTTTCTTCTGCCGCACCACCGGAGCCAGAATAATAACCTGATCATCAAAATCTTCGCCGATCCGCCTGGCGATCTTCTCCGGCGACTGTCCCTCGATGGGAATTCGATGCTCCGGGCAATGAGGCAAACCAATCCGGGCAAACAACAACCGCAAATAATCATACACCTCGGTCACAGTCCCGACGGTACTTCGAGGATTTTTACTACTGGTCTTCTGCTCGATGGAAATCGCCGGCGACAACCCCTCGATACTATCCACATCCGGCTTGTTCATCAACCCCAAAAATTGCCGGGCATACGCCGACAACGACTCGACGTACCGTCTCTGTCCCTCGGCGTACAACGTGTCGAACGCCAACGTTGATTTGCCGCTGCCGCTCACTCCGGTGATGACGATCAATTTATCCCGCGGCAGTTCCACATCGATGTTTTTTAGGTTATGTTCTCTCGCGCCTTTGATAAGTATATTTTTCATTTTTCCCTTGTTAGCATTCAGCAACTCACAATCTTACCAAAATTTGGGGGTGATGTAAATCTGTTAAAAAAGCGGTGGACCCAGTGGACCCGGTGGACCCGGTGGACGCGTTGCTTGTTAGATTTTTCTTTGGGTTTTGCGGTTGGTGGTGCGGACTTTGTAGAGGCGTTCGGTGAAGCCGCCTTCGGTTTCGAAATTTTGGGCCAGGTGTTGGATTTGGCGGTTGAGGAGGGCGTTGGCCACGGCTAGTAGGGTGAGGGCGGCGTTGGCTGAGAGTTCTGGGTAAAGGGAGGGGGTACTCTTGCTTACCGCTACAATCCAGGCGGCTACTTCGTCGGCGGTTTGGCAACGCCGGTCGATGAGCTCCTGGCGGAGGGGGTGGTCTTTTGGCCAGACTGGTAGTCCTTTGTGGCGCAGGAAGTCTTCATAATCCAGCCTTAGCTCTTCCAGACTGGCTCGCGCCACCTGGGTTAGCTTCAACTCGGTTTTTTTGGAAGTCGCCGATGCCTGTGAGCCTTCGGCGATGTTTTGCACGCCGCTTCTGGCGGCCTGCACCATTTGATCTTTGGTGCGGCTGTACTTGTCGATGTAACGGTCCACAAACCGCACCGTCACATCATAGACCAATTGCGCCACCTGAAAACTTTTCAGTTTGCGGTAGCCGCCATGTTTTGGGATCAGTTTAGAATTGGAACTCTCCATAACTTTATTTTAGGGGAAAGCCGTTTTTTTTTCAAGAAAAAACATGGCTGGCGAAGCGTCCACAATGTCCACCGGGTCCACAGGGTCCACCGGGTCCACAATTTTTTTTCTTTTTTTTCTTTTTTTTTCTTTCTTTTCTTTTTTTTTACCCGCGCCATGAGGGCGTCGATCTGTCTTGACCGGTGGTGGATTCTTATTTATAATGCAGGCATGGATGCAGAAAACAGGATCCGGGAATTATCCTCCCTTTTATTGAAACATCAGTTTTTGTATTATGTGAAGGCCCAGCCGGAGATTTCGGATGCGGAATACGACCAATTGTTCGACCAGTTGGCGGCGTTGGAAAAAGAATATCCGCATTTGGCCGACGAGAACTCGCCCACTCGCAGGGTAGGCTCGGATCTGGACAATTCTTTTCCCGAGCGACGGCATTCGGTGCCGGTCTTGTCGTTGGACAAAGAGTACAACGCGGAGGAACTGGCCAAATGGCTGGAGAAGACTGTGAAGAACGCCGACCGGCCGTTGAGCTTTGTGGTGGAGGAGAAGATGGACGGGGCTTCCATTGTTCTGTATTATAAGGATGGGATGCTGGAGGCGGCGGTGACCCGGGGGGACGGTAGCCGGGGCAATGATGTGACGGGGAATATCCGCACCATTCCGCAAGTGCCGTTGAAAATCGAGGAGAAGGGCGAGCTGGCGGTGCGGGGCGAGGTCTACATCGCCAAATCTGATTTTGAAACCTATAATAAGTCGTTTGATAATAAATACGCCAATCCCCGCAATTTGGCGGCCGGTTCGTTGCGCAATCTGAAATCGTCGTTGGTGGCGCAGGTGCCGTTGAAGATCTTCTGCTACGAAGGCTACTTCCATGGGGCGGACGCGGTTAATGGCGAGCGGGCGCTCAATGATCATGTCCATATTATGATCAAGCTGCGGCAGTTGGGGTTCCGGGTCAATGAGACTCTTGGCTTTTTTAGTGATAATAGTGAGTTGACTGCGCAGGTGAAGTCGTTGGCTCCGGGCTTTGTGATTGGAGGCGTGGATGATTTGGTTGGTTATGTGGAAGAGCGCGCCGGGCTGCGGGAGTCGTTGGATTATGAGATCGACGGGTTGGTGGTCAAGGTGAACGAGATCGATGCGCGGGATATGTTGGGCTTTACGGCGCACCATCCCCGTTGGGCCGTGGCCTTCAAGTTCGACGCTCCGTCGGCCCAGACTGTGTTGAAGGATGTGCAGGTGCAGGTGGGGCGCAATGGCCGGGTGACGCCGGTGGCGCTGCTGGAGCCGGTGCGTATCGCCGGGAGTACGGTGACCCGGGCCACACTGCACAACCAGGAATACATCGATATGTTGGAGTTGGGGCCTGGGGATTCGGTCAGTATTTCCAAGCGGGGGGACATCATTCCGGCGGTGGAGGATGTGCTGGAAAAGGCGCAGGATAATCCCAGCGTGTATCGCTTGCCGGAGAGGTGTCAATTTTGCGGGACGGAGTTTGTCAAGGATGGGGCCCATCATTTTTGCAAAAACAAGTTGTGCCCGGAGCGGGTGCGGCGGTCCATCATCTACTTCACCGCCAAAGGGCAGATGGACATCGATACGTTGGGGGACAAAACCGTGTCGTTTTTGATCGAGAAGGGTTTTGTTCATAGTATTCCAGACATTTATCGGTTTGATTATAGCCGGTTGTTGGGCGAAGAGGGTTATAAAGAAAAGAAGGTGGAAAATCTCGTGCGCAGCGTCGAGGAGAGCAAGGGCCGCCCCTTCAAGACGGTGCTCACGGCGTTGGGCTTTGAGGGGATCGCGGTGAACGCGGTGTCGATGTTGCTCAAGAATGGCTATGATTCGGTGGATAAAATTATCGAGGCGGCGTCGAAGAATGACGTGGAGATATTTTCCAGCATCGACGGCTTCGGCGATATCACGGCGGAGTTGGTGATTCGGCACTTTACCGATGCCGACAATCTGCGCTTGATCGAGGATCTCAAAGAGGCGGGGCTGAACTTTAGCGCCGGTGAAGAGAAAGAAGATGAGGCTCTGCCTCGATCGATGGTTGATACCATTTGGGTGATTACCGGCTCGTTTAAAGACTTTGATCCCCGGTCCAAGGCGGCTGCGGAGATCGAGCTCCGGGGCGGCAAAGTGTCGTCCGCGGTGTCGTCCAAAACGACTCATTTATTGGCGGGGGAGAAGGCCGGCTCGAAACTTGCCAAAGCCCAAAAACTGGGGATCGCCATAGTGGACGAAGCCCTGTTCAAAAAAATGTTGGAGGAGTAGCAAATGGTAAAACGGGATGTGTTGGAACAATATTTGGCGAATTTATACCAATTTGATAAATTTGAAGATTATTCCCGCAATGGTATTCAAGTGGAAGGACGGGAAAACATTGAGAAAGCGGTGTTCGGCGTGTCGTTTAACCGGCCGCTTTTGGATGCGGCTATCGAGCGGGGGGCGGATGCCGTTATCGTGCATCACGGCTTTTTCGGCCGCGATCATTTTGTACTGAAGGCTCATCGCAAAGAGGCGGTAAGGCTGTTATTGTTGCATAACATCAATCTTTTCGGCATACATTTGCCGATGGACGCCCACCGGGAATTGGGGCACAACGGCCTGTTGCTCAAGGCGTTGGAAGCCGAGATAGAGGCGCCTCTCTTTGTTGGATTTTTGGGCCGAAACAGCGCCGGGTTGACGGTGGACCGTATGTTGGGGCGGTTTGATGAATTGCTGCATCCAGATAGAGAGGAGGAAGAGGCCGGGAAGACATTGCCGGGCGGTTTGATGAACGAGGCGTTTTGTTATTATGAGCGGTATGGTTTTGGGGTATTGAAGAACGGTCCGGATGTTCCCCGTAAGATTGCCGTCATCTCCGGTGGCGGTTCCGAGGATTACGAAAAGGCGATTTTTTTAGGGGTCGATACATTCATCACTGGTGAAATGAAAGAGTATATCCCCGCCCTTTCCCTGGAATCCGGCACCAATTTTATCAATTTGGGGCATTATTATTCTGAAACTCCGGGGATTCGCGCTTTGCGGGAACATTTAGAAAAAGAATTCAATATTAATGGCGAATATGTTGAAATTGGCAATGTTATTTGATATAAACCTGTGTGGGTGGGGAGTTATTTTGTTGACCCGTATGTCCGCCCGGAGGCAAAAATGAGTGGTATCGTTATGTTTAAAACCGGAGACCCCGAGAGGGTCAGGGATTTTTATCTGGATCGCGTTCATTGTGAACCCTGGATGGACTATGAGAATAGTTTCGTTCTGAGAAACGGGAATTTTTTGTTTGGATTCCAGGAAAGCGAGCAGCCTGATTCCGGCGGGATGTTGACATTCTTTTTCGGATTCACCGAAGAGGTGGACGATATCTTCGAAGAGTTGAAGGATATCGCTGTGGCTCCTCCCTCCAATGACGGACGCGGCGGTTCATACCATTTTTTTGCCAAAGATCCCGAAGGCCGGATCATTGAGTTCCAGTCGTTGCAGTCTCCCACCAACGACCACCTCACCGGCGATAAATTGCTGATGTCTCGCCGCAATGCCATCGAGTTTTCACCCCAGCCGGTGTCGGACGAGATCTTTTACCGGGTGCTGGATGTCAGCCGGTTCACCCCCACGTCCAGAAATCCGCAATTCTTTTATTTGAAATTGATTAAAAACAAACGGGTGCTGTCATGGCTGTCCAAAATCGACGGCAAGCAAACGGAACCCATCGGCAAGGCGCCGATGGCGGTGGCTATCCTGTCGGACCCGTCGCTTACCAAACGGCACGTGGAGGACGGTTGCATCGCCGCCTATCATTTTATGTTGTCCGCCTGGGTGTTCG
>CAZBHS010000055.1:0-19722 GCA_964491915.1 uncultured Clostridia bacterium
TTTTGCCATCTACTTCATCTTCTGCAAATAGTTCTCCATCATACTCCGGCATCTGTACTCTGTCGAATCCCATCTCTTTGAATGTTTTCTCGACTTCTTCCCATTCGGCCGCATGAATGACTAATTGTCCGCCTATGTAGAGGACGGTATTTTCAAGCCCAACCTCGATACATTTATCTTTGAATCCTTCGGTCAAAATTTTGGCGTGGCCACATAGGGATGATATCAGTATCGCATCTGCATTGGTTTCAATGGCGGCATTGATGAAATCTTCCTGAGTGTTGTGTATTCCTAGGGAATGTACAATAAAGCCGGCATTCCTCAGTGCGTGTTCCAGGATTCTAATACCGGTAACATGTACATCTTCCCCAAGCACTCCGGTAACAAGCGTACCTCGATTTCTGATCGCGATGTCTTCCATTTAATCCTCCGTGATATGTTGTGTCCTCAGGCTCCAAGATTTTTTATAGATGCCGGAGCATCCCAAATAAAATCAAAACCCTTTATTTTTATCTTGTTCCGTTCATCAATCGCCAGGTGATAGCAGCCCATTCCGTCGATTGCAATTTTTTCTCTGGTTTGGCGATTCATTTTTTCGATTACAGATAAGATCACAACTTTTTTTTTCTTTACATCTATGATTATCTCACGAGGATTCATCGTATCAATAATATTTTGATGACTCCTTATCAAAAAATCCTGAAAATCCTTCCGACTTGAATATACGACCGGGTATTCGCCGTCTTCCCGGTGGAAATAGGCGGTAACCTTCAACTCCGGCAGCCAATAGTTATCTAATTTTTCAATAGTATGAGCATCATTGGCATAAAGACTATAATCGTCACAATAATTTTTTATGAATTCCTGAATTTTTTCATATGTCAATTTCACAATATAACTCCTAATAATTTTCTAGAATTGAGAATAAATACTACGAACCTCCTGCGACATTGATGATCTCCCCTGTAATGTTTTGAGATGCGTTTGAAGCCAAGAACATGACAAGTTCGGCGACATCTTCCGCTTTTGTCAAACGACCGGTGTCAGTGTCACCGGCTAATCGTAAAAGCATTTCTTCTGGCGTGATACCGGATTTTTGCGCCAACCCTGGAAGGCGGGATTGAATGATTCTGTCGGTAAGAACTAATCCTGGAGCAACCGCGTTCACTGTGATTCCATAAGATGCGACTTCTTTGGATAGGGTCTTTGTCAATGTGTTTAAGCCAGCTTTGCTGATATTGTATGTGGCTGAATTCGGAGGAGCTTTTCTGTAGGCAACGGAGGATATATTGATGATGCGGCCATATTTATTTTCAATCATTTTGGGTAACACCAACTGGGATAAATAGAAGATGCTTACTAAATTTACTTTTAGGGTTGTTTCCAGCTCTTTCAATGGGGTGTCTGTGACCGCTCCCATGTAGCCGGAAATGGCTGCATTGTTGACGAGAACATCCACCCGGTTGAATTTTTCCAAAATGTTATCCACCGCTTGTTTAATGTCGATATCTAATCCAAGGTCGGCTTGAAAAAAATCCGCTTCACCGCCATGCTCGATAATGCTTTTTACAGTTTCTTTTCCTTTGCGTTCATTGCGACCGATGATAGCGATGCGAAGGCCAGCTTCAACCAATTTCAAACTTATGGCTTTACCAATGCCTCCGGCGCCACCTGTAACAATCGCAACTCGGCTATTCTGAGGTTTTACTGTCATTTCACTTGCCTTTTTCTTCTACGCATTCAAATAATATCTGGTCTTGCCCTGAAATTTTAAAAAAAAATATCCGGGTGTGCGCTCCTTTTTGGATTTTTCCTTGAAGCTCAAATTGTTCACTATTTGACATTTTTTTATAGGTAGATTCGATATCTTGAGTTTTAATTCCGATATGATGAATTCCAGAGGGATCATTCACGATCGGACAATTGTCGCTTGTTACTTTTAGGAGCTCGAGGTTTATATCTCCAATTTTCATAAAGGCTATCTTCATTCCGACTTCATCAAATTGTCTTATTTTAGGAGAAGGGACGCCAAGAATTTCTAAGGCGCTACTTACCTTATGGATATCATCCACTTTGATAGCTATATGATCAATGGCGTCTATCATAACCGGTTGCTCTTAATAAATTCAGGCGAAATCTTGTGATATACTGCGATAAGGTTTTCACCTACTCCAGAGGATGCGATGATAACGCGGTCACCTTCTTTTATCAACCCTAACTCGACAGCTTCCAGGAGGTTTGTGGCGGAAGATGCGACCGCAATATTGCCGTATTTTTCAAATGACTGGTAGAATTTGTTTTCCGGCACTCCGATTGCCGAGCGCCAGGCGTCTGGGGTCCACGGAACCGGTTGATGAGTGACTAAGAAATCGATATCATCAACACTGCAATTGACCTTTGACAACATTTTTCCGACGACTTCGGCCATTTCTTCTCCTGTATGCTTGGCAACTTCTTTGCATAGGCGTGGGTCATAAAAAGTAACATATTCGCCTTCATAGCTGGGGCCCTGTGATGTGGATTTAATAAGGGTCGGTTTTCTCTTTTGGAAAATAATCGCTTTGTGGCGGTATCCATAACTGATCGAGTGTGAGGAAATATAACCATAATCGCTGTCTACTTCTCCAACGACTGCGGCAGCCGCCCCATCGCCTATATATACACTGAAATAAGAGCACTTGTCGTTAATGATAGAATCGAGTGCGCTTCCTACGACCAAAATTTTCTTTTTTATACCTGACCTCACATAGGTCATAGCCATTTCCAACATAGTGACAAATGTTGAACAGCACGTGTCTACATTATAAGCTCCGGCATTCTTGAGTCCCAATTTGTGCTGAACTAATGAAGCATCCAGTGGAACATGAAGGTCCGGGACTAGAGAACTCACCAGTATTAGGTCGATGTCATCTTTGTCAATATTCCCATTAAAAATTGCCATTGCTCCTGCAAGGGTTTCGGCATCGGAAGATAACATCGGGTGGGGATGAACGGATTCTTTAAGAGACACGGGGTCCATGGGGACTCGTCTCCGTTCAACGCAACCTTGAAAAGGATTTTCTCTTTTTTTAGGTGGAAGTTGATTTAGCCAGGATTCATACCAGGGTTGACTTTCCCAACCTTCGTAATTGGTTTCTATTTTTCCGGGGAGGTGTCCTGTTTTCTCTATTTCGTCAATATAGTCAGGATATAGGAGTGTTTCTTTGCGAAGAAACTCTACAAATGATTTTTTTTTGTTCTTGGGTACTTCCTTTGCCGGTATGTAACCGCCCATACTTAAAATTCCAGCAGCTCTCAACATAATGATCCTCCTTTGGATTAGAAATTATTATTTAAAAGTCTTTCGTTTGTTTATCACATTCGATTTATTGGCCGACATTTTATTTTTCTAAGGTACGGCCTCAAAAATGTCAAAGAACAAAATATTGGTGATTTGCCTCAATTTTATGCAAAGAATTATAGGGTTTGCACAAATCAAGACCTGAGTGTTTTTTTAATATACTTATTAGATGTTTTTGTAGGGTGATTGAGGAGAAAAACAATGCGGTGATTCGACTTGCCGGTCTTGTTGCCAATACTGATTTTTTATCCGACCATTCGCTCCGGTTGTTTTTACTACCTTTAAATTTTATCTTTTTCTGAATCATTTTAAGATGTATTTGGCTTCCTTATTACTACTAATTCCAATTAAATTAAAAAATAATCCAATATCGGCGTTATTTCTTGGGCGTTAGTATTTACTAGAATCGGCAGCCATTGGTTTTTTGATTCTTGAGATTTTATTGTGTCATATTAGAAAAAGAAAATCAAGAGCAAAAAATATTTTTTTCTTCCCAGATCAGCATTTCAATCACTCCCCATGAACTATCGTCCGTATCTTCCACTTTGTTTATTTAGTTAGCATATTTATGTAGAAAAAGGGAAAATTGCATATTTTCGTCAGTATCTTCAATTATTTGTTGAAAAGCATTGCTGTTTGTTTTTATTTCCATTATTACCATGTTGATATCCACGAACCAATCTGGAGTTTTGAAATAAACAAGCGACATGTTTTTTTTCTCAAGAGGATGGAAACTTTCGCATTTCAGTCTTGAAACATACATGGACTCGCTTTTGAAAATATCTCCATTTTCATCTAATATATCATTATCATTTTTCAAATTCGCAATTACGTAGAATTCACCGACGACTTCAAATTGTTTGGGCGCACTCTTTGAATTGGTGATAAGAATGTTCGCTTTTTCAAACTTTATTGTCTGGCATTCTTTTGAAGAATTATTGTCGGTGGTCTTTTCAATTACGTTTGGGCACGAAATTTTCTGCAACAATAATGAATTTTTTGCCTTGATAACATTGTTAGTGACTGGATTAAACATTTTGCTCATGGGGCCTCCATCATTTGTAAGAATGGATTCTTCATCCACCCTGGGGTCAGACAGCTCATTAACGGGCATTATAAAGTTGCATGTCATATAAATAAATAAGCAATAATTTTGCCAATATTTGTCGGTTCGTGTTGGATGGCCTATATGTTTAATTATTTTTGTTTTAGAGTTTTTATTCCTTGAGGGTTTTGTGGGATGCTTGTAAAGATTCTTTACACCATGTGGGATGTGGGCTGTCTGAAGAACTATATATAATCGCCCTTTGAGTGGATATGTTGGAAGTGTAAAGATACTTTACACTTCCGGGATGCACTGGGTTTTTCTTTGCAATAAGCTATTTTGAGGGGTAAGATATGTGTAAAGAATGTTTACACTTGAAATGCGTTTATTGGATTTGCGCGTATATAAAGAGGTGCGATGGGATAACCGGGGCTCTGTTTACAAGGATTGGCGGGTGTGATATTATTAAATTTCGATACATTGGTTAGTACTACTCTGAAGAATTTGTTTCCGATACTTATGCATATTTCAATAAAGGACGTTCGAGGGGTTAAATGATTGAAAGTATTAAGGCTAAACTCTGGGATTTGTTGAAGGAAAAGGATGTTTCTCTTGCGATGCTGTACGACCGCGATGGAAATATTCTCTGGCATAAAGGGCGGAAAATAATCGGGAAAACGATTACCGAGGGCGAAAGGTTTTCTAAAAGCTTAATCCGTAAAACGCTGGGTAGTACGGATGTGTTCGAAGTTGATGACGTATTTGTAACTCTGACCGATAATAATTTGCCTGAATCGGCTATATTTTTGCCGATAAAAAGCTTGATCATCGTGCCGGTCAATTCGCATTTTTTTCTCTATATCGACAGCGGAACCAGAAAATCGTTCAGTGAAACAGACCGGGAAGTTTTTAAAGTTCTTGGCGAATTATTGGGAAAAATGATCCAGCATATCGAGCGCACTGAAAAGGAGACTGGAGGAATTACAGGCGTCAGCCCGCAGATCCAGAATATCCGCAAGCTTGTCTTGAAGTATTCAATTGAATTAAAACCTGTGTTGCTGGTGGGCGAAACCGGTGTCGGGAAAAATCATACGGCGGAATTGATCCACCGCTTTTCCGGGCGAAAGGGCCGTTTCGTTGAAGTGGCAACCCCGTCGATTCCTGAAAGTCTTTTTGAAAGTGAAGTGTTCGGTCATAAACGGGGGGCTTTTACCGGAGCGAATGAAAACAAAGCGGGGCTAATTAAAGAGGCGGAAGGGGGAACTTTGTTTTTCGATGAAATCGCTGAGATTCCGCTATCGTTCCAGGCCAAATTACTTCAATTTATTGACACTCAAAAATATCGGATTCTAGGAGATTCAACTGAAAGAATTGGGGATGTGAGGATAATCGCGGCCACCAATCGTAAATTTGAAGAGGAAATCGCTGAGAATAGATTTAGGAAAGATCTTTTTTATAGATTGAATGTACTTCCGTTGGAAATTCCTCCGTTGCGTGAGCGGCGGGAGGATATACAATTAATTATTAAAGAGCACGAGAAACACCTAAGAGGAAAACAGCTAGGTGAAGAATTTTGGCGGGCGGTCATGCAGCATGATTGGCCCGGAAACGTCCGCGAGCTTCTGCATGTGTTGATGCGTGCCGGGATAGAATTAAAGGGACCTGTAATCGAGCAGGATATTAACGATATTATTTGCAATTCCGGCAAGCAGGCCAGCGGGGCCACTGACAGCCAGGTCGATGAAGCGTGGAAGCGGATTGAACGCGGCGATGATTTTTGGGAAGTTGTTAAAAAACCATTTCTCAATAGAGATTTGAATCGTACTGAAGTTAAAGAAATACTAAGGCGCGCGC
Source organism: uncultured Clostridia bacterium (assembly GCA_964491915.1). Classification (GTDB taxonomy): domain Bacteria; phylum Acidobacteriota; class Aminicenantia; order UBA2199; family UBA2199; genus JAHELQ01. Next base: position 6,240 of record CAZBHS010000055.1, read on the forward strand.
TCGATAGGTGCGGCGGAAGATATAAAAAAGTTCTGGAAATCTTTAATATTGAGTCCTCGGAATACAAAAAGTTTTTGAATTTTCTCTATGATAACGATTTAAAATAATAAGTCAGACTATAGCCTGACTCGCTCCGGCTATAACAGGACTTTTAAAAACCTTTTGTAGAAAAGATTTCATGGAGTTTCCCAATTCCAGGGTACCATTTAGTCAGGTAATAACAAGACTTTTTAATGGTGCTATTTCTGCAAAAATTACGGAAAAGATCTGATAGTAATGCTATAGGATATTATGTTTGATTTGGCAATATATTTGCATACTAATAGTATGATAGTTATTTCAATACATTTTTTTGTTTGTTTTAAAAAAGGAAACGGAAGCCATGAATTTTAATGTATGTTTGCATAATAAACCAGTTTATTCAGACCATTGTGAGAACATTTTGTTAGAGGATTTGCCGAAAGTGCAATCCGATTCTGCGGATGCGAATCCGGTATTTTGGGGGGAATGTGTGACCATGAAGTATGATAATGCCAAATTTATGATAACGCTGGCTGATGGGGGCACTAAATTTCTTGATACCAGTGGAAATTTTTATGTTATCGCCAATGTCTCTTCCGACAAAGATGTTGTCGATGAGAGTGGTAATCTCTATGAGAATGATTCGTTGTTTATCGGCGGCTTGAAAAATACGGACTTCTTGCCAATTGACGACGGCGGGAAGTTGGTCCTCTACATGAAAGAGCCTGGCTGGCCGGTGGATGTCCATATGATCGTAATGGAGGCCGATCATGGAATCGCTCCTGTCGAGAACCTCATTCATCAGGCTGAACCAGATACTCGTATTTCGCTATTATTTAAAGGAAAAAACTAATTTTAGGAAGGTGTTTTAAGGAAAATAACGAAATGAAATTTTGTTTTTGTGCTATATAAGATAATAAATTTTTATAAATAAGTTTTTTGCATTTTTTTATTGATTTGGGGAGTTGTTTTGTATAGAATTATTTTATGGACGAAACTCCCGTATTCAATAATTTGAATAAGTCTGCCGAAAGCGATTATTTAATAAACAAGCGCTTTCGAATTATTGAGAAGCTTGGAAAAGGGGGAATGGGTGAGATCTTTCTGGCGGAAGATGTCAAGCTCAAACGAAAAGTAGCCATAAAAAAAATCACCTCAAAGGATTTTCCTATAGAATCCGTGAAGTCCCGATTTCTACGCGAGGCGCAGACAACGTCGCGTATCGAACATATCAATATTTGCACCATTTATGAAATATACGAAGAGGCGGAGGGCGATTATATTGTCATGCAGTATGTGGATGGCGTGTCGCTTGATCAGGTGATATTGTACAAAAAACTCCGGATTGAAAAAGTTCTCGATATCTGTCTACAGATTTGTGACGGTATGAGGGAAGCTCATTCAAAAAAAGTGATACACCGGGATTTGAAGCCCGGCAATATTATGATTGATAACCGGGGAATGGTTAAAGTACTTGATTTCGGGCTTGCGAAAATGAAAGACCGGGCCACTGCCAAAGAAGAGGGTATCGCCGACACCCAACTAACGGAAAAAGGTTTTGTGATGGGGACCGTGGCATATATGTCGCCGGAGCAGGTACGAGGTGAATCTCTGGATATCAGGACCGATATTTTTTCGTTCGGCTGCGTTTTATTTGAAATGCTCGAGGGAACCGCCCCTTTTCATGATACAGAGCAGATTAATATTCTATACAATGTCTTGAACCGGGACGTGAAATTTAAACGGAAGATTCCAGTGAAACTGAAATCAATCATTTTGCGCGCTTTATCAAAAGATAAAGAGGAGCGTTATCGTAATTTTGCCGAGTTGCGGGAGGATTTGGAACATTTCCGTCTCTCGTACCTGGGACTCGATTCGGGAAATGAATGGGGTGATTTTCAAAAATTCAAGGTTTTGGTGAAAAAAGGTAAGGAGTGGCGGCGAAACCGGTCTTCAACAGGAAGCGAGAATTTGGACCAAATGGTCATGCGGTTGAAGAATATCAAGGATGACCGGGAACCGGTGACCTATCATCTTTCCAATCCAAAATGGCGAAAGAGTATCGGGTGGTTTGTTGTTTTTTTCCTCCTTGCCGCCGGGATTTATTTTTTCTTCGAACAGAAAATTGGCTTTCCGGGATTGGTTACAGATAAGACGCGTTATATCCTCTTACGTTCCTTCAAGAATGAAACCGGTGATAAGAGTTTGCCTGGTATGATCGACCACCTGTCATGTATTTCCCTCAATCAAAAAAGTTGTGTAAAAACGATCCGGGAAACTGATTTTCCGGTTTTATCACGGTCAAATGGCGATAATAAGCTTATTGCGGATTTTGAAAAGCGTTTTCCCATCTCTTATGAAATCGAAGGGGTCATTACAAAAATAAATGATATTATCAATCTTGATGTAATTTTAAAACCTTATAACGCCGACGGCAAGAGCTTCTCCATTACTGTTCCCGGTTTGCGCAACTATGACTCGTTGTTGATCCATCAAGTCGATACGTTGAGTAAAAAAGTGTTTTCCCACTTGAAAGATGAGTCAACAGAAGAAATCGCTGAATTTAAAAAGATTTCATTGTTGTTCGGCAATTCCTGGGAGAAATATAACGCGTTTTATAGGGGATACGAGTGTTACCGGCGGGTTGAATTTTCAAAAGCTCTCCAATATTTTGTCCAGGCCCAGGATCTGTTGGCGGCAAAGCTTTTTCTCGCCGACTTATATTCCCTTATTAAATTTAAAATAAAGGCTGAAACATTACTGAATGAAATAACTCCTGAGATTGACCGCTTGCCCGAAGAATTCCGGTTGAGGACTCTTTCTTTGAAATCCCGTATCAGTTTCAATTTTATGAACGAAGTGAAGTATCTTCGCGACCTTAAGAGCTTGATTCCATTTTCGAAGGATGTGACTTTTGAAATAGCTGAGTCTTATTTCCGTCACAACCTGCCGAAAGGCGCTATTCCTTATTATTTGGAGACACTGCAATTGCAGCCGGATCATTCCAGAGCCATCAATCACCTGGCTTATTGTTATAGCTTTTTGGGGATGCATAAAGAAGCGCTTGAATTGTTCGAGAGGTACCGGGATTTAGATCGCACGGCCAATTCATTCGATTCGCTTGGCGACGGGTATTATTACGCCGGAGATTATATTTCCGCCGAGGCTTGCAAACGGGCCGCAATTTCTTTGGAGGACTCCGGTGTCTTTTGGAGCTACCAGGCGTTGGCCAATATCTCCATTCTAAAAGCCAAATACGACGAGGCAGAAACCTGTCTCGATCAATTCAACCGGTTAGTCGATCCAAACCTTATGGGAGCCAGTGGTTATTCGGCATTTAAGCGGTCGTATATTTGTTTCTTGAAGAAAGATTGTCTCGGGGCCCTCAAGCTAGCAAACACGTCCATCAGAATATTCGATTCCAATGGGATTGATTCGGCGAGCGCGCTGTCCCATTGGCTGAAAGGATTGATTTTACTGGAATTAAATAGATTGGAAGAGAGTCGTAATGAATTGTTGTGGTTGAGGAAGTTCAAGGATAAATACCGGTTGTCGGCAGAAAATTTCTCCACTCTCTATAAATTCTATTTGCATTTGCGCGCTCTCACTTTGGAACGGGGCGGTATGAATGAACAGGCGGAGGAAATTTTTAAGGCTCTTGTAGCTTTGAAAACCAGTCTATCTCAGGCTTCCACTTACTTTCACTACCAATTCTTTCATTCTGAATATTCGGCGTTTTTATACCGTCGCAAAGATTATAAACGCGCGTTGGCAGAGATCAATCTGTGCCTTGATTTTAATTCCAACTATATTCCCGCTCTTTGGATCAAGGCCGACATCCTCGAAAAAATCGGTAAACAAGGCGCTGGGCAAGTTTACCAACAGATTGACGATCTTTATGGAGATTCGACTGAAAAGAGCGCGCCGAGAATCAGGCTTGCCTCGGCGCTTGCAAAGTAAAGATCTCTCTAATCTATTGGATCAGTTTGATGTACTGACCGGAGCTCAATGTATCTTGCGTTTGTTTCATATTGATAAGGGCGACCTGGTCCCACATCGTCGACGGTACTTGATAGCGGGTTAACATATCTTTAAATCTTTGCCCGGATGTTACCCTGAGAACTTTCACTCTCAGCGGTCTGCGATTGATATGACTTCTGTCGTCCAATCTCCTGAACGACGACATCACGCTCTCGATACTGGTTTGGTAATTGGGGTATTGGGCGGTGGTGGAAAAACCGAGGAATGAAAATATCATATCGCCTTTGCGAATGCAGGTGTACTTCCCTTTCAGCATTTTTCCCTCTTCGGGAGTCTTAAAAATAGTTTCATGAGCTTGATAAGAATTGATGCTCCTAAAGCTGTTTCTGATAAATTCGGGACTTGATAAATTGGAGAGATTTTCTTTAGAATAGGTATCCAGGCTCTTTGCGCTTTTTTCCGCCGCGAATAGAACCAGGGCGTTACCATCGGAAGGGGCCATTGAAACACTGGCCGGTGTATTTTCTATCCGCCACCCCTGCGGAATATCGAATACAAACCGCATATCCGGGTGATAGAACGCGTTTCCCATTTGATACCCATGTCTTGGATTTGTTCCGTAAACGAGGCCGTTAATTTTCCCAAGGTATGGCTGCCGGCCTTCTGCCAATTTTGTGTCGGTTTGCATCAGCATGGCCTTTACCCGGTTTATGCGATTTTGAGTCAGTGGGTGTGTGGAGAGGAAGTTCGGTAAGCCGCCTCCTCCTTTCATCACTTTTAACCGTTGGATGGAATTAAAAAAACTGATCATTGCGCCGGGATTGTACATCGCTTTCCTGGCATAGTCCACTCCGAGTGAATCCGCCTGGTATTCGTCGCTCCTGGAATATTTCAGGAACAACAATTGTCCGGCTATTGCCGCCAGCGGCGTGAATTTCCTGACATCTTCGCTCAACTCTCCGGCAATGACCAATCCTATACCGAAGAGGATGCTCCGGCTCATGGAGCGCATCGAGTGGCGGGCATTCACATGGCCTAGTTCATGTGCCAATACCACCGCCAATTCCGCTTCGTTGTTCATCATGGATAAGAGGCCCCGGGTGATATATATATATCCTCCTGGAGCGGCGAATGCGTTTTCAACCGCTGTGTCCAAAATCGCGAAATGATACTTGAGGTGGGGGCGATGGCAATAGGGGACCAGTTTTCTACCCACAGACGCCACATAAGCGGTTAATTGGGGATCGTCATATAGGCCGTAGGTCTTGCGGACCCCCTGGTCCACCTCTCTGCCCATCGCGATTTCGTCCGCTTCGGAATAGAGCATCAATTCTTTTTTTCCGGTGACCGGATTGATCGCGCATTGAATCAAGATGACGCTCAACGTCACGGTAAGAATAATAGTAGAAATAAATAGCTTCTTTCTCATGCTGCACCTCTGACATCGATTATACATGAACAGGACATTAAATCCCAGAATTTTTTTAAATGTTAGGCGATATCCGGAGCTATCTCCCGACTGGTCTCATTTTTGTTCTCATTGACATTGAACCGTTTCCAACCACTGTCCTCAACGTTCCGGTGAGTCACCCGGATGATGATTTTTCCGGCGAATTGTTCCTCGATGATTCGCAGTATTTCTTCTTCCAATTGAATGTCGAGATTTGAGGTTCCTTCATCGATGATGATCAGTTCGGGATTTTTGATCAAAGCCCGTACAAGGGCGATCCGCTGCCGTTCGCCGCCGGAGAAATTGGCGCCTTTTTCTGAAATTTCTTCATCCAGTTGTTTTTTGAGTCCCGCGACCTTTTCTTCCAACTGGCATTTTTTCACTAATTCCATGATCTCCCGGTCCGTAATGGAGGTATTGTTGAAAACCAGGTTTTCCCGTAAGGTTTTATTGAACAGGAAGATATTCTGGGAAATGTAACCGATGCGCTCGCGCAGCTTCTGAAGGTTGAGTTCCCGGATATTGATGCCATTGTATTCAATGGTTCCGTTTTGCGTTCTGTAGAGCCCCAGGAGCAACTTAATCAATGTCGATTTGCCACTGCCGGATTTACCTTCGATCAATATCTTGTCGCCGGCATTGATGGCGAAATTCAGGTTCTTGATAATCTCTTCGTTTTCTTTGTACGCGAATTCCACATCGCTGATTTTGATGTCTTTGATTCCCTCTAATTCCGTGGTGCCGTTATCTTCGGGAAGAATGTCCAGTAATTCTTTAATCCTATCGTAACTTCGTTTAGCATAATCAAACAAAATGTTGACGTTACTCAAATTCCTGATGGGGGCGTAGACATACATCAAATATGCGGAGAATGCCATGTAGCCGCCGATGGTCAGGTTTTCGGCGATAACCTCCTTGATTCCGAAGTACAACAGCAATATCTGGCCGATGTTGACGATAAAATCGAGAGCATTGCGATAGCGGGCCATGACCACATTGCGTTTTACCTCAATGTTTTGATAGTCGGACAACGCGTTTGTGGCGCGGGCGATTCCCTCTTTTTCCTTGGAGAAGCTTTTCAGCACTTCAACGCCCTGGAAGGTATCGGAAAGTTCCCGTTCCAGTTTAGCGTTTTCTTCCAGGATCTCCTTGTTGATCTCCTTGATCGCTTTTTGCGAGGTGATCATTTTAAGTATCAGGAAGGGGAGAATCACAATCGATATAAGGGTGAGTTTGGCGTTCATGGATAACAAAATGAAGAATGTCCCCAGGAACTTGAAGGCGTCCATAAAGAACATCACCAATCCTGCGGAGAAGATATAGCTGAGTCCCGCCACATCGCCCCTGATCCGTCCCATCAAGTAACCGGAGTGATTCTTGTCGAAGAAATCCATTGGGTAATAGAACACTTTCTTCAGTAAATCCATCTGGATTCCCAGGATGCTTTTCTTCTGAAATTTAAAGAACGATACCTCGTTCAAATAGGAGAACACTCGTTGCGCCACAATCAATGCCAAAAACAACAAGGTCAGTTTCAATAATTGGTCATAGCGTTTTTCCAGCACCACACCGTCAATGGCCCACTTCGAAAAAAGTGGGTAAACAAACGATATAGCGGTGGAAATAATCAGAAAGAGTACCGGTATCAAGCCCTTTTTCCAGTAGGGGATAAAAAATTTCGCTTTCTCTTTAAAATCTTTAAACATGCTTCATCATTTCCTCAATTTGGTTTATTTATTAGGGGGTACTCACATTTATTTTTTTCCCGGGAAATATAAATTTCTGCAATTTATACATAAAATAATAAAAAATCGGCAACACAAACAAGATCAAGGTGGCGGAGGTGGTGAGACCGCCGACTGTGCACAATGCCAATGACGACCATATATCGGTCGAGTAGGGATTCTTGAACAAGATCATCGGCAACATTCCCAGGACTGTGGTGGCGGTGGTCATGAAAATCGGCCGGATCCGCTCCTTCGTACCGATGGCAATGGCCTGAACGATATTGTTGTTTTTAAGCATATGCTGGTTGATGTTGTCGATCAACAAGATGGCGTTGTTCACCACAATGCCGAACAATAGAATCACTCCGATATAGGCTGTGGAGTCGAACGAATATTCCATCACCACAAAAGCGATGAACACACCGATCAACGCCAGGGGGATGGACAACATGATCAGGAAGGGCTGGAAGAAGTTTTCGTATAGGATGCCGAGTATCAGGTAGATCAGGAATAACGAGAGACCAATGGCGAAGAAGATTTGACCCTCTTCTTTCTCCGTCATACGGAACCGGCGTTCGTCCAGGCTCTTCTTGAATCCCGGAGGTAGTTTCAGGTTGTTGTAAATCGTTTTGTGGAATCTGTCCGCGGATTTTGCGCTTCCTAAGTAATCCCAGCGCACCGCTGCTACGTATTCCTGGTCTTCACGGGTGATTCCACCCTTCTGAGTTGTCATTTCCACTTGAACCAGATCCTGCAACCGGAACGGAGTTCCGTCGGCTGTGGACAAATTCATGGCCAGGATGTCGTCCAATTCGAGATCATCCACATCCGAGGATTTGATCTCGATGGACAGCTCTTTATCGTCGAATTTTAATTTGTTTGTCTGATTTCGTTCCCGGAGAACCGCTCCGATTAGTCCCATCAAATATTGGGGTTCCAATTTGTACTTTTTCAATTGCTCCCGGTCCAACTTGAAGGCATAGTATTTTTCCGATCCCCCCCACCAGAAATCTATATCCGTCAAGATACTCGCTTCCTTGATACGGCGGTGGCTCAGAAGGATTTTTTTCAAGTCGCCGGTCAATTTCATCAATCTTTCAAAATTGTATCCTTTGATGGTAATAGAAAACGGCATGTATGAACCGGTATCGGGATTATAATAATAGTTTTCCGGATCAAACCCCGATACGCCGACACCAATGCCCGCCAGGTTTGTGGCGTGGCCGATGAGTTCCTGCTTCAATTGGTAGGGCGCCGCCGAAAACTCGACCTCTTTTGGAAAAGCGATGAGCATATATGCACTTTGGGGTGAGATATTGGTGGAAATTTCTTTTTTATATGGTTTGGACATTACTATGCCCTCGAATTCCATAATCGCTTTTTTTACATCCTCGAATTCAGCGCCTGAAGGAAAGCGCAATTGAACCACTATCCGCTCTTTTGAATACCAGGAAAAGAAATCGCCGAATGTGACCTCCTTCTTGAATATATTGAATGAGTAGACGGAGATGATGACGATAGGGATAATGACGATCAAAGGGTATTTCAATATAAACGGAAAGAAGCGTCCGGTTTTGAATTCCGCGTTTTGCGGTTTGACGCGAATTTTAATTCGGGAACTGAGGGAGGGAATCAGGACAAATGATACCACAATGGATGAGAACAACGAGATGGCAATGATATAGGCGAGCGGCATATAGTATAACCTCAGCCGGCCTTCGAAAAACGCGAATGAGAAGAAGACGATAATCGTCGTAACGGTTGAAGACAATACAGGAAGGAAAACGGCTTTTGAGCCGGTAACCGCTGAATCCACAAGGTCGAATCCCTTTTCACGGTGTCTGAGGATACTGTCGAATACTACCACCGCGTTGTCCACGAATAAACCGAATCCCAGCGCCAGTCCCGATAAAGTCAGCAAATTGAGGGATAACTCCACTATATCGAGTTTTTTTAACACATAGATGGCCATGAATGTGGCGAATACCGAAAAGAACACCGAAGAAAAAATCAGGAACGAGGATTTGATATCCCGCACAATGCCGATCAAGATGACGAATATGATGATCAGAATCAGGAAGGCGATTTTCAAGAGCTTTGAAATCCGCTCCCGCAATTCCTTACTTTCGTCGTTCTGGATCACGAATTCCACCCGGTTCTTGAGTTTGTTGGCCAACACCTGAAGTTTGGCCCTCACTTTCTTGGACATCTCGAGCGAACTGGTGTTCGGCTGCTTGTAGATCAGCAAGCCGATGACCGGATTTGTCTGGAACCGTTGTTCGCGTTCCAGGTCCTGATAGCCAAGGTAAACGTCGGCGATGTCTTTGATCAAAACTTTTTGGTCTTTCAGGTCCAGTACCACAATATCCTGAAGCTCCTGGAGCCGCTCCGGCGATTCAGTCAACGACAGGGTGATCTCGTCTCCTTTGCGCCGCATGGAGACCGATTGTATAGAATAAAAGTGCTCATAGATCCGCTGGGTGATAGTGCCGATGGAAATACCATACCGTTTGATCCGGTCCATATTGGTTTCGATTTTTATTTCTGGCTCCACACCGCCCCATTGATTGATGGATTCAATGCCGGGGATGGCTTTCAGATAGGGGAGCACCTCCCGCTCCACCACCCGTTTCAGTCCATATATCGAATAATTTCCATAGATTCCCACATTAAAGAACGGTTCCTTTTTAAACTCGTCGGGAACGTAGTTCTGAATATTGGGACGGGCGATCTGAGGGGGAAGATCCCGCTGCAACCGGTTCAGCCGTTCCCTCAACACAACGGAGGCGAAATCCATGCGGGTTTCCCGGTTGAATTCCACCTCGATCCGTCCGTAATCCTGCGTGGCGCGACTCTTGATCTTTGCCACTCCTTTAATCAGCATGATCTCGGTTTCCGCTGGAATCAGCGCTTTCCGTAAAATCATATCCGGCGATGCCCCTCTCCATGAATAGGTGACATTGAGTGTCGGCAATTGCTCTTCCGGGTCCGGTACCAATTCGATGGGCATGTCGTTGTATGAATAGACCCCAAGGATGATCATGATAATGAAAAACATCGTGGCCAATACCGGCCGGTTAATAATTTTTTCCATTTTGGATTATCCCTTTTTAGGGTCCTTACGTTTGGCCTTCACATTTTCTACATATTCGTATAATACAGGGATCAATATCAGGGTCAAAAATGTGGTGAATAGCAGTCCGCCGATGATCACCAGCGCCAACGGTTGTTGCAATTCCGAACCGGTGGCGCTCAAAAACGCCATTGGCACCAGGCCGAAAATGGTGGTGAAGGTGGTCATCAAAATAGGACGCAACCTAACTTGTGACGCTGTGAGAATAGCCTCCCGGACGGGTTTACCCTCGTCCCGCAATTGGTTGGAATACTCCACCTTGACAATGGCGTCGTTCACCCCGATGCCGATGAGCACCAGAATTCCGATGCCGGAGATGATATTCAAAGTATTGCCGGAGATGAACAAGAACAAAAATGCGCCGATCAATCCCATGGGCACCGTGAACATGATGATGAACGGCTGGATGATGTTTTCGAACTTGGCCGCCATGATCATGTAAACCAACAGGATCGCCAGAATGACGGCCTCCTGCAAGGAGGCGAACGCCTTTTTACGCTCCTCTTCCTCGCCGGAGAAATTATAGCGGGTGTTGGCTGGTAGTTGTACGTTATCGAGCTTCGCCTCCACTTTAGCCATCAGATTCTCCAGTTTGCTGGCTTCGGCTCTGGCGGAGATCAAAAAGAACCGCTCCTGCGATTCCCGTTCGATTTCCTTGATGGAAGGTCTCTCGACAACAGTGACCAGATCTTTGAGGTAATATATATTGTCGTTCACACTGATCGGTAGCTCCAACATTTTCTGCAAATCGATCACGCCGTCCGACGGGATACGCACAAAGATGTCGAAGCTTTGCTGGATTTTTTTCAAAGTGCCCGCGTTCTCGCCGCTAACCGCCTGGCGGATGAAATTGGAAATGGCGTTTTTGGGGATATTCAACTGATCCAGCAGTTCTTGCTTGAACTGAAGCGCCATCAGGGGCTTGCCCTCCGATAACGATGTTTTCAGATCGGAGAGGCCTTCCATTCCCCGTATCTCTCCCATGATCCGGTTCACGGCGATTTTACCGGTCTCTAGATCTTCGTAGAAGACCTTGACCTGGAAATTGTCCCCCTCCATGGATAGGTATTGGGAAAGAGTGTTTTTCTCCAGGAATAGCGAAAAATTTTGCAGATCTTCTTTGGCCAGAATTTCCCGCGTTGTTTCCATGGCCCGGCCGCGTACTTTCGGATTTTGGCAGCGGACAATGAAGTGAATATTGTTGACCGAAAAATCTTCGCTTCTGGCGGTGAATTGCGATACCGCTCCGGATTCGGCGAATACAAAATCCACTCCGTCGATTACCTTGAGCTTCTCCTCGATGGAGGCGGCGATGGCGTTCGTGTCCTCAAACCCATACGATGGAATCGTACTGGCCTTGATTTCAAACTTGGCGCTGTCCGGCGTCGGCAGTAATTCTTTGTCCAGCGCCAAATAGGTCAACGCCAACATGCAGAGCACAGCGCCGCTCAATATGACCGCGTATATTTTTTTGTCCAAAATCTTTATTAACAAGCGGTGATACACATCGTCGAAGCGGTTGTATGATCTATTGAACAATTTATATGTGGGTTTCAGAATAAAATTGAACAATTCGCCGCCGCCCTTTAAGATATATTTAAAGGCCAGGAAAATCGCGGCCACAAGAAAATAAATAATCGTTCCGGCGATGCGCAACGGGAATAGGAGAATCTGGTTCAAGCCCTTGAGGGGGAAATGGAACCATTTTTTCTTACCCGGCTCCGGGAATGATTCGCTGAAATCGGTATGAAACACGGTTTTGAACGCCGATAGGGCGGGAAGTAGCGTGACCGCCACCACCAACGACGACACCAGCGAGAACGAGACTGTCAACGCCTGGTCCCGGAACAATTTACCGGTGATGCCGTAGAGGTAAATCACCGGAAGGAAGATGGAGATGGTGGTGAAGGTGGAAGCGGAAATGGCGCCGCTCACCTCTTTGGCCCCTTCGATGACCGAATTGATTATCTGTTTGTCGTCCCGGTGGCGGAAAATGGACTCCAATACAATGATGGAGTTGTCAACGAACATACCGACCCCCAGTACCAGGCCCCCCAACGACATGATATTGATATTCACATCAAAGGCGAACATCAACACGAAGGTGGAAATGATGGAGATGGGGATCACTGTGGATACCAACAATGGATCCCGGTAATTCTGCAAGAATAACAATAATATGAAGAAGGCCAGGATGGCTCCCAGAAACAAGGAGGACTTTAATGAATTGATGGAGGAGATAATCAGGTTCGCCTCCTTGGAAATAATAAAAAAGTCAAAATCCTCGAACTCCTGCGACATGCTTTTGAACGCCTCTTCCACCTTATGGGTGGCGTTCACCGTATTACCGCCGGCCTCTGTGTAGACTAACAATGCGATGGACGATTTTGAATTGAAACGGATGTCCCCTTGCTTCAACTTGTTTTTATAAAACACGCGGCCAATATCTTTGACCTTGATGCTCCGGCTCTGCAATTGACGCACCACTACTTCTTCCATTTCCGCAGGCGTGTCCAATTCGCCGTCTATTTTCAGGTTGTAGCGGAATTTATTCTTTTTAACCGTACCGCCGGGCATAAAGATATTGTTCCCCTGAATGGCCCGCGCCACTTCCGAGAGGGTGATGCCCAGGCTCTTGACCAAATCGGGATCGATCTCCACCGAGATCTCCTCTTCATCCCCGCCGCGGATCTCCACTCTGGAAATCCCTTCCAATTGTTCCAATCGCGGTTTGATGATAAACTCGGCCGTTTCCTTTACATCTTTGAGTTTACGGCCCTGGTTTTCGATGGTGGCAATCAGGATTGGGGAGGAGGTGGGATCCCATTCCATAATCACCGGAGAATTGCAATCGTCCGGTAAATCGCGGCGTACCTCCTCGGTTTTTTCCTTGGCGTGCAACAGGGCGAAATCCATATCCGTGCCCCAATGGAATTCCAGAGTCACGATAGAGATGCCTTCCCGCGAAATGGAATCGATCCGTTTGATGCCGGGGATCGAGGATAGGGGACCCTCTAATTTAGTTGTGATGAACTTTTCGACTTCTTCGGGACCTGAACCGGGATATTCCGTTAGAACGGATAATTTAGGATAACTCAGGTTCGGTAATAGGTTGATGGAGAGCTTCGACAGGGAAATATACCCCAACAGGAGCACCCCGATAAAGAACAT
>CAZBHS010000055.1:19732-28503 GCA_964491915.1 uncultured Clostridia bacterium
CGACCGGACGTTTGACCGATGTATTGATGATGCTCATTTAGCCACTTTTACTTTCGATTGATGCGCCAGAGTGAGTTGGCCTTCGACCACCACCTGCTCGCCGCCTTCCAAACCGCTCAGAATCTGCCAGTCCTCATCGTTCTTGGCCCCGACGTCTACGTAGGTCCATAGGGCGATGTTATCCTCGACTTTGAACACCAATGTCCGTTCCTGCCGCGACACCACCGCTTTGATGGGAACCTTGACCACATCTTTGAACACCTTGTATTCGATGTCGATCTCGGCGTGCATGCCCGGGAGAATCTTTCCCTCTTTGTTGTCGATCGCGATAAAAATGGTTATCGTCTTTTTGTCCGGGTCGATTTCCGGGCTGACGGCTTTGAGTTTGCCGAAGAAAAACGTGTCGGGAAACGAGTCGAAGCGTACCCTCACCTGAGTTCCGACCTTCAGATGCCGGATCTCGGATTCCAACGCGTAACCGCGCAAGTATAACGATTTGAGGTTGATGATCTTCAAGAGGTCCTGGCCCTGGTTGATCTTCTCGCCGGCGCTGACGGACAAATCGGCGATGATACCGTCGAACGGGGCGCGGATGAATGTCTTTTTGATATCCAATTCCTTCTGTTTTACCGTTAGAGAGGCGTTGGACAGGCCTTCCTGGGCTTTGCGGATTTCCTCCCGCAATTCCCCGGAAAACACCATGCTCTTTTCATACTCGTCGCTGATTTCTTCGAAATCCGCCTCTTTCATTTTCCCTTTGGAATAGAGGTCCAGGGATTTCAGGAATTTCTCCTTGACCGTTTGTAGTTCCCGTTTTTTTTCAGGCGAGAGTTCCTGGGTGATGGACATGGTGGTGTCCTCTTTGACAAGAAAGTCCGATAGCGCTTTGAGTTTGGTGGTTTTTGACTTCTCCAGCTCCAATGTCAATTCCCGGTCGTCCAATTTCAACAACAATTGGCCCTTTTTGACAAATTGGCCGACCGCTGCGTGGATCGCCTGGATGTTGCCCCTAACTTCAGATTTCAACACCGCCTTTTCCCACACATCCGCGGTGGCGGAAACCCTTAACCGTAGAGGAAGTTTTCCCTTTTCGACTTTGATTGTTTTCACCGGTAGGGGAGCCTCTTGATTGCCACTATCTCCTTCGTCCGTTTCGGCCTTTATGATTTCCGCCCCGTCGCCTTGATCTTTTTCGGTAAAAAGTTTATAACCGGCAAATCCTATAGCTCCAATAATAATGAGGATTGAAATGATCTTTACCACCTTGTTCATCACTGCTCCTTTATACCCGTATAATATTCATTCCCTTTATACTATACCAAAGAATGTTTTCTAAATTTGCCCTTTCAGATGCGTTGAATATGAATAGGGTTTCACTCCAGTATTTAAATGATTGCATTTCATTGTAATACAAAAAGAGGGCAATGATATCGTTGCCCCCTTTTTTATGATGATCGATTACATCTCTGCTTTAATTTTTTTAACGAGATCGGAATATTCTTTAGAGATCCGGGTTTCTTCTATTTTTAATTCGTCTCTTTCATTGGTCAAATCAGCGCTGCCGCCGGACTGCAACATCTGGATCTTCTTTTCCAATTGTTCCTCTTTGTCATATTCGTACTGCGGCGGTTCCATATCCGCATAGGTGTTTCTGATATGACGGCGCTGTTTGCGAAGATCGCGTTTTGCCTGGGCAATAGCTTCTTCGTTTTTAGACGCGGACGCCTGGTTCTTTTTCAGTTTGGCGTTGTAAGCGTCCATCTTTTTGAAGTAATCGTTTTTGATGAAAAGCTGGCGTTTACCTTTGGCCTCGGCTGTCTTTTGGTTGGAGCTACCTTCGTCCGCATAGAGCAAGCTGGCTTCGATATATTTACGAATGGCTTTGTCGTGAAAACTTTTCACTTTACCGGCTTTGGCGGCATAGGATTCGGCGAGTCTGTAAGCGGTGATACCTTTTTTTTCAGCGGCGAACAGGAGCTCGTATTCTTTGATGGCCCCATCGAATTTTCCACCTTTGAACAATGCGGCGGCGTATGTCTCGTGGATTGAGGGATTCTCTTTATCGGCGGTTCCCAATGTTTTATAATAGGAGATCGCTGCGTTGAATTCCTCGTCCTGGAATACCAACCGTTTCATTTTCTGTTCCGGGGATTCGCTGGGCGGCGGAGGTACAGTCAAACCTTTTTTGATTTTCTGCGCCGCGTTTCTCACCTGTGCGTCGTTCTTCGCCAACTCAATGGCTTTTTCAGCGTGTTTCAGCGCTTTGGCCTTGTTGTACACCGGAGAATCTTTAACGCCGAAAGCTTCCGATAAGATTAGATTCAATCTGGCCTGTTCGCCGGTGGGAACGCCATACTGCATGGCTTTCTCACCAAATTCGGCGGATTTTCCATAGTCCTTCAACTGAACATAATTGACGGACAACTGATAATATGCCAGAATGGTCCAACGTTTGGTGGTATCGGGGAACTTCTTGACGTAAGCCTGAAGCGCGCTGATTCTCGCCTGCGGGGTTTTTTGCTGGGTGGCCTGGATGAATTCCTGCGTACGAGCGACTTCTCTATCTGCATCGCTCTGCTTCGCAAAGCAAGGGATCAGCAATGTCACTGTTAACAATCCAATAATAAATAGTTTTTTCATAGTCTACTCCTTAAATCAACTCCTATTAACTCTAAAATTTTACATGAAAAAAAGAAATTTTCAAGTCTTTTTTAATGATTTCTGTCAATTCCGCCGGATCTTTTGGGTTTGTGGCGCGGCGGTTTGTTTTGTGCTATAATTTTTCCACATTTGGTGATGGTATAAACGAACATGCAGCACATAGAAATTTTTGACGCCGGGAAGCACAACCTGAAACGCTTTAACCTGAATATTCCCAAGAGGCAATTGGTGACCATTACCGGTGTGTCCGGTTCCGGCAAGTCCACTCTCGCCTACGACACCATCTTCCAGGAGGGGCAGCGGCGCTACCTGGAGTCTCTGTCGGTCTACGCCCGCCAATACATCAAATCCCTGGAAAAACCCGAAGTGCGCACCATCAAAGGCATATCCCCCACCATCTCCATCGACCAAAAACACTCCTCCTACTACTACAATTCAACCGTCGGCACCATCTCCGAAATCAGCCCCTACGTGCGCCTCCTCTATGCCCGCGCCTCCGAAGCCCACTGCCCCAATTGCGGCAAAAAAATCGCCCGATTCTCCCCCGAAGAATTACTCAACCACCTCTATACCACCTTCCCAAACGAAGTCGTCATCCTCCTGGCCCCGGTTGTCCGCAACCGCAAAGGCCAATTCCAGGCTCTCTTCGACCGTTTCCTCAAACGGGGATTCCTCAAGGCCCACATCGACGGCGCCATGCGCTACCTCGACGAGCCCCTGGACCTGAACCGCAACCAAAAACACGACATCGCCATCCAAATCGACGCCGTTGAGATCGACGACCACAGCCGCGAGCAATTGCGGGAAAGCATCGGCCTGGCCATATTCGAAGGCAACGGCGAAGTGATTGTGCGCCACGGCCAAAACGAGTACTTTTTCTCCGAAAAACTCTTCTGCTCCACCTGCAACATCGGCCTGCGCCAACCTCAACCCGCCACCTTCTCCTTCAACTCACCCGTCGGCGCCTGCCCAACCTGCGAAGGCTCCGGCGCGGACCAACACAACCAACCCTGTCCCCAATGCCGCGGCAAAAGCCTCAACCCCGAAGCCCTCTCGTTTACGTTCCGCCACAAATCCATCGCCGATCTCGGCGACATGGAGATAGGGGAGCTCCACACCTTTTTCCAGAACCTCACCCTCACCCCCCGCGAAGAACAAATCCTCGAGCCCCTGCTCCCCCAAATCATCCAACGGCTCGAATCCTTCATCAAACTCAACCTCGACTACATCACCCTCAACCGCAAAATCGACACCCTGTCCGGCGGCGAACTGCAACGCACCCGCCTGGTGTCGCAAATCGGCTTCCACCTCTCGGGCATCATCTACATCCTGGACGAACCCTCCATCGGCATGCACATGGCGGAGCTGGACAACCTCCTCGGCATCCTCGAAGACCTCAAACAAAAAGGCAACACCGTCATCGTGGTGGAACACGACGAAAGCGCCATCCGCGCCTCCGACTTTATCATCGACATGGGGCCCGGCTCCGGCAAAAACGGCGGTCACATCGTCTACGCAGGCCCCATCGACAACTTCCCCTCCGCCACACAGTCCCTCACCTCGGACTACCTCTACGGCCGCAAACGAATCAGCTTCGACAAACGCCCCAAACCGGACCCTACGAGCATGATCCGTCTCAGCGGCGTATCCATCAACAATATAAAAGGTATTGATATAAACATACCCGCCGGCGCCCTCACCGTCGTCACCGGCGTCTCCGGTTCCGGCAAGAGCTCCCTTGTCAACGACGCCCTGTACCCGGCCCTCAAAAGCCGCATCGACGGCATCCCCGCCAAGTTTCCCCGCTTCCACATCGATACCCTCGACTTCGACAGCTCCATCCACCGGGTCCTGATGGTGGACCAGACCGCCATCGGCAAAAATCCCCGCTCCTGCCCCGCCACCTACGTCGCCCTCATGCCCATTATCCGCGAACTCTTCGCCGCCCTCCCGGAAGCCAAAATGCGCGGCTACGGCCCCAGCCGCTTCAGCTTCAATGTCTCCGGCGGCCGCTGCGAAAGTTGCAAAGGCATGGGCGTCAAAAAACTCGAAATGAGCTTCCTACCCCAATTGGAGGTCACCTGCCCCGTGTGCGACGGCAAACGCTTCAACTCCGAAACCCTAAAAATCAAATACAAAGGCCACAGTATCTCAGGCATCCTCTCCCTCACCATTGCCGAAGCCTACGACCTCTTCAAACCCATCCCCCACATCGCCAAAAAGCTCAACGTACTCCTGGATGTGGGGCTCGGCTACCTGGAATTGGGCCAAAACTCCGCCACCCTCTCCGGCGGCGAGTCCCAACGGATCAAATTGAGCCGCGAACTCTCCCGCATCTCCGCCAAGCGCACCGTCTACTTGCTGGACGAACCCACCATCGGCCTCCATTTCGACGACATCCAAAAACTCATCCACGTCATCGACGCCCTGGTGGCCCGCGGCGATACAGTCATCCTCATCGAGCACAACCTCGATATCATCCGCACCGCCGATTTTATCATCGACATGGGACCCGGCGGCGGCAAGCACGGTGGACAGGCGGTTTACCAGGGAACCCCCGAAGGCATCCTCCACTGCAAGCAATCTTTTACAGCCAAATACTTGAAAAAAAAGGTGAACAATGGGATTTGACCAATTAATCGGAAACACCCGCATCAAAAACATCCTCCACTCATACTTGAGAAACGACAACATCCCCTACAGCATGCTCTTCGCCGGCGCCGCGGCCGCCAACACATTAGGATTCGCCGTCGCCTTCGCCAAAGCCATCCAATGCCTGGACCGGGGCGACGATTACTGCGGCGTCTGCCGCCATTGTGAAGAGATCGACAAAGAAATCTTCCCGGACCTAAAAATCATCAACCCCGAAGGCCAGTTCTACAAAAAAGAGCAAATCGTCTTCCTCAAAGAGGACAACTTTCGCCGCCCCCTCATGGGCAATAAAAAAATCTTCATCATCAAAGACGCCCAAAAAATGAACGACAATTCCGCCAACGCCCTCCTCAAAGTCCTGGAAGAACCGGCGGAATCCACCATGTTCATCCTCCTGACCAAAAACCTCTACAACCTCCTGCCAACAATCAAATCCCGCTGCCAGATTCTAAGCTTCACCCTGCCCACCCCCGAGGAACTCAAAGCCTTTTTCCTGCTCAAAGGCATTGCCGAACCTCAAGCCGAACTCCTATCCTACCTCGGCCAGTCGGGCATCGAAGACGTGGTTGACGGCAACTACGACGACCTGATGAAAAAGCGCGACCGCAGCCTCGACATTTTAGTCAAACTCAGTAATAAAACCAATGTGGATGAAATTTTATTGGACCTCAATACCCGCAGCCGCAGCCGCGATAAGTTCCTGGAATATTTTACCGAGCTGGTAAATTTGCTTTCTTTGTTGTTGCGCGATATAATGTTACTTCACATAGAAGAAAAGAGTGGTTATATTATTAATATAGATTATAAGGAAACGTTGATGAATTTGCGCCGGCAACTACCGATGGCCAAGGTGTTATACCTCGTCCAGCGGATGGAACATTTGTTCCGGGACATCCATCGGAACCTGAATACCAAGGTACTGGTCCTCGAATTTATCAAGAGTTACACCATGAACGAGGTAAACCATGTTTAGAGTGATTACCGTTGAAATAGAAGGTAGTAAAGACGTATTGCATTTCAAGACCAAAGAGTGCGACATCAAGTCCACAGACCGCGTGATTATCAAATCCCTGACCGGCGAAGAGCTGGGACGGGTGGTGAAATCCTTCGGCCAGACGTTTAACGAGATAAAGAACCTCTCCTGCATCCCCGAGATCCTGCGGGTCGCCTCCAACCGGGACCTGGAGAATTTCGAGCGCAAAAAAATGGACGAGCAAAAGGCCCATGAATTTTGCCAGCAGAAGATAAAAGAGCGCGAGATCCCCATCAAGCTCATCCGCGTCCGCTTTTTCACCTCCGAGCGCAAAGCCATCTTCTACTTCTCCTCCGAAGGGCGCATCGACTTCCGCGATTTGGTCAAAGACCTGGCCAAAAAGTTCAAGATGAGAATCGAGATGCGGCAGATCGGCATCCGCGACGAAGCCAAAATGATCGGCGGCATCGGCATCTGCGGCCGCCAGCTTTGCTGTAAAATCTTCCTCAACAACATCGAGCCCATCACCCTGCAAATGGCCAAGAAGCAGAACCTCAACATGAATCCCCTGAAAATCTCCGGCCAATGCGGCCGCCTTATGTGCTGTCTCTCCTACGAGGAAGACTGCGGCGGACGAATCTTCATCGAAGACCAGGATGAACTCGTCGGTTACAACGAAGAAGAAGACATAGAAGAAGAAGCCCTGGACCTCAACTAAGCCGGTCTATAAGGGCGGGAACAAACCCCCGCCCAATACAGGCTCAGATACGATCAGTTGAAACTAAAGCCCAAGCTCGTCAAGCTCTAAAATCGCGGACAATTTCCGTTTCAAAATGAGCGCCTCATTATCCGAAAGCTTATCGATATCCTTCATCTCATTCTGGATTTTCATAGCCTGAAGTTTCGCCGACGCCAGAACTTCCCGTTTGAACGATTCGCAATGAAACGTGGTCCGAATCCCCGAATTTCCATTGACTTCGTAATTATACCCCGCGCAGGTGGGGCAAATAGACACCAGTTTACACTCGCTACACTGTTCCGGCCCCCATTTCTCCTGATGATTCTGCTTCATGTCCGGCAGAGGCCGATTGGTGATCCACGGCGCGAATCGTTGGCAAGGATAGATACTCCCGTCCGTGTCGATCATCCGCATCTCATGCCCAGCCCCGCAATATCTCTGGACTTTTTTCTCGCTTTTAAACCCCGCTTCTTTGTCCGACTCCAAAAGCAGATATTCCACATGATGGCCGACCACTGTGGCGGGAAACAATTGCGGATGATCCAGATAATAGTCAACCAATTTCAGCAGTTCGTCTTCATAAATCGCCAGCAATCGCTCCTTGTTTTCCTCATCTCCCCAAATATCTTCAAACACCACATTCGCCGTAAACGGAATACCCCGCTCCTCCAGCTCAATGATACTCTGGGAAACATAAGGGATAGATTCCGCCGAAATCGTCATCTTCACCGTTTCCTCCGGCCAAAGAGACCTAAAAAATGGAAGATTCTCATTCACCGCGTCATAAGAGTTATTCCGATTCAAATCATGAGCGATCTTACACCCATCCAAACTAACCCCGACCCCAACACGATCCTTGTGTTCAGTCAGCCAATCCTTAATCTCTTCAGTGAGAATTGTCCCATTTGTTCCAATGGAAAAATATATCCGCTTTTTCCATGACCCGGATTCAACCCACTCAAAGATCCGCTTCATCTCATTAAAAGCCAGGAATGGTTCTCCGCCGAAAAAACTGATACTAACAGTTTCGATTTCATTGTCATCTGCAAGAATTTTGGTTAATACTTCTCTGGCGGTGTCTACAGCGATCCGGCTTTTCTTTCGCGTTCGCTTGTTTTCATAGCAATACCGGCAGTTCAGATTACAATCCTCAGTCAGAGTAATTGTCAGGTTTTGAACTTTCCCTTTATTCTCTTCGTTACTATATTTTTTTACGTCAATTTTTGGCATTAATTCCCTCATCCATGTTATTAGGTGCGAATGTTTTTTTTCTGAAGAGGACGACTGCAATTGTCGCCCTCTTCAAAAACTTTAGCAACTTAATCCGACGCAAAACTCGCGACACCAATTTGCGCAAGTTATTTCACATTGAGCTCCGCATCCAGGATCAGATTGAATTAGATCATCTGGAAAGCGCATTCCTCCAATGACTTTTTGAGATAGTTCAGAGTCGAGAATTTCAAGATTTTGTCTCAAGTTAGAGTTTAATTTAAACTTTTTGTTGCCCATGGTTTTCCTCCTTATTTCAATTTTTTAGTTCGTATCTAATTAGTTAATTTTACAGCGTGGAGTTCCCACAATTCCTGGTCTGGATTCTCTTTTAGAAAATAGTAGTGAGAATTCCAGATGCAAATTTCGGATAACAACCCAGCGGTTGGGACTTTATGTCTACTGAGTTCTTTTCCTTTTGCATCCAATACAAGTAGTTCTTGGCTTTGATCGATAATTGGATGCATCCTTATGTAT
>CAZBHS010000056.1:0-27539 GCA_964491915.1 uncultured Clostridia bacterium
TCCTTCAGGTCATACATCGGGATCGATGGCGACGGCTCCTGGGCAAAAGTGAGCAAATCACGCAACAACTTCAATTCTGTTGTGGAGGCCTGAGAGTGAGCTGTCGCCCAATCGGTGAACATACTGGTCAAAATCACAGTACCATCACCATAAGGATAATACAAAAGCGCCGGTTGAATATTAACACGCCGGGTTAATAATGCGGTTCCATTTGCTGGAAATTTTGAAAAATAGCCATCCACTCCAACATCTACCATACCATTGACGCATGACGACAGCACCGGATGCATCACCTCGAAAAACGATGAATTTTTCAAACAGGATTGATCCTCACGAAAACCAATGGCCTGTAGTTGATCACCCCCAGGCAAAAACGCCTGAACCTGACTCCCACGTTGCTGAGACATAACGACAAGATTGCCGCCCAGCATCACATATTTTTCAATCACCGCCCGCAGCACAGAATCCCCATAAACCTGAGACAACGCAGCCGAAGGAATAACAAGAACCTTCGACACCCGAATCAACTCCTCAGCCGAATTATTTCCATCAAACAACAACCCGCCAAACAGCTTCGCCGCCTCCTGCCAATATCCCCTCTTCAAAACCAAAGACCTGGGAGCGAGATTATATATCCGGGTAATGCCGCTGGACATCGATTCATTATCATCGGGATTGTCAGCGCCAGGTCCCGGATCTTCTGGGGGTGGAGGAGGAGGACAGCAACTCGACTCAGCAGTATCAGAAGAAAATAGAGCCTGCCCTTTGTTACTGGAATCACCCGTACAGGGGCAGTCAGGCGGTTTACAGTAACAAACTTTGTCATAAGTGCAATCGTCTCCGTCTTTATTCCAGATATCTTCAGGCTTATCTGTATAGCATGTGCTCTCGTAATAACCAAAAACATATTTCCTACCGAAGACTTTAATTTGAGCATCCTCCGTACTTGCCTCCTCATCTGCCTGAGATTTCCCATTCTTAATACTTTTACAGCATTTTTTATCCCTATATGTCGCTGCATGTACTAATTCATGAAATAGTAACGCTGCTACCTTTTTCTCCCCTAGATTTTTTTGATAAACATCCCATATCCTTATGTAGTTAGGCTCAAGGGTGCGACCATGCCATTTTTTCATAGAATGCCGCTTAATTTGTTTCCAGGTAGCATCCTCTGGCATCCAAATCAGACGGAGTCGTTGGCGCCCACTTCTTAAATCTGAGAAATATTTATCAAGTGCATTTTTTAAACAAATAGGAAGTGGATCTTTCTCCCACTGATTTGCAACGCTCCCCCCCTTATATCCTTCAGGTGATTCCTTGTGCTTTTGATATTCTGCTTCCGCTTCAACTATTCTATTTTCAATTTCTTTCAGAATATCTGATAATTTTGGATACTCAAGGTACAATTGAGGATTTTTTTTGAATTCATCAAAAGCAGGATAAAATTTTAAAGTATCAGAGTCAGTAGGGATGTATACTGTTAATCCTTTATATATAGTTCCCTTTCTTCTCACTGCACCTTCTTCTATCAATTTACTGTAAGGTATATATCCATACAAAAATTGTAGGGATACTACGCACAGTACTAGGCTCTTCAAAATCAAAGAAAATACTTGTTTCACAGCCCCCCCTATTTATCAGAGATATCTAATTGTTTTATAATTCCTTCCAATACTTGGAGTTCAAATTCTCTGCTAAACAGTTCTCCCTCTTGATCAAAACATGATACCTGAAGATAATACTTTCCTGGTGGTAACGATTTGAAACAATAGTTACCCGTATTATCTTCCAGTATGTACCTAGAAATAACAGTGTAACCAAATTGATCTTTAAAATCACTAGCTAAGTCAAGCCATCCAGTATTTGGGGGATTGCCTTTTATAACGATATTTCCTTTCAATCCTGCTGTACTTGTAAAATCAAACGTTGTAGAAATATCAGTAATATTTCCTTTAGAAACCCTTATATTTCTAATTCTTTGATATGGATATCCATCGCCTAAAATTATACGAAGATAATAATCATCCCCAGTCTCTAGATTGCCCAACTCAAAATACCCTTTATCATCTGAGTAAACAGAAGCAATACTATAATCATTTCCCGAAACAAAACTTTCATCGCAAGGTGATTCTTTATAAATAAAGGCTGAAAATTTATGAGGCGCTGTCTTTCCCGCTTCTTTTATTTTAAACACTCCTTTTAATATTCCGCCTTTTTCTAGTTCAATTCTTAAATGTTTA
The DNA here is from genome assembly GCA_964491915.1 of uncultured Clostridia bacterium. Lineage (GTDB taxonomy): Bacteria > Acidobacteriota > Aminicenantia > UBA2199 > UBA2199 > JAHELQ01. The sequence goes on from CAZBHS010000056.1 coordinate 2,241, forward strand.
ATTTCTCCTTCTCCTACCCGAAAAACGCCAGCTTTTTTTGAAATAAGTTCATCTTTGACATATTTGTAATAATGTTGGGGTAGAAAAGGTACATAAGCCTTCTTATGGCATTTAATAAAATAAAAGCCAGACCATGGAGCGTCAAAAGAAAATCCTCCTCTCGCATCTGTTTCAATGGTCTTGATTTCCTCCCGGTTGAAATTATCATTCAACCGAATACGAAAAAACAATGTGACAGATGCGCCCATAATTGGTTTCCCTGTATCTTTGTCTACCACTTCCCCTTTTATCCTCGATTCAATACGGGAAAATAGGGGACAAAAAAATGAAGTAAAAGCCAATAAGAATAAAATTACACAAATAGTTTTTTTCATTGAATACCTCACATGCTTCCTTTTATTTGAATTTCTATTTATTTGTTAAATTTATTATATGGGAAAGGTTTGCTATTTCAGCGATTATACTTTTAAAATTCTGGCTAATGTCTTTACAGGTAAGCGTCAGATCTTTAAATAAGAGCATGTTTTTTTAGAAGTAACGTTTTTTCTGAGATTGATTCGCGACTTTCCGATAATATCACACAGAAAAATTATTTTCAATCCTTGAGCTCTTATTTTTTGAGCAAGAATTCATTCGCAACTTTTCTAAATAAAAATCAGTCCATATCATTTGAAAGGTCGGTTAAATCGTTTTGGGGAGAGATTTTGAAGGGATTTAGGGTGTGGATATTGGGTTGGTTGAGTTCTAGTTGGGCGTCGGGGAATTCGAACCTGGGGCTTGGGGTGAAGTCGGGGTGGTCGATGATGTAGGAGATTTGTGGGGGGATGAATTGGGTTTTGAAGGTTGAGAGTTTTTCGGGGGCGGGGTCTGGGGAATTTGGATCGTGGAGCTTTAGAGAGCGTTCGTAGGTGGATTGGGCGGTTTGGTAGTAGTGGAGGGATAGGTAGAGGTGGTGGGCTTTAGCTGATTGGAAGCGGGCGATGGATTCTGGGGATGTTTGTAAACGGGGGGGGGATAAATTATTGCGAATTGGCGAGATAACTTGAAATCTTGATTGAAAATTGTCCGGAAATTGTCCGTTTTTTGGCTTCGGCGTACACTCTAAATTTCAAATAGTGTAACAAAAATTCTTGGGTTTTTGGGGTTGGTTTTTGGTGGTTTTTCGTTGGGGCTTGGGGGGTGGCTCGGCGATCGGCGCGTTGGGGGGTTCGGTTTTTTTTTCTCTCGTGATTTTTGGTGGGGTGAAAATTATGGTCGGCCTGGCGGCGGGGCTGGGTGTGGAAATGTGGAAAGGTGAGAAAAAAGCTGTGGATGGGGTTGTGGAAATGTGGAAGGGGTTTGTGAGTTTCTATTCGGTGAGAAAATTTTTCAGGGCGGCGGTGATGATCGATTGTTGGTCTACCCCTCTCCCCTCTCCTCGGAGTTCTTCCTGGAGGACGTGGAGTTTCAAGGCTGAGTCTGGGGAAAGATAAATGTTGAGGGTTCGGGTGTCGGTTGGCGGTGGGGATGGATCGAATTGTTCCGGGGAAAACTGGTGGAGCGCTTCCCGGATTGCGCGTGATACTTTCACACCCCTGGCTCTTATCAGGTCAAGTAAATCGGTCGGTATCCTGTAAGTCGTTTTCATTCTGCTCTCAGCTTATATTTTTTTGGAGAATTAGTCAATGGTGGCGATCGGCGTGGGGCAACCAGGTGGGAGGGGAGAAAATTACACAAAATAAAAAAAATATGTTGCAAATATTGAAATAAAAAATCGAATGTCGTATAAAGAAAGCATGGGCGAGGACGAAAAAAATATAATATCTTATCTGGAGTTTCTAGCTGAAAAGAATAGTTGCTATAGGGATATGATAGAATTCAATAAAAAAAACCCGGTCGCTTTCCGAAAGTTCCTAGATGATTTCATCACAAACGATCTCCCTCGCCTTGCCGAAATTCACCCAGAACTCAAGGGGCTCCAGGCTGAGTTATTGAAAAAATTTAACTAAAAGTCAATGGTAAAATGAAATTTATATTACCATTGAATTCGGAAGATCATAAAGCTAAAATTAAAATAGGAGAAAATAGTGAGAAGAAAAACTGTTATTTTTATAGTGTGTATGAGTTTTAGTTATCTTGTTATGGGGCTTATTACGTTTAACGATATAGTATGCGCGTTTACCCCGAGCTTAGAAAAAGCAACAATGCAAGAAAAAATGATAAGCGCGTCAACGAAATTTCTAAGTTCCTATTCAGTTGCTTTACAATTTTTAGCCATTTACGAAGCCGCTTCGCAAAAAGAGCTTGATTATTCTTCCTCAATCTCTGATATAAAAAAAACCCTAGCGGAACTTAAACAAGCACAGGCCCTGTACGAGGAGGCAAAACAAATAGGTGTATATCTCGGGTATAATGAGTTGAAAAGATCAAACTTCACTTTTTATTCGTATGACAAAGCAATTCTGGAAAACAACTTGAATTCTGAACTTGCCGGTGAAGTACGCATGTACCTTGAAAGGATGGATATAATTGGGATATATCAAAAAAATATTGCCAATATTGAGGAAATAAAAACAATTATTGATACTATAGAAATTGAGCTAAAAGAAAATAGAAGGCCGGCAATACAACTAGTATGGAAACTTCTTCAAAAATATTCGCATGCAATCTTGTTTGGGAATTACGCGACAATTATGGGAGGCGAAATTCTAACCCAGGATGGCCCTCCGTTGTGTGACCCTAACGGCTGATGAGGGGAGATGGTGAAACCTTTTAGATTTGAACTGTTACGCTTTTGCACAAAAGGAAATATAATTGTATTAATCGTCTATACAATTATTTCTTTTGTGCTTTTGGAAATTGGAATAAAAGAGTACAAGTTTCGTCTTGATGAAATAGAGTCATATAAAGCTTATGAGCGTTTGAAGGTTTCGCAGTATTTTAATTATGAGCAATACGGTGGTGTAGGATTCAGGGTAACAATGAATCCTACACCAGAAACAGTTTTCTTTTCTGGGGCTTCGGAATCATGGGAAGCGAATGTCGATACTAAGGAAGCTATAAATATTTATATTCCTAGGAAGGGGGGTAGTTATTTTGGCAGAAAAAAAATTGATATAGCGCAGTTAATTTTTTGGTTCTGGACAATTGGAGCGATGTTCTGGGGAAGTAATTCTATGGATGGCATAAAAAAACTGATTTCTAGTAGGAAGTTGACGACAATTATCCTATCGAGGTTTTTGGTTTTAGCTCTATTTTATACCATTAGTACGTTAAGTGTTTTGATATATATTCAGATAAGAATCAAAGTTTCATTTTACATGTTGTATTATATTTTATATCTCCTTTGTTTGATAGGTTTTTTCTATTTCCTGGGTGTTTTAATATCCTTTACTAATAGTCTTTCCAAAGCGTTTGTAATTGTTTCATTATGGATTGTTTTAGTCCTATTGCTTCCTAAACTTCTAGATATATATGTTAAGTCGGAAGCACAATTATTACCTGCAAACGAAGCAATCAACTACGAAAAGTTAATGAATAAGAAACAGTTCGAAAAAAAAGCTGAAAAAGAAATTTTAAGTTTACCCCCTAACTATAGAAAAAAGAAAGCTCAAGAAATGATCAAAAGATATGCGGTCTCTGTATATAGTAACAACAGGCATCTAGAAAAAACTTTATTTGATAGATTGGTGACCCTTTTGGATCAAGCCGGCTATTATAAAATTGTATTCCCAACCAGCTACATCGTAAATCTTGGAGATGATCTTGGAGGTAAAGGATATCATAGTTATATAGAGTTTTCTGAATATATTTCGGACACACGCGATCGTTTTTTTAAATTCTATATTAAAAAACGTTTCTTCAATAAAAGGGAGGGCGAACTTGAGAATTTTTGTAAGAACAATGAAAATATATATAACAGCAGAACCATGCTTAGCAACTATTATTGGCTCGCAATTTTGGTTTTATTTCTAAAAACACTTGTGCTTTTGTTAGTCTCAGTAGTGAAACTAAAAAAAAGTAATAAAGAATGTAGGGATTATATCTCTGTCAATATTAATAATCTCAAGGTTGGGAAGCTGAACTATATTCAGTGTGATCAGGATATTCAATACAAAATTATTAATTATTTTTCTGATATGTCAGTAATAATAAAGAAATATAGTAAGAAAGATATAGGTCATGACATGCCTATAAACAATTACGTGAAGTATTTATCATATATATTAGAGGCTGATGAAAATCGAGCTTTTGAAATTATTAACGAATATCAAATAAATGCAGAATTACATTTGCATGATGTAGACGAAGAAAAGCAAAGATGGATTTGGGCGGCTCTATTACTTTCTATTGAGTCAGATATATATATATTTATTGACTTCTTGAGAGGTAGTTCGCGTACTTTTGAGAGTGAATTGAAAAAAGTATTACTCAAAAAATATAGATCAAAAAGAATTGTATATCTCGGGAGTGAAATGTTTACATGGATTGATGAAGGTAGCGAGACTAACACAACAGGCTACAAGTCAGTCGCAATTGATCTTGAGAAAATTTCTTTAATATAAGCTACATGATTAAACGTACTGCTTCGGGATCAGATATTATCTCAGGTAGTAATTGAGAAAAAAAGTGCTTGAGAGCCTTCCGGCGGATTGTTTCATTATTCTCAAAATAATGCATAAATATTTCAACCTGATCAGCCTGTGGCTGTGTTATGAATTGAGAAATATCAATGACTGGGGGAGTTATGCATTCTGATGAAGTTTCCCCCCTAGTAACACGTCCAGTAATGAGGTTTTTGGTTGGCCTTGAAAAAACTACGTGGTAATGGAAATTGAATTCTAAATGCTCTATTTCATAGATTTTATTTGGATCCGTTTTAAAGTTAATCGCTTTTTGCAGAATCTCTTCAGGGAATATTATTTCGTTCGGGCTGAACTTGTTGTTTTTTATCGAGAGACTCCAGCTTTCATTTTCTTTAATTATTGAAAAATGAAATAATCTTGAATTTAGTGCCTTCATATGAATGACCTTATCTTGATCAACTTTTTTTCTAAAATGCTCCTCTATTTGCTCGCGAAACACGAGTTTATCCTGTTCTAACTTTGACATGATTGAACGATGCAAAACTGGTATTTGAACGTATTCTAGCAGTTCCCTGAGCTCCTCAGATTTTTCATCATACTTGTTTTTCAGCTCTTCTTGAATTTCTTTCACCCGATTTTCTCCTTTTCTTTTTCCTTTTGTTCTGTCCTATAAGTATCTATAATTTCCTTGAAAACTACTTTAATCCTGTCCAGCTCTGACAATACTGCCCGTCGAACTTGCTTTATATTATTTGACAGCTCTACAAGTTCTGCAAGCTCTGGATCATCTATCCTTTGGAATTTTGAAGAGTGGTCCATCATCTCGCCTTCCCCCGTCAGAAGCCAATTGAGATTAATTCCTAATTGATTTAGATGCAAAAGAATTTCAAAGGAAGGTTTATTCGATCCGGTTTCGCAAAGAGAGAGAAAAGGTCGAGAAATGTCTAGTATTTTTGCAAATTCACTTTGATTGTATTTCAGGACGTCGCGAACCGTCCTCAACCTAAACCCAATATCTTTAAATCCTCGCATTCTTGTATCCTATGCAAACAAAATGTTTTTATTGTTGACAATGAAAAAAAGCAATGTTAATATGTAAACATGAAAGTTAAAGAAATTAAACTTAAAAAGAACCGCAAAAAACGGGCCGACCTTATATATATATTGAATCGCGCGGGCTTGAAGCAAATTGATATCGCCAAAAAGCTGGGTGTAACTCCAGTCTGGGTTAACATCGTGTTGAGCGGTCGGAGAAATAGCCCGAGAGTTGAAGGCTACATTCGGGGGCTCAATGTTAAATAACAAACCTTTTCGTTTCATTCGTTTCATTATTTACAATAATATAGCAAAGTCGGGGGAAATTCAATGGTAAAAATGAAATCGATTTTACCATGCGGCGACGAGCTGGATCAGCAATTCAAGTTGCATTTCAATACCGTCGGCATAAGACAAACACGCCTTATGTCGCGCGCGGTGGCCTTGTGTCTCTCTGTTTCGGGAATGACAGCGGCACAGGTATCCGAAGGGATGTCGGACCTCCTGGATAAAGAAATCCGCACAAGCCAGGTTCATAAGTGGAGTTCAGAGGAGGATCACGCGAACATCCCCAGGGCGGATTACCTGGCGGCCTTGTGCGAGGTTACAAAGCAATATTTCCCGATTCAAGTGGTTGCCGGCGCTCTGGTTGAAATTAAGGTGACGAAGAAAAATGAGGATGTTGTAAAACAGAACATCGCGGAAGCGGAGAAGGCAAAGCAAGAATTAGAGAGGTATATCCAGGAACAGCGGAAATTGATTGGAGAGGTAAGTTGAGCCTTACGGGTGGAGTTCAAATATATTGTCGCCGGGGGGATTTCCCCCGGCGGCTCATTAATTTTACAGGAGCAATGATGAACTATCAACAAGTGGAAAAGATTAAAAAACTATTTCGACTCGCGCGCAACAATGAAAACGAACATGAACGGGAACTCGCGATCGCGAAAGCACTTGAATTAATGGCTAAGCACAGAATCGAGTTGAAAGACGATGAACAAGATGTACAGGACTTCTGTACTCAAGTTGTTCAATTCGCGTATGAGTTGCCTTTCAAGCGAATCTCGAAAGAAAAGGCATTGGTGATGATTATTATCCTGGAGGTATATAGACTTGAACACCTTTTTACTATGGGATCAAAAAATAGCAAGCTGACATTGATCGGCGAGCTAATGGACTGCGAAGCTGCGTTTCCCGCGATTGATTACGCCTGGTGGCATTCGGCGGAGTGCTTCAAGGACTATTTCAATAAGAATTGTAAGGAAGCCTTAAAACGAAAAAGAAAAAAGATCGCATATCGAAACCGGGTCCGCGAGGACTTCTTTCTCGGATATGTCGCGGGCCTCGAGGAAAGACTCAAAGCAATATCAAATAAATACGCAGTTGTGTTGCACCGGTCCGACGCGCTAATTCAGCGACAGCAAGAAATAATGGAGGAGCACTCCTGGAAGAAAAAACGTTGTAAATTGAAGCAAGGGAAAGATGTGGCGGCTCGGTATTCTGGTTATAAATCCGGTCTGGAAGCTCCAGGACGGACCGGGGTTATTGGAGGCGCTTATGGGCAATGATAGCAAGATGTCTAGAAAGATCAAGAAAACGAAAGGTAGCCGGGCAGAGGATATGCCGAATGTGTACAAGCTTGAGAGCTCGGATGTAATGTGTGAGCTACTTGAAGACATTCAAAATCGGATCATTGCCGGCAAGAGTCTCTATATTAATCAATTGCGGGGAAAGCGGGTTAAGGTTGAATCCTTCGGAAAGCATACAGTAAAGAGAGGTAAGAATGAAAATAAGAAATAAGAAAATCTACAGAGACGCGAAAGGCGTTGACATCCCTGCAAGGCATGTGCGCAAGGTTGACCGGGCGCGCGATTACGTGGCCGAGTCGATTGTGAAGCGGGCTATGGAACTTCGCAGGGACCTTGAGGAATTCAAGGCGGATGCGATCAATCGCGTCCGGGAGTTTGAGAGGTTTTCCGCTGAGGAATCAGGAGTCACGATGAGTCCTAAAGGTAACGTGACGGTAACAACTTTCGATCATTCGATGAAAGTCGAAATCAATGTTCAGAATTACATTGACTTTGACGAGCGTTTGCAACATGCAAAATCTATCATTGATGACTTGCTCAATGAATGGACAGAGGAGGCGCGAACGGAAGTACAGGAGATCGTCCGGGCAGCGTTCAACACGGACAAGAAGGGGCAGGTCAACAAAAAAGAAATCCTTGGTCTTCGTAAATTGAAGTTTGGAGACCCCCGGTGGCGGAAGGCAATTTCATTGATAGACAAGTCTATTACAATCCATGAGCGCAAGAGTTATGTGCGGTTTTATGTGCGGGACCCGCGCGACGAAAATCGCTGGAATTCTATTCTACTTGATATCGCGAAGGTGAGTGTCGCGGATGTGAGGGTGGATTGATGACCTCGAAAAAAACCCTCGCAGTCCTGGAAATGATCTGCCGGCGGCCCGGTCTCCGGCAGGTTGATTACTCGAAGTTGCTTGGTATGGATTCGGTAGAACTCTATCGTCATAAGAAAGTGCTTGCTGAAACCGGCTGGATACAAGAACTAAATAAAAAGCTCACTCCTGGGGTTAAAGTGAGAGAGCTTTTCGAATAGGGGGAAAGATGAGGCTAAGAATAGTGAGAGAGTTTCAGACGCCGAAACAGGTGATCGGTGAAATGTACGTCGAAGACGACCAGGGGCGGGTCAAGTTTTCCTGTAAGACGTTAGAACTCCCATGGAGAAATAATCGGCGCTACCAGTCGTGCGTCCCTGTCGGCAAATACAGGGTGAAGCTGAGAAAGAGCAAGAAGCACGGAGAACACCTTCATATATTTGATGTCCCGCACAGGGATTACATCTTAATTCACGCCGGGAATTTTCATCGCGATGTGAAGGGATGCGTCCTGGTAGGCCGGCATGTTGCGCACATCGATGATGATGAGGCCCTTGATGTCGGGAGTTCGCATGGAGCCTTGATGGATGTGTTGGGTACTCTTGATATAACGAAAGATGATGAAGTCGAGATGATCGTCGAGAATAGGACCTTGTGGGTTGTGTCTGGCGATGTTCCGGCCTCCCATGTTCCCGGCGATATCGGGGGGCGCGTTGAGGGTATTATGTCGGCGCCGGGGACAATGTTACCGGGGATGACTTCGGTAACGTCTTATCCGGTTGAGCTTGATGTGTTTGCCGGGGAGGTTGATGAGGAGCCGGGGAAATATCGCCCGGTGTTTTGGGAGTGATTTTGTGCGCGCCGTGCACAAAATAAAAAAGAATTACGATTATGAGCGGGTTTCAAAAAATAGGGAATCTAAAAACGTGCATTTCTCGCACAAAATAGGAGGGTAAATGTCAGAAAAAAGAATGCTTGATGTTGCTGCCGAAGGTATTGGCGCTGGAGGGCTTGATTCAATGGATGTGCAGACGGCGCAGGGGCTTGGCGAGCTGGTTGGAGCTTACAAGGCTTTTGCGCTCTCGGCGTCTATTAACCGTTTTTTTCAAGCTAAGATGATTGCGAAGGTGCATACCGGGAAAGCTTACAAGGAAGTTTACGGCACCTTCGATAACTTTTGTACTTCTGTTGGAATTTCAAGGCGGAAGGCTTATGAGCTTTTGGACAGTTTAAATCATTTTGGCGAAGAAGCTTATAAAGGTTTGTTGGACTTGAACATGAAGGAAAAGGACTTGAAGTTGCTAAAGGCGGCAAAGGTCGAGGTCGAGGTTGATGATGATGAGGCTCTTTTTCTTGAAATCGACGGGGAAAGGATTTTTATTACGTCAGATAACCGGGATGAACTTGTAGAGGCTGTCGCCCGGCTAGAGCGGTCGCGGGATGATTCGGAGGCTAAGCTTGACTATGAGCGGCAGGAAAAAAAGGACGCACAGGGGAAGGTTGCGGAGCTCGAGGAAAAGATCGTAAACTCCAGGCGCCTTCCTTCTGATCTTGCTGGGCTTCAAGAAAAATGCGGAGCCCTTCAAGATGGTCTCCTTTCCGTGTCGCGAGAGATAGACCGAGCGACACGGAGTATTTCGAGTGGCGATGATCCGCGTATCGAGGTTATTGAAAATATGGTTTCCTGGATTGATAGGTGGAGTATGCGCCTCCATGCTCGCTACCTCCAGGACGGGCAAGTGTCGGATGAGGATTTCTACGCGACATCATACGCGAATCCTGAAAATATAACGAGGTAAATGATGCAGTTGTGTGAGGCGTTCTGGCTTGAGCAAGTACATGAAGTATACCGGAGGGGGAAGGCCGCTCCGGTTGTTGATGAGATATGTGATAAGTACGGGCTTGGGCGGAACACTGTATACAAGCAACTGAGGGTAAATGGTTGGAAGTCGAATAGAGCCAGGCGCTCGGACGCTTTTGAACTGTCCGATGACATGAGGATGCATGTTGAGCGGATCGCTCATATATACCACCGGAAGGGGCGTGAGCACGGGAAGGAATCCCGCACGCCCCTGGAGCGTTGCGTTCAACTGTACGTCGAATCGTTCCCGGTCGAGATGCGTCCCGAGCTTCCGAGTGTAAGCACAGTATACAAGTATTTTCGGCGGCTTGGAATTTCCCGTAAGGATGCAGTGACGCCAACACCTAAAAATGATATGCGGCCCTTGTTTTCCAATCACGTTCACCAATATGATACAAGTGTGTGCAGGTATTATCTTGATCGTGACAATGGGATCAAGCACATGCCAAGGGCTCAGTTTAACCGCAATAAACTAAAGAATTACACCGGTAAGCGAATGCTGATACGTCATCTAATGATCGATCATTTGTCGGGGGCCTTCTACGTTGAATACTCAACCACCCAGCAGACGCTTGACGTGGCTGATTTTTTCTACCGGGCATGGGCGCCTAAAGATGATGATCAATATATTTTCCATGGAATCCCGAGGCAGCTCTGGACTGATAATGATTCGGTGTTAAGGTCCTATGCTGTCCGCCGGCTCATGGAATATCTAGAGGTAGAGTACCCCCCAGTAACCCCTCATCATGCGTGGGTTAAGGGGGTCGTTGAACAAATGCACCTAAACTGGGAAAGGTGGTTTGAGTCGGGATTCCTTTTTCAAAAGTCTGGTGATATCGATGAGATCAACCGGTGGGCGTATGACTACGCGATTAGATTTCAAAAAGAGCGCGTGCATACACGGCACAAGATGACGCGCTTTCAAGCCTGGGATCATGCTATAAAAGAGGCGCTTCGCGAAGTTCCTGGATATTATAAATTTATGCAGTTGTTGCACCGTAAGCCTGAGGTGAGAACCGTCAGGAGTAACGGCAGTTTCTCCTATAAAGGCAAGGCCTATAAGCTTGACGGGATATATTCAACAAAGGTTGATGTTATTGAGCATCCTTACTTGTATGAGGTGAGCGGGGCGTTAACTGTGCAGTATCCTTCTAGCTCTCTTAATATTGAAAATATTGACAAAAGAAAAATCCAGACTCTTACAGTTGTTCCGGTCGAGGAAGACACATACGGCATCCCGAAAAGCGGCGTCGTTCCTGGAACATATAAGAGTAAGAAAAAGACGGATAGTGAGAAGAACTTCGACAAAGTAAAGGCGGCGGAACTTGAGACCGAGGTGAAGCCCTTCGGGCGAAACGCCGAGAGAGTCGCGGCGATACAGTTCTTGAACCGGGTTGGGAATGTAATAAAAACCGGCGCGGATGTGGAGTTCAAGGCTATAGAATATAATCCAATCCGGGCGAAAAAAGAGCTCGCCTCCCGGTTGGGGCGCGCGCTCACCCAGGCGGAATCTGACACAATATCGACAAGGTTTGAAAACAAAATTAGTTCAAAACAGATAGATGAGCTTGAAGCCGAGTTCAGGCGGGCAAGCTTGCAAGAAAAGTCTAAGGAGGCATAAGTGATTAATTATGACAAGCTAAATGAAATAATGTTGAAACTCGGATGGACTTATGGTCACCTTTCGAGGGTTGCCCGTATCGGGCATGGAACCGTCCAGAGGATGAAAGATCAAAAATATCAACCAAAGCGAAGTAACGTTATACGGAAGGTCGTTAATGTATTTGAGCTAATGGGTTTTGAAGACGCGTCGGAAATCCTTGAGGATTGCCCGGCTCTGACTACAGAATATGCTAAGCGGTTCAACCCGGATTTAGCATTGATAAAAAAAAGTAAGAGGAAAGAAAATGATAGGAATCAAGGCATTCATAAGGCCTTGAAATCAAAAAAAACTAAAGGAGTGAGAATGCTTAATCAAAATGTTTTAGATTATTTTAACCTTAGGGCTGATCCATTTTCAGCCAAGATACCGCTTGTAAGGGAGATGTATAGTAATAAGAGAATTGAGCAAGTCGAGGCGGCAGTGATCAACGCCGCGCTCGAGAACTCTTTCGTTTTAGTTCAAGGCGAATGTGGACAGGGAAAGACGACCTTGATGCAACGTGTTGAGCAGAAGTTAAAAAAGATGCGAAAGGTCAAGCTTGCTACCTTAAACGTTGTCTTCATAGAGGACCTCACAGATAAAAACATTGCGGATGCTATGATCCGTGATTTCGGCGACCGTAAGGCTAAACAGAAGTTACACGCACGGGGTGAAATGATCGAGGATGTTGCAAGTCGGAATTTTAAATTAAAAAATAAAATGGTACTTATAATTGATGAAGCGCACCGCCTGCAACGTTCTACGCTGCGTTCCTTAAAGCGCTTATGGGAGAGCGCAAGCAGAGGCGCCGGCGGTCCCTCAATCATGAGTATCATACTTTTCGGACAACCCTACATCCAGGAGTTGCTCAGTGAGCCGCACATGGCGGAAGTTGCTCAGAGGCTTTCTGTCATCGAGCTTGCAACTCTCGAGGACGAAGATGATGAGGTGAAGGCCGTTCGGGAGTACATTGAGAAAAAGATTCAGGTTGTCGGGGGGGATGTCAATATTCTTGATCCCACCGCGGTTGAGGAGGTCGTGAGGTATGCGGGGACTCCCTTGCAGGTTAACAACCTTATGAGGAATGCCCTTGTCGTTGCATATGAGACGAAGGAAAAGAGGATTACCAGGGAGGTTATTGAAAATGCCTAAGGATAAAGCGCTGCCGGAATGGATTGACAAACGAGTTGATCGAGAGCTCAAAAGAAAAGGTTTTCTTGCTTGCAAGTTTGAGGGGCAATTCTCAGATTTTGGAACCTGGGCTGTTGAGGTCTCCGATAAAGAAATCAGTGGCTTGAAACTGAAACAATTAGTAATAATTGAGATTTCTTCCGGCTGTATCCTTTCGGGTTTTCTTTTTCGCCCTGAGGAAGACGCTACGGATAGGCTTATATCATGTCTCGCGTCATTGTTTCTGAGTGGAAAGAAGGTTTCTCACCTGGGTGGAAATATGATTCGATCAGAACGGTTGGTGGACTTCTTGAGGAAGCATGATGTAAGGTTGCTTCGAGGTCCGACGGATTGGGGTATTGATGCCCGCACTGCGGAGTTAGTTATGATGCGGGACGACAGGAGGATGAGGTGCGGAAGTCAGGGGTAATTGAAATATATCAATGTGCGAGCCGGTTTCACACCCGGCTCATGGTTGGTCTGCTTGTAATTATTATTCTCTGCCTCATTGGTATTACCGCGACCGAACGCTTCCAGGAGCGGCGGGCGGAAATCCAGGAAGCGGAAGAACGGTTGAAAAAATACGACATTATAATTCGAGATTATGAAGGAATCCGGGCGGAGCTCTTGACGGAGATCGCCCGGCAACAATTCATTATAGAACAATATCAAACATTAACATTTCTCCCTCCTAAGACTAAAAAATCCAGGGGACCTTCGGGTCCCCTGGTACTCTGTGGGGGGCGGTGATGGCTGACTATATCAAGCTTGAACGGGAGATCGCGCGAGCCGTTTTTGATCGCGAGCTCGAGGACCTCGACGCAAAACAGATTGAGTTTGTCATTTTTCAAAGGATGTATTATTTGAAAGTGTATCGCCCGGTGATAGCTGAAAAGCTCCGGGAGCTTATCGGTAAAAAGAATATTACCGGGACGGATAGCAATGCTATCAAGGATTATTTCTTTCGACGCGTCCCGGAATACGCAATTATTCCGGCTCTGGATGCCGCGGCCTTATGGGCCGCGGAACGGAATCTCGCGTTCCGGGCTATCGGCCTGGCTCGCAATTGGATTGAAGCGGGGATAAAAACTCACCTGAAAAATAGCACGATCCAGGACCGGTATGAGTGTGACCTCGGGCCGTGGAACTTCAATGTTTTCAATCACGTAGGGGCGGAAAAATTCCACCCCTGGTGGGGAGAGTTACAGCATGCAAGCTGAGCAGCGCAAGTCTTTTTTCGGCCACGCTCGCCGGATTGGAAAGGGTGAGGCTTACGCTGTTCTTTCCAGGATTGCCGGGGTCACCTCCATGCGCTCTCCGGTACTGACGGACGACATAATGACTCGAGTCCTAAAAGAATTAGCCAGGATGGAAGTTAGAAAGAATGAGGAACCGCTCCTCCCGCGGCGAATTCGGGAGGACATCGCGGTGCTCCGGCGCCGCCTCGGAATGTCGATACAAGATTATACACGTTTGTGCCGGCGCAATATCAAGAAGGATGCGCCGGTTACGCAGAGGGAGGGCCGCGCGATTTTAGCGGCCCTAAAAAACATGGTGAAGACGGGATGGAAAGCAAGTCGCTGAAGGATTTATGGATCGAGGATATCGAGAAGCGGGGCAACTCATTGTCAATCAAGGAGCTTGCCGAGATTCTTGATTGCGGTTACACTAAAGTAAGGGATGCCGTATCTCTGGGAGAAATCGAGGGGGCCGTGAAAACCGGCCCGGAGAACTCGCGCTGCGACATAAAAATTCCCGTCTGGGGGGCTGTAAAATGGGTAAAAAGTTTCTATGTTGAACAGCCTCGGCAGCGGTCACTTTTTCCTGATTTCGAACAATCTCAATAACTCCACGCCGGGTCCCCGGCAAAAAAAATAAAAAAAGTATCACGAGTATTACGAATATTTCGAGTATATCGAGTGTCTCTGGTAGGGGTCTAAACGCTGATATATACTGCACCTGAAAGAAAGCGGAGGTGCTTATTATGAAATGGCATGAGGAAATTGTCGGCACGACCCTGGTGTATCCGGGTGACTCTCGGATGATCCCCGACCGACGTTTTGTTGGTCTCGATGGTGATCTTTGTCAGGCTGGCTTTAAGTCCCTGGGGGTTTCTCTCGAAACACAGACAGAGGGGAAACAGTTAGTTTCAACGGCCCTCTATGGAATCGTGAAAATTGAGGCCGGCGGACCGATCGAAAAGTTTTCCTATCTGACTTCCGATGCCGAGGGGCGTGCTGTTGTTGCGCGTCGGGGCGTGGATGCTGTCAACGGAATTGCGCTTGACGAAGCAAAGGCCCCCGGTAATTTCATTCACATCAAATTTTTGTAGGAGGTTTCATGACAAGTAGAAAAATTATCATGGTATTCATCGCATTTGTCGTAGCTATTTTGTCCTTTGTTGCTGGACAGGTTGAGGGCTTGAACATCGATCCGTTAGCCGTAGGGGCGACCTTAACCGCGGTCGTAACCTATTTGTACGGTGAATTCCGGCAGGACATGGAGAGGGTCAAAAAGAAAATCTTTCAGTCGCAGAAATGGAAAGATAAAAAATTCTGGATTGCTCTTTTTGGCGCCTTGATTCCCCCGATTGCCGGAGCGATTGGTATTGAAATCAATCAGACTATATTGAACACAATTGTCGGAATTGTAGTCCCTGTCATAACCGGTTGGTTATTCAAAAAGGAAGCTACGAAAAGCCTGGCTGCTTAAGCCGAGATGAAACGTCCGGCCCCCGGCGGGGGCCGGGCACCTTAAAGAGAGGAGGTTAAATTGAAAATAGATGAAAAAATGTTAGCCCGGTTGGAACTCGCGCATGAGGAGGTCGGGCGTGTGATCAACATGATCAAGGTCGGACAGAAACAGGTCGTACAAGTTGATGATAAAGTAATCCGAGATCAGATTGACTTATTGTCATTGCTATTGGAAAAGAAGGGCGTAGAAACCCAAAAAGACAAAACACATAAGCGCCTTATTGATCTACTTCAAGCGACTTCGAAACTAGATTACCTCGAAAATATCAAAGAGGTCGAGGACGAATTCGCGGAAAATCTGCGATGAATTATGGAAGAATATTTCATCGCGGCAATATCCGCCATGGCGGCTGTAATCGGCGCCCTGGCTACTGCTGTTGTGACTCTGTTTCGGATGTTGCAGCGGCGGAACGATCAGCTTGTCGAGCTTGCGTTGACGGGGAACAATAATGAGATACTTGAAAAAATTATTGAATTCTTACAGGCTACGGGCACTCGAAAGAGAAGAAAGAAAAGTGACGCTTGAGGTTGCGGAGATGGTAGCCGACACGTTGATCCGGTTGAGGCGGGAAGTATGCACGAACCTGAAGTAATCCACCGCGCCCGGACGTTATATGTCCAGACTCGAAGCCTGACAAAGGTTGAGAAAGCTTTAAAGGCGGAGGGTTTTTCCGTCGCTCTTTCGTCGCTGAAAATCTGGAAGAAAGAATATAACTTTCAGGAGGCGGCAGATACTTACGACGCGAAGTTAGCTAAGTATGATGAGATTGCACTTGAGGTTGAAAAGGAAATCATTGTCGAGCTCAATGAGCTCCGGGAATCCCTCCGCGAGCAAATACTCCAGGAGGCGGACCCTCAATTAATATACTCTTACCTCGGGGTTGTCAAGCAGACCCTTGAATTACGAAATAAAGATAAGCTCTCAGAACAGGCGATAATAAACAAGGTTATTGAGTTGTTTCTTGCTGATCCAATCGCCGGCCCTGCTGTCCAGGGACGGAAAGAAAATGTCGCTAAGTTGTTAGGAAAATGGAAAAAAACACAATAGCGGAAGCGATTCTCAAGCGCCTTGAGGATAAAAAAGAAATCCCCTTTCATGAGTGGGTGTTGGAACACATCTATCTTGACGGGGCGAAGTTTTCCTTTGAGGGTCACAAATATCTTGAGAATACTTACGTTGACGCTCATTACAATGAGGTTTTTATGAAGGCCGCGCAGGTCGGAATTAGCACCCGTATGGCTTTAAAAACTTTTTGGCTGGGCGATATGATGCCGTCCACAGCGCTTTACTATTTCCCGACGGACGGCGACGTCGAGGATTTTTCAAACGAAAGAATCAAAAAATTGATTCTAGCAAGTCCTTTTCTTTCACAAAAGATTATGGGGACTGATAATGTAGGCCTCAAGCAAATAGGGCAATCCACAGTATATTTCCGGGGAATGAAATCAAAAACAAGAGTAAAGTCTGTACGGGGTGATTATGTGATCCTGGATGAGCTCGACGAATCAGATCAAGAGAATGTCGAGTTCGCAAAGGACAGGGTAATGAAATCAAAACTACAATGGATTTCAATGTTATCACAACCGTCTGTGAAGAACTTTGGAATCCACCGGGCGTTTCAGGCTACAGATCAACGGTACTTCCTTTTAAAATGCCCGGCCTGTAACAACTGGTGTAACGTTGTCGAGTCGTTCCCGCACTGTATGATAAAGCTTCATAATAAATCAGCTTACCTCGGGTGTACGAAATGTCACGCGCCCCTCGACACCCAGGCCGGAGAATATGTCGCGAAGTTCCCGAGCCGCACCAAGGCGCGGGGCTGGCAACTATCGCAATTATATACAACAGTAATCCCTCAAGGGTATGACTCACCCGTTCAAAAGTTTTACGACGCCTGGCATAGCGCGAAAAAGAAGTCAGAAAAAAAGAGAATTATGATATCCGTTGTCGGAGTGCCCTACTCCGGCGATGATCAGCCTTTGACGGAGGAAACACTCATCCCGGCCTTGGGAACTCACAAGATGAAAAGCCGGCACAGTGTTTCCTATATGGGTGTAGATGTCGGGGACACCATGCACGCGGTGGTCCTGCATGAAGCGGGTGACGGCAAATTGGTCATTCATTGGCTTGAGGAAATCCATGATGACTGGTCGAGGCTTGACAAGCTTATGCTTGATCATGAGGTTGAGGTGTGTGTCATCGATGCGATGCCCTATAAGAACTCGGCTAAAGATTTTTGCCGGCGGCACCCTGGCAAGGCCTACATACAATATTTCAAAGGGGATACTCTCAAGGTAGGTAGTGAGGGCGAAGGGGACAGAGCGGTCCCGAAAATTCACATCGACCGGACGGAATCCCTTGACGATACGGTTGATTATTTCAAGAAAGGCGAGATCATGATCCCGGACCGGTCGGAATATGAGGTCGTCGAGATTTTCCTGGATCATCTCAAGATGTTGATCAAGGACGTGAAAGAGGATGCCGCGGGGAATAAAAAATTTGTGTATAGAAAGAATTGCCCGAATCATTTCGGGATGGCTGTCAATAGTGCGCGGATCGCTTCGGAGTTGGCAATGTGTGAGGTTTACGCGTCCGGTTTGTTACCGGCAGGCGGGAGGTGGAATTGAAATTATTAGAATTTTTGCAGGGGCTTTTTTCCCGCCGGCGGGATGTTGAGTTGGCGGCGCCGGGGTTGGTGTTGCCGGAGTCGGGGCGGTCTTCGAGAGAGCAGAGCTTTAGCGGAATCCTTCAGTCAATCGATGACTATTTTGGGACCGTCAATCCTTACGTCCCTATTGAAACGCTCAAGACGTTGACCTTGTTGGCATTATACAATCCTGACATATCTCAGGCGGTCAAAACGGTCCGCACGATGGTGAACAATGGACACTCGCTCATCATCACGGACAAAAAAGAAAGTAGGCAAAGGGCCGCAATTGAAAGACTAAACGAGCAGGCGTCACTCTGGTACAAGCGGTCCGCGGGAATTGATGGTTTATTCTACGCATACTCGACACAGTTGGCAGTCTCTAACGCTATTTCTTCCGAGGACGTGATCGCCCCGGATATGAGGGGAGTAATTGACATTGTTCTCGTTCCTACCTTCTCGATTAGGTTCAAACATGAGGGCGGGGGGTACGTTCCTTATCAAGCTGTGAGTGCGTTCGATCGCGAGGCGAGGGACGGGCTCCTCAAGCTCAACGAGCTAACTTATTCATATTACGCCGCACAGGTTTTAGAGAATTCCCCATACGCGATCCCCGAAATGGTCGCGGCTTTGGGACCGATCGGAATACAACGGGAGATGTTCAAGAATATTTCTTTCGCTGTCAAAAAAATGGGGCTTCTCGGGCTAAATACAATAAAGGTTCGACCGTTACAACGGAAACCGGGGGAAACGGAAGCTCAATGGGTCGCGAGAAATCAGAAGTATATTGACTCGGTTGCGTCTTCGGTGAAAGATAATTTCAGCGAAGGCGTTTTGGTTCTTCCTGACGATCAGGAGTTTCAAAATTATCCATTAAACGTGAATGCCGCCGGGACAAAAGACCTCATCCAAACGGTTGAAGAACAGGTATTCAGCGGGATTGACCTTGATCCCGCGATGGCGGGCCGGACGTACTCCACTACGGAGACGTACGCTACTGTTGTCTACGATAAAACAACGGCGAAGGCTGGAACTTATCAAAGATTGATCAAGCGTAGACAAGAAAAAACGATGAAGACCGATCGCCAATTGGCGCGGATTGACGTTGAAAGTTGTTCTCTGCACTTCAACGAACACGAATCATTAAAACCAAATATTGAGCAATTAGCGAAACGCTATAAACTCAAGAATACTCTTGACAGACTTAAACATGGAATAATCAGTCCTACCAAAGGCGCTCAAGAGGAAGGGTATGACGATTATCATGACCCGGAGATTTTGAAAGCGTTAATCGAGAGAGGGTCACAGGTCAAGGAATTCACGTGGAATTCGCGCGCGCAAGAGTATCAGATCAAAAGAAATTCTTATGACCTGGACAGCGTGAAGGTGAATCAGGAGGATGAGGACAAGAAGGCGGAGGACGCGGCTAAAAAACTCCGTTACTGGGCGACGAAGTATCTCAAGGAAGTTCTCCCGTATTTCGAGAAATTGAAAGGGGATGTCGTGGAATACGCGCTCAATTATGTCCTTGAAGAGTTGAAAAAAACCGGGAGCGTGGATGTTGAAACCTTCCGGGAAAAGGTCAAGGAATATGTGAAGACGCACCCGGAATATAGAGAGATAGCAAAAAACGACTCCTGGATGCAATCAACCGGCGCCGCGGCGATTATATTGTCGGCTGGAGAGTATTTCAAAACCGTTGACCTTTCCGCCTTCGGGGTCAAGTCGGACGTAGAGTTTCGCTTCTCCGAGGCGGACGTGAAGGCGTGTGAGTTCTTTTCTAGGATCGATCATTTCTATTTCTCGAAGTTTATCGATAACAAGGGATTTGGGGGAAAGGTCAAGGATTTTCTTACCTCATTCCTGGAAAGGAACGAAGCTGGAAACGGGCTGTGGAGTGACAAAGCCAAGAAAGAATTTTCCCGGCTGTTTGGGGATGCGTTTGGTGATGATCTTGAATTTCACATGAACCGGATTGTACAGAGCGCGGTCGCCAGGATTCGGACTTATACGAGGGTTGAGCAACTCCATGAGGGCGGATTCGTGAAAGCCCGGATTGTTGCGACAATGTGCGCGAGGACTTGCGAGGTCTGTCGCGCTATGCACGGGCGGTTAATCCCGGTCGGTAAGGTTAGAAATATTATCCAGGATTTTGTCAATGCGAATGATGTTGACGCCGCGCTTGAATGGATCAAGGGAACTAATATAAGCACCACCGAGGATGCAGAATTAAGTATTGATGAACTTGTAGCGCAGGGCCGGGGATTTCCACAATATCACGTCCATTGCGAATGTGACGTCGAGGGAGAGTTTGAATGAGAAAACACGAATTAAATAAATCGATTCTGAGCGGCGATCTTATGCCGGGTAGTATCAAAGTGTCAAACAAAAGGAAGCTAATAAAATGACGGCCTTACAAAATAAAATGACCCCCTCTTGGGGAGTGAGATGAGGTGAGTAATATGATAGATTATGAAAAAGTAGGTGGCCGGCTTAGAGCGAGGATGACGTTTGAGGGTTCTTTTGTACCCGTCCTCAATGATCTGAAGGTATCTCAGGCGGCAGAGAATGAACCGGCGCCGGTTTCTGAGAGCGCTTCGGATACGGATTATGTTGTCAAAAGATTTCGTTTCCTCTCGGAGGAATTGATCTGGGGGTTGGGGTATCCTGTCGATTACCGCAAGCCGGGTCTTTTAAAAGATGTTGAGAAATATTTCCAGGCAAATGCAACATTACGGGAGCATTATACGAAGCTCGACGGCGCGGTCGGTCTTGTAAGGAACGTCGCCTATAACAACAAAACGAAACCTCCAGGACTAGACGGAGACCTGATGATCGACCGCGTGCTTGATCCCCGTCTTGCCCGTCAAGTTGAGACCGGGGTTATTAATCGATGCTCGGTCTTTGTCAGCTTCTATTTCTCTCAGTCCCATGAAATGCATGATCGCGACTTCTGGGAATTGTTAGGACAAGAGGTTGACGGGGAACTTGTCCGCCTGGTGGTTGAGGAGATTGAATGGATACGCGAGGTCTCGCTTGTCTGGTTCGGGGCGGATCATACGGCGAAAGCATTTGACACGCAACAGGAACAACAAGCATTGCAACAGAACCAAAACAATGAGGAGGTATTAATGGATGTAATAAAACGATTGAAACAAAAGTTTTCCGAAATTTCCGGGAAGCAAAATATCACAGATGTCGAGTTGGAGATCGCGGTCATGCAGGCTCTTGATTTTCAGTCAGAAAAGGCAGCGCTTGAGGAGAAGGTCCGCGAGATGAGCCAGGAGGTCGCGTTTGCTGGGACTGTAAAAAAGAAACTCCGGGAGGATGTCCTGGCGGCCGCGAAGTTTGTCCACGACGATAAGATCCCCGAAGTTGAAAAGTCCGTCTTGGATGCGGCGACCTATGAACAGTTGTTGAAATTCCAGGAAGATTACGAAAAAAAGAAAGACGCGATGGTCCCGCTTGTCTGCCAGGACTGCCAGTCTAAGAATGTCAGCCGCCGTAGCTCTGTTGAGCTTGAGGTCAAGGCTCCTGAGGTAGAAGCTCAGGAAGCCAAGAAAACCGTTTCCCGTTCGACCGGGAAACAGAAAAATATCTTTGATAGTGAGGTGGAGTAATGGGACAGGATGTATTAAGTCGTGCCGACAAAGGTCTTCTAGCGGTTACGGCTACTGTGACCACTGGAGATATTGGAGACTACGTTTATCCCACCGGAGATGAAACGGTCTCTAAGGCTGGGGCGGATTGCGAAACTGTAATTGGATTCATCACAAGAGTTCACCCTCTTACCAGGGAGGGAACCGTTGAGACGCGATTTCGCCATGAAAAATGGGTCACCGCCTCAGGTGCTCTTGCGTTTGGCGATTATATCAAAATAGGACCTGAGACCGACGGAAAACAAACCATGACCAAGTGGGATTCGGCGAGCGACGCTGAGCGCTTGCGTGTAGGACTTATTTGGGCTGGGGCCGCGGATGGCGGGGAAGCTATCGCGCTTTTGTATTGAGGAGGAAAATATGGCAAAAAGCCAAATGAAAGGCAAACTAAAAACGGCTATGCGGGCATTAGCCGCGAAAAGGAAAGCGGGGGGGAAACTTTCGTTCGCGCAATTCCTTGAGGATGAATACGGTTATAGTATCAACCGACTACATCAAGAGTTGGGGATTGATCTTAACCGCACTACCGTGAAGCAGTTCATGGATTTTGACGAAGACATCAAGTCGATTTTTCCCGAATATATCCGCGATGCCCTCCAGGTTGGCTCACCTAATCAACCTAATTATGACGGCATTGTCGCGAATACAATCTATCCGGATTCGCAATCTGTCAATTATCAGTATATTGATTATGCTCCAATCGAAAAGATGAAGAACCGTATCACACGTTCAAAGGGAGCAACGCCACGCGAAATTGAAATCGATTACAGACAAAAAACCGTAATGGCGAAAGATATCGCCGTTAAAGTCCGAGTCCACAATGACGCTATCAAGTATTCGACGTTGGGTTCATTGCCAAATAAACTTGCCCCGGCAAGGAAACGATATGATGATGATGTTGCGGCAATCTTGTTTGATGTTTTGATTAACGGTGATCAGGGCCGGGATACCAAAACGGGACTACTTGTTGAATGTAGCCCTCCCATTGTGGGGGTACTTTCCACAACAAATGGAATCACCGAAGACGATTACCGAGACCTTGCGATCGATATGGGAGCATATGGACGGCAGGTCTCAAGTATTGCGGGTCACCCAACGCTACAGAAAAAAATAACCAGGTGGGAGGATTTTGAAAAACGTCTCATTGGCGCCGCGAATGTGGACATCGAACATGAGTTCCCCCTGCCGACGAAGTTGAAAAACTATCAAACATTTCTCCTCGCTTCAGATAAAATGCTTCTGGTCTCCCAGATGTATGCTCTGGAAAAATTCGTCCCCGAGGACCTTTACATTGAGAGTGAAAAAGATATTTTCACCGACCTTCACCTCGCTGTAATCAAAGCCAAAATCGGATACGCGAATATTCACCGAGACGGGCGAGTCATCATCGATGGATCAAAGGAGATTGGTTCCAACGGTTTGCCGACGTGGTTTGGTTATGAATAAGAAAAAGACCATTAAGAAATTATCCCTCCGGGTAACCGGAGGGGTGATGGATCGACCGGGACCGGCCACCCTCCACCAGGTGGTCGAAATGAACGACGAAAAGGAGAACCATGAGTTTGACGACAGTAAGTTTGATTCGTGAGTATCACAATTTGGGAGCTGATCACCCGTCAGATGGCTTCCTCGAAATGCATATTCCACTTGCGGAGCAAGAGCTCCGCGGGTGGCTTGGCGATACGGCCTATGACGAAGCCCTTTCCGGTACGGCTGACGCGGGGAAAATTGCGGCAATGAAGGCGGCGGAATGTGAACTCTTTATGTACTTCGCGGTTTGCAAGCTAAACGTCAATGTTGGTGATCAGGGAATCACTACGCAGATCAATCATGGAGACGGGGGAACGCTTACGGTCTTGCGCCCGGAACAGGTCGAGACGTTACAGAACAAGTATTTTGAGCGGGCGGAGAAGGTTCTCCGGCGCTGGATGCCGGCGGGGCTTGTGAAAGGTAGGAAGGTGAGTGAGGAATGATCATTCGGAAGCGGGGAACCAAGGACGCGCGGCGCCGGCTACAGAATCACGCTAAGCGGGCAATGTTGCGGACCCTTGAGGGGGCGACTCAAGAGGGGCGCCGCCGGGCGCCGGTGCGGACCGGGCGTCTCAAGAACCAAATTCGTTATCGCGCTTACCGGCGCGGTGATAAGGTGACGGGGGTGATCTCTGTTACGGCGCTCAACCCGGAGACCGGGCAGGATTACGCCTTTTTTGTTACGAAGGGGACTGGGATATTTGGTCCCAAAAAGCAACCGATCAGGGCGAAGAATGGCGGCGCCTTGAAATTTAAGATCGGCGGTAGAGTAATAATCCGAAAGTCTGTTAAGGGTATGAAACCAAATACATATTTACAGGACGCCGCAGAGTATGCGGCGAAGAATATCGCGCCGGCGGAAATCGACCGGGAGATGAGGGAGTTTAATAGTGCTTACTAATCTTGCGACCTTTCTTGAAACTGGCCGGACGGCTGAATTTGCAGAGGTAGAAAAAATCTATCAATGTTCCGCGTCCGGGGTGAAGGACTCTGTATATATTCTCTTGACAGCAGAAAAAGAGGAGCGCATCGAGACCGGGGAGAATCGTTTCCAGGCGATCCGGCAGGACTTCAATATTTTTGTTGTGAAGCGGTCCGGGAAAAAAGATGACTCGGTAATCTCGCCGGAGGTCGCGGCGATCGGCGAGAAGGTCGAGACATTTTTGAAGGCGGACCAAACAATTAATGGCGCCGCGCTTCGGTCAAGTATCCAGGAAGTGAACGCCCAGATGGGGGTCAATGAAGCCGGCAGCGAGGTTTTTTATTATCAGATAGTTTTTCAGGTAGAATTTTTTAGGGGGCCGGCATGATTAATGACCTGAACTCGTTTCAAGATGAATTGAAAGCATACCTCGAAAGTAGCGCTTTACTTTCATATGTTGAGACGGTCAAGATAAGAAAATACCACAAGAGTGCCTTGCCGGATTTTGACCGTTTCGCTTTAATAATCTCCCCTGTTTCATTGAAAAAAGAATTAATAACGAATAGACAGTTTCAAAACACTATCTCTCATGACATTGTCGCTATTATCAGAATCTATCATCCTGAGGACTCACTCAGAGGAGTAACTCCCCCGGATGTAGGAATTCAAAAGTTTATTGAGGATTTGTATCAAGCACTTTTCGAATTCGGCGAAGCGCAGAAGGGGGAACTTGATATCCTCTACGATGAAGTAGAGGAGGTAAGGTTTGATATACAAAGTGACCGCGAGGGTTTTTATCATGAGTTTAAAACCCCCTACGGGGTAAAGCTGAAACCGTACACATTTTAGGAGGTTTAGGTGCAAAAAAAAGAAATCATCAAAAAGGTAAAGATCAAGCATAAGGCGGGCAGGAAGAAAATTAGATTCTTTTCGTCCGGCTCTGTGACATACGATTTCCGGGGTAAGACTCCCCCGTTTGAGATTGATGAGAGGCATTTACATTTACTTGAGCGGGACTTTGAAATTATCCAGGAAAAACCGGAAAAACCAAAAAAACTAAAACAGTCAGAGCCATGGAAAAATCGGGTCAATTGATACGCTTGAAGAAAGGATTGTATG
>CAZBHS010000057.1:0-26303 GCA_964491915.1 uncultured Clostridia bacterium
ACTATTCTGATTTCTTTTTCCCTAACCGCAACGAGAAGAGGTATTTGCCCTTATTGAGCTTATTCTTCGCGTCTTTTCCATAGGTGAGATTCCACTTTATCGCGTTCATCCCCTGAACTCCCGCCACATTCATCCGCTGAAGCGTATGCCCGGAGGCATCCAAAACGCGAATCTCCACCTCTCCCGCCTGGGCGAGGTAGAATTCCAGCGCCGCATCATCCTGTTCAACCCAAGTATAGCGGGCCAGAGCCACATCTTCAGGGCGAAATAGGTGAACAGCCTCCGCTTGAAGTTTGGCCGTCATCTGCTGGATGTTTTTCACCGGTAGGATAAACACACCGCGCCCATGGGTGCCGATCACCAATTCCCGGTCCCGCGGATGGATTCTCATATCGTACACCGCGTTGGTAGGAAGATTTCCCCGCAACGAGCGCCACCTCTTGCCGCGGTCAAGCGAAACATACACAGTCAAGTCGGTCCCCAAATAGAGAATGTCTTCATTCACAGGATCTTCACGGATCACATTGACCGGCTCCTCCGGCAGGTTGGCTTCCAGCGACTGCCAGGTCTTACCGCAATCCTGCGAGGCAAACACATAGGTTGCGAAATCATCATCCCGGTAACCGGTCATGGTTAGATACACCCGCTCTTTCCGATGCATGGACGCCACAACGCGGGTTACCCATTTTTTCGGCAGGCCATTCATGATCTTTTCCCATGAACCGCCGGAGTTTTTACTCACCCACACATTGCCGTCGTCGGTCCCGGCATAGAGAATTTCAGGGGTCAACGGCGATTCATCCAGCGCCGTGATGGTGGCGAAGGGGACATCGCCGTCCGTGTGTTTATTATCCGTCAAATCCCCGGACAGTTCGAACCAATCATCGCCGCGATTCACGGTTTTGAGGACTTTGTTCCCCCCTAGATACAGAGTGTAAGGATTGTGGTGGGAAATCAGGAAGGGGGACAGCCAATTAAAGCGGTAAGGCGACAACGGGTCCGGCGATTGTGGCTGGATCCCGGTATCCGACCCCTTCTTCCGGTCCAGACGATAGATACTTCCGAATTGAAATTCAGCATACACGACATTGGGATTGCCCGGCTCCGGATACACAAAGGCTCCGTCGCCGCCGAGAATCATATGCCAGGTGTTATCGCGATCTCCCAGCTTGAAGTTATTGGGTCCCACATTGACGCCGTTATCTTGCAAACCGGTGTACACATGATAGGGTGTGTGCCGGTCGATATTGACGGTGTAACATTGAGCCAAGGGCAAATTATTGAACTTCTGCCAGGAATCCCCCCCATCATATGAAATGTTCAGTCCGCCGTCATTGCCCAGCAACAACCGCTCAGGCGTCGAGGGATCGATCCACAACGCGTGCATATCCGCGTGCACATCGCTAACGCCGAACATCCCCGGATTGTTATCAATCTCCTTGAAGGTCTTGCCGCCGTCTATCGATTTCATCAACGGAACCCCTAGGATGTACAGGGTATTGGGATCGTTGGGTGCAACGCGGATCTGCCCGAAGTAATAGCCATACGAATAGTAGATATAGGAATCCAGAAATCCATCGTGGGTCTTTTGCCATGTGTCGCCGCAGTCCCGGCTCATGTAGACCTCGGCCCCTTTGACATTGGTGTTGAACAGGCGATTGTTGGCGTCCGCCAGCAGTTTGCCGATAGCGGCGAGGGTCAGCTTCTCCTCCTTGACCGCCTCCTTTAAAAAACCAGCGGTAAATCGCCGGGGAGCGTCCGCCTCTTTGAGAAATTGCTTCAATTGTTTATCATCGAGTTTCAAAAAATCTTCACCGGTCATGGCCGAGACTTTTTCGATGGAGAGGCCGCTCTCGGTCTTCTTTTTTTCCAGAGGTTTGGGTTCCTGATTGTCAAGGAGCGCCACCATCACATCTGGATTCGCTCGGCAAATGTCCAGACCGATACGGCCGGTGTATTTATTTTGCGGGAAGCCTTCGCTCGCCTTCTTCCAATGTTTACCGCCGTCCACAGACTTATATATCCCACTCTCGATACCCCCTTCGCTGAAGTTCCAGGCTTTGCGCTCCCGTTGCCATGCGGCGGCCAACAGAATATTTGGATTCTTAGGATGCATCGCCAGATCGATGACGCCGGTTTTGGGGCTGATATACAATACCTTTTCCCAGGTTTTGCCGCCGTCCATCGTTTTGAAGACGCCCCGCTCGGTGTTGTCGGTGTAGAGATGGCCGATTACGGCGACATATACATTGTCGTTGTCTTTGGGATCGACGATGATGCGGCTGATATGATGGGAATCCGTAAGCCCCATGTTTTTCCAGGTCTTGCCGCCGTCAACACTCTTGAACACTCCGGTTCCGGCATAGGAACTACGCGACGAATTCTGCTCGCCTGTCCCCACCCAGATGAGCGTCTCGTCGGTTTGGGAGATGGCGATGTCGCCGATGGTGATGGACGACTGGTGGTCGAAGAGCGGCTGCCAGGTGGTTCCGTTGTTTTCGGTAAGCCACAAACCGCCGGAAGCGCCGGCTATATAAAATTTATAGGGTTTATTCTCGTAAGCCTCGATGTCGTCAATCCGGCCGCTCATGAAATAGGGACCGATTCCCCGCCATTCAACGGTCTTGAATATTGATTGCGCATGAAGCTCCTGATGCAAGTGATAAGACTCCAACCGCTTGTCCGCGGTTGTCACGGACGCCATGAGGCTTCCATATATAAAAATTGCCAGACTTATGATTAGTATTTTTTTCATTGTATCTCCTTGGATGCGCTGGATAATATAAACTTGAAATTGGAGCAGAGGGTATCAGCCACCGAACATCACCCGCGTAACGATTTGAGAATGACCTTCCGGGTCCTTGGGCCGTCGAATTCGCAGAAATAAATCCCCTGCCAACGTCCCAGCAGCAGTCGGCCTTCATGGATGATGAGGGTTTCGGATGCCGCGAACAGGCTGGACATGATGTGGGATGGAGAGTTGCCTTCCATGTGGGTGAAATAGCCTTCATGGGGGTATTTTTTCTTTAGGAACGCGGTGATATCGGTGGTAACATCCGGATCTGCGTTTTCGTTGATGGTGATGCCGGCGGTGGTGTGGGGGGTGTAGACCACACAAATCCCCTCATCGACATTGGATCGGGCGACAAATTGTTCGACCGCCGCTGTGATATCGATCAATTCGATATATTGGTCGGTTTGGACCTCGATGGTCTCCATCATCGCCATTACGCTCGCCCCTCTTTCTCGCCGAAGACAATCGCCTGGAAGGTTTCGATGGTGACGCCTCTTTTCCATTCGTCTTGCGGCAATCCGGCTTTCATACAGCCGTACGAAATATACTGGTTTAAATCCCAGTGTTGCTCCACCGGGACCTGGGGCAGTAGAAGGCCGCGATTGTAGCCTTTGGAGACGATGATTCCGTCGCGTCCGACCTCTACGTCGTCAACGCTCCCCACCTCTTTGGGGACTGTCAGCACAGAGATCTCGATATCGATGAGATTCATCTCGTCCAGGGTAACAAGCGGGAAACGGGGATCTTCGGAAGAGGCGGCGACGGCGTTGTCTACCACCGCTTCCACCAGGGGTTTGACCGGTAATGGATAACCGATGCAGCCTCGCAGCTCGCCTTGACGGTGAAGGGTGACAAAGACTCCCCTCTCCGGAAGGAACGCGGGGTTTGGGTCCGCCGGATATTCACGGATTTTATTGGTCAGGAATTTGATGATGGCGGCGCGGGCCAATGCCAGTAATTCTTGTTTTTCTTCATGTGAATAGTTGTCCATATTGTTCTTACTCCTCCCAATTAACAATCTGCTCCATCCGCACACCGTCTTCCGCGGCTTCGCAGGTGTAAAAATCCAGCCGGTCCCGGTCCGCCACCAAAACCAATTCCTGGCAATGCCAGTCGTCGAGAATGGGTTCCCGGCCGACAAAATAGATGCCTCGCAATTTGGGGCCGAATTTTTCCAGCGCGTTGACGTAGAGTCGGTCGAGATGTTCGGAATTGAGCGGGGCTGGAATGAAGGCTTTGATAATCACGAATGTGCCGATGCAATCTCCAATGAAAAAACCTGCCTGAGGATCTTCCGCCAATCTCATCATATCCAGATGAACGGCAACGTCTTTAGCGAAGCGGATATTCATGCACAAAATGTATCATAAGAATCGCGTTTTAGCAAGACTTTTTAACGCTCTCGCCTCCAACCGCTACGCGCGGCTATGTGTTGAGCATGATGGCGGCTAGAAGGGGAATCATGATTTCGTGATGGCCTACAAAATAATAGCCTTTCCCACCATTCGCCACCGGACGTTTGGCTACATTCTCATTGGCGCGGTAATGACGGATAAAATCAAACACCGCCGTGTAAAAATCGTGGAGCGCAATCTTTTGCGCCCGGCAAAAGGCGATGGCTTTTAGAAACACTTCCGGCATTATAACAGCGGAGCCGATGTTGAGAAACACTCCACCCTCCGACAGGTGGGACACAATCGAAGAAAACAACAAAAAATCCTTTTCCGCCAGAGCGCCGGTTACAGCGCCGTCAAAATTCGGATGAAAATGGATAAAATCGGTACCGATCGCCGGATGCACAGTCACGGGAATATTCAACTTATAGGCGTTTGAGAGTACGCTGAAATGGTTATAGGGAAACTGCGCCTCCACCAGATAATGGCCCACGGCCTCGCCGGCGCCGACCCCCTGGGCGAGCCCTTGCTTCAACGCCACATTGAGGAACAATCCGGTTTCCTCCGTGTTGCCGTAATGACCGTCATGAAGATTGGCCGACACATCCTCGGAGGTTTGCCCGCAAAAAGCGATCTCAAAATCATGAATCATAAACGCCCCGTTCACGCTGATGGACGAGATCCAGCCGCGCTCCATCAAATCGATCAGAATAGGGCTCAATCCCACTTTAATCGTATGGGCGCCTAACGCCCACATAATGGGCTTGTCCCGCCTGCGGGCCTGTTTCGCATGATTGGCGAATTCCAGTAGATCTTTGGCGCCGAGAAAATTTGGAAGGCAATGGATAAAGGAGTTAAAATCAGTACCCGGCAACACCGGTTGAGCGAAATCATCCACATGAACCAGCGATTTTCGTTCGTTGATAGAGATGGTTTTAATTTTCTTCCGGTTCAACAACGGAAATTTCTTATACGGCATCCACTACCCTTTGAGGCTTCGCGAGTACTTGATCACATATTCCACGCCGCTATACACCGTCAGGAAAAGTGCCAGGTAAAGGATAATAGTGCCGGCGGTAAAAAAGAAATCCGAGAACGGAAGTTTTGGATAGAGCATCAATAAAGATACTGCTACAATCTGCATCAATGTCTTCTTCTTGGCGATCCAGGACGCAGCGAACACATTGTCCTGAACCAAAAAATAAAAACGGAATCCGGTGATAAAAATCTCCCGCAAGATAATAATCGAAGCGATCCAGGTCTCGACCACCTGTAAATACACAAGCGCCAGCAGAGCGGCGGCGACCAATAACTTGTCCGCCAGAGGATCGAGAAATTTCCCCAACGGAGTGACCTGATTGTACTTACGGGCAATATATCCGTCAACGGCGTCGGACAAAGCCGCTATGATAAAAATAGCGAAGGCGATAATTTCCTTGTTTTCCATTTCGGTGAGTAAGATCACCAAAAATATAGGGACCAGTAGAATTCTAAGAATAGTTATAATATTTGCTGTAGTCATCTTCTTCACAAATTTTATTAAATGGTATTTTATACCTTAACCGAAAAAAATGCAATGGGATGAGCAAAAAAACATCCCGATTCTCCTAAAAAGAGAAGGGCCGGGCACATTGGCCCAGCCCCTATTTTTTTTCTGAAGGATAAAAATAAACTTATTCGATCGTCAAAAAATGGATGCCGACAATCGCTTTCACCGCCCGGTCGCTAAAAAAATCAGGCGCCGGGAAAATTTTGAAACGGCCTCCATTCTCACCCTTTCCAGCGTCCACCATCAAGAACTCCGCTTGATCGTTGCGGTTAAACAATTCGGAAATGGAGATAGCCACGCGGTAACCATCGGCGGCAGCCACCGCCAGATACATTTTTTTTATAGTTGCGTCGTCCACTTTTATATACCTGGCCAACACATCCCGCAGCATGGCGCCTTTGAAATATTTAATCCCGTGAAACCCCCTGCCCCGTCCGTAAAATACAGAAGGAAATACCCGCTGTTGGAGATTTTTGTCCAACTCGGCGACTGTGCCGACCTGTTTGCCGTCTTTATAGATTGCGCACGAGCCGGAATAAAGGGGGGAAAGGTTACGGTCCACTTTAAAACTCATGGGGACCGAAAACACGGTGATTTTTGACGGCGCATCGATGTTGCGGTTGGCGAACAGATCATTGCCGCAGACCAGCTTCGCCTTCTTGGGCAACGGCCATTTTTCCTTTGTCTTGGAGGGGATGATGCGGGCGGCTTCAGTGGCCACCATTATGCGGTGCAGCACTGTGGGATAATAAATTTCACCCCAGCTAAACACGACTCCATCCCCGTTATTATTTTCCACCAACACCATTAAATCGATAATGGAACCGAATTCTTTTTCGTTCTTTTTATCGACGAAGCGTTCCTTGATCATGTCAAAGAGGGAATACCCACGGTACGTATAGGAGCCGACAAACGTCTGTCCCTCCTTTGTCAGAACCGCTTCACTGACATTCAATGTGCGGAGCGGAAGATCCGTCAGATTCACTTTCCCGGATGTGACGATCTCTCCGGTCACCTCGATATCGCACCCTTCCAGGGCGACAAAGGGTGAATCGTCATAAAAATCGTTATTTTCGGTTTGAGCCGGAAACAACGCCGCTGAAGAGATCAACAGCACACAAAACGTAATAATTGTCACACGCATTATTTTCCTCCTAAATCGAAACGAAAGCCGGCGCTGAATGTGCGGGCCCGCATCGGGAAGCCGGGTTCGGCGAAATAGTCCTTGTCCAACAGATTTTCGGCCTTCACGTACAATGTCACCATGCCGAGCTGCTTTTCAATTCGGGCGTTCAACAACACATAGCCGGGAATCTCAATCATATCGAAGGGGGGATTCTTACCCATTCTGGCCTGGGAAGCAGACACCGCCATATTCCAGATAGAAAGGGAGAATCCTTCGATAGGACCGATATCCAAAAATAGATTCAACCGGGATTTGGGAGTATAGTCCAACGGTAGATTCTCATCTTTATCTTCAGCATCCAGGTAAGTGTAATTGATCTGGAAATCAAACAATCCGATCCGTTTGCGCACATCGAGCTCCACCCCCAAAATATCTGCACGGCCCACGTTACGGTAATTGTGGAATCCATCCAGAGCGCGGTAGGACTGAATCAGGTCCGTGATACTGTTATAAAACACGGCGCCGCTTACATAAATATTCTTTTTGAATACAAAGCCGATTTCGTAATTGTCTCCCATTTCAGACGTCAGGTCCGGATTGCCGGAGTTGCTACTATAGAGAGATTTCATCGAGGGGAAACGGGATTTTCGGGAAAATGACACATGAAGATCCAGCCATTCACTGGGAGTGTATTTGACCCCCGCGATAGGATTAACCTTCGTTTCGGTTTCATCGTTGTGTTTTACCAAATAATCCAGAGATGCTCCAACCACCAATCGAAATGCGCCGGTGATTCCGATATGGTCTTCAACCGCCAGCGAATACATATCCCGATTGAACTCTTCCCAATCTTCGCCAATGTCCCCCTGCTGGTGAACGGTGTTTTGACTGGCATTGACACTGAACTTCAACGTATTGCTGTCCGCCAACGGCGCTTCGCCCAAGATGAACGCGCCCAACGAGCTATTCTTGTAGGTGGAACTCCAATCCAACGCTTCCAGAGCCGCCGAGTCATAAGCGTCCAACACATTGAAATGCCGCACATAATAAGTTCTAAACTTGAGTAATCCATCGCCGAAAATCGGGAACATACCGCCCAGGTTCACCTGCCAGCGATCCCAATCGCCAAAGCGCCAATATCGGGCTTTGGAATAATCGGTGGCAGCGGGAATTCCATAATCGGCGGTGTAGTACAACACCTGCGCCATCAATTCGCTGCGGTCGGTGGGATAATAATAGAACTTTCCGGCGAAGTTCGAACGGGTATAATCGCTACCTTCCCGGAGAACGGTCTCCCCGTCTTCATGATAGCGGAATCCGTCGGACGCGTCGATGGACGCGTTGGCTAAAAAGGCGAAACGGTCCCAGGTGTAGCCGCCGTTTCCATTGATGAAAAAGGTAGAACCGGCTCCTCCGTCGACAGCCAGGGAGACATAAGGCTGGGACGGGCGACGGGTTACCACATTCAACACCCCGCCGAGGCTATTGGGACCATACAACACCGAATGGGCGCCTTTGATGACCTTGACACTCTCGATATTGGCGGTGGAAACACTCTTCAAATCAAACGAACCGAAGTATGGCTCGTAAATGGGGATTCCGTCGTACATCAAGGTGATACGGTTACTGGCCAGTCCCCTGATTTTAATGGACGACTCATTCTTACCGCCTTCGGTGACATACACACCGGAGGACAGGTTCATCACCTCTCCCAGATCGTGAGGAACGGTTTTTAAAATTTCTTTTCCCCGAACCAGCGATACAGAAGATATCGGTTGCTGGACCGGAGTTTTTCCCGTCACCTCAATTTCTTCAATGATGGGTTTCTGGACTTCTTCCCCGGTCTTTTTCTTATCTTTTTTAACGTCGGCTCCCAGGCCAAACAAGGGGAGAAAAGAGAAGATGATAACTAAACAAGCAAATTTTTTCAGGCTAGATTTTTTTATGTATTTCAAACGTGCCTCCTTCGCAAATTCGGCAGGCAATACCGTTTCCCGCATTACCCTATCGGTCAAAGTGCATAGTCGCCAAAAGCGACCGTAGCGACTTTGACTCGGAGGAAAATGAATCATATCATAAAAAATTAGTCGAGTAAATAAATAATTTTTGAATTTATTTCTATAAATTACACGGAACGGGCCAGAGTGAGGACCGTCACAGCCGCATCCATCTGAACCAATAGTTCGGCGCAACGCTTGATGGTGGTCCCGGTGGTGAAGACATCATCGATCAATAAAACATTCTTGCCGGAGATCCGCCGCCGGCGCTTCAACTCGAACGCTCCGTCCAGATTGCGGAGCCGTTGCTTCAAAGGCAACGTAGACTGGGGCTCTGTGTTTCTTTTTTTGACAAGGATATGCCTCATGTATGGAATCCCGGTTTTGCGGGCGACAATTTTCGCCATTGCCGACAGAGGATCGAACTCCCGCCGGCGCCCGGGATCCGGCGGCACAGCGAGAACGCAATCGAATCCGCCATCCAGCAAATTGTCTTTATAGACTTCTAAAAGGTAACTGGCCAATAACCGGGACAACGGTTGAAGCTCGCCATATTTATACAGCAATATCAAATCCTTTAAAGCGCCGTCATATAGACCATAGGATAAATTTCTGGCGAATACCGGGGGCCGCAACATACAATCACCGCAAAGATTGGAGCGATCGTTCAATAGCTTACCGCAACGGCAACAGACTGGACCGCGCACAGGAGTCGCCATCGCTGCACAATCGCGGCAAACAATGGTTTCGTCGCAAAAAACCAATGGTTTTCCACACATCCTGCACACCGGATCAAAAAAAACGAGGCGAATAACACGGGAAATGTGGGAAGCCAAACTCCGGGGAGATCGTCCGGTCATCGAATCGCGAGCTTTTGACGCAATCGCCGTCTCACGTGATTATCCTCAGCGGATGGCCCAATTAATTCGGATATTCTGCTGTATAAGGCCCGGGCATCCGGAGATTTCGTCCGTTCAAGCAGCTCCGCTTTCACCCACAACGCGGGAATGTAATTGCGATTAAACTGCAGGCATTTATCGATCTCTTCCAATCCCCGCCAATACAATTGATTGCGCTTCAGGAAACGGGCGTATTCGGTGTGGAAGAACTGATAATAGAAATAGGTTGTGCGGTACGACAGCCGGGTTTTTAGATTCAACAGGAATCGAAACGCTTCATCCGCCTTTTGAATCTCCCCCTCGCTCTCCAATACCAGCGCGCCAAGATGAACATAAAATTTATAAGGAGGAGAAAAATTATTGATCGATAGATTATACTTCTGTTTGAAATTCAAGAGCCAATACAATTCGTTTTTACACTCATGCTTCCGATCCAACGCCAACAAAATCAATCCCCGGAGCCAGTGGAATTTAGGAGAATTACCGGTGATTTCGCTTTCATCGTAACGGCCGATGGCCCGGTCGATGGCGTCGAGAGCCTTGAGAAAATGGCGGTCATTGAAATAGACAAATGCTCTGGTGGCCCATATATCCGCATTCAAATCATTGGTGTCCCGGAATTTCCGGTAATTGTCGATTAAATCTTCGGCCATTTTGTATTCAGCTTTTAAAACAGAAATATAGACCAGGGTGCGGTAACACCAGAACACCATTTTGTTTTCCATTGTATAGGCCATTTTCTTGCAGGCCTCCGCCGAAATCAAATCGCCGGAATAGAAGTATCCGTCCCCTAGAGAGTCAAAGGAATTGGGTGAATTATCGGCCTGCCGGTACATCTCGAAATATTCCAGCGCCTTTCGGTGCTGCCCAGCGTGAGAATAGCAATATCCAAGCCGGTTCATTGCCCTGGAATAATTAGGATCCAAATTCAACGCTTTTTGGAAGATGGGAATCGCCGCCTCCACATTTCCTTGATTGAACAGGGCTTCGCCCAATCCGAAAAACACCCGTTTGGAAAAAGGGAACTCACTGATAAGAAGGTTAAGGTACTCCAATTCCGCAGGGCCGTCGAATCTTTGATGCGCATCCATCGCCTTCACTTTCAATTGGAACGACCTGGTCAAGTCATCCATTCGCCGCAGGCACATGTCAAGATTCTGTCTGGCTCTCTCCTGCAGACCGACATACAAATACAAATCCGCCAACAACGCTTTGGCCGCCAACATATCCCCCGCCAATTTGAATTGATTGGCCGCCTCGGAGGATTTCAGTTTATTCCACGCCATCAATCCCTCGAAGAAATGCCGGAACGATTCCCAGGAATTACCGAACAGATTCGATACTTTTTTAAAATCTCCGGCCACAGGATGCTTGATATCCAGTTTTTGATACACCTGCTTACTCAAGGTATCCACTTGATGCACTAAAACCGAATCAAACCCGCCCAGCCCGGGAACAGTGATGGAATATCTTTTCGAAGAGTCATCCAGGCGCTTGAGCGAGGCGTCGATATTGATAATGTCTTTAATCCGGGAAATAGACCCGCTCAGCTCATACTTAATATTGTATCGCATGGCGACTTCCAGGAGCCTTTTGTCGGAATCGTCCTGGTTTCCAGCTTCGAGAGCCGCCGCTAGATCCCCTCTGGTTAGAATTTTGAATTCCCTGTATTGGTTGAGGGACTGAGCCGCGAGATAGGTCATTTGCATTGACAGATTTTCGAATTCCGTTTTATTGTCAAACCCCTTCAAGAAGATATAAAACTCATGATTCTGTACTATAAATTCGTTGCCGCCGGAATAAGATATTCCGGTGAATACACAGTATAACGCTACTAAAATTCCCAACCCAAGCGCCATCAAAGCGGGTAGTTTCAACCTGGAAAACCGTGGTTGGGATCTGGTGGTGATTTTCATCCGCTTTATCTGGCTGATAATGTCTCCAAAATTTCCCTCGTTACTGGATCCCTTGCCGGCCTTGAGAATGGTTTGCTGGCGGATGAACTCATTCAACTCGCCGCTTTCCACGCTTTCCTGCGCCCCGAGCCCAAGGAAGCGATATTGGAAACCCTCTAGAGCGAATTTCAGCTCGGAAAAATCGGCGAACCGGTCGTCAGGATCTTTGGCCAGCATCTTCGAGACAATGGCTTTCAATTCTCCGGGCAACTGGCGGGTGAATTCCACCGGTTGATTCAGAATATTATACAGGATGCCGATCTGCTCTGAATCATAAAAAGGATCTTTCCCCTCCAACATTTCATACAAAACCGAGCCGAAGGAAAAAATATCGGACCTCAAGTCCAGGGTTTCGCCCCTGGCTTGTTCAGGCGACATATAGGAGATGGTGCCGATCACAAAGCCCTGGGCTGTGAGATTGGTATCGTCCAGGCCATTCTGCTGAAGTTCGACGCCTCCTTTGACTTTCGCCAGGCCAAAGTCGAGAATTTTCACATTCCCGCGGCGGTCAGCCATGATGTTACCCGGCTTGAGGTCCCGGTGGATAATCCCTTTCTCATGGGCTTCAATCATGCCGTTGCAGACCTGGATGGCGATGTCCAGAATTTTTTCCACCCCCAATGTCTTGACTTCGATAATCCGGTCAAGGGTGACGCCATCGATATATTGCATCACAATATAATCATTTTCCTCTTCTTCGTAGATTTCGTATATCGTGCAAATATTAGGATGTGACAATTGTGACGCTGTTTGCGCTTCCCTGAAAAAACGCGCCTTTGACGAATTACCGTATACATTTTTAGCCGGGATTTTTTTGATGGCCACTTTTCGCTTGAGTTTGAGGTCCTCAGCCAGAAAAATTTCACCCATCCCGCCTTTGCCCAATTTTCTGACCACCTTGAAGCGGCGATCGATCAAAGAATCGATTTTCTCATCCGGATTGAACTTCTTGATGATTTTGGTCTGGGCCATGTTGTATTTTATAAAAATTCAAAATTTAATGCAAATAAAAATCGACAGGGATATCCTATTTTTTCGAAAATTAAAACGTTTGTGGCCCCGGTAACCGCTTGAGTTCTTCTGTAGAATCTATAAGACCGGCTATCTTTTCATAGATCCGTTGGTGACCGGTAATCCCCAAATCCTGCATTAATCCGGCCTTCAGCCAAAGGGCGGGAATATAATGCCCCGAAAACTCAAGACATTTATCCGTACAAGCCAATGCCTCGCGTTTCCGTTGGTTGCGTTTCAAAAACCGGGCATATTCAACACAAAAAAACTGGTAATTAAAATATGTGGTCCGGAAAGACAATTGCGATTTGAGGGACATCAGATGGGAAAACCTCTTGGAAGCCCCGTCCAAATCACCGTTTTTTTCCTTGATCAGGGCATCCAGATGAATGTAAAATTTGTAAGGGTGGGAGTAATTCTCAGCGGAAAGCTTGAAGGTATCAATCTCGTTTTTCAACCAGGCAAGTTCAACTCGCGCTTCGTCGGAGCGCCCCAGGGCTCCTAGCACAACGCCTTTTAGCCAATGGGTTTCGACAACTTGCTTGATGGTTCCTCGATCGGTATAGAGCGAAATAATCCCGTCCAGTTCCCGCAATGCAGAAGTATAATCACTCTTTAGAAAAAGAATGAATGCCTTACGGTTAGCGAAAATGAGCTGAGCCCACAATTCTTTGTTTTTCGCGGCCAACTCCTGGAGTATCGCCAATGCCTCTGTATATTGGGATTTCAGGGTATAAATATTGGAAAGAGTTCTGTATGACCAGGTGGGATTACCCTTTTCCATCGCGATCGCGGCCCGTTTGCACGCTTCCGACGACACCAGATCGCCGGCGTAAAAATAGCCGTCGCCCAAAGAGTCGAATGAATTGGCCGAGCGGTCCAGGTCCCGGTACCGTTCGAAAACTTCGATAGCGCGACGATGGTCGCCCATATGTGAATAACAATAGCCCAAATGGTTGACGGCCAGCGAATAGTCGTCACATAAATCCACCGCCCGCAGATAAAAAGGAATCGCTTTGGCGGCATTGCCTCTATTGAAATAGGCCTCCCCCAATTCAAAGAACGCCTCTTTTTGAAACGGGGATTCATCTTTCAACATCTCCAGTACATGAATCTCTTCCTTAAAATCATAGGCGATGCGAGCTTCCATCGCCTTGAACTTCAATTGCATCCAGGGGAGCAGATCATTGAACTGGGGATCCAATGCTTCCAAATAGTGCGATGCCCGCACCCGTCTTCCGCCGAACAGATAGAGATCCGCCAGATACAATTTGGATATGGGAATATCATCAGCTTTTCTCAAATAGGTCTCCGCCTTGCCGATAATCAGTTTATCAAAATATTCCTTTCCCTGAAATAACAATGTAAAATGATCCCAGGAACGGCCGAACGTCGCGGCCAACTTCTTGAATTCACCGAGATTGGGATCCTTCCCGGTTATGGCGGAGAACACCTTTTGACTCAAAACGTCTACCTGATGCACAAGCAACGAATCGCGGTTCTTTAGCCCCGGAACCGTGAAAGAAGGATCACCCTTGTTACTGGAAATCCTCTGTAGTTGGGCATCGATGTTAACGCTGCGATTAAGGGTCGATACACTCCCGGATAACCGGTACTTCACGGAAAATTTTTCAACCGGATCGACATTCCGGGAAAACCGTTGCAAGTCGATGGTTTTGAATTGGGAATATTGATTCAAAGAATGAAATAGTAGAAACCTCACCATGTCGGACAAGCCCTCTTCCCCAGCCTCATTTTCAAAACGGTCCAATAAAATATAGGTCCTGTCCACCTCCCCTACAGCGGGTCCCTCATTGCGAGCGAAATACAAAAACAAGACGAGGGATGACATTATCAATAATAGAACGATCTTTGCGGGCCATGACTTAAAATACTGAACCGCCCGCGATTGATGACGAACCGACAAACCGTCTATTTTTTTTATCCGGCTGACAAGAGCCATCAAATTATGTCCGCCGTAACTATCAGGCGCCGGCTCCAGTTCCTCACGGGCATTGAGTTTCCAACGGAACTGCTCCAGATCCCGCTTCACCTTCTCAAAGCTGCCGTACCGTTTTTTTCTATTTTTCGCCAATGCCCTCGACGCAATGCGAGCCAATTCCCTGGGAACCTTCGGGGAAAATGTCACTCTCTTATTCAATACATTGTATAGAATGCCTATCTGTTCGGTATCGTCAAAAGGGTCTTTACCCTCCAACATCTCATAAAGAAGACAACCGAAGGAGAAGATATCGGTCCTGAGATCCAGCTCGTCTCCCCGCGCCTGTTCCGGCGACATGTAAGCCACGGTACCGATGACAAATCCCTTTTGAGTCAAGTGGGAATCGCCCTCTTTCGGTTTCACCCCCTCATGTGGGTGTTTTATCTTCGCCAAACCGAAATCAAGGATCTTCACGATACCTTTGTGGTCGATCATGATGTTACTGGGTTTTAAATCCCGGTGAATCACATCCCTGGAATGGGCGGCGATCATTCCGTCGCAAAGCTGGATACAGATATCCACAACCTTTCCAACCCGAAGTTTCTTCAGCTTGATCAACCTCTCCAGCGAAACTCCGTCGATGTATTGCATCACTATAAAATTATTTTGTTCGCCTTCGTAAATTTCGTAAATGGTGCAAATATTTTGATGGTCGATTTGAGAAGCGGTCTGCGCCTCCCTCATAAACCTTTTCTTCAAAGTCCCTGGAGGTGCGACCGGTGAAGAAATCTTCTTGACCGCCACGTTGCGGATGAGCTTTTTGTCTTTGGCAAGGAAAATTTCTCCCATGCCCCCTTTCCCCAACTTGCGGACAACCTCGAATCTCTCTCCAATTATGTACTGAGGCATCGAGGGGGCGGGACCCTCATCAGGTTTTTTGTTTTGACTCATCTTTCATTTTATAAAAATATAGGGTATATTTCAACATTAAAACACTTTTTTTGATAGCGGGCAATCGCCGGATTGCCCGCATTATACAATCAACTATTTTGATATTCCAACCAGATCAAACATAAAAGCATATTCCAGGGCCGCTTCGCGAAAACGGCGGAACCGTCCTGAAGCGCCGCTGTGACCGGCTTCCATATTGGTATGCATCAATAGAATGTTATCGCCGGTTTTCAGAACCCGCAATTTCGCCACCCACTTGGCCGGCTCCCAATACTGAACCTGGGAATCATGAAGCCCCGCAGTCACCAGCATCGCAGGATATTCCTTTTTTTCCACATTATCATACGGCGAATAAGAGAGCATGCAATCATAATATTCTTTTTTGTTGGGATCGCCCCACTCGTCATACTCCCCTGTTGTCAATGGGATACTGTCGTCAAGCATGGTGGTGACGACATCGACAAAGGGCACAGCGGCAACGACACCCTTAAAAAGATCCGGCCGTAAATTCACCACCGCCCCCATCAACAATCCGCCGGCGCTGCCGCCCATGGCGAACATTGTAGCGGAACTGGTGTATTTTTGCTTGATCAAGAACTCGCCGCACGCGATGAAATCGGTGAAGGTATTCATCTTCTTGAGGAGTTTGCCGTCCTCGTACCAAAACCGTCCCATCTCCTGCCCGCCGCGGACATGGGCGATGGCGAAGACGAATCCACGGTCCAATAGACTCAGCCGCACAGAGCTGAAATACGGCTCGATAGAATAACCATAAGAGCCGTACCCATACAAAAGAAGCGGATTACCGCCATCCAATTCGATCCCATTCTTGTACACCATGGAGATAGGCACCCTGGTACCGTCCTTTGCTGTGGCGTACAACCTCTGGGCATGATAAGCGGAAGGATCGAAATCACCCACCACCTCTTGCTGCTTCAGGAGCTTTTTCTCCTTTGTTTTCATTTGGTAATCAAAGGTGGAATTGGGAGTGGTGAGGGATGAATAGCTGAATCTCAGCCATTGGGACCCAAATTCCGGATTTGTCGAAATACCGGCGGTGTAGGTTTCTTCTCCAAAATCTATCGTATGCTCTTTCCAGGTTTTCCAATCGATGATTCTCAGCTCCGTGAGGCCGTTATGACGCTGATCCACCACCAAAAAGTCTTCAAAAATCTCTATCCCCTCTAAAAGTGTGTCTTCCCGGTGTGCGATCACCTCTTGCCAATGGTCCATGCCGGTCTTTTGAATCGATGTCTTCATTAAACGGAAGTTTTTGGCCTTCCAATTGGTGCGAATGAAAAACTCATCGCCAAAATGGGCGACATGATACTCCACATTCTTCTGCCGGGGCTGGATCATGGAAAATTCACCCATAGGATTATTGGCGGCCAAAAAGCGGTATTCGCTGGAGAGGGTACTCATTGAGGCAATCGTCACATATTTGCGGGATTTCGTTTTAAACACCCCGACCCTGAAAGTCTCGTCCCCTTCCGTGTAGATCTCTTTATCGGCGGATTCCTGGCCTAATAGATGGCGCAACACTTTATAGGGCCGCAACGTATCATCCCTTACAGTATAAAAGATAGTTTTATTGTCGTCCGCCCATTCAGCGCTGCCGGTGGTATTGGGCACCTGATCTTCGAAAATTTCCCCGGTCTTCAGATTTTTGAAGTAGAGGGTGTATTTACGGCGGCTGACAGTATCGACGCCGAACACCAACAATTTGTTATCGGGACTGACCGAATAATCCACCACATGGTAATACGAATGACCTTCCGCCATCTTGTTCACATCCAGCATCACCTCTTCCGACGCCTCCAGGGTTCCTCTTTTGCGGCAATAGATCGGATACTCCTTTCCCTCCTCGTAACGGGTATAATAAAAATAACCGTTCACTTTGTAGGGGACGGAATTGTCCGTCTGTTTGATCCGGCCTACAATCTCTTTGTACAAAAGCTCCTGGAAATCTTCCGTATGCTTCATCATGGTTTTCGTATAACTATTTTCAGCGTTTAAATAATCGATGGTTTTGGGATTTTCCCTCTCATTGAGCCAATAATAGGGATCAATCCTTGTGTGACCGTGAACCGTCAGTTTTTTTTCAATTTTTTCCGCTAGCGGGGGTTTCATCATTTCACTTTTTTCTCCTTTTTTTTCCACTTGGTGTGGGGACGTTCCGCCGATTAGCAGAACCGCGCACATTGCGCACAAAACCACAAGGTACAAGAACCTTTGCATATTCATCTAAAGAACTTCTTAATCAGCTAAGTTTACCAGCCACTGCCCCAAAAATCAAACCTGCTTGGGCCACTCCATATATTTTTCCGGATTCAATAACAGTGTCACATATTGGGCCCGTGTATAAACCCATGGCTCCGGGTTATTTTTCTCGCTCATCGAGCCCCGGAAGTCTTTGAGTTCCCGGTGTCCTTTCGCTTTCATCCAATTCTCCAGAGACGCGAGCATGACCTCTATATGGTGGACGCCATTCTTGAGGAGAGTGCTCACCACTTGCGTGGTGCAAGCTCCGGCCAAAATCATTTTCACCACATCCTCGCCTTCGAATATTCCGGTATTGCAACTAATGCAACTATCGATCTTGCCATGGAGCAAACCGGCGAACCGCAACGGAAGCCGGTAATCCTCCGCATGGCTGAGGTTCAAGGAAAATAGATTTTTCCCTTCGTCTATATCGATATCCGGTTGGAAAAAACGGTTGAACAACACAATGGCTCCAGCTCCGGCTTTGTCCAAACGGGAAATGAAGCGAAGGGGATTGGAATAAAACGTACTCAATTTCACCGACACCGGAATCGACACCGCCGCTTTCACAGCCTTGAGCACATCGATTTGTTCCTGCTCGATGGCTGCCGCATCCTTCTCCATATCCCCATGAATGGAGTAAAAATTCAATTCCAATCCATCGACTCCAGTCTCTTCCAATAATCTGGCATATTCCACCCAGGTCTCGGGATAGACGGCGTTGAGGCTGGCGATCACCGGAATCGACACACTCTGCTTCACCTTCTCGAGCCACAATAAATGCTCCTTGGGACCCGCGTGCACAAAATCCGGAAACAGAGACAGCATCTCGGGATTACGTTCCGAATACCTTTCCAGATCCTCATCCAGCTTCAATTTCTCAAACTGAATCTCTTCCTCGAACAATGATTTCGCCACAATGGCGCCGGCGCCGGAGGCCTCTATTTTTTTGATAACATCTAGATTACCGGTCAATTTACTGGCTCCCGCCATTAGCGGATTTTTTAGGGGAATCCCCATATACATGGTGCTTAGATCAAGCATTTTTCTCTCCTCCTCTCAAGAGTTTAAAACTATAAATACTCCCCCATTATACAGAAGTTCGCCCTAAAAACAAACAAAAAAACTCAAGAAGATTTGCCCAGCACTTTCAAGAGGATATCAAATTCAAAAATATAATTCGCTGTGAACAACTCTTTATCCAAACCATCGCGGATTTTTTTAATCTTCCAGAAGCGACCGTCCTCGATCTCGTCCCGGTTGAACACGATGGGGCGGTCATACATGGTGACAAACATAAACACCAATTCGGATTCCACATCGGTTTCCCATTTGTAGCGTCCCACCAATTGATACTTAAAATCTTTGAGCCCCAACTCCTCTTCCGCTTCCCGGAGCAGCCCCTCTTCAACCGTTTCACCGCTCATTACATGGCCGCCTACGGCCGTGTCCCATTTGCCCGGCTGGATTTGCTTGTGCATAGGCCTCTTTTGCAGGTAGACGCGATCCTTTGAATCGATCACATGGAGATGAACCACCGGATGCAACATACCCGGTCCCGAATGACACAACGCCCGTGGAGCGCGACCGGTGATTTTGCCCTCCTCGTCCACAATATCGAACCATTCATCGTCCTTGTATTGCTCCAGCCATTTCTTCTTCTTGATTTTATTCTTCATTAATTCATAAACAAAATAGACGGCGAAAATAATATAGAACAAGCCGCCGCTTACAAAGGCCCAGGCCTCTTTGGACATGAAAAAC
The DNA here is from genome assembly GCA_964491915.1 of uncultured Clostridia bacterium. GTDB lineage: Bacteria > Acidobacteriota > Aminicenantia > UBA2199 > UBA2199 > JAHELQ01. The sequence continues at coordinate 19,645 of CAZBHS010000057.1, forward strand.
GCCGAGTAGACAATCATCACCGTGTGGACCAAAAACAAGAAAAACATCACCTTCAACGTGCGGGTCAATTGCGCCACAGCCGCGTCGTTCAAATCGATATTCTTCATATATCGTTTAGACATCATCAGCATAATGTTCACGGGGGTGAAGGCTGAAATCCCAAGCAACACACTGAAGACGAGCTCGATGACCGCGGGCTTCAGCTTGAAGAATATATCGTTATCCAGAGCTACCGACACCGCGCCCAACAAAACGATGAGACCGATATCCAACAACAGGAATTTGTCGATCACTTTTTCCCTGATATAGGAAACGGCAAACTCCACAACTCCCACCGCCACAGCCACGATCAATCCGATTCTAGTGCCCCAGACGGCATCGGCCATTATAAAGACAATCAACGGTAAAAAGCCCGGAGCGAGGCTTTTGAGCAAATCAAACTTGTTCATCGGTTCTCCTTTGTATCCACCCCCGGTATTTACCCCAAAACGTGGCGATCCGGGCGCCGAGCGCGATATGGGTCTGGCGAATTTTTTTCTTCAAACCCACGCCGCCAGTCCAGATATACTTCCAATCCCCCATAGTTTTTAAAACGAATCCTCCCAGCGCTAACACGAAACCGATAACCATGGCTGACGACCGGCTCTCGAAGCGGTGAAACGACCGGGCAACCGAATATTTGATGCGGTACAACTCGCGATTGGAATAATTATGGGAATGGGTCACCACAGACCGCGACGCATACACTATTTTATAACCGGCGTCCAGCACCCGCTTTGCCCAATCCTGGTCTTCGGCGATGGCGATGCGGTCGTCGAAAGGGAAATTCTGCCAGACGCTCTTTCTCATAGCTCCACTTACAGTTGAATATTGCATAAAATCAAGCGGCCTATCCCCCTCTTTTACCCTCGACTCTTCAGGCATTGATTGGGCCAGATCCCGTTTCATGTAAAGATGGCAATCATCCTGAGGTACATGGCGACTGTAGGTTCCCGCCACATTCCCGTCTTCCAAAAGGGGACGCAACAATGAGTCGAGCCACAAATCACCCACCGGAACGGCATCCGCGTTTAGAAACACCAGAATGTCTCCTCGAGCCAATGATGCCCCGAGATTTCGGGTTTTGCCATGAGCGAATTCCCGCGGCTCGATGCAGTGAAGACGCACAAACTCAAACTCCCGTACAATCTCAATAGTATGGTCTGTCGAGCCGGAATCAATGACTACGATCTCAACCGGCGCATCTGTGTTTTGATCCATCACCGCCTGCAAACAACGGCGGAGATTCTTCTCCTCGTTTTTGGCAGGTATCACAATCGTTACATATTCTCGTATCGTTTCATTCATCTCATATCCATCCAACCGCCGGGACGATCCCATATCATATCATAATTGTACCGCCTCTGAAAAGGTGGTAAAATGCATAACTTGATGAAAAAACGACGCGTCATATTCAGAATCACCCGCTTCAACCGCCTCACCATCCCCTTGCTCCTGAATATCTGGGAAGAACACGGCATCGACCGGCGCTTCGACATCATCGCCTCGGACACACCCGTGCCCACCCAAAAACACGACGCGCTCATCTATTCCTTCATGACCCCGCACGCCCCAATGGTGGAGGAAGAACTCAAGCAATTGGACCTCGACGGGGTGCTTGTCGCCGGAGGCGGCCCCCACATCAACGGCGATGTGGACTTGCCGCTCGCCATGGGCTTCGATGTGTTGCTCAGAGGGGCCGGCGAAGAGACCTTCCTTCAATTCGGTAAAGATCTCAGTGAAAATACTATCGGTCAAAGCCCCGTTATCTACACCTCGAACGGTAACGGTAGCTTCGACCGCTATCTCCCCTTCAGTAAGTACCTACGCACCGTACCGCCATTGGAAATCATGAGAGGCTGCCATTGGCGTTGCAATTATTGTCAAACGCACAACAGCCGCATACAATTTCGCGGCCTCGATTCCATCGAAGCTTATCTGCGGGCCATGCATCGCAACAACCGCCAACGGGTCAATTTTATCTCGCCCTCCGCCCTGGAATTCGGAGCGGCCACAAGTAGGCAACCCTCCCTCGCTTCCATCGAGGACGTCCTCGATGCGGCGGCCTCCTATCAATTCAAATTCCTGGAATACGGCATCTTCCCCTCCGAGATCCGGCCCGACAATGTGACGGAAGAAGCGATGGTTTTGCTCAAACGTTACGTCACCAACCGCATGATCACCATGGGAGCCCAAAGCGGATTACCCAGCCGGTTAAAAGAGATCAACCGCGGCCACACTGTGCGAACAATCGAAGAAGCCCTGGATATCGCCAATCGCCACGGCTTTTTCGTCAACCTCGATTTCATCTTCGGCTACCCGGGAGAGACGGCGGACGAACGGACAGAGACCCTCGCGTTCATCGAGTCGGTACATCGCCGCTTTCGCGTCCGCGTCCAATTGCATCATTTCTTCCCGGTCTCAGGCAGCCGCTACGCGTTCCGTTTCCCTTCGTATATGTCGCCGGTGGAAAAGGAAACTCTCCTGCAATTCAAAAGAAACGGAATCCTCACCAACCAATGGCAAGCCAACGAAGCGGAAACCCTCCACTTCTTCCAATGGCTCAAAACCCGCCACCCCGCCCACTACTCCAAATACACGTAAAAAAGTTTCAGTTTCAAGAAAAAAATTGCGCAAGGGCATGTGATTTTTTGTTGACATCATGGGGCGTTCATATTACTATGTTTGCAGATGAGAGGCTGGCATGGATACGCAAAATTTTAAAATACCCAAAAGAGAAGTGGCGGTCGAAATTTTATTCGACGATAATTCGGGGAAATTTCAATCCTACATCATTTTTTTGAACGAATATTCGGAATACCGCAAAGGCGAGGAGACAATCGAAGAATTCTTGAGAAGGAACAACGATTTCATTCCGGTCAAAGAACCAGCCTCCGGAAGCACCTCCATAATCAACAAAGAAGAGATTATCTGTCTCAATGAAGCCGAAGCGGTCGCGCCCAAAGATTCGCAGACCGTCATCTTGGTCCTGCGCAATCGATTCAGATTGCAAGTCACCCACATCGCCGAACTCCCGCAATTCCGGTCGCGGGTGCAGGATTACCTGAACAACGACCTCCAATTTCTGGCATTCGGATTCAAAGGTACCAGGTTGTTCGTCAATAAAACCAAAATAAGCAGGATCACGTTCCAATGACCCATTTTGAGAATTTTCTCGATATCCTGTTGAATTGGCAGGGTGAAAAGCTGGTGATCAGTGTCACGGAGCAAGCGTACATCTTGAAAGACAACCAAAAGGTCCCGGTTTTAAAAGCACCGCTCGCCGGCGACGAGATTGAATTCATCAAGACCGAATACCACAAAAAGTATGGCAATCGCCCATCATTCAAATACAAGGGCAAGATGATTCATATCACAGAAAACAGCAATTGGGTGGAACTCCGGGTAAGCGAACCGGAAAACGAGGCAATCGAGGAATTCTTCGAGTCATCGCACGACATGTCCGGTGAATTCGATATGAATTCCATTATCATCCCCTATGACGAAACCCAAATCCTCGCGGATGGAATCGATCTCCATGAAATGCTCCGCCTGATGGCTGAGCGCAAAGCCTCGGACCTGCACCTTTCCTCCGCTTGTCATCCGGTGATGCGCATCGACGGACAATTGGAGACATTGGTCAATTTCCCCCAAACCGACGGCGACGAGCTCCTCAAACAATTGACATCCATTGCTCCTCCCTTGAGCATCGATACCTTCAAAAATGACAACGATACATGCTTCAGTTATGAAATCCAGGAATATGGACGCTATAGAATCAACATCTCGAAGGACCACCGGGGAATCTGGATGTCCGCCCGCCACATCCCCATCTCTATCCCGGAGGTGGGAGCGCTGGAAATTCCGGATGAATTCCTCTCGTTATGCGACCGTCCCAGCGGACTGCTCCTCATCACCGGTTCCACCGGAAGCGGTAAATCCACCACACTGGCCTCGCTGATTCAACACATCAATCAAAACCGGCAAAAACACATCGTCATCTTCGAAAACCCTGTGGAATTTGTCCACTACAACAAATTGTCGTTGATAAATCAGCGGGATCTCTCCCATCACGTCAAATCCCTCGAACACGCGCTCAAGGCCGCATATAAGCAGGCTCCCGACATTATCGTCTTTGGCGAAGTCAATTCCGAAAAATCCACCTCACTGATGCTGGAGGCAGCGAACAGCGGCCATTTGGTAATGGCCACCATCACCGCCCCCACCCCCACCGCCACCATCGACCACATCACCGGTCAATTCAGTACCCGTGAGCAGCAACACATCAGCGCCTGGCTAGCCGATTCCCTCCAGGGAGTATTATCCCAATCGCTGGTCCGGCATAACGGCGCACGACGCGTCGCTCAATTCGAATCACTCATCGTGACACCCAATGTGGCGAATCTCATTCGCGAAGGCAATACATACCAGATATCCTCATGGGTTCATTCAGCCGTTGAAGCGCCCCTTTCACTCGCCCGGCACAAAATATAAAATTCCGGCATCCCCCCATTTTACTTTTTCTCTTGTTTCGGCAAAAGGGAATATTCGGGCATTTGTATATTTAATCTCCAAAAATTTAGCTTCCTTCCATGCTGGCGCATACAGTTATAGTAGGCAATAAATACGCGAATGTTTTCAACAAAAAGAAAAAAGTTTTTACCACCATTCATTAACAGATGGGAAGGAATAGTGCGATGATGCTGATGAATAGGATAGATCCTATGATTGGGCGAATTTTTGGGCAATCCACGAAAGCCTCCTTTTATCAAGTATGATAAGGCTAAAGAGAAAACAATACCCTAAGTTAGTGGCATTCGCGCCTGTCCCCTATTCTTTCCCCAAGCAGATGAATTTATCTTCGCAGTAGAAGATGTTGTCTTCGCAGCAGATTATTTTGTTTCCCGGTATCGACGATGGCTGCTTCGAGCGAAAGCTCTATCTTCATCATCAGCTTCTCATCAACGGATTCCCCTCATCAGCAGATCGTCTTCCCTTAGTTGAAACCATGAATTGAGTGATGGCAGCCAACGTCGGCGCCTGTCCCCTAAGATTTCCCTGTAGGGGCGTGGCCACCGTGCCCGCCCTGATGCGACCGCCAACAAACGTCTCCCACCAACGTTTCCCGCCGGGCGTTCGCACTATTTTCGCTTCCAGACCACCCCAATATTCTCAATCACCAGCATCTCATCATCAAATTCTACCTTCACTAACGAGCCTTCCCTACCTAAAGAGACTGAAATCCAAAAGAAGAACCTGATATCGGTGCCTGTCCCCTAAGCTTTACTCTTTGTAATTAATTTGTTCTAATTTCGCCATTCATCAATTTAGGCATTAATGTATCTCGAATCGACATCAAGCTCTGAATCCCTTTCTCGTTGGCTAGCATTTTTTTAAAGAAAGGTAAAACGAGATTCTCAAATTCTTCGGCAAGGCCCTCTCCAGGAACAACAATATCCAAATCTCGAAATGTATATGATGTGATAGTGTCAAACACGCTCCCATAAGCCTGTTTCTTTAATTGATGAATTAGATGGGAAATATATAGGTATGTCAAACAATTGCGGTTTGGTTTCTTCGCCTTGATTCCATAATTTGATTGACTAATACACATTTCCTCTGGAATTATACAAAAATTCCCAACAGTTCCTCTGGCAGAAATTACGACTGTATAGGGAGGCAACATTTTGGCTGCTGAATTAGCGACTCCTGGCTCAGTTATCTTTTTCTCTGAGTCAAGGATAAATCTGCGATGATGAGGTGTCACGTCTTTTGCAGAAATCCATCTGATTTCTCCATCCCAGTATTCACTGACAGATGTTTTGGGGGTGCCACCGCTTAGAAGCTCAAACTCATCAAAGAAATTCACGCTCTCCCAATCTTCCGGGATATCGCCCAGTTCGGAGGAGACAAATCTTCCCCCGGAGCTTTTGTATGGCTTGCCGTGTTCATCGGGAAATTCAAAATCCACAAACCAATGCCGGAAGATTTCCTGGGCGATTTGCTCCAGAGTTTCATTCTGACGCCGAAGAAGCGAGATTTTGTCGTCGAGAGCAGAGAGGATCGAAGCAATCTTCTTTTGCTCTTCGAGGGGGGGCATTTTGAATGAAAACTCTAATATCTTAGATGGTGATGTATGCCTGACTGTAGAACCAGAAGCACTGTTTACTATAAACTTTTGGTATTCCTTTGTCCTCATTTTCCAATAGATAAAATCTCTCAAGGCATTTTTGCCGTTAAATATAACAAGGCCGAGCCTTTGGTTATGCAAATACTTTTTAGAACCGCCTGGAACTTTGGCAGGATATCCCAGGGTATCTCCGTTTTTACTCAGATCAGTCATTGTCACAATTACATCGTCTTTATTGAGGACATACTCTGGTGGATATTCTCCATCATAATACTTAAATTTTCCCGCCCTAAATCCGCCTCCTATACAAAAATTTCCGGGAGTGAGCAAAATGTGCTCAGTAGGCTCTATAGAAAAATGTTCACCTTTAAATGCCCAGCCATGCTTTATATCAATAATTTCACCTAGGGTGGTTTCTTGCCAGTCGGTCGGGGGCGTCATATCTCAAACCCTAGTTTGGCTAGTTGTTCTTTGATTTGGATGTCGAGTT
>CAZBHS010000058.1:0-26244 GCA_964491915.1 uncultured Clostridia bacterium
ATCGACGTCAACGAAGACGGAAGCGTCGACCATCTGGATTATGCAGAACCCACAGGCTGGCATCAAAATCGAGCCCACCTGCCCCCCATTTTATTGACAGTGGGCGCGGGGCATTCCGTTGCAGGTATCGACATTGAAGTGATTGCGCCGACCCCCTACTCTTCCCAGGATCTCACCATAGCGTTCGGTCAGGGGGGAGGCAGCCTGAAAACGGTAAAAAGTCAGAAAGTATTACATCTGTGGGGGACGGATCTGGAAAAAGCCTATTGCCGGGGATATATGCTGGCGCCCCAGATTCTGGCTTGGATCAACTATGTGCTTGTCGAGCACTACGCCAAGTCCGTTGACAACTACGAAAACAACTACTTGCCGGTGATAGTCGACCGCACAGGAGGGATGGATCCCTATCAAGGTGAAATAGTTGCATTGCTTCAGGGGATGCGTGATCGACTTCCCGATCTCAGGCTCCCCTGGCTGGAACGTGATATCAAAACCGATGACATCCGTGGGTTGAACAACCTCTATATGTCGGCGCTGCTGCCAATGAGGAACAGATGGCCTTTGGAGAAAAATCCCGCACCCCTTGCCGTTAATGCACTCTTCTTCTGTACCAATGCATCCTTTTGGGGAACCTGGACAGATAACGCGGAAGTAAACGGCGGACTTATTGTCGGCAAAAACATGGATGGCGAAAATGATTTAAGAAAAATTACGGTCAATACACTGCTGGTGGTTCCTGGGGCGCGGTTTGTTCAAAAAGATTAAGGAGAGCGGCAAAATTGTGTTCTTCAGTTTGGTGCGGTTGCCTGCGGTTTGTTTTGACGCCCTGGCCTTCAGTATTCCGGTCTTTTTCGCCACCCACAAAATCTCGTTGGTGGCCGCCGGGTACATGGGGATCGTGGTGGCGGTGATCCGCTTGTTCGAGTTGTTCTCGATGCCCTTCAATATGATCTTTGTTCCGAAATTTTCGGATTTAAACCGGCAAGAAGACATGGAGAATATCAAGAGTTATAGTATGGTGGTTCTCGATTTTATCATCACCTTCCTGCCGCTGGCGGTGCTGATGGTTTTCGGTTTGACTCGCTTTTTGATCCGGGCCTGGTTCGGAGTCCAGTACGAAGGGGTGAGCCCCAGTGTGGCGGTGGCGATTCTGTTCTCGGTGTTCTATCTGGCCTTCGCGTTGATTCGAGGCATTCTCGACGGCTTGTTCGTGTTTCCTTTTGTCAGTGTGATCGGCTTTGCGGGCATTCTGACCGTCACTGTGTGCTCTCTAGCCTTTGGCTCCAGTGTTCACGGGCTGGCAATCTCGTTCGGGCTGGGTTTGTTGGTGTTGGGCGTCAGTTCCGCGATTATTTTGATCAAAAAGTTGTCTCTGTCTCCGGGATTCGCTAAAATCGGCGTGTCGATTCTGTTGTGCCTATCCTCGTTTGCGGCGTTGTTTTATCTTGATGGTATGAGTGACGCCTGGTTGGGAGACGGTCTGGCTGGGCTTGGCTTGAAACTTGCCTACCGGGGGCTGTCGGCGTTGGCATTGTATTGGTTTTATTGGCGTAAAACAGTGTGGTTCCAGCAGGTGATGAAGCGAATCGTTCTGAGTCCGAAGGGGGTGTGATGAATTTATTTGTCTGTCTCAATCTGGTATTTTGTTTCGTCACCTTCCTCTTGTTTGTGGTGATTTTCCTGCGTTACCGCTATCTGTTTGTCAAACCCAGTTTTATTGTGCTGGCTTTTTTCCATCTATCGATTCAATGGGCGGCCGCGCTTCAGGCTCCCTCGATCGAGCGTTTCCTTCCGCAGCCCTATCCATTTTTTGTGCTGGCCCAGGTTTTTCCATTATTGGGTTTGGCCGGTTCATTTTTTATGTGGCGCCGGCGGGCGGAGATTGTGTCGGATAAATTGGCCGGTCCCGTGATGGATCTCGATATCCATCCCTATCACGTGGTTCTTCTGTTTGCCGCGGTAGTGGGGATCGCTGTGTTGTACCTTTCAGTGGTGCCGCTGTCCCAAACCGGTTTGGCGGCTATTTTCACCCGGCCGGAGGAATCCCACCAGGCGAGGGAGCTCTCGTTAAAATTGCTGGACAGCGCGTTGGTGCGCTACGGGTTTTCGTTTTTGAAAACCGTGTTTGCTCCGTTATTGGTGGTGTCGGCGTCAGTTTGGTTGCTGCAAAATCTTCGGCGGCTCAAGTTTATCGGGGCTTTGTTTTGTCTGGTTTGCCTGGGCGTCTGTTTTTTGGCTGTGGTGTTGCCGGGGGCGAGGTTGCCGGGGGCGTTATTGTTTTTTACGATTATTTGGGCGTTATTACTGAGATTTAAGATAAAAATCAAACCGCTTTATTTTATTCCCGCCGTGATGCTGGTGATTGGATTGCCGGTGATTCTGACGGTGATGCGGGAGGGGCGGGAATTAAATGTATTGGCGTTTTTGGATTACTTGAAGGGGGGGATATTCGAGCGAATCTTCGTCATCCCCATGGAGGTGGGGCTCTGGCATGTCCATTACGCCCAAACCTCCGGTTTTGTCGGTGTCGCCGCCATACCGAAATTAGCCGTGCTGTTTGGAGAGACGCCGATCTATGTTCCGAATCTCATTTTCCAGAAATACACCATGTACAATCTCGAGAGCGGATCGGCGGTTACCAGTTTTGTGTTTTCCTATTATTGTTATTTCGGGATGGCGTCGTTTGTCTTTTCGATGATCGCTTTGTGGAGCCTGGATTTGACGCTGCTGGTGTTCGACCGCTTTCAGAACAACGGGATACTGCTGGCCGCTGTGGCGGCGTTGCACACGTCGAGCATCGCCTTCGTTTCCACCGATTTTACCACCGTACTGATAACCAACGGTTTTCTATTGATTTTAGCGGTGGGAATCATATTGGACCGGTACGCTCCCGCCACGTTCACGAAGGAGAAGCTGTGAAGATTACCATTTGCCATATGACCTCCGTGCACCATGTGTCCGACCCGCGAATCTTTCTGAAAGAGTGCGGCAGCCTGGCGCGGGCGGGATTTGATGTCTATCTGGTGGCGCCCCATAACCGGGCCGAAACGATTCGGGATGTTCATATCGTTCCCTTCCGCACATTTAAAAGCCGGTTGCTGCGCATCATGCTCTCACCCTTCGCGATGCTGGCGAAGGGGTTGAAACTGAATGCGGAGATATACCATCTCCACGATCCCGAGCTTCAGATTACCGGCTTCTTGCTCAAGTTGTTGGGGCGGCGGGTGGTGTTTGACAGCCATGAGATGGTGCACATGGATTTGGGGGATAAGTATTATCTGAAAGGCGGTTTTTTAAAGAAATTGATCCCCGCTGTTTACCGGCGCATCGAGGCGTTGGCTATCCGCTTTTTTGATGGCTTTGTGCTGGCGGAAGACGGCTATAAGGATTATTTTTTCTCGAAGTACAGGCGTTATGAGCATAAGTTCGAGTTTCTAAGGAATTATCCGGCGCTGCGCTTGATTGATTCCATACCTCCGGCTAAAAAAGAGGCCGGTCGGATCGCGGCGGTGTATGCCGGGAAATTGTCCTGGAACCGGGGAATCAAAGAATTGGTGCAGGCGGCAGGGGAGCTTGAAGGTAAGCTCGCGGTGCGGCTCATCGGCCAATGGGAGAATGAGACCATCCGGCGCGAGTGTATGGCGGAGCCGGGCTGGCGTTATGTCGAGTATCTGGGCTTTCTTCCTCCGGATGATGTCTACCGCCATATGAAAGCGGCGGACATCGGCATGTGCACGTTGTATCCAGCGCCTAATTATATGGTGAGTTTGCCTGTAAAGGCGTTGGAATATATGGCTTGCGGTTTGCCGATGGTAATGTCGGACTTTCCGGTGTGGCGGAGCATGTTTACCGCCGGCGCGGTCTTTGTGGATCCATTGGATATCAAATCTATCGCCGGGGCATTGGAGAGCTTGATTCAAGATGAAAAGAAACGGGACGCCCTTCGAGCGCACGGGCGCCGGTTGGTGGAGACCGAGATGTCCTGGGAAATTGAAGAAAAGAAATTGATCGGCATGTATGATAGAATATTGAAGTATCCGGGCAAGCAGGAGGAAGAGAGAGATGACTGAGCATGTGACGCGGTTTGAATCCCTGAGATCGTTATTCACGATGAGCCGGGAGGAAGCGGAAAGAGAATTCAGCCCCTATTTTTACACCTACTTTTCCAGCTATTTTAGGGATTCCGAAAAGTTGGACCGCAAGGTGCGGGAGATGACACGGTTGATTGAACGCCTCCAATTGGATGACGGCGTGCTGCTGGATGTGGGGTGTGGATTCGGACTGGAAGCGATAGCGCTTGCGCTGCTTTTGCCGGCGCGGGTCCAGGTGCTTGGTGTCGATCACAACGAGGAAAAGATACGGTTGGCGCAAAAATTGGCGCTTCAAGCGGGGGCCGGCAACATTCAATTCCGTCTGGAAAAGGGAGAGGCCCGGGACGGCGGGCAATTGGCGGATGTTGTCATGTGCCGCCATATGGTGTCCCATGTTTATGATGTCAACGAATTTTTATCGGCTATGGCGGGGAATCTAAAACCCGGCGGTTGCCTCTATATTATAGATGATCGTAATTTGCTGAGTCCTCTCACAGTCTATATCACCCGGAAATACCAACAGCGGGCGGAATCGGGCCGGCAAGAAGCGAGCAGGCTTCGGGCCAATGATACGGGGCTCAACTTTTTCGAGACCCGCAAGCGGATGATCCGGGAAGCAATGGACCTGGATGAGCGAACGCTCCACCGTTACGCGTCGGTGACAGCCGGCTTGTTTGGGGACGGCGTTCTGGCGTTTGCCCGGGACTTGCGAGAGGGGAACCATCCGCGGCCGCCGGCGTTCAAATATGTCAATCCCCTGACCGGCGAGTGCTACGAACGGTTGTTCAATCCCTATTATATTAAAAAACTCCTGAAATCCATGGGATTGAAAGCATCGGTGGAGCGGCCGTTTATGGGATTTACCATCCGCGACCGGGGTTTGAAAAAATGGATCGGTCTGGCGATCGAGACATTGCATCCGTTATCATTGTTCTTCGCCCCCATCTATCATATCAAGGCCGTCAACCAAAAAAAATCATGAAACTATTATTTTTAACCGCACGTTTGCCCTATCCGCCGGTTCGCGGCGACGCGCTGGTGCCGTTTCACCGGCTGAAACGGTTGAGCCGCCATCATGAGATCACCCTCTTGACGTTTTATGAAGCAGACGATGAACTGCGGCATCTGGAAAAGCTCGAACCGTTCTGCGTTGAGATTGTCACGGTCAAGCACAGTCGCTGGACCGGTCTGCTGAATATGCTTTTGACTGGATTTTTCGACCGCGCGCCGTTCCAGGTCTTGTATTACAAATCCCGCCGTTTCCGGGCGGCTCTCGAAGAATTACTCGACAAACATGAGTTTGACCTTCTGCATGTCCATATGTTGCGGATCGCGGAGTATGGACTTCCTATCCGCTTGCCCAAAGTTCTGGAGATGATCGATTCCATGCATCTCAACATCCAGCGACGGCTGCTGCAGGAAACATTCCCAATGTCATGGCTGCTACGATCTGAACTCCAGCGGCTGGAGCGCTATGAGCCGCGAATCGTCCGCGATTATGACCGCGGCGTGGTGGTGTCGGCATTGGACCGTGGCCATATTGGGGTTGACAATGTGGTGGATATCCCGTTGGGCGTCGATTTGCAGCGGTTTCGTTTGGCGCCCCGGTTAACGAAGCGAAAGATGATGGTGTTCACCGGCAGTATGTTTTACTTCCCCAATGAGAACGCCATCCTCTGGTTTATGAGCCATTGCTTCGATCAAATCAAAGAGAGGGTGCCGGAGGTGGAGTTGACCATCGCCGGCAAGGATCCGGGTCCGGCCGTGCTTCAATTGGCGGAAAAAGAGGGGGTGACTGTGACGGGATTTGTCCAGGACATGGAGCAGGCGCTTCACCAGGCCCGGGTGGCCATTGCGCCGATGCAGTCGGGATCGGGCATGCAATTCAAGATCCTGGACGCCATGGCGTGCGGGATACCGGTGGTGGCGACACGATTGGGAGTCGGAGCGATTCAGGCTGCCGATGGGCGCGATCTATTGGTGGCGGATCCGGCGGCAGATTTTATCGACGCCTGCGTCCGCTTGTTGGAGAATGACGAACCGGCAGAGCGACTGCGAAACGCGGGACGGAAGCTGGTGGAGGGGATATACACCTGGGAGGCCAATGTTCAACGGATTGAGCGGTTGTACATTGACCTGCTGGAAGGGCGGAACCCTGTGAGGGACCGCGAGGAAAATTAAATGATGAAAGGGAAAAAAATATTCGTAACCGGAGCCAATGGCTGTGTGGGGCATGTCCTGGTGCGCCGGTTGCTTGATGAAGGCTTCGATGTGACGGCTCTGGTTCTTGATCAGGGCGATGTGGAGAATATCGCCGGTTTGCCTGTGCAAATAGAAACCGGCGACATTTGTTGGCACCAACGGATGACAGAAATATTCGACCGCCACAACTTCGATGTGGTCGTTCATCTGGCGGCGTTGGTGCACAGCCCCGGCGCTCCCGAAGGGTTGTACCGCGGTGTGAATGCCGAAGCCACCGCTCACCTGGTCGATCTATCCCGGCGGAAAGCCGTGAGGCAATTTATTTTTATCAGCACTGTGGCGGTGTTTGGCGAATGGACGGAGGGAGTAGTGGATGAAGAACACTTTCCCAAACCCACCACGCCCTATGGAATTTCTAAGTTGGAGGCTGAGCGGTATTTGCAAAAGACTGCCGGCTCGCCCTTTGAGTATACAATTATCCGGCCCGCCACCGTGTATGGACCCCATGACCGGGGAAACATCCGGCGGCTGTTTCGCCTGGCGCGAAAGGGCGTCGTGCCGGTGCCGGGCAATGGCAAGAACCAAAAAAGCTTTGTTTATTCCGGCAATGTGGTGGAGGGGATTACGCGAACAATTCTCAATCCCGCCGCGTTCGGGCAGATTTTTATTCTCAGCGACCGGCAACCCTACGCTCTCGATGATATCCTGCGGCAAATGGGCGAGGCGTTGAATAAAAAAGTATGGGTGATCCATGTGCCGAAGGCTCCGCTCTTGTGGATTCTCAGGCTTGGCAACCGTATCTTCAAGTTTATTTTACGAAAAGAACCCCTTCCGGTTGGAGCGGTGGAAAAAATTTCCACTCCCAATGTTTTTTCCATTGAAAAGGCCCGAAACGTTCTGGGGTATGAACCGGAACTGCGACTCCCCGACGAGCTGAGACTCTCTTATTTAGTGGAGGAGGACGCGTGATCTGGATTGTAAGTATGTTGCCGGTGGTGGCGGGGGCGTTCCTGATCGGGATATTCTCGGCTTTACTTATTGCGCGGTTCGGGTTCCGTATCGGTCTGGCGGATCTCCCGAACGAGCGAAGTTCGCATCGTCGCCCGGTGCCTCGTGGCGGCGGCGTGGGCATCCCTCTGGCTGCGGCATTGGCGTCGCTTGTCTGGAAGGGACAGATTGATCCGTTTTTGATCGCCGCGCTTGCGGTTTCGTTCATTGCGTTATTGACGGACTTTCATGAATTATCGGTGAAACTTCGGTTTTTGATGCAATTCGCCCTGGCCGGGACATTGGTGTGGTTGTACAAGGGCGGCGTGTTGGAGGGGGTGGCAGGGCTATATGGAATTTCGGTCGTCGCTGTTGTGGCTCTGATCTTGGTGTTGTTTATTGTGGCGGGCGCCAACTTTTTCAATTTTATGGACGGCATCGATGGCATTGCCGGTTTCCAGGGAATTGTCGCTTTTGGAGGCCTGGGGATATTCGCCCTCTATATGAAGGGAGCCGAAGATATCGCCCTTCTGGCATTTGTCGTGTCTGTCGCCTCGCTAGGATTTCTGTTTCTGAATTTCCCCAATGCCCGGGTGTTTATGGGAGATGTGGGGAGCATTTTCCTTGGATTTTTGTTTTGCTCCATAGTGGTGGTAATGGTCGGCAGTGTCAAAGAATTTCTTGCGCTGTCTTTATTTAACGGAGTGTTTTATGTGGACTGCGTTTCTACGGTGTTGTTGAGGTTTTACAGAAGCGAAAATGTTTTTCGCCCCCATCGCAAGCATCTGTATCAAGAATTAGTTCATAGAAGGCGTTGGCCCCATTATAAAGTTACTCTATATTACGCAGTCATTCAGTCCGCGGTGGGAGGCGGCGCGTTGCTGCTTCTTCAATTGCCAATTATATACACCGTTTTGGCATGGGCGGCTCTTTTTCTCCTCTATTGGGAGGTCAGGAGGCGGTTTGCGTTTTTCGGGCGGCTATAAAGTGGTTGTTAATCGTCGTTATAAACGGCGTTGCGATTTACAAACAGGGGAAAATTCTGTAGAATTTAGGATTGGGATGGATATGATAAGCGGGATTATTGCATGAATACATTGAAGACATTGTTGTCACCCACAAAACTGAAACGTCACGCCTTCTTTCTGCTTTGCGATACGTTGATTATCTGGCTCTCTTATTGGTTTTCCTTTTACATTCGTTTTGGCTTTACCTTTCCAGGTAAATACACCCCCTACTTCTACCACTGGGCGGCAGGTTATATGGTATTTAATTTGTTTTTATTGTGGATGTTCGGATTGTATAAAATTACCTGGCGGTTTGTGGGGTTGACGGAATTGTCGAACCTCATCAAAGCGGCCGCGGTGTCAACGGGTTTTATTTATGCGCTGAATCTCATCCTCAGAAAGGGGCTCTACAATAAATATGATTTACCCCGGGGAATCATTGTGATCGCCGGTATCTTGATGTTCTCCCTGATTGGGATTCTCAGGATATCCAAACGGGTCTATATCGAGGTGTTCACACAGAGTAAAATCGGCAAACGGGTCTTGATTATCGGCGCTGATTTTACCGGCAAACGGCTGGCCAAAGAACTGGTCTTCAACAGCGAAGAGGCGTTCGTCCCGGTGGCGATTGTGGATGAAGAGCCGATTAAAATCGGTACCTACATAGAAGGTATACGGGTATACGGCGGATATGATTCGATCCCTGAAGTCATTTTGGAGTTCGCTGTCGAAAGTGTGTTGATCAATCTGCCGCGGGCTTCGCATAAACAAATTGCCCAACTATTCGACACCATCAAAAAAACGGGGGTTTCCGAGATCAAGGTGGTTCCCAAAGTGGAGGACTATCAGAGCACGGTGAACCGGCGTGTGGATTTCAAGGAATTGGATATTGAAGATCTCCTGGCCCGTCGATCTGTGGAGATCGAGTACCGGCAAGTGGGGGATTATCTGCGGGAACGAACCGTTCTCGTTACCGGAGCCAGCGGTTCCATCGGCTCTGAAATCATGCGCCGGTTGATACGGTTCGGAGTCCGGCGCATCGTGGCCTTCGAAATTGACGAGACTGAACTATTTAATCTGGAACGTGAATTGAATAGCCTCAAAGGGGATCAGCAGGAGATTTATTACGTGGTGGGGGACATCCGCGAGCGGGGGAAATTGGATATGGTGTTCGATCGCTACCGTCCGAATGTGGTGTTTCACGCCGCCGCTTACAAGCATGTCCCGTTAATGGAATCTTTTCCCGAAGAGGCCGTGAAAACAAATATCTTTGGATCCCGCAATTTGATGGAAACAGCACGCAAATACGGCGTTTTTAAATTTATCAATATATCCACCGACAAAGCGGTGAATCCCTCCAGCGTGATGGGGGCCAGTAAACGGATGTGCGAGATGCTGGGGAAACAATACAATTCACAACAATTCAAAGTGATCTCCGTCCGTTTCGGCAATGTTCTGGGGAGCCGGGGCAGCGTGATTCCCATCTTCCTGGAGCAGATCCGTAACGGCGGTCCTATCACCGTCACCCATAAGGAGATGAAACGGTACTTCATGTCCATATCCGAGGCGGTGCTCCTGGTGATGCAGGCCGCCTACATGGGGAACGGCGGAGAGGTATTCGTTCTTGATATGGGGGATCCGGTCAAGATCGTCACCCTGGCGGAGACGCTCATTCGTTTGAACAATCTGGAACCGGGGGAGGATATCGAGATCGTCTTCTCCGGCTTAAGGCCCGGCGAAAAATTATTCGAGGAACTATTGACAGCGGAGGAAGGCACGGATGTGACGCGGCATGAAAAGATTTATGTGGCGAAAAATTCTTCCCCCAGCGATGAAGAGAAAATAGAGGAGATGCTGGGGCAGTTGAGGCAGGCGCTGAACCAGCCCCCCCTCCTGGTTGAAATCCTCAAAGAACATGTTCCCTTTTACAAACATACACCGCAGGGTTGAGGCAGGATGAAACCGTTGAGGCCATCGTATATCGCCATCGCGAAATATGTTTTGCCGCTCGTATTATTGATCGTGTCCATCAATCCTATTTTGTTTACCTGGAACTATTTTCTGGCTAAAATTCAATTCACTATTCGCGACGACAAACTCAAAGGCAATATGTTCCTCTATAAGGCGATTCACTACAACCCTTCGGATTTTCTACTTTTTAAAACCGATAAAAAAGAGCTGGCCGATTCTTTGGTTATAGTCTGCGCCCACCGGGAAAATCTCGATTTTATCAAACGGTTTGGCACTCCGCCTCTGGATATGCGCTATTTTGACGCGGAATACAGGGATAATTTCTATTTCCAATACCTGAAAGGGAATCTCCATAAGAAGCGCAATTGGCAAAATCTCGATAGCGTATCGTATTCGCTCCTGGGAGACAAATCTCTCAACCCGCTGACAATATTGATTTTTGAAAAATTGCGCAATACCTTCACCCAGCCTTTCGCTGAAAATCTCGTGGAACTCTGCCATTGGAAAAAGAACACCGAATTGGCCAATTACCTGGTGATTACCTTTAATCTAGAAGAGAAATTTTTAGTCCCGAAACAGTTGCCGAACATTCCCTGGAAGGATTCAGTCAATTTTTTGCAGGAGTATGTCGGTACCCAATGGGCGAGGGACTCGTTTGATCTGGGGCACAATTTGCTTCCTATCTCATCGTTCGGCAACCAGGATCAATTCGATCAATTCTGGGAGTTTTCCGATATGGCGGGCGGAGAATCCTTCGGCAAGGCGTCGTTTTTGTTGGGGTTGGAGCTGGTGGGCCCCCGCCGCATGGCCCGGTTGATGGGCTTCTGGTTGGGGAAGCGAAAAGGCAAAGAAGCGCCCCGGGGAGGGCTTTGGCTGAAAAAACCGCTTCGGGTGTTCAGAGGGCATTATGTGTTCAGCTTTGATTATCTCACCAAAACCGGGGACGAAAACCCCTCGTTTTTTTTGTGGAAAGGAATCGCCGAAAAGCGTCTCCCCCCCACCAACAATCGCTGGCACAAAGTGGTGTTTATTATCGACAACTCTAAATTCCGCCATTATATGATGAAGCCCCTCATCCGCATCTGGGGCACCGGAACCATGTTGGTGGACAACGCCTTTCTTGGGCGAATCCGCCATAAGGGAGCTGTCCCGCCTCAAACGAACCAGACCATCCTGATGGTGTACAATTTAAATCCGGAAATCGCGAAGGGAAAACAATGAAGAGAGTCTGAGACCTGATGATAGATAAAGCGAAACGAATTTTTTTGAATGAAAAGGTGGCGTTACCGGGGGTATTTATCTTTCTTTCCATCCTATGGGTCCGGCTGGTGTTGGGCCAGGGATTGGCGCCGCCGGATTTTTATGAATACTACCAATACGCCCAGCGGTTGTTCGCCGGTGATTTCCGGTTGGAGGTCATTCCTCCGTTGTTCCCTTTATTGTTGGGGGCCCTGGGGAAAATGGCGGGCCTGTTTTTTACAGAGATCGATTCCTATCTTCTGGCCGGTCAATTGATTTCTTATTTTGCCGGAGTGTTGACTCTCTTTTACACCTATCGATTGCTGCGCCGTTTTACCGGAGATTTCGCCCTGTTCGGCATCGCTTTTTTTTCTATCTCCCCCTTCTTCTTGAAATTTGTGACTCTACCGTTGACGGACATGTTGTTTCTGGCGTCTGTTTTGGCGTCGCTGTACTATTTTGAATCCCGGAGTATTCCTAAAAGTGTGGCGGCGATAAGCTTCGCAATGTTGACCCGCTTTGAGGGCGTGCTCTTGTTAATGACTGGAATCGTCAATTATCTCAAACTCAAAGGACGCCACGCGGGGATTACAGTGTTTTTGTTCTTTGTGTTGTTTTGCGATTTGTTATATTTGTTTTTCAGGTTTGCTTCCCGGTTGATTAAATACATCGACGCGGTGAGCGCCAGCAAGTCATACCTCTATTTTTTCAATCATCCCCTTAAAATTTTGCAAATTATTTACGGGAATTTACTCTATTTTATGCCCCGCTCCTTCCCGGAATGGGCGAAATGGGCGCTCTTTTTTTTCCTGTTATTGTTTTTCGTCGCGGGTTTGGTTTCATTGTTTAAGGCCAATTGGAGATTTTCCACTTCTCTCGTGTTTTATATGCTGGTGTTTATTATCGCCAAAGGTTACGTGGTGGAGGTGGGCCAGGATTTATTGCATACCCGGAGGTTGCTCTCTTTTTTGTTCCTGTTTGTGATGGTGGCGTTGGTGGGCTTGCATTATTTGTTCGAGAAGTTGAAAAATGCCGGACAGGGAACCATCTTTTTAGTGTTGCGTTGGGGAGTGTTCGCCGGCCTGGCGTTTATTATTTTGTACCTGCCTTTTCCCAGGTGGCGCATTTTTCTGCCGTTGGCATTGATTCTTCCGGCGTTGGGATTGGTGATCACCCGTAAGGGATCGGGAATGAGACTCTATGAAAAATTAGTGGCTGTGGCGCTGATATTCGTTTTTTTAGGAACCCTCAATCTAAGTAGTATGCGCATGACCCATCGCTATGTGATAGCCAAACCCAATAGCGGCGGTTACGCCATCGCCAAATGGTTGAATCGTCAATTCAAACAAACCAATAAAAGACCTAAAATTTTGGTTTACTCGGCTCCTGAAATGGTGGAGTATTACCTGGATTACGACATTGACCTGGCGTTTGTCAGAATGCGCAATAAGCGCAAAGACGAAAATGATCGCGTCTATTGGCGGGAGTTTTTTATCCGCTTGAAACAGGCGGGAGTGCGCTTCGTCATTACCGACGATTACATGGAAGGGAAATTCAACCCCGAAGACCGGACCATCAAAGAGATGCTGCGACATGAAGCGTCAAAGGGACGGTTCTTCAAAGCCGTCGAAATCCTCAGGCATAACAACCGGAACGTAGGCGCTGTTCTGAAGCCGAAATACGAGATGTTCAACAAGAGAAAAAGAACACCCAAAGGCTGAATTTTGGCCTGTTTTGATGTATAATGGAACCCGTATAATACAATGATTGTAAAAACAGACGACAATAAAGAACTTAAATTACCGGATTTTTTGATTGTGGGAACCGCCAGGGGAGGGACCACCTCGTTGTTTTATTACCTGGACCAGCACCCCGGCATCTATTTCCCCAGCCAAAAGGAGCCCTTTTTTTTCAATTATATGGGCCAATCCACCGAAAAGATCGGCGACCCTGACTTCCAGGACGCCATTGTGTCGCGCGTGCCCGATTACTTGACATTGTTCGAAAAAGCCGGCGACCATCAGATCTTTGGAGAGGGCTCCACCACCTATCTCTACGATCACAAGACCGTGATTCCCAACATCAAGAAGCTCTACGGCTCCGGCTATAAAGATCTGAAGATCGTGGCGGTGCTCCGCAACCCGACACAGCGGGCTTTTTCCCACTACATGTACTTCATCCGCAGAAACAAAGAGAATCTGTCGTTCAGCGAAGCGTTGCAGCCGGAAATCATCAAGCAGAGATTGAAGCTGAATCTCACCTATGATTATTTCGGGTTCGGGCTCTATTATGAACAGATCAAAGCCTACAAAGAGGCGTTTCCACTATTCAACGTGTGTTTCATCGAAGACATGAAAACCGATACCGAGGCCTTTATGAATGATATGTTCGCCTTTCTTGGGCTCGATCCGGTCGCTGTGGACACCGATTTTGTGGCCAATCCGTCGGGGTATCCCAAGAACCTGTTCAGCAAGCTATTTCTCAAGATATATTCCCGCAGTAAACTGCTGAGGCATGTGGCCGGAACCCTGTTCCCCAAAGGGATCAAGCACCGGGTATTGGGGAAATTGCTGAAAAAAGGGACTCTGGACCCCGCTATCCGGGATTCGTTGATCGACGCCTTCACAGATGATATCGTGCGATTGGGAGAACTTCTGGGCCGGGACCTCGGCCATTGGCTAAAAAAATGAGCGACCAACGCCCCCGAGTGTTGTGCGTCGTGCCATTGCCGCCCCCTCTTCATGGCGCGGCAATGCAAAGCCGGATGATTGTCGAGTCGCCGTATCTGAATGAACGGTTTCACTTGAAAGTGGTTCCCATGCGCTTTGTGAAAGAGCTCCATGAGATCGGAAAATTCTCGATTTTGAAAATTTTCAAGATGATCGCGCTATCTCTGCGGTTGATCCGCGATTTGATCTTCTTCCGCCCCCATTTGGTCTATTATTCCCCCACCCACCGCGGCTACTCCTTTTACCGGGATTGGTTGTATGTGATGATCATCAAGCTCTTCCGCCGGAGGATCGTTTTTCACCAGCACAACAAGGGGGCTTACGGACCGGAGAGCAGCGCTCTGCAACGGCGGTTGCGGCGGATGATGTATCGCGGCGCCGATTCGATGGTTTTGTCCCCTCTGTTAATCTATGACATCGAAGAATACTGCGATGAGGGCCGTATTCATGTGGTGCCCAACGGTATGCCGGATATCGACCTGCCCTGCGCGCAGCCGGAATCGCCTCCTACTATTTTGTTTCTCTCCAATCTCATCGCCGAGAAGGGTGTCTGGGTGCTGATGGAAGCGTTGGCTCTGTTGAAACGAACAGGCGTGAAATTCCAGGCGGTGTACGCCGGTCATAGCTCCTACAATGTAACCGAATCGGACTTCCATCTTCGGCTCCAGCAATTGGACCTGGAAGACAGCGTGCATTGGGTGGGATTTGTGAAAGGCGAGCAAAAGCAGAAGATCATCTGCGCGTCGGATATCATGGCCTTCCCGACGTTCATGAAGCACGAAACCTTCGGAAACGTCATACTGGAAGCGATGCGGGCTTCGAAGCCCGTGGTGGTGACGAACGAAGGCTCGCTGCCGTTTATCGTCGAGGAGGGGGTCACCGGTTTTATTTGCAAAAAGCGGGACGCCACCGATTTGGCGGCAAAGCTGGAGGTATTGCTTCTGGATTCTCAACTGAGGGGCCGCATGGGAGTCGCCGCCCGCAAGCGGTTTGAGGGGCATTTCACTTTCCCGCGATTCGAACGAAACTTCGCCGGCGTGTTGCGAAAAATACTCGGCAATTCTACATCCGCATGATACTAAAAAAGATACATGTCGGGGGAATCGGTATTACCGCCTCCCCGCCCGAAGCGATTGTCGCTGAATCGGCCCGCCACATCGAGAATGGTTCGTCGCCGCTGGATGTCGCCACCATGAGTTTTCCCATGATGGGGGAGTACGAACGCAATCCTGACTACCGCGCCGCCATCGATGCCAGCGATGTTGTACTGCCGGACGGAATCATGGTGGTATGGCTGTCAAAACTGACAGGCGGCGGCATAAAGGAACGGTTGTCCGGTCCGGATTTTTTTGTAGACTTATCAAAAGCTGTCGAGGGAGTACATCCCGGTTATTACTTTTTAGGCTCCACACCGGAAACTCTGCGAAAAATAGAGGCGCGCCTGGCGCGAGTTTTTCCTGCCATTGCCTGCAAAGGTACTTATTCACCCCCGTTTGGAGAATGGGATGATGAAGAGGACCGGCGCATCATCGACGCCATCAATCAAAGCGGCGCCGATGTGTTATGGGTGGGATTCACCGCTCCCCGGCAAGAGATGTGGATACACAAACACAAACATCAGTTGAAGGTCAAGATGGTGGCGGCCATTGGGGCGGGATTCGACTTTTTCGCCGGCACGAAACAGCGGGCGCCGTTGTGGATGCAGACAGCGGGGCTCGAATGGTTGTTCCGGGTCATGCAAGAACCGGCCCGAATGGGCAAGCGGTATCTAGTGGGCGCTCCCCGCTTCCTCAAGTTGGTGGTCCGCCATATGTTTCGCAAGAAGACGTAGATAAATATGCTCAAGCGAATTTTTACCACATCGTTTTTTTCTATTTTGTCCCGCGGTATGAATACCGCCGTAAATGTATTTATCCTGTTCATCATCTCCCGCTTCATGGGGCCGCAGGAATTGGGGGTGTACGGCATCGCGTTCACCGTCTTCAACCTTTTTTTCAGCATCGCGTCCATGAACCTGTGGATATATATCGGCCGCGAGATGGCCCATCTCAAAGAGGACCGGCAAGAGGTCTTCAATCTGTTCGCTGAATCCGCCGCGGCGGCGAAGGTAGGGATCCTGGCGGCGGCGGTTGTGCTGCTGGGGGTTGTGGTTGTGTATCGCGATCTGGGCTTCGGCCTGGTGACGTTGACGTTTGCCGCCGGTGTGCTGTGGAGTGTCGAGAAGAATCTCAGCGGTTTCCTGTTGGGCCGGGAGCGAATGGATCTCGAGGCCCTGACCAGCGGCGCGACATTCGGTTTGACCGTTATTTTGTTGCTGCTATCGAAGGGGAGTCTCACCATCGAATGGATCTTCGTTGTCCGCGTCATCGGACTGGTGGTGGGAATCGGAGCCCGTCTGTATTATATCCGCGATTGTGTGGCGCTCGGCAGTTGGAAGGCGCGGATGCGGCGCTTCGGCGAGATAAAATATTTCTGGTACACCAATGTGGCGGCATTCGTGTTCCGGCAAGTGGATGTATTGGTGCTGTCGTTTTTTGTGGGCAAGGTGTTGTTGGGCTCTTATTTTCTGGCTTTGCGCATTTTTATGACCGTCAACATTGTATCCGAAGTGCTGGCCATGTCGCTGACGCCCTTTATTAGCCGCACCTTCAAAGGAAAAGAATCTGTGGACTTCCGCCGGCTGATTATGCTCTCGCTTTCCACGGCGTTCGCCGCCGGATTGGTGTTGGGGAGCGGTGTGTATTTTGGGCGGGATCTATTGATTGCCGTCTTCAACCGTGAATTGGTGGCCGGCGCCGGCATCTATTTGAAACTGTTGGCCTGGATGATTCCTTTCCGTATGGGGATGGCTATGATGGGGGCGTTTTTGAGTTCTTCGCAGTATCAAAACTACCGGTTTTACCTGTCCCTGATGATCTCCATCCCCTTTACCTTGATGACAGCGATCCTCTCTTTTTTGTATGCGGCGGACGGCGCCATTGTCGCCCGGATGGGGGCGGAAATCCTGGCCTTCGGCCTCTATTTTTACACACTATTTTTCAAATTGAAACTTCGCCGCCCATAGATTGTTGACTCTCTCTTTTATATCCGGGGGAAAAACGTTATAATATAGCCTTAAGGAATTTGACAATCAATGAGCGCATTAAAAAATATCACGTTGTTTGTAGCCGACAGCCTGTTCTTCGGCGGCTTTTACCTGCTGATGATGGCGATTTTGCACCGGCCTCCGGTGACCATGACCGCCGCGGTGATGTTCGGCCTCTATGTGGTGGTGGCCTGGTATCTTCGCCTCTACAACCTGGAAATTTATCTGAACCGCATCCTCTATGTGTCCCGGATCTTTCTCATGAACGTCATCGTGTTCATCCTGTTTTGGGGCATCTGGTGGTTCTTGCTGAAAACCGAATGGCCCGCCGCGTCGCGACTGTTGATGCTCTCGCTCATCGGAGCATTCGGCTTGCTCTATTTTCTGATGATACGGTTGTGGTTGGGCAAATGCTTGCTGAAGCATACCCGCGTGTTTGTATCCTTGACCGGCGTTCAGCGGGACATCTTTTATGAGAAGATCGCCGGGGGGCTCACGCGCATCGAAGAGTTCGACCATCCTGAAGAAATGCTGCAAGCGGCGCGAAACGGCTTCGTGTTCATGGATTACCGTCCCGGTTCGGATGTGGCCACCCGGGCGGATATGTGGGGCGATTATTTCCGGCAGGTTCAAGAGGTCAAAAAGCGAGTCCTGAAGAAAAAAATCAAAGTCTTTTTCTTCAATATCTACAACATCGAGTTAAACAACGGATTCTCCACTGTGTTTTTGGACCGGATCCCCTCCATCGAGATCACGTCGCGGACATCCTTTGTATATCGCCGGGTGATGAAGAAATTGTTTGACCTGTTGTTCGCGTCGGTGTTGTTGCCGGTGTACGGAGCGATGCATCCTTTCATTGTGTTGTTGATCCGCTTGAGCTTCGGCAAACCGGTGTTGTTCAAACAGGTGCGGCAGGGGTTGTCGCAGCGTTCCTTCCGATTGCTGAAATACCGGACCATGAGCATTGTGTCTGGGGAGAAGGCCTCGGATGTGGATGAAAACCACCGGGATTTTATCCGCGCCCTCCTATCCGAAGAGGAGCAGACAGCCTTCGCGCCCGATGTGCTGTCGGAGGTGGCCAAACGGATTCGCAAGTTAAAAAACCGTGACGAAATCAGCTTCTCCGGCACGTTTTTACGGAAATCCAGTCTGGATGAATTGCCGCAAATCATCAATGTGTTGAAGGGGGAGATGTCGTTCGTTGGGCCGCGGCCGGCATTGGCCTATGAGGTGGAGATGTTCCCCGCCTGGGCGATTCACCGCTTCGACGCGCCGCAAGGAATCACCGGATTGTGGCAGGTGGCGGGGCGGGGATCCATGCCCTTTCACACATCACTCTTTCTGGACGCCTATTACACGGTGGAGTATTCCTTCTGGTTGGATGTGTTCATCACCATCAGGACATTACGCACTATTTTAAATATAGCCAATGTACATTAGACTTTTGAAACGAGGGAACAGCGATGGATAAACACGCGAAAATTTATGTTGCCGGGCACAGGGGCCTGGTGGGGTCCGCCATTTGCCGCACGTTGCAGGCGGAGGGATTTACCAATCTAGTGGTTCGTACCAAACAGGAACTAAACCTGGAAGACCAGCAATTGACCGAGCAATTCTTCGCCGCCGAAAAACCGGACTATGTGTTTCTAGCGGCTGCCAAAGTGGGGGGGATCATGGCCAACAGCACCTACCCCGCTGAATTTATTTTCTCCAACCTGGCGGTGCAGAACAATGTGATCAAAGCCTCCCATCAATTCGGAGTCAAGAAGTTACTATTCCTTGGAAGTTCGTGCATTTATCCTAAATACGCTCCCCAACCGATGAAAGAGGAGCATCTACTGACATCGCCGCTGGAGCCCACCAACGAGGCCTACGCCATCGCCAAAATCGCGGGACTCAAAATGTGCCGCTATTTCAATGAGCAATACGGCACCAACTACATTTCAGTGATGCCCACCAATCTCTACGGACCCAACGACAATTACGACCCTGAAAATTCCCATGTGTTGCCGGCGTTGATTTTGAAATTCCACAAGGCCAGGATTGAACGGCAACCGGAGGTGACGCTCTGGGGGACAGGTTCCCCCCGGCGGGAGTTTCTCCATGCCGACGATCTGGCCGGCGCGGTGGTGTTTTTGATGGAGAATTACGATTACAAGGATATCGGCGAGATTGTGAACATCGGTTGCGGCGAGGATGTCACCATCAAAGAGTTGGCGGAAACCATCAAGCGGATTGTGGGCTTCGAGGGGAAGCTCAACTGGGATACGGACCGGCCTGACGGAACGCCGCGCAAACTATTGGATATTTCCCGCATCCGCGAGCTTGGCTGGAAGCCGGAGATATCCCTCGATCAGGGAATCGCCTCTGTCTACGAGGACTTCCAGGCCAATTTCAAACGTTATACCGGCGGCTAACTGTCTTCGTCCTGGCTGAAGCCGGTGTCGCGGTTGAACGTGATAACCCAGGGGCAGCCGGCGCCGGTCAAGGCGGAGGCCAATGTCAAAACCCCTAACAAGCCCACCCAGTTTTTGTAGATGATGCCCAGGGCGATCACCGCCAATGAGAGGGCGATACGAATATATTTCGATAGTGAATTCCAATTGCACTTTTTCATGCTTATATTATACTACTTCCGGTGTGTTTTTCAACCGCGGGCGGTCCGGCGCTTTTTCCTGGTTTTCTTCTTTTCCACCGAATAGCCGAAATTTCCCAGACGTTTGCCCAGTTCATAGTATTTGCCGTGGGAGAAAGCGATGAGATGGGCCTTCTCCAGGTTGAGAGCCCCGGTCTTTTCATCGATGTATTCCCGGTTGGCCTGGATTTGAACGATCTCCGCCAGAAACATCACGTGGGAGCCCATCTCCTTGGTCTCCCGCACCACGCATTCCAGATTTACCGGAGACTCCGCCACCACCGGCGCTTTGATCTTTTGGCCCGCCACCGGCGTCAAGTTCATCTCCGCGAACTTGTCCAGATTTTTTCCCGAGCGCACGCCGCACCAATCCGCCGCCCGCGCCAATGACTTGTTCGTCAGGTTGATGGCGAACTCTTTGTACTTCTTGATTATCTCATACGAATGGCGCTGCGGTCGCACCGATATATAACAGAACGGCGGATCGGAAGACAAAATCCCGGTCCACGCCACGGTGAACAGATTGTAATCTTCCTGCATATCGCCGCAACTGACCAACACCACCGGCAACGGGTAAAGCATATTTCCCGGCTTCCAGGCCACCTTCTCATTGGCAGGCCGCTTCGCCTCTTCTTTCCCCAGTATCCGCGGCGGACGCTTTTTTTTCTGCAACCCCCGAAACGGTTCCGTTTTTTTCACACCACTTTTTTTGTCTTTTTTTATTTTCACCGCCCCATCATACCCGAAAACTCACCTTTATACAACCTGCCGGCCAATTCCTCAAGCCAACAGCATCCAGGGGGAAATCCTGAAGATATTATCGGCGATGATTCCCGGCTCCTCTGTCAATGATAGTATATAAGCGGTTTTCCGTTTCCCCTTCCAACCGTCCATGAAGGATTTGATGCCACCCAGCGATGCCTTCTTGCCTTTTTTAATCTCTATCAGCAGAACCCCCGCAGCCGTTTCCAGCGCCAGATCTACCTCTGCGCCGCCATGGGTGCGGTAAAAGAAGGCATTGAACGGATGTCCCGAATAATGAAGGGATTTGATCACCTCGATGACGAGGAATTGTTCCAATACCTGCCCTGTCTCGCCCCGGTCTTCCAGTATGTCGATGGAAAAACTCCCGGAAATCTGGTTCCTGAGCCCCGTGTCGGTGAAATAGATCTTCGGCGTCTTGGTGAGCCGCTTCTCGATATTTTTGAAGAACGGCTGCAACTCAAACAGAATATAGGTCTCTTGCAGAATGTTCAGATAGCGCGCCACGGTTTTGCGGTTGATTCTGAGACGGGTGGCCAGATTGCTGTAGTCCAACAAATTGCCGGTGCGGTTGGAGATGATCGACAGGAGTTTGTTGAAAGCCACGATGTTGCCGATGTTGAGGATGTTTCTCACATCCCGCTCGATGTAGGTCAACCGGTAATTGGCCAGGTACTCCCATTTGTCATTGCCGGATTCCAGGTGAAATATCCCCGGCAAACTTCCGAACAGCAGCAAGTCTTCGTATTGCCGCTGGAAGAGGCGTTTGAATGGGGCGCTCTCGTCCCGCCAACGATTCAGAGGTTCTCTGGTAGAGGTTGAGGCTGGATGAACCGCTGAGGAAGAATTTGATATGCTCCCCGAAATTGTCGTAAATCCATTTGATGGTGTCGAACATCTGCGGAATTTTCTGCACCTCGTCGATAAAGACGAAGAGACGTTCGTCGCCCAGATTCTTGAGGGTTTTGCCTACGGCCTCTTCTATGTCCGCCACCAGGTCCTGCGGGTTTTCCGCGAGCCTGGTCTGATTCTGGAACATATCGCAATCGATCCACAATTGTTTGCCCGGGACAATCCCCGACAGATACTTCATGGCTGTGGTCTTGCCGCATTGGCGGATTCCCGTCAGTAAGGTGACGATGTTCTTGTCGATGCTCTTGATAAGCTTGGGGTAAAATATCCTTTCTATTTTCTCCATGCTGATATTTTAATACAGCGCTGGACAAATTTCATGGTCCGGTTGTTTTTAGTCGGTATCGTCCCCTTCGAAGGTTTGTTGCAGGCGCAAGGGGAGGAGGGTCTTCCGTTGGCGGGGGCTTGAGTTGAGGATGGCCCTCTGGATGGTCTGTTCGTCGGAGATGAGGTAGATCTTCCGCTTGGCGCGGGTTACGGCGGTGTAGAATATCTCGCGGTTCAGCATGATGGAGTGGCTGGGCAAGAGCACCAGAATCACGGTGTCGTATTCGGAACCTTGCGATTTGTGCACCGACATGGCGTAGGAGATGGTCAACTCGTCGATCTCCTCTGCGTGATACTCCACGAAGTAGCCGTCGAAGCTGATGCTCAAGAGCTTTTCCTCTTCATCGTATGCTTCCACCGTGCCTTGCTCGCCGTTGAATATTTCTTTCTCGTAATTGTTCCGCAACTGCATCACTTTATCGTAAACTTTAAAGGCGGTTTTCTCTTTTTTGATCAAAAAATGTCCGGGATTGAACTTCTCCTGGATCAGGCGGTTCACATTGTCGATGCCGGATTCGCCCCGGTACATGGGGATGAGAATCTGCACATCCTGGGAGTTGAAGCTAAACTCGTCTTTGTGGTATTCAAGGATGCGCAGGACTTTTTGAAGCGATTGCTCCTCGCTTTGCACCTTGACAACGACAAAATCCAGGTCTTCGGAGTAGGGCTGGATGATGAGCGGCTCGCCGTTGTTGATCCGGTAGGCGTTGTCGATAATAAGGCTGTCCTCGTTTTGACGGAAGTTGCGGCTCAGGTAGATGGTGTTGAAGTAGCCGCTCTGGATGATGTCCCGCAGGATGTTGCCGGGCCCCACCGACGGCAGTTGGTCTTTGTCGCCGATGATGATCAATTGCGCCCGTTTGTCCAGAGCCTTCAAGAGGCTGTAAAAAACAAAGGAATCGATCATCGACGACTCGTCCACGATGACCGTATCGGCCTGCAAAGGGTTTTGTTCGTTGTGCACAAAGGTGCGGGTCTCGGGATTGACCTTCAACATCCGGTGAATGGTGGAGGCCGAATACCCGGCGGTCTCCTCGATCCGTTTGGCCGCCCGGCCGGTGGGCGCCGCGATCGAGACATCCTTTTTATTCTCGATGAGAACTTCGATAATGGCGCGAATGATTGTCGTCTTACCTGTCCCCGGTCCGCCGGTGACAATCGTCAGCGGATTCGCCACCGCCGACCGCACCGCCTCCTCCTGCTCGTCCGTCAGCGTCAAATCCAACCGCTTGCGCAGGAAGCCGGGATCGACCTCGATGTCCGGCGCGTCGGGCGAGGCCCCGCTCAATTCGAACAATTTCCGGGCGATGGATTGCTCCAATATAAAGTTTTTGAAGCTCAAGAGCACTGTCTCGGGAATTTTTTCCGTCACCAACTCATTACGCTGAAGCTTGAGCTCGACAGCCGCCAGAATTTTATCCTCGTCCACCGCCAACATGGAGGCGCTCCTCTCCAGGAGCACTTCCTCTTCGACGTAGAGGTCCCCGTTCCGCTGCTCAAATTGGTCCAGCAGAAAATCAATCCCCGCCATCAGGCGATTCGGGTCGTCAATGGCGATACCAAATGCGCGGGCGATGGTGTCCGCGGTCTTAAAGCCGATGCCCCTGATCTTTTCAATCGTCACATAAGGGTCTTGCTCCAAAATATCGAGGGCATCTTCGCCGAATTCCTTCTGCAACTTGAAGATGGTCTCGCTCCCGATCCCAAACGGCGACAACTTAACCGTCAACTCCCGTAGGAGGCGGCTCCCTTTGACATTTTTTTTCATCTCATCGATGATTGTCTTCTTTATCCCTTTGATTTCCCGAAGCCTCTCTGGATCATTCTCCAAAATATCAAGAGTTTGCTCTCCAAAATGATCGTAAATCTTCTCCGCCGTCTTTTTGCCCAAGCCCTTGATGCGCCCCGACGACAAATACCGAATAACGCCGTCGCTATCCTGAGGAAGAATAAACTCAAACTTCGCGACCTTCACCTGCTCGCCGAAGCGGGGATGCCGTGTGGACTCGCCCTCGATCTCCAAAAAATCCCCTTCGTTCACATCAAACAGGTTGCCCACAATCACCAATCCCTGCTGCTTGCCCTGGACCGATACTTTAAATACACCGAACCCGCTCTCCTGCGACACAAAAATCTTCTTCTGAACCTTAACCTTCGCTTTCATCAACCGGGCTCCACCTTATAATTAATTTACATCCAACCATTCGTCACATCCAGTCATCATCACCCGCATTATACAGGACACCCCACCAAAAAAAAAGAGATCCACCCCCAAAAAACGCCCACCAAGTCCACTTCGTCCACAAATTGGGGAAACCCCATGTGCCTGTCCTCTGGTTTTCTCTTACTATCCACAGTCTAACGGCAAGCAAGAGCGCATGCAGGGATTGATCAAGCAGGAATGTGTGGCAGTTAAAAGACCAGAGAATCAGGATGAGGCGCGAAAACGTGATATGTTGGAAAAAAGACAAGTGGCGATTTATGAGGAAAGAGACCGAAAGCTAGATACTGCAAGGATGAACAGGAACGCAAAGCGGCTTGAAAGACAAAAACAGGCGTCTTGACTGAGAATGGAAAAAGCGATAATATTTGAACGAATCCCGGAGGGATTTCAGTGGGTTACCCACTTAGTTTTGAAAGAGGTTTGTCCTATTTCCGGAGAACCAGGGCGCCAACATTTAGCTGAAATCGCAGACCGTATCATTTCAGTAGAAAAAGGCAGAATAATAAATGCAAAAACATCAGAGAAAAAAAAGGAGTCGAAGACTATGAGACAAAAATTATTTAAAATTATGGGAGTTACTTCCATTCTTTTAATTCTATTTTGCGTAACACTCAACAGTATTACATTATTAACGGAAAATATAGATGAAGCTGTTTCTATAAATTCATTCATTATGAATCAGAAAGGTAATTATTTCCTATTTTCTTCAAAGCAAGGCATTATATTGAAGTTTACAAAAGAAGGGAAATTCGAAAAATCATTCTGTAGTAGAGGGCAAGGGCCAGGAGAAATAAACCGCGTGCTCAAAATGTTTCATAATCCTCTGAATGACAATCTATACTTACCTGAATTCTATTCTGGAACAAGAGGTATTCATATATTTTCCAGTGACGGACAATTTGTAGGACAGATGAAACTTGAACTAGAAGAGAAAAAAAAGAACAAAGTGTCCAATTTACTATTTAAAAATGACGGTTCAGTCTTTGTCACGACAACCGAACGCGTGAATTGGAAACCTTATGGGAAGCTTTTCATTACTCAGAATGAATTTATGGTTCAATTTTTCGACAAAGATGGGAAACATGTAGCCTATGTACTTAAATCTCTTTTAGACGAAGAAATCTCAAACAAAATTCGCTACGGAGGGCCTAGAATACTTTTTAAACCCACCATATTATTACAGCTTACCCCTCGAGGTGATGTAGCAATAATCAGGAACAATGATAATTCAGTTTATATTTATACTCAAAATGGGAAATTAGTAAAAAAAATCAACCTTGATATCCCAAAAGAAAAATTAACTAAAAGTGAGTTTGAGGCTGCAAAAAAAAATTATATCAATCAATTATCAATAACCTCAAATAATCGTATGGTTTCACTTGCACATAAAATCCCCAAAAAAACGTATAAACCAATATTCATAAATTTTTTCACATCAGAAGAGTTTATCATCTTAGAAAGAATCAAAGAGGAAGATGAATTTCAAAATATAAAAAGAAGTCAACTTATATTTTTTAATTGGAAAGGAGGAAAAGTAAAGACTGTTTCTCAAACTGGATATGTCGAACAGATAAAAGAGAAAATCCTATTAATCAAACAAGTGGATGAGGAAGGCGATGAGCATTTCAAATCCATACCATTAAAATAAAGCAAATTGCGAAATTAAAAAGGTCGCCACTTGAATATGTTTAGCTTTATCCCTACATTGCAAAATGTAGAGCCTGGGGGCGACTGCAGTGGCACATCATAATCAAAGATTTATAAAATAAAGTAAAACTCTATACTCCCGGTGACTTTTTTTTAATAATCGTGTTTCACTCCGCCAGTCTGACCATCGACACACTCCCGCCCCCTCCTCCCAGTTTCTCTCGAAGCCCCGTTCGCGGGAAACCCCACGCACCTGTCCCCTAGTTTCGCTTCGACGCAAGCTCCATCGAGGCCTTCCTCAACGGAAGCAGTATCTCATCCATCCTTTCCTTCAACGCAGACGGCATCGCAGCTCAATCGACGATGAGAATCTGCTGCGGCAGGGGAGTAACCTCATCGAGATCTCCGTATCCGACAACGCCGGCA
>CAZBHS010000059.1:0-25965 GCA_964491915.1 uncultured Clostridia bacterium
AGGACGAAATCATGTGAAGGGGATCGATATTGGATTCGAAGCAATACAGATCGGCTTGCCTCTCGAAATTACGCATAAAAAACCCGAATACATAACGGACATACACCACAAAAGACAAAACAAACACCAAAAGGCTAAACACACTGATAAAAGTATTTAAAAATTCCGCTCCACTACCAAGCGTCAACTCCATACCCAAACTGGAATTCAGAATCAATCTCAACAAATGATAAAGGGAGCTATACACCAGAATCACAAAGCTGAAGAAAAAAAGCATATAATATAACATATGTCGTTTTTTCACATGCCCGACCTCATGACTCACCACCGCTAAAATTTCATCATCATCTAACAAATTAAGAAGCCCGGGGGTGATCAACAGGAAACGGAAGGGAGCGACCAACCCCACTACCCCGGCGGTAACAAGCCCTTTATTCATTGCGTTCCATGAATACACGCCCCTAAATTTGACCCCCTGGGACCTGCAAAAGCCTTCGATCTTTTCCCTTAATTCCGTGTGTGGAAACGGTTCGCAATCCCAAAGCCGCACCATGAGAACCGGGGCAAATACAGCCAAAACAAGTAAAAACAGAATAAAAAACAATACGTGCGACAACCCGGATTGAAGAAACTCCTCCGAGACAGGAAGAGGAAGATAGGTCAGTAAATCAATCACCAGCGACAATAATATCCAGGGCAGTACAATTACCAAATTGAATTTTATATTTGCCTTGACATAACCCCTGGTGTTGGTCCCGGGTATCAAAATATCGCCCAGCCCCTTGTAAGCCCAATACCATACAATGATTAAATGCAACAGGAAAAAGCATAGGCCCAAAACATTCACAAAGGTCTCAAATTTTCCCAAAACCGGAATGTGCAGAACAATATTGCGAAGATCAAGGAGAAAAACTTGCATCGCGAACAAGAAAATGGCGATGAATAAATTGAAGTTAATGCGGCTGGAAACAGATTGCCTGGCCTGACCGACAGTGATCCTCTCCCCCACAAAATCACCTTTCAACTTCAAAAAACGCTGTTTGTTGTACTGATAGAAAAATAGATAGAGAATAAAAATAAAAGCTACATCTTGCGAAGTGGTAAAAAATTGATTCGCCCCCTCGGGAGCCATAGAAAACATCATAATTGCCACGATAAAATACAAAAAATTTTGAAAAATCATGCTATTCCCTTATTTTCCTCTTGTTTCATTGTATCAGAAAAAAGCCGTCCTGTCACCAATGTGGCCGCAATAGAAACATCCGCGCGCTTCCGCTTTACAGTGCCGGCAATTTGATATACAATTACGTTTACAGATAACGTGCAAGCACATGAAACAATGAGGATAAGTCGAATGACCAATTGCAATACATACGATTCTATTTTGGATGTCATCGGAAACACACCGTTGGTACGTCTGAATAAAGTGACCCAGGATATCGACAGTCAGATTTATGCGAAGTTGGAATTCCTGAATCCGATGGGCAGTATCAAAGACCGCATCGCCCGCTATATGATTGAAAAAGCGGAAAAAGAAGGAAAGATAAAAGAGGGACAACTGATAATCGAAAACTCTTCCGGTAACACCGCTTTAGGTCTCGCTTTAGTGGCCATCCAGAAGGGGTACAAACTCAAAGTCGTGGTGCGCGATAGTATCAGCAAAGAAAAAATCAATCAATTGCGGTCCCTTGGGGTGGACGTTCACACAGTGGACCACACCCTCCCCCCGGAATCTCCCGATAGTTACAATAATATCACGCCAAGGCTAGTGGCGGACTCGCCGGATTGTTACTTTCCAGATCAACACAACAACCTCGAAAACAATGAGACTCATTACTATTCCACCGGACCAGAAATCTGGGAACAGATGAGTGGAAATATAGACTATCTAATTGCGGGCATAGGGACCGGAGGTACAATCGGCGGCACTGCGAAATATTTGAAAGAGCAAGATCCTAAAATAAAAATTATCGCAGTAGACTCAGACGGGTCCATCTTTTATGACTATTTTTACACAAAAAAAATCACTACGCCTCACCCATATCTTATCGAGGGGTTAGGAGACGAATTTTTAATCGAAACAGCGGACTTCTCAAATATCGATGAAATGATTCGAGTTTCGGACAAAGACGCCTTTCATAGCACGCGGCGCCTTGTAAAAGCCGAAGGAATTCTCGCCGGAGGTTCCAGCGGCGCGGTGCTATTCGCATCTCTCAAGCTTGCCCGAGAGCTCTCCGAACCCGCGCGAATCGTTACAATCTTCCCTGACAGCGCATCCCGCTATTTAAGCACAATTTTTAATGACGAATGGATGCGGGAAAAAAATCTTCTCTAATTATTTGATCCTGGGAACCATCGGTGGAAGTTCAGGGCCGCCGGATTTGACGGCCCCGTTGTGATTTATGATAATTTTGCAGGATTTCTTTTTACGACGCGTTAGAACACTTCGATTTCCGCTTTATTCGTTTTCACTTCGACTTGCGTGCGATCCTTCGCATATGCGGTCACACTCGATAATTCAATGGTATAATTTCCCTTCTCGGTAAATTTGATTTTCAATTGACCTAAAATATTATTGGGGGATTTACCGGTAAAGGAATATCCCAGATCAAAGGAATTTCCAGAATAATTTTTCAGAACTTTAGCCTGGTCGTCTTTGATAAAATCTGTTTTCAAATCCTCTATCTCAGCGTCGCCTCCACCGATGGAACCTCCCACCGACAAACTGGACAATGATTCTCTGGCGCTTAAGCGGATCGAGAAGACTGTACTCTGATTCACCGGAACTTTCCGGCGGGAAGGAGATATAGTCACCATGGTTTCGCCGGATTGATTCCCAGCAGGTTTTTCATCCTGTGGTCCACGGGAAGGTTCAACAATCCGGCCACCGGAGTTACCGCCTTCGGGTGTGTCTTCGGCGCTACTCCAAATAGTTGAAATATCGAATTCACTCAATTCGGTCCGGCGTACAACTCGCGGCGTGATAGAGAAAATCAGATCTGTTTGCTTGATGGTTTTTTCGGAACTACCAAAAAGACGGCCCAACACGGGAATTCTAGACAAAGCTGGAATTCCACCCAGGGATCCGCGATGTTCATCTTTGATAAAACCGCCGATGATGTTCGTTTCTCCGGCTTTCAAACGAATGACATTCTCCAGTTCCCGTTTACCGAAAGTGGGAAAATTGTCGATATACCCGGACAAAAAGTTCATTGTCAACTTAATTTTTAAGGTTACTTCATCGTTTTCATGGATGAAGGGGGTAATTTTTATTTCGACACCGACATTTTTATACTGGTAGGTGGTCATTGGTTGCGTCGGGGTTCCTCCGGCCGCAATCGGCTGGAATTGAGTCTGCGGAATTGGCACCTCGTCACCAACCATGAACTTGATATCTTCGTTGTTGACTCCTCTTAAGTTCGGTCTCGCGATATATTTGCTATTATCATCCGAAGCCAACAGATTTAATGCCGCTGTCGGGAGAGTTACATAGAAATTTGTATTTTTCAAGCTACCTGTCTCGACTGTGGGATTCACCTGGCCATCGGCGCCGCCCCCAGATCCGGCAGAAAAACTCAATAAAGTACTGCCGAACGTCATACCAATACGGTTCAAGAGGTTACGATTCACTTCGATCATCTCGATATCTATTTCTATTTCGCTTTTCTCTTTATCGATTTTCGCGATAAATTTTTCAATGGCGTGTAGCGTCTTGTTATCGGCTTTTACGATCAAAGAATTCAGAGTTGAATCGTCTTGCACCATAATCTGCTCCTCTCTGAAAACCGCCATAATGAGTTTTTTCGCATCTTCCGCTTTAATATTCGACAGATAGAACACCTTGATACCCCGCAGAGCAAATGTTCTATTTTTAAAAGTCGTGTTGGGGTAAATCAAAACAGATGAGGGATCGATAACCCTGGACTTGGTATTGGAAATCATACAAAGCTGCTTCAAAATGTCATAGAATCCAATATTCTCTATTTCAAGGGTGTAAACAAAATCTCTGAAATCTTTATCGAAGATGAAATTGATATTGTAGGATTTACCCAACATCTTGAATATTTTGGTGATGGGGACACTCCTCAATTTTAAGGAGATTTGCTCCCTACTGTCCACGATCAAGGCAACAGGCGGCACAATGGACGATTCGAAAGCGCTGGGATCCTTCTTGGGAAGAATCCCGAGAAAATCATTCAATTCTTGCTGAAGTCGTTTATTGTCCGGGAATACACTTAGTGAGAATTTGTATTCAGCGATAGCCTCTTCCTTCTTAGCAGGAATGGCGCGCAATTTCCTGGCAAGTCCCAGGTGAAGGTAATAACTATTCAATTTCGCCCGGAATAGGAGCGCCCTGATTTCACGGTTTGCGGGGAATTTTTCCAACATACCTTCAAAGTATTCTACAGATTTATCATATTCCCCGGCCTTATAAAAATCCATGCCGGGTTTCACTCGATGCGCATTCGCTGAACAACTGTTCAATAAAATCAAAAGAGGAACAATCAACAAAAAAACAGCAACAATTCGATTCTTATTATTCTTCATCGTCCTCGTCTCCCTTTAATCTAATTTCAAATTCTTTGGTTTCCGCTTTGATTACAACCAATTTTCTATCCACTTTTACGACCTGGATTCTATTATTCATCAACATATCACCTGCGGCCGCCACATAATATTCGCCATTGATATTTAACAGAGCATGGCTCCTGGTTTCCTTTATAATATACCCTTCAAACTGGACGCTACGTTGAAATTCGTCCTCCAAAGCCTCCTGTTGCTCTTTTTTCACCTCTTCAATTTTCGGTGGCGGAGGAGGCGGAGACGTTTTCCCGTTAAAACGTTCGGCAGCATAGCTCGGTTTATGTGCAACCGGAGAAAAAATATCCCGGCTTACATTAAATTCCCGCGTCTCTTTCGTTAACTGGGATACCTTGATTATTTCCGGAAACGTATGCTGGGATCCAACGAAAAACACCAGGAGAAACGCAATGATTACAAAATATTTCTTACTTGACAAAGTAAGCCTCCATGGACAGATTTCCCATTATATCGTCTTTTGTTTTGTTCAATCGTAAACTGTTGAAGAACGCCATTTTTGGATCTTTTTCGATCAGATGAACGAACCGCTTGATATTAGGGTAACTTCCTCTGACATTAAAATCGATCGTAACTTGAACGATTCCCTCAAATAAATTTTTGATCTTATACCCTTTCCGCAGAGACTCAAGGGCATTTTGTTGAAGCATCGTTTCAAGGCGACTTCGAAATTCAGGAAATTCGTCGAATTTCATCAAATGGCTATCCTTAAAATTAGCATAGATCGGGCCGATATTTTTCCATTCTTTGCCCGACAACTCCAGCGCGGCGAATTCTTTTTCCTTTACTTTCAGTTTCTCCACCTGGCCTTCCAACTTCTGTACCGACATTTTTTCAATGGATGAATACACCAGGGAAAATACAAAGAAAAATACGCTCAGCACAAAAAACGAACCGACTGCATAGATAATAACGTTAATTTTTTTCATTTTTCATAAATATCGTCATATTGGCACGGTAATTACCTTCGGCCTCAACTTCATTTTTGACATTCAAATTATATCGAGCAAAACTCTTGTACGCTTCAACCAATTTCGGGAATGTCTGGGCAATCACGGCAATTGTAATTCGCGATTTCTTATCATTACCCAAATTTAAACGGTTAAGACTCACTCCGACGGGAAGCACGCTTTCAAGAAGATCCAACCGCTCGACCATAGAAAACATTTTTTTATCCACAAGGGTATTGGCGAAGCGAACCTGCCGTTTCCACTGACTCTGGATCGCTTCGATTTCCTCGTTGTAATTCTGAGATTTCTGCTGGATTTCCTGGAGTTTCGCTCTAATATCACCCAACTCCTGAATATCTTTCTGCCGGTCTTGCCGGTTTTTCCAGAGAGAGTTACCGGCCAACAGAAAAAATAACAAAGAAACAACGACGAAAGCAACGGACAAAATGGCGAATTTTCCCACATCTACTTTCTTGTTTTCCGCAATATTATAATTAAGGTATCTCATCGTATCCCCGGTAAAAAAATTGGTTTCTGGGTTTTACCACCTACCAGACGAATATCAGCCTCCACCATTTTGTTTTTAAACAATTCGAAGCCGGGCTTCGGGTGATTGGCAATCAGTGAGTAGCTTGAAGGTTGCCGGGAGTAGGTGGTTTTAACAAAATTCAATGTTCTGTTTACCTCTTCAGAAAGATCACTGTCCTTATCGCACCTAAATTTCCTGAAATAATAGGGGACACCGTTGTCCTGAAAAACAATCGAAGTCAAGGCCCCATCCACCTCCATCAAAAAGTCGGGAGACATCTTCCGCTTCGCCGGAAGCCATGATCCCCAAAAATGGTTCAACATTTGAATCGTGGAATTACCGATAAATATCAACTCAAGGCGATTGTCTTTGAAGAGCGTCTCAATAGTATTCAGAAAATCACGCTTTATCAAGACCGACAAAACTTTGTTTTTGCTGATTTTAAAGTATTGGTGGCAGTAGAGATCGATTTTTTCTGGAAACACCTTCTGCAAGCGCCACTCGACCAAATCCCTTCGGCGCTCTTCCCCGAAGGGAATTTTTTCGAACTCAAAAAAGTTAAAGATAAAATTCCCGGAGTTCAAGACCAATCCGACACCTACATTTCCACCGGTGAGTCCTTGCTTCACCCGGGAAAAATCCTCGCTGGTCATGGTGAAGATGTTGGCATCCTCAATGACAACGGTAGATTTGTATCTTCCTTTGGCCAAACTCCAAACCTCAAGATGCTTTTCTCCGGCATAAACATACTGAACCGGCTTTTTCAGTGGAGTAAAATGTTTTGTTATAGCCATTCTTTTATAGTCACCCTGTTTAATTCATCAAGAGAAGTGAGCCCCTTTTTCACCTTATCGATGCCATCTTTTCGCAAAGGAATCATACCTTTGTTCATGGCCATTTTTTTTATTTCAGAGGTGGGTTTTTTAGCCAGGATCGCCTCTTTGATATCATCTGTCAATTCAAGAATTTCACCGATAGCGGTACGACCGGAATATCCAAGCTCCGAACATTCAGGACATCCCACAGGCTTGTAGATTTCATCCGGGAATGTACCCATTTCAATTCGGTTATACTGATATTCGCTATCCTCCGGCCGGTAAGGAGCTTTACATTCTTTACACAAGAGCCGTACCAACCGCTGCGCGGCAATACAGTTCAATGAAGAGATAAAACTATAAGGATCAACTCCCATATGAATAAAACGACCCAACACATCGAAGACATTGTTGGCATGAACAGTCGTAAACACCAAATGACCGGTGAGAGCCGATTGAATGGCAATCTGAGCGGTTTCGGGATCACGGATTTCACCCACCATGATTTTATCCGGGTCATGTCTCAAAATGGAACGCAACCCGCGGGCAAATGTCAATCCTTTTTTCTCATTAACCGGAATCTGGGTTATTTCATCGATTTGATATTCCACCGGATCTTCAATCGTGATGATCTTATCTTCGGGATTTTTTATTTCATTGAGAGCCGCGTACAATGTCGTGGTTTTACCGCTACCGGTCGGTCCGGTCACCAGGAACATACCATAGGGCTGAGTGATATAATAATTTATCTTCTCCATCAAAAGTTCGGAAAATCCCAATTGTTCAAGGTTCAACTCCCCGATATTCTCTGTAATCATCTCACGGTCGAGAATACGGACAACACAGTTTTCCCCATACACACCCGGCATGATAGATACGCGAAAGTCAATGGTCTTATGTTTGAATTTCATGCGGAAACGCCCATCCTGAGGGATCCGGCGTTCAGCGATATCCAATTCGGAAATAACCTTGATGCGTGTAATCAGAGGCATATGATAAATTTTGTCCAAAGGCTCCATCACTTCGTTCAAGATTCCATCAATTCTAAATTTTATCTGCACCTGGTGATTCTGGACTTCGATATGAATGTCGGACGCTTTTTTGTTGACAGCGGAAAAGACAATGTTGTTCAAGAGTTTAATAACCGAATCGTCTTCTTCGGTAATCCTCTCGATGGTTAGAGACTCTTCCTCAACCTCTTCCATTTTTTTCTTTACAAAAAAGCTCTCACTCTTGTCCTTCAAGACTTTGGTAAAAGTGTCGCTCTTTTTCAAGATGCGTTCAATGTCATCCTTTTTAGCCCGAACCGGCATCGCCTTTTTCTGGATAAAATTCTCTACAATTGTAATTTTGTCGAGGTTTTCCGGATCGAACATCGCGATTTCCAGAGAGTTATTGTCTTCACTAAGAGGGAAAAAAAGATTCTTAATCAAAAACTCCGCCGGGAATTTAGCCAGTAAATCATAGTCAATTCTAATTTTTGTTAAATCAATTTCTTTTGTCATCTTACCACCTTGATGGTACTAAAAATTGGGAGATATATAGAGAGCAGCATAAACAGTATGACCAACCCCAGCACAATAATAATCACCGGTTCGATCAGGGATATAATTGTATTGATTTTGGAATTTATAGAACTCTCGAAAAAATCTGCATTTTTGTTCAACACATCGATTAGGTTACCGGATGAATCACCTACCCGGGTAACCTCCACCATTATTCTGGGAACTTCCTCAACCTCTTCCAGCACATCCGACAGGAGATTGCCAGCTTTAATTTTTTCAGGGATATGCTGAATTTTAGAATATAGGTAACGATTGGTAATAGTTTCTATGGCAATGGTGGTAGCTTCAGGCACAGTGATACCGCCGGCGATAAGAATCGTCAACGTGCGGGAAAACACAGCCATTGAATTCTCGAGGATAATTTTGCCGAGAAACGGAAGCTTCAATTTCAAGTGGTCCACAATGATGATTCGCTCGTTGAACTTTTCCAACCCCTTGACGCCCATAACAATTCCAACGAAAAACAGGATAAAATATTGAATATTGTTTTTAAGGAAATTCGAAGAATCCAAAAAGAACTGAGTAAAAAACGGAAGCTCCGCCTCAAAATTAGTATAAAACACCGAAAACCGCGGAATCACAAAAATCATCACCACGATCACGATCATGATCATAAACACGAAAAGGATGATGGGATAAGAGAGACTGGAGAACGTCTTTTTTTTCAGGTTATAAACCTTCTCCAGGTAGTCATTGAACTTC
This sequence comes from uncultured Clostridia bacterium, assembly GCA_964491915.1. GTDB lineage: Bacteria > Acidobacteriota > Aminicenantia > UBA2199 > UBA2199 > JAHELQ01. The sequence goes on from CAZBHS010000059.1 coordinate 9,161, forward strand.
TCGAGAACCGTAATCAAATCACCGCTCTTTTCTCCCGCCATAACCGAAGCCCGGTAGATCTTCTGAAAGGGAATTTGCGATGATGTAAAGGCATCCGAGACCTGGACACCGTTCCCGATATCCGATTTAGCCTGAACTAGTATCTCTTTTAAGTGGCCTTTCTTCATGTTACTGACGACAATTCCTAGAGCTTTGATAAAGGAAATACCCGCCTTGAGAAGAATCACCATTTTTTGGTTGAATAATAGAAAATCAGAATGCTTGACTTTTTTCGCTAAAAATCCGAAGAACGAAAAATTTTGAAAATATAGTTTTTGAACAGAGAACAATTTCTCATCCCCGTTCTCATACGATTCAAACAATTCTTTTTTACTTTCGGAAAAGAGGGTACGGACGAGCAGGTCTCCCTTTTCATTGACAAATGTACATTTATAGTAAGACATGAGGATTCAAACCTTTTAGTGGATTTAAATTTCGCGTGTGGCGCCGAACGCCACTTTCCTTTAACAAAAAGACTATTCCCATTTTATTGATCACATCACCATTCTACATTAGGGGGTTTTCCCCATGGGTCATAAACTTATAATAAGTTTGTCATAAAAATGTCACGGGCCGAAAAAGAAGTAATGCCATACTAAAAAACAGATCAAAATACTACGCGTCTAAAAAAAAGACCCGTGTTCAATATATCGTTAATATTCTATCGATCGCCTCGTAATAAGCCTCAGAAGCATCCACAATAGACACGCCCATCTGATTCTTGCCTTTTTTTAGCGTCGATTCACTCAACCAATGAATATATCCCTTGATATCGAAAGGCTCCTCGTTAATCGTCACCAATATTTCCAGGTGCCGGTTTTTCGGATAAAAAGGAATTACCAATTGCATCCCGTCGCGAGACAAATCGACTAACTCCGCATTCTCGTCTTCAATAGCTATTTTAATTTTATTTACTTTACTTAATTCCCACCGTTTATCCTTTCGCTTATCCATCAAAATCCCTCCTTATAATCTCACCAATCCCGCCAACTGCATTTTTTGTTACAAATCAATCTTGCAATGACTTCCAGCGTGCTTTGTCCTATATAATAATAATATAAAAATTGATTTTTTCAATCAGCCCTTGAGTGAAAAATATTCTTGCAACCCCTCGCCGATAAAACTGAAGGAGACAATCAACACGTATACCGTCACTCCCGGCAAAACCACCAACAGCGGCCGATCGAACAAATGGCCGCGCCCCGCATCCAACATCTGCCCAAGTGTCGGGATTTCCGGTCGCAAACCAAGCCCGAGAAAATTCAGGCTGGATTCCGCGATAATCGCGTCCGCAATTCCCAAAGAGGCCTGGACAACCACTAGAGGCAACACTAACGGCAATAGGTGATGAAACAAAATTCTCCAGAAAGAGGCATTGTACGTCCTGGCAGCCAAAACAAATTCCTTTTTTTTGTATTTTACCACTTCACCACGGACCATGCGGGCGTATGCCGCCCACCCCGACGCCACGAGAGCGCATATTATGCTTAACGCGCCGTGGGGAAAAACCGCCACCAGAGTCAATGCCAGCAATATCCCCGGAAACGCCAGCATCACATCCACCAACCGCATGATGAAAGTATCGGCAATACCTCCCGCCAGGCCTGCCGCCAGACCGAGGAAGCCGCCGATAATAGCCGACAGAAAGACTGCGGTCATTCCGATACCAAGTGATATCCAGGTCCCCTTCACCACGCATGAGACAACATCCCGGCCTAAATCATCGACGCCTAACAATGATTGACGGCCCTCTGAATCCAGAACGGCATCGAGATCCACGTCACACGAGAGATCTCCCCAAATAGTGCAAACAACCATCGGAACGATCACAAGGGAGAGCAAGACAATCCCCGGAAAAAGTTGCGCCTTGCCGCGGCGTTTATGTCTCATATGCAGACCTTCCGGGATCAAAGAAAAAATAGGAGATGTCCACTAAAAAATTGATCGACAAATACAAAAAAGAGATGAAAACAACAATCCCCTGAACCATCGGGTAATCCCGCCGGGCAAGAGATTTAACCAATAATACGCCAATCCCCTGCCAGGAAAAAATAGTCTCCGTTACCAGAGCGCCGGATAGAAGGCACCCCATCTGCATCCCCATCGTAGTAACGATCGGTATCATCGCATTCTTCAGGATATGTACCCGGAAAATCGAGGATTCAGCCAAACCTTTCGCCCGCGCAAACAGCACATACGGTTTTTTTAATTCAAGAATGACAGACTGCCTCACAATCCGGGTGAGCAACGCTGTCATCGAAATGCCCAGAGTGAGGGACGGCAATACCAGATGGCGAATCCCGCCGGAACCGGATACAGGAAGCCAACCAAGCTGGATGGAGAACAGCAAAACCAGTAAAGGACCCGCAAAAAAGTTCGGCAATGCCAGACCGCTGGTGCCAATAAATCCAACAACTGTGTCTAGAGCGCTATTTTCCCGGTACGCGGCTACCACTCCCAATGGAAACGCAAGCATCACCGCAATCAACGATGACGATAGCGACAATAAAACTGTATTGGGAAGATAGACCATAATGTTCTCCGACACATCTTTCCGATTATAAAAGGAAACCCCCAGGCCGCCCCGGCAAATATCCGTTAAAAAATCTCCATACTGTTCCAGTATCGGCCGGTCCAGCTTCAGTTCTACTCGGATCCTCTCCATATCATGACGGTTTTTACCATCTCCTAAAAGCCCCGCCACCGGGTCGCCGGGGATCCAATGAATCACAAAAAACACCAGGGTGGCCACGGCCCACAACAAAAAAAACAGTATGACGATCCGTTTTAGGACAAACCTTTTCATTGCGCACTCCTGGTTTCAGCGATAAGTCGGACGATGGAAAGATCACGAAGAGTGATCGTGGATAATGACCCAACCGGAAGGATACTTGCGCAAGATCAACGTGAACAAACCCTCTTTTTCCTTGGCGTCCGCCCCTTTGCCGGTCTTCACGTGCCAGCGGCCCAGCGCGTAAGCCAGGTCCTCACCGAGAAATTTCACCTTCAGGTCGGTAAAATTCAGGATTCCCCGCTTCTCACCTGCATAATTGGTTTTGTACATCTTCAGTAAATTCTTCCATCCATAACGGCGGGTATTGCCCGATTGAAAGGTCAATTCGGCTGAATTCCAATAGGGAGCCATAAATCCCTCGAAATTTCCCCGGTTCCATTCCTCCACCTGGGTTTTCATCATGGAGAGAATCTCTTGCTCCTGCATCGCCCGCTCGCTGCCTTGAACAAGGACAGCGGCTAAGATCAAGACAAAAAACATACCATACCATCGTTTCATAATCGTCTCCCAAAGATAATCAAAAAGCTAAACGCCCATACGCCTCAATTCATACATGATGATGCAGGCGCTGACCCCGGCATTCAATGAATCGATACGCTTCGTCTGCGATAGACGAATGGCCGGGTATTTCTCAAAGAGTTCAGGCGCCACGCCCCGGCCTTCATTGCCGATCACAATCAAGCAGGGGGAATTCACTTTTTTTATTGGAATCGCGTTCACAGCGCTAATCGAGGAGGTGAGGTACACATTGAAATTATGAATCTCTGATTTTTTCAGCAATGCATCGAGATCCGGGAAAACCTGGAATTTTATATCGAACACCGATGTTTGCGCCGCCCGTAAAAACTTGGGATTTTCCGGTTTGACGCTGGAGCCGGTAAGGGCGATGTAGTCGATCCCGAAAGCGGAAGCGCAGCGGAACACAGACCCGGCATTGGCGGGATCCTGAATATTATCCAATACAATCACAATATCCGCTTTCGAGAAATTAATCTTATAACGGCCGACATCCACAACAGCCAGGTATTCAGGGGTATCTTTCAATGTGGTCAATTTGTCCAGCACCTGCTCGTTCACGAACCAGATCTCTTCGCATAAATGGCTGAACTTCATCACCATTTCTTCGAGATGATTGCGAACCACCAATTTAGTCACCGGAACACCTTTTGAGAGAATATCCATCACCAGTTTTTCCCCCTCAAAGAAGAAAAACTCATCCCTGTCGCCCGCGAGCGACTTCACTTTCGGATTGGACCGAGAACTTATTCTATAAATCACTTTTAAACAATACCTTTTTTCTGGTGAGATTCCGGGTGTTTTTCCTCTCCGGATCCACCAGCCTATACATTTTTCCAAATCGCTCCGCCCCCTGGTGGGAGTAGGAGATTACCAATTGCAGTTTTCCGGGCAACACATTAATTTCATCATGCGGGTCCGCCAATTGTCGCACGAGCTCCTCGTAGGGAGCCGGATCCTCCAACGCGATCTCATAGATAATCGCATGGATATCTTTTGTCAATTGGGAGCCGTCAGGATAGAGGGCCACATGAAAGATTTCCAACTCAGCCCCTCGCCCGTTCAGCCGGGCCGCAATCGCCGGGGCGTCAAAGTTTGAATCCATAAATAATTCCACCACCTCGCATTCGCTGCCGGCGTACACCGGCAACGGCGGAAGCGAACCAATTTTCATACGGGGATGAAATCCCTCGCTATATTTACAGCGGATACCGCTTCTTCGCAACAACCGTTCGAGATACTTGACCAGGGACAGGTGGGAGAAAAAGCGGAAGTCTCCTTCCTTTTTGTAAAACAGGCGAACCCTTTGATAGGCGATGTCCCCGTTAGAGAATGATCCGGGTTTTTCCTGATCCGGAGGGGGAACTTTATTTGTATCTTTGGGCCAATCTTTTTTAAAGGGCAGCACGCAAGCGCGGCAATCATTGCAATCCATGTCCCAGCATGAAGGGGTGGGCTCAGCATTCAGCGCCTGCCGGTACTCTGTGACTAATGAATCCTTGTAAAAATTCACCTGGATAAAATCCCATGGCAGCGCCTCCTCTACCGAGATCGCCTCTGTCATTTCTCCAAGCCCAAGCGCATCGATCCATTTTTCCCACACCGGATAATGAAAATCCGAATCCCAGGCAGTAAAGATTTCACCTTCCTTGAACACATTTAGAAGCAAATCTCCAGCCCTGCAGTCACCGCGGGCCAGCAGAGTCTCGACGATTCCTTTCTCCAGAAGATGAAAATCAAGGTCTATCTTGCGGAATTTTCTCAACGCCTGGATCAAATAAGACCGTTTGTTTTTCAAACTCTCCAGACTCTCGCGGGCAGCCCATTGGAGCGGAGTGTGAGGTTTGGGCACGAATGAAGAGAACGAGGCATGGATATCGATATGTTTTTTATTTTCCCGGGACTTTTTGACAATACCCTCAATCACCGAGACAATACCGTCGATATCGTCCATGGTCTCTGTAGGCAATCCGATCATAAAATAGAGCTTGATTTTTTTCCAATTATACTCCAACGCCAGATCCACGGCCCGGGAAATTTCTTCGTCAGTGACATTTTTATTGACAACCCGCCTCAAGCGCGAAGTTCCAGCCTCCGGCACAATGGTCAACCCGGTACGGCGAAACAACGAGATGGTGGATAACATCTGTCGCGACAGGGTGGAGGGCCGCAGTGAAGAGACAGACATTGAAATTCCCGACGACATCATGCGGGGGACCTCTTCCAACAATTCCGGCAAGTATGGATAGTCGCCGGAACTCAAGGTGGACAGCGAAAAAGTCTCGAAACCAGTCCCTTTGAGCGACGCTTCGATAAACGATAGATTCTCTGCCAACGATTTAGGGCGGTACGGGGCATAATAAGACTTGGCCTGACAAAAACGGCACGATTGAGGACATCCCCTGGCGATCTCCACATCCAGACGGTTAAACACGGCGTTGCCCAGGGGAACGATTATGTTGTGGTAGGAAAAGGATTCATCGATATTTTTGAGCACCCTTTTTTTAATTGTTCCTACATCGACCGACGGAGCGTAAAACATCCCTTTTTTCTCAACAGGAAAGAGAGAGGGGACGTAGACTCCTCCAATCTCCGCCATCGCCTTCAATACAGTGGATGTTCCGCTGCCCGACCGCTTGTGGCGGGCCATTACGTCCACAATATCGGGAAAAACCGCTTCCCCGTCCCCAAAGGCGAACAGATCTATAAATTGTCGCAACGGTTCAGGGTTGATAATGGAAATCCCTCCGGCGGCAATCAACGGGTACCCATCTCCCCGCTCATCCGACATAAGCGGAATACCGGCAAGATCCAGCACCTGGAGAATATTGGTGAAATTCATCTCACTGAGGACGGAAAAGCCGATCAGGTCGAACTCTTTTAGAGGTCTGCGGTTCTCGATGGAAAACAACGGCGTCTGGCGCTCTTTGAACACGGCGATGGATTCCTTTTCCGGTAGGAAGCAGCGTTCTGCATTCACATTCTCCATGTTATTGAGGATGTGATACAATAACTTGATACCGAAATGGCTCATGCCGATCTCGTATGTGTCCGGGAACACAAGGCAAATATTCAGCGAGTCGGGCGACAAGGTAAAATTTTTTTTAACGACGTTGATCTCTTTGCCGCTGTATACTTGAGGGTTATTTAAATGGTAGATTAAGTCTTTAGCTTTCATATAAGTAGTTGTTGAATTTAATTCTGAAAATCAAGCCCTCGCCGATATAGAACGCCAGCAATGAAGAGCCTCCATACGACACAAAGGGCAATGGCAGTCCGAGAATGGGAATCAGACCGATGGACATCAATATATTGATGAGAAACTGAAAGATAATCACCCCATTGAACAAATAGACAAAATAGAATTCTTCATCCGTCCGGGATTTAAAACTAAATTGCCTGTAAAACAGAGTGAAAAACAACATGAACAATAAGCTCAAACCGAGAAAACCGAATTCTTCCCCTAACACCGACACGATAAAATCGGTATGCCTGGTAGGTAGGAAACGGTATTGCGACTGGGATCCTTTTAAATATCCTTTGCCTTCCAGACCTCCGGATCCAATGGCGATTTTTGACTGGATGATTTGATAACCGGTGGAATGCCGGTATTTTTCAGGATTCAGGAACGAGATGATACGATCCTTCTGATAAGGTTTCAACACATAATTCCAGGTCACATAAGAACCGGCAATAGCGAAAATCAATGAAAAAATCAGAATGGATTTGGCGAAGGGTTTTAAAAAAAAGGTCATGATCAGCACCGAGGTCAACACAAACGCGGTGCCCAAATCCGGTTGAGCGGCGATCAAAATAAACGGCACACCCAGCCAAAAAAGTAGTTCTAAAAATGTTTTCCAATCGATAAACTCAATCTTTGACAGGCGCCGGGCAAACACCAGAGCCAGGACAATTTTCGTGAATTCAGAAAACTGGGCGGAGAAAAAACCGAACCGCACCCAACTCTTGGTGCCGGCGATGATGCTGCCGCTCACATACTGAACCAATAGAATCACCGCTACGACAATATACATGGCGGTACTCATATTGAAGAAAAACTCGGTCTTGATTCTGAACACCGTGAAAAATGCCGCCATTGCGAACGCCAGCCACAAAATCTGGCGGGTATGGTAAGGCTGAGGCATCGTATGCGAGGCGCTATAAATCAATAGGACTCCCAGGATATTCAAAAACAACAGGGTCGCAAAGGATAATTTATCAAAATACTTCCAAAAGTCTCTCATTGTTCAAATAATTTCCGGTAAATTTTCCCCGCCAGGGGGGCCGCGATTCCGCCGGCGTCTCCGCCGTTTTCCACAAACACAACCATCGCGTAGCGCGGATTATTCCGCGGCGCGAACGACACAAACCATGAATGAGGCATAAAACGTTTTTGTTTGACCAATTCTTTGTATTTAGGATTTTCTTTCGAAATGATCTGCTGTGTTCCAGTTTTGCCGCATATATCATAACCTTCAATCCGCGCCGCCCGTCCGGTCCCTCCGTCGTTGACCACCCGGTACAATCCCTCGATCACCGCCTCAAAATTCTCCCGCTTTATCGGCACCCGGATGAATTGGGGGGTGAACTCAGTGATGATCCCATCGGCGCTCCTGATCTCCTTGAGTAGGTGCAATTGCGGTTTTTTCCCCCGCAACGCCACAGCGCTGATCATGGTCAACACCTGAGCGGGAGTCACGCTCAACATACCGCCGCCAATGGCCACGGAGATGGTTTCGCCGGGATACCATTTTTGCTTCAAATATTTTTTCTTCCAGGTGCGACTGGGAACGCGGCCCATTTTTTCGCCGGGAAGATCAATACCCGACACACCGCCCAATCCCAGCATTTCTCCATAGCCGGCGATCACATCGATATCCATCCTTTTTCCCAATTGATAAAAATAAATATTGCAGGAGTTCTTTATGGCATTATATAGATTGACAGTCCCATGCCCGGAAGACACCCAGCAATGGAAAAAGCGACCGTATATCTTGACGGCTCCCAAACAATGGACCGTGGACATTGGGCCGATGGTCCCCTCCTGCAGGCCGCCGAGGGCCATTACGATCTTGAATACAGAGCCCGGCGAATACAATCCCTGGGTGAACTTATTCTGCATGGGTTTACGGGGATCGTTGATAAGAGCGCTCCAGATTTCGGGATTCATGGCGCCGGTGAATAAATCGGGATTGTAATTGGGCGTGCTGACCATCGCCAACAGCCCCCCGGTGGATAGGTCAACAACCGCCACAGTGCCGAGATGTTCGGACATCAATTGTTCGATGTAGGTCTGCAACACCAAATCGATGGTGAGAATCACGGTGCTCCCCAACGCCGGTTTGGCCTCCTGCAAAATCTTTTGCACAGTCCCCAGATTGTCTTTCACGACAAGCTGGGATCCCTTTTTACCCCTCAGGTTATCTTCATATTGTTTCTCGATACCGCTTCGGCCAATCACGTCCCCGGGTTTGTACCCTCTATTCTTATTGATCTTGAGCTCGTCAAGGGTGATTTCCGAAATATAGCCGAGAATGTGTGCCCCCCCCTCCTGCAACGGATAAGCTCTGGTGGGATCCACTTCAATTTCAAACTCCGGATGAATATCCGACCGGCTTTTTATATAAATCACACTGGCTAGAGTGAGATTTTTTTTAATAGGAATAGCAAACGAGCTCGGATACCGTTTGTAGCGATCAATCGCCTTCGAGATTTCTTCGGGCGCCATGCCGGTGGCGCTACTGGCGAATGCCACGGTTTTTTTTATATCTTCCACCCCTTCGCGGATGAGCTTGAGGCTAAAGGCCAGTTTGTTCTCAGACACAATGATGCCGTTACGATCTTTTATCAAACCCCTCGGCGCCTTGAGCTCCACCTCCCGCACCATATTTTGCATAGCCAGGGTTTTATAATGTTGATTTTTCAAAACCTGGGTATTCCAAAAGATAAAGGCCAGGAACACAAAAATCACAATCAGGAAAATCGATGCCGCAAACGAGATGCGTTCTTTGTCTTCGGTCGAAAGTTTCTGGCGCTCAATATACATCTAATTTTTCCCTGATACCCGGAGAGCTGACAATCAAGATTCCCACGAATGCGGTCAGTAAAGGTTGATACAATAAGAATGCGAATGTAAAGGGATGACCTGCGATATAGTGAAAAAACACATTGGCGATAAAATTGGAAAAAGACAATGAGATGGATACCAGTAAAAACAAGAAATGCCGCTTCGTTAAATCGATAAAGCGGACAAATTCATGGACCAGGAAAATAGACAAAACTCTCGAGAAGCCAAACACTCCGACGATTCCCATTGAGAAAAAATCTGTGACCCAACCGATAACGCACGCAGCCAGGATCGTTTTAAGGGTAGAGGATTTAATGGAGATATAAATCAGAATCAAAAACAAAAGATCTAGATTTATTTTTATCTTATCCACATACCGGTTCAGCAGTATCTGGGTGACTATCAAAAACAATAGGAAGACAATCTTGAAATTTCTGTTCATCGTTTTATTATCACCAATTGTTTGATTGACTTGCCCACAAAAAAGGGTTTGACAAACACCTTCAATAAAAGAGGTTCTTTTTCGATGGCAACCACTTTACCAATGGGAATATAGGGTGGGAATATCTCATCCGTCCCGGACGTGACCAATTCATCGCCGATATTGACCGGCATATTTTCGATCAAATATTTGAATTCGCAAATTTTCGTATTGTTACCGGACAGAAAACCCTCCAGGGTATTCTCCCGGATATAGGCTCCCACGCCGCCGGTGGAACTGGTCACCAACCGGACCCGCGCAGAAAACATGGTGATGGGCTCACTGATTTTTCCCACCAATTCCCCATCTCCATTAAGAACGACCATCTCGACGACAATGCCGTCGATGGAGCCTTTATTGATGGTAATGGAACCGAAGGGGAAGTTAGAATCGATCGCTATCAGCTCCGCGGTAACAAACGCGTTGTGCTCTTCCCTGGCGGACTCGAAAAAACGAACCCGCTCCATCCGGGTCTTCAAGAGATAATTCTCATATTTTAACCGGGTGTATTCTTTCTTGAGTTCGTGATACTCCTTAAACGTGTTTTGCAAATACACATAGCGACGGAATTGGTGGGAAACAAAATCAATGGTCTTCTGGAATCCAATCTGGAATGGTGTGATGACCAGTCCGATACCGCTCTCCAACAACGATTTATCGTTTTTGAGAATGATATTGGACGACATCAAGATGAGGTTCAAAAACAACACGGCCACCACTGCCACGACCTTTTTCTGGCCGCCGACCTCCTGGTTGTAACTCATCAATAATTCCGCCCCACCTTCTTGAGGAGATCCAGATTCTCGAGGATGCGACCGGCTCCCAACACCACCGAGGACAAGGGGTCTTCGGCGATAAACACCGGAAGCATGGTCTCTTCTTTCAATCTCTTGTCCAGGTTGCGCAGCAGAGCGCCGCCGCCCGACAGGATAATGCCCCGGTCCACTATATCCGCGGACAATTCCGGGGGGGTCTTTTCCAGAGTGTTACGCACCGCTTCCACGATGGTGTGGACGACATTCTCCAACGCCTCCCGCACCTCGTTGTCATTGATGGTAATGGTTTTAGGAATACCGTGGGCCAGATCCCGCCCCTTGATTTCCATTTCGAGATTCTCGTCCAGGGGATAAGCTGACCCCAGATCGATTTTTATCTGTTCGGCAGTACGTTCGCCGATCAACAAATTGTATTTTTTCTTGATATACTGGATGATCGCTTCGTCCATTTCATTGCTGGCGGTACGGATCGATTTGGAGATCACGATACCGGACAGTGAAATCACAGCCACATCAGTGGTACCGCCGCCGATATCCACAATCATATTGCCGCCCGGTTCGGTAATCGGTAAATCGGCGCCAATGGCCGCGGCCATCGCCTGTTCGATCAAAATAACCTCGCTGGCCTTCGCTCTTTGGGCGGCGTCCCGCACAGCCCGCCGCTCCACCTGGGTAATCTCCGAAGGGATACCGATCACGATCCTCGGTTTTATAAATTGACCGTTACCCCTTACCTTGCGGATAAAATATTCCAGCATTTTTTCGGTAATTTCAAAATCAGCGATCACACCGTCTTTCATCGGACGGATGGCTTCGATGTGCGCCGGGGTTTTTCCTAACATCTCTTTGGCTTCGCTACCCACAGCCTGGATCTTACCGGTATGGCGATCCACAGCCACGATGGACGGCTCGCGGCTCACAATGTTTCTTCCTTTCACATACACCAACGTATTGGCGGTCCCTAAATCTATGGCAAGGTCTGAACTAAAATAGTCATACAGCTTCGAAATCAAACCCATTTATCTATCTCCTCGTAAATCAACATTTCAATCACTTATATTCCGGCTCCTAGAGCCGCGGTAGCGAGTTACACCCGGCTACGCTACAAATTTACTCCTCAAAGATATTCACCGGCCGGGTGATGACAGTCTCGACATTTCCCGCGGAAACCAACCGGAATGTGATGGTGTAGCTCCCGACTTTGGGAAAGGTAATGGTATGAAAGAACTTTCCATCCATGTCGATTCTCACCTCGTCCCCATTAATAAAAAGATTGGCGTTCTGTTCGGCGTCCCCTTTGATCAGCACCATATTTCCACTGACGGAGATCGATTCGATATCCATACTGGGAGGCGAAGCCGCTAAATCCTTGTCGATAAACACACCGAGCACTTTAATGCACCCCATCATCGACGGGACGCCTTCCAGGTTCGTCTCCTTTTCAACCGGCACCACTTCCCAATATAACGCATCCAGGGTTCCGAATTTCAAAAGGTCGAGGACGGTGCGGTTGGAGCTGAGCTCCTCATTAAAAAACACACTTTCCCGCAGCGGCGAGCCATAGACCTTCACCCTGTAATTGGCGGGCCTTGCGGCGCTTTTCCAGCTTAGAGTCACAAACGCGTCGCCCGGTTTGCGAAGGGCGATTTTTTTGCTCTCCGGCGAAATATACTCCGGTGGAGGCAGAACATCGAATACCCGCACCATATTCCGGGAGGCATCGGGAGTGTACACCGCCAATTGGTTCGCGCCCAACGGGGTGAGCCCTTCGGGAGTTTCAAACGTCAATTCCCCCGAATAATTCCAGATGCGCACATTACCGCCTTCGATCTTGATCCTTCCCTTTCGAGACAACACGGCGGCGCTGGAGAACGGCAACGTAACGTTCTGCTTCCCCCCCGCGCTCGTTACAATAGTCTCCCAATACAGCTCGCCTTCCCGGAGAACCAACTCTTTCATTGAACGGTTAAAGGAAATCCGGCTGCCCGGTAGGGCTGCAAAAGCAGTATCGAAGTAATAGAACTCGAAAGAGGTTTGGGAGTCCGCCCGCAAATCGATCTCATCCGGTAGCATCAATTGGCGGATGCCGACGGTTTCGGTCATGGCGGCATCTTTATAAAGATACTCGCTTCCTGAGATACGGGTAATTTTCAATTCGGAAATTGGATCCACTCCTGTCCCGGGTACTAGATGAAGACGGTTTAAATAAAAAATTGCAAAAATAAAAATGACTAAAATAATTCCAAAAAAGACCAGACGTATTTTTCTCATGTCCTTATATTAACAAAAAGATCTTTTAATTGCAATCAATATAGTATTGATAGCCCGTTTTTTCACCAAACCAGGGCGCCGTTAACGGAAATGTCCCACCGGCCTGCCTGAGTATTGAATCCGATGTTTTCTTCCAACAATTCCAGATATTTTTTAGCGGGAATTTCCCGTGCCCCCAAGCTTCGCAAATAATCCGACGGAACCTGGCAATCCACCAAACGGAATCCCCATTCCGCCAATTTCCGGCACATGGTGATAAAGGCGATTTTTGACACATCGGGGGCCAGGTGGAACATTGATTCGCCGAAAAAGCATTTTCCCAGCGACACTCCATACAGTCCCCCCGCCAATTCTTCCGCCAGCCACACCTCCACCGAATGAGCGAATCCCATCCGGTGCAAGTCGATGTATGCTTGCCGCATTTCAGCGGTGATCCAGGTACCGGGATCTTCGACGCGCAAACGCCGGCACGTCTCGACCACCCGCTCGAACGCCCGGTCGAACGTGACCCGGTAGACCTTCTTTTTCAATATCCGCTCCATGCGGCGGGACACATGCGCATCACCCGGATTGAGTACCATCCGTGGATCCGGCGACCACCATAAAATGGGCTCGTCATCCGAATACCAGGGGAAAATGCCATGGGAATAGGCGGACAAAAGCCGCTCGGGCGATAGGTCGCCCCCTACAGCCACCAAATCGTTTTGGCTAACCATAAAAGCCGTTCTTCAGATTATTTCCCGGGGGAAACATCAATCACGACAGCATCTTTCCGGATATCCGCCACCGCTTTACCGCCGTTTTTCAATTTGCCGAACAGCACTTCGTCCACAAAGAAGCTCTTGATACGGTCCTGAATCAACCGCGCCACTTCGCGGGCTCCGAACAAGCGCGAATAACCGTTCTTGGCGAGCCAGCGATAGCATTTATCCGTCACAGCCAATTCGATGTTCTTCTTCGACAACACGTCGCTGAATTCCATGATGTACTTGCGCACGATCTGCATCACGACCTTCTCGCTGAGGCCGTTGAACACCACCACATCGTCCAGCCGGTTGCGGAATTCAGGTGAGAATGTCTTTTCCACCGCTTTGTTGATGGCCTCGGCGTTGACGATATTATCGGAGAAGCCGATCTGCGGACGCCCGATATTGCGGGCGCCGGCATTGGAGGTCATCACCAAAATCACGTTGCGAAAATCCGCTTTTTTCCCGGTGTTGTCGGTGAGGGTGGCGTAATCCATAATCTGCAACAAGGTGTTGAAAATATCCGGATGCGCCTTCTCGATCTCATCCAGCAACAACACCGCGTGCGGGGTCTTGCGGATGGCGTCGGTCAAAAGCCCACCCTGGTCGAACCCCACATAACCCGGAGGCGCGCCGATGAGGCGGGCCACCGTATGCTTCTCCTGATACTCGCTCATATCGAAGCGGTGCAAGGGAATGCCGAACATGGATGCCAATTGGCGGGCCAATTCTGTCTTCCCCACTCCGGTGGGACCGATAAAGAGTAGCGAAGCCACGGGTTTGTCCGGTTCGCGGAATCCGGCGCGGGACCGTTTGATGGCCTGGACCGCCACATTGATGGCGTTATCCTGCCCGAATAACACTTTCTTCAACTGCTTTTCCAGAGTCTTGAGTTTATTGGTTTCGTTTTTAGAGACTGTCTTTTCAGGGATGCGGGCAATCCTGGAAACCACCCGCTCGACCTCCATGTGGTCGATTCTAGTCTTCCGTGATTTTTTCTTGAAATTCCACATCCGGGCCAGAGCTCCGGCTTCGTCGATGACATCGATGGCTTTGTCCGGGAGGAAGCGGTCGTTGACGTAACGGGACGACAGATCCGCCGCCGCCCTAAGGGCTCCGCCGGTGTAGGTGACATCATGGTAATCTTCATAGCGGTCTTTGAGGCCTTTGAGGATCTCGACGGTTTCCTCGATGGTGGGCTCGGGAATGTCGATTTTCTGGAACCGCCGCGACAGAGCCCGGTCGCGGTCAAAATATTTCTTGTAATCCTCATAAGTGGTGGAGCCGATGCACTTCAGCCTTCCGCCGGTGAGTGCGGGCTTCAATATATTGGAGGCGTCGAGGGCTCCGCCCGACACCGCGCCCGCCCCCACGAGACTGTGAATTTCATCGATGAAGAGGATCGCGTTCTCCTCTTCCAAAATCTCTTCGATGAAACGTTTCATCCGTTCCTCGAAGTCGCCCCTGTACTTAGTGCCCGCCAACAGCGAGCCCATGTCGAGGGCGTAGATTTTGCTGCCTTTCAGGAGATCCGGCACATCGCCCTTCACGATCAATTGAGCGAGGCCTTCGGTGATAGCGGTTTTACCCACCCCGGTTTCGCCCACATGCACCGGGTTGTTTTTTTGGCGGCGGCACAAGACAAGAATCGTTCGCTCGAGAATGTCTTCGCGGCCGATGACCGGATCGAGCTTGCCTTGTTCCGCTAAGGCCGTCAGTTCAGTGGAATAGAGTTGAAGGAATTTTTTCTTTTTCCGTTTTTTCTCAGTAGGCTCCGTCACCTCTTCGATGCCGTACTCCGTGAAATCAGCAGTTTCGTCCTCGGTCTGTTCACCATCGGATGAGGATGACTTTCCTTCGAGCGGCGGCGTCCCATGAGAGATAAAGTCCAATACCCCCAGGCGATTGACCCCCTCTTTCTCCAGAAAGTACACTGCGTAGGATTCTTTCTCTAAAAAGATGGCGGCGTACACATCCCCGATATCCAGCGAGTCCTTCTGGGCGGAAGCCACGTGCAAGATGGCGTTTTCGATGACATTCTGAAATCCCACCGACTGGTGCGGTTCGTTCATCTCCACTTGCGGAATTTTCCCGGAATTGAAAAATTCCACCAATTCGTTTCTCAGCAAGTCAACATCCCCTCCGCATCCGGCGATGATATCGTTGGCACCTTCAAAAAAGAGCGACGCGTAGAGCAGGTGCTCCGGGGTCAGATATTCGTGTTTTCTGAGTTTGGCCTCGTTAAAGGCCGCGTTCAAGATATTGGATAACTCGGCATCTATTTTCATGGTTATTTTTCCGTTTTTTTAAACCTCTTCATAACTGCACTTCAATGGAAATTCGTTCTTCTTGGCCTCATGATGCACCTGCAACACCTTGGTTACGGCGACATCATACGTAAACACCCCGCAAACGCCCTTTCCTCTCCGATGTACGTCCAGCATGATCTTTGTCGCTTCAGCCGGGGGTTTGTTAAAAATCGAGACCAGAATCTCCACCACAAAATCCATAGTTGTGTAATCATCGTTATGGATGAGTACGCGAAACATTTTTGGAGTCTTCACCCTGGGTTTAGTCTTCAACTGGGATTTAATATCAATTAATTCCTGAGTATTCGATCCATCGGGCATAGCTTCCTCCAAACATGCACTCACAACCTTAAATCAACAATAATATTATAACATCGTAACTTTTCCCTGTCAAAAAAAACCGAACCTCAGCGCCGCGGCGCGAAAGGAACATTTAGGAACAGGCACCTCCCCAAGCAAATCCCCCGCCCCAAACCACTTCTCGTTAAAATCATCACAATTGAACCCCATTCCCCCGCCTAAAAAAGAAAAACCCCCGTCAACGGAAGCCGCGGCACCTACTTTACCGTTAAAATCATCACAATTAACTCCCATTCCCCCGCCTAAATCAAAAAAAGCACATCAATCACCTCCCGCAGCCCCCCAATCAACAAAAAAACCACCTCCATCAGGAGCCGCCACAGATAAGTTCCCGTTAAACTCACCACAATAAAACAAACCCCAACCTCAGTCAGCAGAAAACCAACCTCCGACAAGAGCAAACACTCTCCCAAATTCTGAAACCAGGATATTGAAATTTTTTTCGC
>CAZBHS010000060.1:0-24761 GCA_964491915.1 uncultured Clostridia bacterium
CTTGCCCCCTACGTATTACCGCGGCTGCTGGCACGTAGTTAGCCGGGGCTTCCTCTGGAAGTTAAGTCAAATCCAAAGGGGTATTAACCCTCAGACTTTAATCCTTCCTGACAGAGGTTTACAACCTCGAAGGCCTTCATCCCTCACGCGGCGTCGCTGCGTCAGGCTTTCGCCCATTGCGCAAAATTCCCCACTGCTGCCTCCCGTAGGAGTCTGGACCGTGTTTCAGTTCCAGTGTGGCCGATCAGCCTCTCAGCTCGGCTACCCATCAGAGCCTTGGTGAGCCATTACCTCACCAACTAGCTAATAGGACATAGGCTCATCCCCAAGCGAGAGGTCCCGAAGGATCCCCCCCTTTTTTCGCAACGCTTATGCATCACGACATTATGCGGGATTAGCTTACCTTTCGATAAGTTATCCCCCACTCAAGGGTAGATTACCTATGCATTACTCACCCGTCTGCCACTCTACTCGCCCTCCGAAGAGGACTTTCGCGTTCGACTTGCATGTGTTAGGCACGCCGCCAGCGTTCACTCTGAGCCAGGATCAAACTCTCCAGTTAATTTATAAGGTTATAAAAACCTTAATTCTCTTTTGAGTTTGTTAAAGCTTATTTCTTTTGCCGTTGCGATTGCTCGCATTGGCTTGCCGTCGCGATTACTCGCGCTGGCTATGTTACTTTTGTTTCGGACACGATTGCTCGTGTCTGGCTGAAACATTCACTCTACTCAGATTTCAAAGATCCTGATTCCCGGCACCGCCGAAAAACGTTTACTATTATATCCCAGATTCCTGATTTGTCAACACCTAATTATATTTTTTTCTAAGAATTTATATAGTATAAATCTCATTAATTTTCAACTAAATTCTTAAATTCAATACAGATAAGCTTTTAGGGCTGTGAAAATGCAACATCAACACCCAAAAAAAATGAATTATCTTTAAAAAAACCCTCACCTGTGATTAAATAACACTAAAAGTGAGGCGTAAAATCCTTTAAACTTCGAGTATAATGTTAAAAATTTCTATTATTAACTTTAGGGATCCTTTCCCAAGCGCCTTTAAGTTAAGCAATTAACTTTATTTTAACCTACAAAGGATAAACCCATTTTTTTATATAAAAGATGTATATATATAAAGAGATAATATTCTGTTTACTGACTGCGAATTAATTACGAATCGAGTCGGTTTTACCTTCTGAATAATTATGAAAAGGTTAAGTGCCCAAAGACTTGATATTTCCATACAATTATAATAAAATCATATGTTTAATAGACTTACAGAGATGAAGAATGATTGATTGGTCAATAAAAAATATGCTGAATAAAGGCCGGGGTTTTTATCTCAAGCACCAGGCCCCCATGATATTTTTCCACTGTACCAACAACCACATTGGAATTCTGACTGAAAAGCATAGAATAATGTTAATAGATCAGGACAGAGAGGAGACAAAATGTTAAGAACAATGAGAAGCAACCTAAAATCACTTTCTTGGACCCTATGGTTGGTTATACTCGCCTTTATTGGGTTTGTATTCGTGGAGTGGGGGACGGGAGGAATGAGTCTTTCCGGCACAGATAACTCGATTGTCGTTGTAGAAAATACCCCGCTTACCGGTGCAGATTACCAAAAGGACCTCACAAAGACATTGGAAAAATATAAAGCTCAGTTTCAAAATAACTTCAATAAATCATTAATAAGTCAGCTCCGCATCCCCGAGCAGGTGCTGCAAAGAAGCGTAAATTCCGTGATTATTAAGAAAGAGGCCAAAAAACTCGCATTGAAGGTTACCGAAGAAGAACTAAAAGACAAGATCGTCAACTATAGCGAGATTTATAATGACAAAGAGAATGGCCCCATGAGACTGTATGTTTTCAGAGAGGGTTTTAAGGCGGACGGAGCGTTCATCGGAGTGAAGGAATATGAACTTCGTTTGGCTCATAACAGAACAAGCGTAAACGACTTTGAGAACGGGTTACGGGAACAGATAATCGTAGAAAAGCTTCAAGAGCTCCTCACAAGTGGCGTCGTGATTGCGCCTGATCATCTGGAAAAGATGTACAGGGAAGAGAACGACAGGGTTGAACTCGATTACATCGTACTAAAGACAGATCGTATCAAGGAAGATATAACGGCTCAAGAGAATGAGCTTACAAGCTATTATGACGAGAACAAGGAACAGTTCAAAAGCGTAGAAAAGAGAACGGGTAGAATCATCGCTTACAGCTATGAGAATTTCAAAAACGAATTGAATGTCCCCGAAAAAGACATCTACAACTATTTCAAAGAGAACAAAAACAGGTTCTCGCTCCCCGGAAAAACCAAAGTCTCCCGAATTTTACTGAACTACAACGATGAGAGCCGTGAAGAGATACTGAAAAAAGCAGAACAGTTGAAAGAGGAGCTAACACCTGAGAACTTTGCGGCCAAAGCGAAAGAGCTCTCCAATGACTCCAAAGCCGCAAATGGCGGAGATTGGGGTTATACTGAATGGCAAAGCTTCACCAAGCAGGAAAAGAACTCCATTGATCGGTTGAAACAGAGTGAAATTTCCAATCCCATTGATACGCTCTCCGGCTTTGCTATCCTTTTCTTGCCGGAGAAGATTATAGAGCGACAGGAAAATTTCGACAATGTGAAAGAACGAATCCGTAACATGATTGAAAAGCAGAAGCTCAACGAACTGGTCAAAAATAAACTTGAAATTGTGTACAATAAACTAAAAGATGCCGATGATATTTCAGCTAAAGCGACGGAATTGGGAATCCAGGTTCATGAAACCGAAGCGCTTAGTAGCGGACAGGCTGTCTCCGACATCGATAAAATGGGATACCTATCCAGGAAGTTATTCACCCTGAATGATAAAAAACCCGCTTTCCCAGTAGATTACCCCCAGGGTGTAGCCATTGTACAATTGAACGAGACCATCCCTCCGGCAATCCAACCATTTGAAGCTGTTAAAGATCAGGTCAAAGAGAAAGTTCTTCTAGAAAAGAAGCTAGCGAAGTTGTTGGCGGAAGCACGGCAGGTCGCCGCCAATCTCAATGGAAAGAATGATGAAGACGTGAAGGATTACCTCAAGAAAAACGATCTGAGCTCAGAGGAATATACATACAAAAGAGGCGACAAACTAGCATACTTCAAGCCTCAAAAAGGACTGGATAATATAGTGTTTGCCCTGGAAACAGGTAAATATTCCGAACCGGTTAAATGTACCACTGAAGTGGTAGTCATCAAACCGAGAGAAAAGTTCGTATCCGGCGACGAAGATTTCAAATTGGGTCGTGAATATTTCTACGGTGAAAAGATCAAACAAGTGAAGGCAAACTTCTTCGCATCTTATATCATGAACAAGAGAGACACCTACGAAATCACCTACAATCCTGAATTGTACAAGAAGATTAACGACTATGTCCTCTCCAGAGTAAACTAAAGGACGGCCGGTGAATGGAAAAAGAAAAAATCACTCAAGCGATTGAGATTTTAAAAGAATTTGGCATCGACTGCTGGATGGTGGTAGATCGTGAATCGGAGTTGACAACCGATCCAATTATGGATTTCATTCTTGGGAAAGGTGTCACCTGGCTATCCTTCTTCCTATTTTTCAAAACAGGCGAGACATATGCGATTGTGGGCAACCTGGATATCGAGAAAATCCAGAGAACCGGGTTATTCGATGAGAGTTTCGGCTACAAGAGTTCGCCTCAGGAGTACCTGCTCAAAATATTGAATAAACACAATCCTGAAAAGATCGCCATTGATTATTCGCTTGATTCCCCGGCGGCAGACGGTTTATCCTATGGGTGCTTCCTCAAGACCCAGGAAATCCTAAAAAACACTCCGTTCACCGGCAGATTCATTTCAGCGGAACATATCATATCCAAGCTCAGAGGTAGAAAGTCTGCTGAAGAAATTCGCAGAATCAAGAAAGCGATTGAAGTAACCCTCGGAATTTATGGAAAAATAAGCGCAAACGTCCAACCCGGATTTACTGAACGTGAAGTCGCCCAGTTTATTACTGAAGAAAGGAAAAAATACAATTTAGAACCGGCATGGGAAGAAGACCACTGCCCGTCTGTTTTTACCGGGCCCCAGGAGACTGGAGCCCATTCGGGACCCACCAACAAGGTTCTTGAAAAAGGGCATGTATTCAATACGGATTTTGGCGTCACCGTCGAAAAATATTGTTCCGACCTGCAAAGAACC
The DNA here is from genome assembly GCA_964491915.1 of uncultured Clostridia bacterium. Taxonomy (GTDB): domain Bacteria; phylum Acidobacteriota; class Aminicenantia; order UBA2199; family UBA2199; genus JAHELQ01. Next base: position 4,207 of record CAZBHS010000060.1, read on the forward strand.
TGGTACATATTGAAGGATGGGGAATCGACACCCCCACCCGAAGTCATGCATGGTTTTGAAACCATAGTAGAATCAATCAGGCTATCATTCGAGGCGCTCAAGCCTGGAATCACCGGATTCGATATAGATAAAATCGCCAGAGACTACATAACCTCCAGGGGATACAAAGAGTATCCGCACGCCCTGGGCCATCAAGTTGGAAGATCCGCTCATGACGGCGGTCCGCTCCTGGCGCCCAAATGGGACCGGTACGGTCAACTGCCTTTTATTCCACTTGAAGCCGGGCAAGTATTCACAATAGAGCCCCGTCTTTATTTAGCGGAATATGGCGTCGCCACCATCGAAGAGATGGTGGTCATAACGGATGACGGTGCGGAATGGTTATCTGAGCCTCAGCAAGAGATATACTTGATAAAATAAATAATATGGAATCAGGAAACAGACACATTCCAAAACCTAAATGGTTAAAGGTAAACATCCCTTCGGGGGGCAGGTATTTCAAAATAAAGAAAGACCTGGAATCCCGTAATTTGCATACCATTTGCCAGAGCGCCAAATGTCCAAATATTGGCGAATGCTGGAACGAAGGCCACGCTACATTTCTAGTAATGGGAAATACGTGCACCCGCAATTGCCGCTTCTGTTCTGTTAGTAGCGGATCCCCCCTCCCACTGGACGAATTGGAACCCAAGAGAATTCTGGAGATGCTGGAGATCATGAACCTTAAATACATTGTGATCACATCGGTTACCAGGGATGATTTACCGGACGGGGGAAGCGAACATTTCGCGAAGATTATTCGCTTGATAAAAGAAAAAAAACCGGAAATCAAAATCGAAGTTCTAATTCCCGACTTTGAAGGTAATACAGACTGCATTGACACCGTTCTGAAAGAGAAGCCGGACGTACTGAACCATAATTTGGAGACAGTGAGGCGTTTGTATAAAGAGGTAAATAGAAATCCTGAGAATTACGAGAGGTCGCTGAATGTATTGAAATACAGCGGCGATCAGGGATTCTTAACTAAATCGGGAATTATGGTCGGCCTTGGAGAATCACTGGATGAATTGAAAAAGCTATTTTCGGACCTTGTGAAACATGGAACACAATTATTGACCATCGGACAGTACTGCCGCCCCACAACATCAAATATCGATGTCAAGAAGTACTATTCTCCTGAAGAGTTTGTAGAATTGAAACATTTGGCACTGTCATATGGATTTAAACAAGTGGAATCCGGCCCGTTTGTCAGAAGCTCTTATCATGCCGATTCTATGTACAATCACGGAGTCTCTACCCCGAAAGGGTGCGGAGCGGTAAAAGGTGATGGATGAAATATCTTATTTTCAGTGATATCCACAGTAATCTGGAAGCGTTTGCCAGGCTTCTGAACCTGAAAAGAGTCAAAGGGGTCGATCATTTTATTTTCCTTGGGGATCTTGTTGGCTACGGTCCGAATCCGAATGAAACGATATCCATGTTCCGCCAACTGGAGAATTATGACTGCATTCGCGGAAATCATGATAAAGTGGTTTCAGGTCTCGAGTCATCTTCGCTCTTCAATCCGGTCGCCGCGTTCTCAGCCGAATGGAGCAAAATCAAGATCACCGAGGAAAATCTGAAGTTCATCAAAAACCTTAAAAAGGGCCCCAAAATCGTGGACCATTTCATTACGTTGTGTCACGGTTCAACCTTCGATGAAGATTATTATGTGTTTTCCATTTTTGAAGCGGCGGAATCTTTTAAATTCATGCAAACATCCATCGGATTCTTCGGTCACACTCATTTCCCAATCATATACTTGTTAAGAAACGATAAAATCGACACTGTTCCCCTGACCAAAAACATAAAGATCAAATTGGACCCCAACACAAAATATCTTATAAACCCAGGTTCGATCGGTCAACCGCGGGATAAGAACTCAAATCCAAGCTATATTATTTTTGATTCAACAAAAAAAGAAATTCATTTTCAACGTTTTGCATACAATTTCAAAGAGACTCAAGAAAAAATTAGAAGCGCCGGGCTACCTGAAATATTGGCAAGCCGCCTGGAATCCGGCATATAGGGAGGTTATAAATGTCAGATGAAAAATTAAAAGGACTAATTGATAAAATTCTGGATGAAAAAAAGGCGATGATCGTCGCCAAGATCCATTCGGCTCAAGAAGACATCATGACTCAATTGGAAGGGATCAAAGAGATCGAAGATTTTTACGCCTACGATGTACCTGAGGATTTCACTATTGCCGAACCTCAGAAAGCCGGAGAAGAGGTTAACATACTTCATGAATACACCAAAAAGATTTCCCTGGCAGACAGTCAGTTAAAGTTGATATCTCTGATTCTAGAGGGCATCAATCAATTCTGCAGCCGGGGCGCTTTGTTCCTTCTGAGAGACGATAAACTTGTGGGATGGAAAGGTATCGGATTTTCGGCCACAGGTAGCAATATCGGAGACGACGAGATCAAGAGGATATTCTTTTCACTCTCAGCCAACACTATTTTTCGCTATACTCTCGACACCAAACGGCCCTATTCGGGACCGCCGTCATCTCAACCGGACGATCACCTCATCTACAGTCGATTCGGCGGGCCAACCCCGGAAAAAATCTTTGTACTCCCTTTCTTTGTCAAAGGCAAGGCGCAGGCGATCATCTACACAGACATGTTCCCTCCCCGGCAAATAAACGAGAAAGAGATCGAAATCATCGCCACAGTCGGCGAAATGAGCCTGGACCTCTTACCCTTACGCCAGAAAATCCTCGCAAAGGTCAAAACCAGAGAATTTATGGAAGACTTTAGCGAAGGAACAGGAGCAGAGACCCAATTGGTGCAGTTGAACGGTGGGGAAATTCCAAAATCATTGAAATCCAACGACCCTGAACGCAAAGCGCGGGTTATTATCAACGACATTATGCTCTACAACAAAAATAAAGTGGAAGAAGCTCTGCAAAACAATAATCTGGTGGAATCGCTTGGAGACACGATCCAACAGGCCAAAGAGGAATATCTCAGAAAATACGATGACCTGGCGGTTTTCGAAAAGCAACTCATCCAAATTCTGGCCAAAGGAGACAGAGACGCATTAAAGGGCTATCGTTTTGAAGCTATTTAGAAACAAGAATCTCCTAACGTACATTTTCCAGGCTGAACTCCTCTTGCTGATATCAATGGGTTTGGCCTTCGGAATTTGTAGCGTGTTCCATTTCTCATCCGCTGCGGATGATCCCAAAACCACGATAACCAGCTCGCCCTACCTCGCGTCAAATTACAACGTCCTCTCACGATTCCTCAACCTCGCTCCCGGCGCTTCAACCGATTCTGAACATTCCGAGGGCAACCAATCGATATTGTTGAGGGACATCAAAAAATTGGAAGAGGTCGAAAGGGCGATGACCGAGGGGAATTATCCCTTGATCCCCAAGCTCCTGCCAAAAATCAGCGATTCCTTCGACTATATATCTTTACAGAAAGAGCGTGTCAGACTGCGCTATTTTTATGGACAGAAACGGTACCAATCGTTCTTGAAAAAATACCAGGAATTTCCGTTTGAAGACGCGGGAATGCGCCAGATGTTCTTCATCGGCCTCATAAAAACCGGAAACTCGGAAGAGGCATTTGACGTGTTCCGGGAATTATTCGCACGCCAACAAGTCGCGATACTCAGGAAAATGCTCCCTCCCTCACTCTTTCAATCCTATATCAACAGACTGGGCCTCGATGATTGGTTCAACAAATTCGACTATTTGCTAAAAAAAAGACTTTACCGGCAATTCTTCAACGAGCAAAAATATTGCATGATTCCACACCTAAACTATTTATTTAACGCCGAATACAACTACCGCCGGCGGAGTTACACCAGGGCTTTGTATTGGCTTCGGAAGGTGAAAACCGAACGCCTTCTTCCCCACAAATTCAGAATTGAGACCAAAATTAACATTCGCCAAGACCTGTACGATCCTGAAACGTTCGCCGAGGAGATCCGGTCGGTTCCTTCGACTACACCACTATACACACAATTCCTGCTCAATACCGCGGGTTTGATGATTGTCAAAGGGGAATACCCGCTTGCCATTGACATTTACGACCGGTTTCTCTCCCTGGGTAGAATCGCCGATAGCGACCATTGGAAAGCGATGTGGCGCAACGCCTGGATGTACATGAAAGAGAACAACCGGACCCGGGCGTTCAACTACTTCCAGAACGGCCTCAAATCGCCGTTCGATGCCTACAAGGTAGCCAACATCTATTGGTTCAACCGTTTGAGTGGGCACCCACAGGAGGCCATCCTGCAATATCCGTTTTCTTTCTATTTTGCCAGGACATGGCAATACAATCCGCCGCCCTCCTATACCCTATCCCGCGATTCGCTGCAAAACTTCGTAAAATTGGTCAACGGAGAAACCACGCCGGCGTTCAGGGATTTAACATTGGAACTTCAATCGCTGGTGGAGAACGGGATGACAAAAGAGGCTCACAAATTTGTAAAATGGACCAAAAGAGTCGATTCTTTGAATCAAACGGACCGGAACCTGCTCAAAATTATAGATTCTATCATCTACCTCAACGAGGGACAGCTTCAAAACGCCTTTGTTTCTTTCAGAAAGCACTTTCCTCAATACCAACGCATCGTGATCCCCCGCTTCTTGAAGGCCCTCTATCTCCCGCTTCGTTACGAAGAAACCATCCATCGCTATAGCCGCGAACAAGACATCGATCCTTACCTTGTCATGGCCCTAATCCGGGAAGAAAGCTATTTCCGCAAGGACGCCCTTTCCCACGCCCGGGCCAATGGTTTGATGCAATTACTTCTCAGCACCGCCCGCCGCATGGCGCGCCCCTTTAAAATCAGACTCAACCGTTGGGACCTCTACAAACCGGAGATCAATGTGCGCTTCGGGTGCGTCTATTTCCGCACATTAATCGATCGCTACAATGGAAAAGTCCACATGGCGTTGGCAGCTTACAATGCCGGAGAACACAGAGTAGACCGCTGGAAGCAGCAATTCTGGTATGCGGAGACTGATGATGAGTTCATCGAAATGATCCCCTTCACCGAAACCCGTAACTATGTAAAAAACATCCTCCGCAATTACTTTTACTACCGCTATTATTATAACAATTCGAAATTAGCCTCCGACTAGAGCCTCGAATCTTTGGGCATTCCGCCCGCGGCTTCCATGTTGGTGAAAAAAAAATTCCTTTATTATAGAATATTGTTTCGGAGACCGGAAGCCCAGGCGCGCACTCTCAAACAATCACATACATCAAACATTCTCAGGGACTTGGAAGCAATAAATAAAAATTGGAGGTTTTTATGAAAAAACGAATGATTCGTTTAACTCTCCCCTGCCTCATCATGGCAATGATTTTTTCTTGTATCCAGACGCTTCCGGCGATAGAAGCGCCTTCGCAAGCAGTCATCAACGCAGCCGAAAAAGGGATGACGGAATTTCTGTCCAATCCCGCGGTCATTGGATCCAAAAAATCCCCTATCGCCAGTTTCACTGGACCGACCAAACCGGACATGACACTTGGCGCCGGCGTTCGCATCTATACCATCGCCCCCACATTCGACGCCGACACCGCGTCATTGGACTCCCTGGCGGTACCAACCGGACACTGGCGTTTTATGTTGCTGGCCGGCAATCAGCCGGCAGCTATGTTGACCGTCGCAGAAACAAACGGCGAGTGGCATGCGGTATCGATCGGCGGAGCGGGAATCGCCCGCGAATTGTACCAGGTGATCAATCGCTGGCCGGCAGGCGAAGGCTATAACTACCGTTTCATCAGAATCTTCCAGGCGCGATCCGATTTTATCGAAATCTCCCGCAATGGCAATGTGTCGGGTTTTGTCCCCCTCACCTCTTCGAGAATCTCCTTCAAGATGGCGGGGCCATTCGACCCGGCTGTAATGATGCGTAATTCCGAAATTTTCCCCCAGCTAAAAGACATCATGTCCAAACACGCCCAGGAACCGATGCTTCCTGCAAAGAAATAAAACCTGGAGGTCAACATTATGAACAAAAAAACCAATGTTTTACTCATTGTCATCGTGATAGTAGTGTGCTTTGCAGGAGCAGCGTCCACCCTCCTGGGGGATGCCACGCTGGCTGTACCGGAACGGTTCCAGGAACATAGTATGTGGTGCTGGGCCGGCTGCAGCGAAGCCACTCTGGAATACTACAATCAATTTCCCCTACAATGCGAAATCGCCAATTACGCATGGAACAAGACTGTTTGCTGCGGTGATTACGACTTCAATTCCTCGGTCAGAGGCTGCAACAAGAGCAACTTCCTCTACGGCAACGACGGTACCATCCAGGGGATACTGCTCCATTGGGGCGTGGATAGCGTCGGTATGGATGTGCCGCTGACATGGACCGAAAGCACCACCGAATTGGACAATGGATATCCCTTTATCATGCGCTGGGGTTGGGACACAGGCGGCGGCCATTTTCTGGTTGGCTTCGGTTATATCTCGAACGGAAGCTATCTGGAATACATGGACCCATGGCCCGGTGAAGGCTATACCACATCGACATTCACCTATGTGGTCAGCGCCAGCGATCACGACTGGACCCATACGTTGACAACCTACTAGAAGCTAAAACCGGAAAAATCAGGGGGTACGCTCTCCGTACCCCTATTTTCCTCGATTATTTCCCGACGCCCTTTACTGAATGTTGGAATTATGCTAAAAATAACTTTCAGCTCATGCGCATGAACGATTGAGTTAGGTAAAAGGAAAATTATGAGAACACAAGACAATGGTCCGAAAATCAAAGTTGGTATCATATTCGGTGGGAAATCGGCGGAGCATGAGATATCGGTAAAATCTGCCACTGCGATATACAAACACCTGGATCGCCGGAGATTCGAACCGTATCTCATTTACATCGATAAGAAAGGACTATGGGGCGTACTGGACAACGAAATATTTGAAACCCTTGGCTGCGAAACATTTGCGGCCCATGCCCGCCACAGTGTTATCCCCTGGGAAAATTCGAGCGCCATTCATTTGGATTGCGACATTTATTTTCCGGCGCTCCATGGCCCTAACGGCGAAGACGGTAAAATCCCGGCAATGCTGGAAATGGCGGGTAAGCCCTATGTCGGCGCCAATAGTTTCGCTTCGGCCCTGGCAATGGACAAAGGAGTCGCCAAACAATTGTTCCTGGAAGCGGGACTGAACACGCCGGCCTTCGTTATCATTCAAAGACATCAGGCTTCAAAACTTTCTACATTGATCCCCGCCGGCATGAGCTATCCATTATTTGTAAAACCGTGCTCTCTGGGATCGTCGGTGGGTATTTCCAAAGTGAAAAGCGATGAAGAGCTTTTAAAAGCCGTGGAACTAGCCTTTCACTACGACCGGAAAGTCATTGTTGAACAAGGTGTGGATGCGAGGGAGATCGAGATTGCCGTAATGGGCAATGAAACCGTTGAAATTTCCCCGCCGGGCGAATTGGTGCCCGCCAATGAGTTCTATGATTACGCCGATAAATATATTGACGGTAAAACCACGTTCAAAATTCCCGCTCCATTACCGCAAGAAATTGTAAACCCCTTGCAAGAAATGGCGGAAGAGGCCTACCATGCTCTCTACCTAAACGGATTGTCCAGGATCGATTTTTTCCTCGAAAAAAACACAGATACATTGTACATCAATGAGATTAACACAATGCCGGGATTTACCGAAATCAGCATGTTCCCCAAATTGTTCGCCCTGAAGGGACTATCGTTTACTTCATTGATTAGCCGCTTGATCGATTATGGCTTCGCATACCATCGCTCATGAAAATTCTGGCAATTGACTTCGGCCTGAAACGGATCGGTTTTGCCGTCGGCAATACCATGATTAAAACCGCCACCCCAATCGAACAATTGGACCGAAAAAATCTGGAGTTCGACCTGGAATTCATTTTGAGAATCATCGATGAATACGATATCCGGCACATTATTATGGGGCATCCCCTCAATATGGATGGCACCGTGGGTAAAATCGCCGTGGCAGTGGAGAATTTCGGTAATTATCTAAAGAAACGCATTCCACAAGAAATCGAAGTGGAATTGGTGGACGAGCGTCTCAGTAGTTTTGAAGCCGAAGAATTACTCAAACCGATCCAGGGAGATTATAGAAAACGGAAGAAAGTACTGGATTCGGTATCGGCGATGATGATGCTAAAAAATTACCTGGAGAAGATATGAAGAAATTAATCGCCCTATTACTTATAGTATTGATTGGAGTCGCGACCTATTTGGGACTCGGTATCTATCAAAACGTGTACAAGCCATACAAAGGCACAGCCGCTACAGTCACGGTAGAGATCCCCAAAGGGGCGTCGGTTTCCGCAATCGGTCGCATCTTGTTCGAGAAAAAAATCATTTCAAGTTACTTCTATTTTACCCTCTATTACAGACTATTCTTCAAGGACACGCCATTAAAATCAGGAGAATTCGAGTTCGATTCGCCCCTCGCCATGAAGCAAGTCATCGAAAAGCTTCATAAAGGAAAAGTGAAATTACATAAAATCACCATCAAAGAGGGGATGACAATTCAAGAGACCGCCGATTATTTACAAATAGAACACAAAATCTCAGCGGCAGAATTCATCAAGGCCGCCAAGAACACATCGATTATTCAGGATATAGATCCCAAAGCCGAAGATCTGGAGGGTTATTTATGCCCGGACACATATATGGTGGCGAAGGGCGCTACCGCTAAAGAATTGGTCTCTCTGATGGCCGGAAAATTTAAGGAATATTTTTCCAATTCCATGAAATGGCGGGCCCGGGACATCAATATGAGTGTCCGGGAAGTGGTTTCTCTCGCTTCGCTCATCGAAAAAGAAACCTCGTCGAGAGATGAGCGTTTCCTCATTTCTTCCGTCTTTCATAACCGTTTGCGGATCGGTATGCCGTTGGGATGCGATCCCACCATCATCTATGCCCTGAAACGGGAGAATTTATACACCGGCAGAATCCGTTGGCAAGATTTGAAATTCGATTCCCCCTACAACACCAGAATCAATCGCGGACTTCCGCCGGGCCCGATTTGCAGTCCGGGTTTCGCTTCCATCGAAGCGTCGCTGTTCCCGGAAAACACCCGCTATCTCTATTTTGTATCAAAAGACGGCCGCCACCATTATTTCTCCAAGACCCTCAAAGAGCACAACAACGCCGTCCGCAAATATATCATCAACCGCAAGCACAATTAAAAAAAAAGCCCCGCCCAAGACGGACGAGGCTTTATATCTTATAGGAAGGGTCCTATAATAAATTGAATGATTTAGTATACGATATAATTGGCGGCATAACCGATATTGCTGCATTCATACTTGATCCACATGAAGCCGTTTTCGCCCCACCCGGTTCCCCAGGAATTCTTCATCAACCAGGCGCCTTTACTGTCGTCCCATCCACACAGGACAACCGCGTGGTTGACACTGGAATAGTTGAAGGAAACATCGAACACGCCTGAGTTGTATGCCTGAAAATAAGAATCCACATACACAGCGCCGGCCACCGAGCCATAATTCACGATGGCGGCCTTGATGTCCGCGGTTTTGGGAATGCCGGAATCGCTCTTGACATAGGACCAGGAAGAGGCGGCATAAGGATAGGCGCACGTATCTTCGCACGGGGCGTCATACGCAACATAGTGGAAACAACTTTCCAAAGCGGCGCCGGGACTGAGCATCATATCGCTGGCGAACCAACCGCCATTGCAACCAAAAGCCCAGGGATTGCAGGACACCAGGTGCTGCTCCGACAGATCCTCAGTCACGCCCTGGCTCTGGATCATTGCCGCTTCCATGATACCGATGGTGGCGAAAGCCCAACAAGCGCCGCAGCTTCCCTGGTCTTTTACAGGGGACCAAATTCCAGTGTAAGCATCCGGAGTGACGGGCGGTTTGACAGCGATTGTCCCTCTTTCTTCCGGCCGCGGTGTAGCCAAACTGATTGGGGGCCTCAGCTCAGTTCTCAATGCGCACAATTGATCGAGCGAATACTGCATCGCCGGATTGTGGGCCACATCAAAACTCCAACCATTTGACTGGATGGCAATGTTCATGTCGTCGATCTTTAGTCTCATGAGCTCGCGCTGCATCAATGAATCTAAATAATTATCTTTACTTACAGCCTTTAGGGGTGGGATTGAAAGAAAAGCGATAATAGCAATCATTAATATGAACAATAGTACAAATTTTTTGTTAATTCTAGACATCTACTGACCTCCTATAGTTATCAGCTTCCTATCGAGGAGTTGGTTTGCGAACAATTGAAATTTAAAAGACTATACACCTGGTTGATGTCGCTTTTTTTGATTCAACGTCACAATCATATAAAACCTGGACACAATAGGCAATACGCCAATGGTATTAAATCGGGTTGTATTTTTGCCGGGCGGCGCTACCACCCATAGGTATTTTGACTGAGCAACTATTGGCTCATAGGGGGAACATCAATGTATAAAAAGGTTATACAAGAGTAGCCCCGCCAATACCGCCAGGATTGAGCACAGCAAAATGATTAGATCTTTTCTGGTGATCTTCAGAACCACATCCCTGGGAACCGGAGGTTGCCTCTTAATTTTTTTCAGAGGCTCGAGAACGACATCCTTGTTGCGTTGATACCGGCCGAATTCCACCAACAAAACGGTAATATTGTCTTTCCCCCCCCTGTTGTTGGCCAGAGTCGCCAAATATTGACAGGCCCGCTTCAAATCTTTTGTCCCCTGGACAATGCGCACCATCTCCGCCGGCTTGATGTAATTGGATAGACCGTCTGAACACAGGAGCAACACTTCGCCCTGTTTTATTGGAAAATTTTCAATCGGACCGGATGTCAAATCATCCACCCCGCCGAGCGCGCGGTATAAAACATTTTTATAAGCGTAATTCTCCGCTTGATCCGGAGTTAAGGATTCGGAGTCGATCAAGCGCTGAACAATCGTGTGGTCTTTGCTCTTTTGCACAATCCCATCACCTTTGATCCAATACAACCGGCTATCGCCCACATGTCCGAGATAGACATTCCAATGATAATCCTCGCCGCCTGTAGATTCGGCGGTTTCATCCAGGGCGGCAACGAAATAATCCTCTTCCGGCAAACTGCGGGGAGTCCGGCCTCTAATAGCCTCCCTCAATCCAACCGGAGGCCGCGCTTCCACCAAAATCATGGTGCATGTCGTCCCCATGCTCTTACCCTCGAATTCCACCTTCGAATAATCCCTGATCTTACGATTGCCGAGAAGCAGACAATCTTCCACCAATTCAGCTCCCGACAGGCGCCCCCTATTTTGCTGGAATAATTCTTTTGCCGTGGATACAGCCAGTTTCGACGACAGCTTGCCGCCGATATGTCCACCCATTCCGTCCGCTACAACCGCAACCGCCATATCCTCATAGATATGAAACCAAAAACTATCTTCGTTCTCTTCGCGAACCATACCGATATCAGTCAGTCCGAACATATTTATGTGCTGCATCTCTTTTCCCATAGCTATCGTTTAGATGTGAGTTTCCCTCTACGTCTCCATAAAGCAATGGCCAGCATCACCACCAGGACACATAAAATCCCGGCCAGAACGATGATGATGAGCCGCTCTCTTTTTTGCCGCTGAACAAGCTCCCGGTAATAGGCTTCTTGAACATCCTTGCGCTGCCGGGTCCGAATACGCTTCAACATTTCCGACGGGACCCTCGACTCCTTGGCCGACAGATAGCTCCGCTCAGTCATCAAAATCTTCCCTTCGCGGGGCACCCGGATCTGAATAGAATGCCATTTTTCATCCATCGGGAACAAAGTCTCGTACTGCACCAACAATTGCGAATGCAATAAGGTGGAGATTGTTGTATAAATACCCGGCAATGTGCCGGCGTCAACCGAAAAATAATAATTGCCGTTGGTGCTGCGGGACAATTGGCTGAGCATACGCTCATCCACCCGCCGGCCCAGGCCGATGGTATAAATAAAGACACCGGCCTCATCCGCGGCTTTGAGTAATGACTTCATTCGCCGGCTGCTGCGGTTGTCCATGCCGTCGGTCAATGCCAACACAATCCTCGCCGCTCCCTCCGGCGCCTCGCCGAACATTTGGATTCCCTGGAAGACAGCATCGAGAAATGCTGTGTCGCTACCGGCGACAGTGGCGTTTACGCTATTCGCCAACCGCTCCCGGTCATTGGAGAAGCTCGAGACCTCCGTCACCCGGGTATCGAATTCGATGTACCCACAATGATCGTTCCCCTCCATCATACCGATATAATCAACGGCAGCTTTTTTCGCTTTTCGCAGCGGCTCCCCTTTCATGCTGCCGCTTTTGTCGATGGCGATCACAGTGTAAACCGGCAGATCCAGGGAATCCAGCGGCTGCACTTGAAACGCACTGACCGGAAGCCCACCTTCGATAACCTCCAGCTTCCTGGTATCCACAGGCAACGCCTGTCCCGACGCAGTCTCGATCGACACCGTCAGCCTGATTATAGGGAAGGCTTCGAGATTGACACGGTTTATTTTAATGGACTGCCCGGATAACACTCCGCCACACACGAGAAAAACAGACCACATATATATAAAGGTATGCTTTACCATCGGTTACAGCATTTTGAACTCGAGCTTGATAATACCAAGCACGATCTCATCTCCATCTTTCAACGATTTGGGAGTGGAGATCCGTTCGCCATTGAGAATCGCCGGATTTGTCTGGCTGATATTTTTAAGCACATACCCCTTTTCCACAAATGCCACCACCGCGTGTTCCCGGGACACCGAAGCGTCCTCGAGGGTAATGTCGCCCTGGATGCGACCGATTTTAGTCTCAAATCCCATAGGAAAACTTTTGCCGGCGAATTTTCCGGTCACCACTCTGAGCTCGGCGAGCCGCGCCGGTACCTGCCGGGTTTTGAAAGCGCCGATTTCATCATGCAATTCATCGAGACTCACTTGTTTGGTCAGCTCCTGTTCCGGTTCCAGGGTGTCTTCTTCCGGAGGGGCAGGCTTCTTGAAAATGACGATCAACAAAATCACCAACACAATGACAATCAACACCACCAAAATTCCAACAGTGAGCCAGAAACCGTTTTTCTTTCCCAATAATTGGCTTCCGTTTTTATAGTTTCCCAGCAATACATCTTCAAGCGGCTGCCTGTCCACCTCCCGAAGGTAAGGCTCCTGGCTGCCGGGATCCACCAGCACAACGGCGGTGATCGAAAGTTTGGACTCCAGCTCAGGGACTGAATCCGCTACAATTTTAATGCTCTTGTCACTGGCGTCGATGAGCATATAAAAGTCCCGGTCGCCTGGAGCCGGAGCCCGGCGAGCCTCGGTAACCGTACCCTGCACATTGACCTGCCGGTTATAAAATTGTCGAGGATTATCTAATATATCACGAATAAAAATCTCATCGGCGGCGGTCAACCCTTGAATAGCAACGAGAACAACAACAAATATCAATACTATGCGCACACCCAATTTCATCGACAACGCCCTCCCATAGCTACGGCAATTTCTCTTCAAAATAATTTTTATCACTTTTAATCTGGAATGTCAAATACACACAAAAAAGGGCAGGCCCTCGAGCCTGCCCTTCTTTATTTCAATAAAAAAATATACTAAATTATTCGACTTTCGCCCGTTTGGAATCCCAATACAGATAATAGAGGAGGGCGGCGAACATTATGACGCCCAACACATCGGCTGTGAGGAAGCCAAACAACGGACCGCTGGTTCCATAATGCCATGCGTCGAGACCGACTGCTTTCATGATGGACCAATCGCTGCCTTTCTCCAATACTTCCTTGCCGATGTAGGTGATGAAGGCCACAACCACGCCCATCAACGCGCCGCCGGCGATAAAGCCGGAAGATATCAGAGTTCCCCGTTCCCTCCGGGCCGTGGACAATTTCTCGTCCGCTGTGCTCTTGGCCACAAAATGGGCCACCAAACCGCCTGCTAACAGCGGAGTGTTCAAATACAAGGGCAAGTACATACCCAGGGCGAACGCCAGCGGCGGAATGCCGACGAATTCCAGGATGATGGCGATGATGATACCCACCATAAACAACATCCAGGGAGCCGGTTGTCCGGTCATCAATGGTTTGATCACAGCCGCCATGGCCGATGCCTGCGGAGCCTCCAACGGGCTACCGGGGCCGAAACCATAGGTTTTGTGAAGCATCAAAATAACCAGACCGACCGAGGCTGCCGACAATAATGTTCCCAAGAACTTGTAACGTTCCTGGACCCTGGGGGTGGTGCCCAGCCAGTAGCCGATTTTAAGATCGGTGATAAAGCCGCCGGCCATGGATAGAGCCGTGCACACGACGCCGCCGATCAACAAGGCCACCAGAATTCCGTTCTCGCCTTTGACTCCGATGGCCACCAAAATGACCGACGATATAATCAAGGTCATCAAGGTCATGCCGGACACCGGGTTGGTGCCGACAATGGCGATGGCCCTGGCCGCCACTGTGGTGAACAAGAAAGAAATCACAGTCACGATCAACAAGCCCACCGTCGCTTTAAAGAAATCGCCGCTCAACACGCTGATCAGGAAGAAGGCGAACACGCCCAACAAAACGGACACGATCAAAACCATGTTCCATTTCATGGAGATGTCTGTCTGCAAGCGTTCAGCCTTGGCGCTGTCGCCGGCGCCCTGGCCTTTGCCGAAGATCTCCTTTGCCGCCAGTTTAAAAGCGCCGCCGATGATCTTGCGGGATTTGATAATGCCGATAATACCCGCCGCCGCGATACCGCCGATACCGATAGGCTGCACAAACTTGATGAAGAGTTCCTGCGGCATCATCTCGGAGATAGTTTTGGTAGCCCCCAGGATCGGTTCCGGATTGAACTGGCCGATGTAATAGAGGGCCGGAACAAATACCCACCAGGACAACAACGAACCGCAGACAATAATCAAGGCATACTTCAAACCGATCAGATAACCGAGGCCCATGACCGCGGCGCCGGTGAGGAAGTTGAATTCCAGGCGGATTTTGTCGGCCACATATTTTCCCCAACCAAATGAAATGGTGGAGATTTTCTGTTTCCAGAGTCCGAAACCTTCGACGAAGAAGTTATAGATGCCGCCGATAGCCAATGCCTTCAACAGGATCTTGGCCTGGTTGCCCCCGGCTTCGCCCGCCACCAATACTTCAGTGATAGCCGTCGCTTCAGGGAAGGGGAATTCGCCGTGCATGTCCTTGACAAAATATTTACGGAACGGGATCAAAAACAAAATTCCCAAAAATCCACCCAGTAACGATGCCAGGAAGACCTGCAGGAACGAAGCTTCGATGTCCAGGATGTACAAACCGGGGATGGTAAAAATCGCCCCCGCCACAATCACGCCGGAGCTTCCGCCGATGGACTGGATAATTACATTTTCAGAGAGCGCGTTTTTCCGGTTGAATAGGGATGAAAAACCGACCGCCAGGATGGCGATGGGGATAGCCGCTTCGAATACCTGCCCGATTTTGAGCCCTAGATATGCGGCTGCCAATGAGAACAAAACTGCGTAGATCACACCCCACACAAGAGAATACGGGGTCGCTTCCGGTAGCGGGGAACCTTCCGGCACCACCGGGAGAAATGTTTCACCTTCTTTTAGTTTGCGATATGCATTTTCCGGCAAACCTTTACGGATGAAATGTTCTTCTTTCATTTCCTTTGCCATGACGACAGACCTCCAATTTGGATAAATTATTCAAAGAAAACCTTAACACACCCAAAAAATTATTTCAAGAAAAGCCCCGGTCAAAAACCGAGCCGGCAGCTTTTTTACCCGTCCAGCTTTTTACTTGACTCTGGTGACCGGAAAAATATAGTTGATAAACACAATAAATTATACTATAAACAATATTGTTAAATGTAAATTTTTGGAGAAAGTAAAAACATTGGGGAGGACATGATGGATTTATCGACACACTACATGGGATTTAAATTGAAGAGCCCGGTCATCGCCGGTAGTAGCGGCATGACCAATTCAATCGCCGAGATCGTGAAATTGGCGAAGAATGGGGCGGGGGCGATTGTTCTGAAATCGATTTTTGAAGAGCAGATTTTGTTGGAAGCGAATTCTCTTCGGCCGGAGTATATGACTCACACCGAAGCGGACGATTATATCAACCAATATACCAGGAACCACTCCCTCGACGAGTACCTCAAACTCATCGAAACAGCGCAAAAAGAGGTGGATGTACCGGTGATCGCCAGCGTCAACTGCGCCACGTCGAGCGAATGGGTCTCGTTCGCCAAGACCATCGAGGACGCCGGAGCCGACGGTCTGGAGCTCAATGTCTTTATTTTGCCGGGGGACCGCCGCCAGAAAGGGGAAGCTATCGAGCAGATCTACTTCGATATTATTCGCGAGGTAAAAGAGCGGGTGTCGATCCCCATAGCGGTAAAAATGAGCCCCTATTTCTCGGGGCTGGCAAACATGATTTTTAATCTCTCGATCCGGGGCATCAAAGGCCTGGTGCTATTCAACCGCTTCTATTCGCCGGATGTGGATCTGAAAAAAATGGAGATTCACCCCGCCAATGTGTTCAGCAATCCCAAAGAGAACGGGCTCCCGCTGCGTTGGGTCGGCATGATGGCGGGCGAAGCCCGCTGCGATTTGGCTGCTTCGACCGGTATTCACGACGGCCAGACCGCCGTCAAAAACCTGCTGGTTGGAGCGCGGGCAGTGCAAGTGGCTTCGGTGCTCTATAAAAAAGGCCCCGAATACATCCGCACCATGCTGGATGAGATGACGGCCTGGATGGTAGACCATAAGGTGGAAAAACTCGACGATATCATCGGAAAATTATCGCAGAAAAACATCGACCATCCGGTGGTGTACGAGCGCTCCCAGTTTATGAAATATTATTCGGACCATAAAGAAACGATCTAAAGATACGACTGCCGGCTCCGCCATGGAGCCGGCGCTCTATTAGAATACGTCGAAATCCACAGTTTGAAAAAATATCTTTTTCCCCGCCAATGTGCGGTTCTTGCCGCTCAAGTCCTTGAACAAAAAATTCAACGGCGAGGGCCTCAGGCTTTTGGGGATAGGGAAATAAAGCGAGCGTCCCCAACGAATATTCGAGTCCATGCCGATCCACAGGGAGACCGGCAGCGGCGACGGTCCCTGCGCAGGCAATTCATCGCCAAGAAGATCCGGCTCGAAGCGCCCCATGATGGTCTTGATCCCAGGTTTCCCGGATCCGGCGTAAATCACCTGCCGGCCGGCGACGGTTTTTTGCCAATAAGAGGAGCCGGGTCTCCGCAGACGCCAATCCAATGTCTCGCGGTCCCAGGCCAATTGGAAATCATAATCATCGACGTCATCCCGGCGATTGGGCAATCCCAATCCCATACGGGCGCCCAACGGTCCCACCAATTCCATGTGCCGCCCTTTGATGTATGCCGGCGTGCTGTTGCGGTTGGCGATACCCACCATAAACGAGCAGCCTGAATCGAGTCCCATGCGCTCGATGTTGTCCGCCAAACCTACGGAGATTCCCTTGCGCCGGTGCCGCGGAACCGTCATGGCATTGGCCAACAACAGCCCCACCTCCACAGAATCCCCGATCACCGCCTTGAACGGGATGGTGACCACATGAGCCACCAATTCGTCGCCGAAAAACGCGTTGTACCCGACGGCCTTTCCCGCCGGGTTGTCGCGGTATTGCCATTTGATATAATCAACGGTGAACAATTCCGGTTGTTGGTAATGCTCCGCCAGGAATCGAGTGTACAACGCCAAACTCTCATCATCGAATTCCAGCGGTTTGTATATATAATCCAATGTCATTTTTTCGGTTCAATCACTTCCGCGCCGTTCATATAGGGCCGCAGAACCTCTGGAACCACCACGCTGCCGTCTTTCTGCTGGTAGTGTTCCAACAGCGGGATCAACACCCTGGGGCTGGCGATGCCGGTATTGTTCAAGGTATAGACAAACTGCATCTTGCCCTCTTCGTCTTTGTAACGGATCTTCAAGCGGCGGGCCTGGAAGTCGTGGATGGATGAGCAGGACATGGTTTCGCAATACCCGTCGCGGCTAGGCATCCAGGTCTCGATCTCATGCTTCAACACCTGCGGGATCCCCACCTCGGCGCCGCACGCCAATGCCACCCTATACGGCAATCCCAATCCCTGCAGGATTTTCTCCGAATTGCCCAGGATCAGATGGTGCTGTTTTTTGCTCTCTTCCTCGTCGTTTTTACAGAAGACAATCTGCTCGATCTTCTGGAATTGATGCAAGCGGTACAGTCCTTTGGTGTCGCGGCCCGCGGCTCCGGCTTCGCGGCGGAAGCAGGTGGAGATTCCGGCGAAATGGACCGGCAGCGAGGCGGGATCGAGAATTTCGTCGCCATAATACGACACCAGCGGCACTTCCGACGTCCCCACCAAATACAGGTCGTCCTTCTCCATATAATACGCCTCTTCTTCGCCCCGGGGCAAGAATCCCGTCCCTTCCATAGCCGAGGGTTTCACCAACATCGGGGTGGTCACCGGCGTAAAGCCCGCTTTCATCAATACATCGAGGGCGTAACGCATCACCGACAATTCCAGGAGGGCTCCCATCCCTTTGAGAAAGTAAAAACGGGATCCCGACACTTTGGCGCCCCGGACAAAATCCACCAGATCCAGATCAATAACTAGATCCAGATGGTCTTTGGGTTTAAAATCGAATTCCCGCGGCGTTCCCCAGCGGCGAACCTCGACATTGTCTTCGTCCGAATCGCCTTCGGGTACTTCGTCCGAAGGGATATTAGGCACCAGCAGCAATTGATGGCGAAGGTCCGCCTCAGTTTCCCGCAGCTTCTCTTCCAAACCCGACAATGTGTCCTTGATCTCTCTGGCCCGGGCCTGGATCTCTTCCACGCTGGCGGCCCCTTTGCTTTTGCTCAACTTTTTCCGTTCAGCCCGCAATCCCTCGATTTCCAACAGCATCTTGCGCCGCTGTTCGTCGAGATCAATAATATTGTCCACATCGCATTCAAAATGTTTTTTACGGGCGCCGGCTTTCACTTTTTCCGGGTTTTCCCTGATAAATTTTATGTCAAGAATGGTATCCTCCTAATTTGGCTTTTTTTTTATGTTCTCTATCTACAGGAATCATCGTTCGCTCACATGTACAACAACCAATATCCATAACCATTCACAAGGCTATTCTACCCGAAAACCCCACAAATTTCAATAGTCCCGCCCCACGGCACACCCCCCCACCCAGAACAAAACACCGTCCACCGAGTCCACAAGAATAAAACCACCGCCAGCTCTTGATTGGGGAATCGTTTTTTTGTATAGTGGAAGCATGAAAATCGGTGAAATCAAGGGAAACAACGAGAGTCTAGCGCGATTACAAGCATTGCACCGGGAAAAAAAAGTAGTCCCCTTCATTGGAGCGGGCTTCAGCAAGGACATTTGTCCCGGTTGGGAAGGTTTTCTGGAAAACTTTTACAAAACGGTCAAAGGCGACGGCATGGAATCCAATGATATCGCCGCCTTCGAAGAGTTGAGAAAAAGCGCCGACGACAACCGCTATGAAGCGATGGCTCAGATTTTGCTTCAGTGCGCCGAGCATCTCGGCTTCAAGCAGGAAATGGAAAAAGCATTCAAAAAAAACGTCATAGCGGAAAAAGAAAAAAAGTTCCGTCTCCTCAACAACGTCTTCCCCTGCCTCAAAATAACCACCAACTACGACTCTCTCATCGAAGACAACCACCGCCTCAACATCGACACCATCCGAGGCAACCGCCGCGACGACCTCAAAAAAGCCTTAAATCTTGAAGTGGACAACACCCTCATAAAAATCCACGGCTGCCTCAGAGACGCCTCCACCTTCATCCTGACCCAGGCGCAATACGACACCCACTACGGCGACAACGGCTCAATCGACGAAACACTCCCCCTCCCCAATTTTTTAATCGACCTCTTCACCAACCGCCACCTCCTCTTTATCGGCTGCTCCCTACTAACCGACCGCTGGCTCAAACTCCTGGACCGCCGCAACAACATCCCCAAACACTTCGCCATTCTAAAACCAAAAAAAGACAAAAACGAGCAAATAAAATTCACCACACATCTATCCCGCCACATGATCACCCCCATCTGGATCAAAGATTACTCCCAAATCGAAGAGATCCTGGCATTACTCTCCCCCGCAGAACAGCAACCTCAACTCCCAACTCACAACATCACGTTCGTCGGCCGCCGGGAACATCTAGATAACATGGAAAATCTCATCACCCAAAAAGGCCAAACCGGCCAAGTCCAGGTCATCACCGGCCGCCTATTCAACCTCGAAGGAGCCGGCGGTATCGGCAAAACCACCCTGGCCATCGAAGCCGCCAACCGCTTCCAATCCCATTTCCCAGACGGCGTCATCGGCCCCATCCGAGCCGACGAACACTCCCCCCAATCCTTCGCCGTCCACCTCTCCCGCCTCCTAAACGATCCCCGCCCCGAGCCTCCAAACAACGAAACCGCCCAACAAACCATCACCCACCTCCTAAAACACAAACAAGCCCTCATCATCCTGGACAACGCCGT
>CAZBHS010000061.1:0-24734 GCA_964491915.1 uncultured Clostridia bacterium
GGTAGAGTTCGTTATGATCGAGACGAATTCCGGATTCGGTAAATATGATGTCAATCTGCTACTCAGGCAAGAGGGGGAAGGGTACAAAGGATATTTGAACTATAATGCTCTTCTGTTCTCGGAAGATTTTATAAGGCGGTTGACTGTCCATTACACACTCTTGCTGGAACGGATGATTGGCTGGGGGGAGCGTCCTTGTTGCAACGTCCCGCTGGTGACTGACGAAGAACGGCGCCGGATGTTGAATGTATGGAACGATACCGCCTCCCCCTACCCGATGGAGGCGACGGTTCCCGACCTTTTTTCCGCTACGGTTGAACGGTATTCCGATAGGATCGCCGTGTTGTATGGAGAACAAAGTCTGAGTTATGGGGAATTGGGGTTGCTATCGGACCGGGTGGCCCGTTATCTTCAGGTGCAGCGCGGGATTGGTCGAGGCTGTCTGGTGGCGCTAGCGATGGAACCGTCGCTCGATTTAATAATCGTGCTTTTTGGAATTATGCAGAGCGGCGCCGCTTACGTTCCAATTGAGCCGTCTCAACCTGAACGAAGAATTAATTTTATCTTACGTGATTGCGATTGCAGGGTGATTGTCTGTGACGATTCCGGAGGGGACGTTGCCGCGCGTGAGGCCACGCATGTGCTGACGCCTGCCGATTGGCGGGATTGGGAAGCTCGGGATACCGATGTTGCCATCTCCAGGCAATCTTCCGCCGCCGATCCCGCTTATGTGATTTATACCTCAGGCACGACTGGGCGCCCGAAAGGGTGTGTGGTTTCTCACGAAAATGTGGTCCGCCTTTTTAAGTGCCGGGATTTCCCTTTTGATTTTGGGTGTGACGATACGTGGGTATTGGCCCATGCCGTGAATTTTGATTTTTCCGTGTGGGAATTGTTTGGCTCTCTTTTGTTCGGCGGGAGATTGGTTGTGTTATCCCGTGCCGATGTACGGGCTGCGGATGTGTTTTGGAGGGCTATCGCGCGCTACCGGATCACAGTGCTAAATCAAACTCCCCGGGCTTTTTACGGGTTGTTGGAAGCCGCTTCCAATAGTCCCCGGACAACATTGGCCGGCCACCTTCGTTATGTTGTTTTTGGGGGGGACAAGTTGGAGCCGCAGCAATTGCAACGGTGGACAAAGATGGTTCCGGGTGATTCGGTTCATTTGGTCAATATGTTCGGTATCACTGAAACAACTGTTCATGTCACCTATTACTCCGTTTCCCCGGAGGATATTCTCGAAGGCGGCGGGTGTAGTCCCATTGGCGTCCCATTACCCGAGACAGAGGTTTATATACTTGGTGAAAATCTTTGCCTGCAACCGCCAGGCGTATGCGGTGAAATTTTTGTGGGGGGGAGCGGAGTGGCTTCGGGGTATTTGAACCGGCCTGAATTGAGCGCGGAAAGATTTATCGAAAATCCCTTCAAGCCGGGAAAGATACTTTACCGTTCCGGCGATCTCGGGCGTTGGGACCGGGATGGAACCATCGGTTATATAGGCCGGGTGGACGGGCAGGTGAAGATACGCGGCTACCGGATCGAAACCGGAGAAATCGAGCACCAGATTCTTTCATTCGGCGGTGTGACCGGCGCTGTGGCGCTGGCCGGGAATGATAGCGGCTCCTCTCTTATAGGGTATGTCACCTCTGTGGCAATCATGGATATGGGAGAGTTGCGTTCTTTTCTGCTTAAAAATTTGCCTGAATATATGGTGCCGGATCACTTCGTCCAATTGGAAGAGTTCCCGTTGACGGAAAATGGTAAACTCGATATCGCCGCTTTTCCTGAACCGGATCTTTCCGCGGATGTCCAGGTCGTGCCTCCCAATACCGATACAGAGTCGAAGCTGGTGGAGATCTGGGCGGATGTGCTGAACGTGGATTCTGGAGTGATTGGTATCGACACCAATTTCTTCAATTTGGGAGGACATTCCTTGAATGCCACATTGCTTGTGTCGCGGATGCACCGGGAGTTCAATGTTAAACTACCTATTGCCGATATATTTAAAGCCCCTTTCATCAGGGAGCTAGGCCGTAGCATTGACAGTGCTATTTTGCTGGCTTCCTTTGATCTTGACTCTAGCAAGGATGATAACTCCGGCGAAGATCAAGAAGAAATATTGATATGAAAACCTTAGATTTTTTAAGAGATTTGACGCAATCGGGCATTGGGGTTGAGTTGAAGAAAAATCGCATTGCCCTGACTGGTCCGAAAGAGAAATTGACTCCTTCCCTGCTAAAACAAGTAAAAGAGCTCCGGGAGGAAATTGCTTTTCTTTTACGTAGCCAACGGCGATTCCAGGAGTTTGAGCCGGTGATAGCGGTGGAGAAAAAAGATTACTATCCCGTATCGCCGACACAACACAGATTGTTTGTTCTCCAGGCGCTTCAGCCGCAAAGCGTGTTGTACAATATGCAAAATATCATTCCTTTGACCGGGGCGGTACATTTAGAGGAGGTAGAGAGGATATCCAGGCTGTTGTGCCAACGTCATGAGAGTCTGCGTACATTTTTCCCGACAGTGGCTCAACGACCGGTGCAGCGCGTGGCCGAAGCGGTGGTTTTAAGGATCGAATACCTTGAAAACAATTCAATGTTGGAGGGATACAATAATCTGTCCGGAAACTTTGTGAGGCCCTTTGATTTGTCTCGACCGCCATTGTGGCGTATAAGGTTGATAAAAAAGGATACAAATTCATTCCTTCTGATGTTGGATATCCATCATATCATTGCCGATGGTGTTTCGATCGCAATTCTAATCCGGGAAATAATGTCTCTGTGGCGGGGCCGGGCGTTGCCCACATTGCGATTGCAATATAGGGATTTCAGCGAATGGCAATATGAAATGTCTCGAACCGGTCAGATGGAACAGCAGCGGAAATTTTGGCAGGATGTTTTCCGGGAACAACCGCCGGTTCTCAATCTACCGACCGATTTTTCCCGGCCTGCCGTTCACGAGGGCGCCGGCAAGAGTGTCGCGTTTACGGTTGGCAACGATTCTCTGGGGCCATTAAGACAAATTGTAAAACATGAGAACGCCACAGTGTTTATCTCCCTTCTTGCTATCTTTACGACGCTTCTGGCTAAATTATCCGGGCAGGAGGACATCGTTGTGGGGGTTCCGGTGGCGGGGCGGAACCATGCGGATCTTGAAGGAATTGTGGGTGTGATGATCAACACGCTTCCGATACGGAATGTTCCTTGCGGCTCTCTGACATTTCGTCAGTATATCGAAATTGTTAGAGATACGGCTGTGAAAGCGTTCGAGAATCAGGATCTATCTTTTGCCGATATACTATCGGGATTGCGATTGCCGCGGGACTTGGGGAGACACCCATTGTTCGATGTGATGTTCAATTTTTTGAATTACACAGTTTCCATAATGAAATTCCCGGAGCCTCGTCATGATGAGCGGGGTTCCAATCACAGAGAGGCGACTGTCAAGTTCGATCTGAACGTGAGTGCCATGGAGATTCAAGGAGGTATTTATTTTGAGGTCGAGTACTGCTCTGAGTTGTTCAAGCCCAGAACGATCGACCGTTTTGTAGATTATTTCAAGCGTCTCTTGCGCGCGGTGTCATTGTTTCCCGATCAAGAGCTGTCAAAGTTGGAGATGATATCCGACGAGGAACGGGAGTTGGTGCTCCAGCGGTTCAATCGACATTCCGCAGAGTATTCTTGCGAGGATACAATCTCATCTTTATTTTGGCGGCAAGTGAATCGTTCTCCCTGCTCGGTGGCGCTGATGTCGATGCCGCGTGGCGGCCTCCATATTAGCTATAAGCAATTGCATCTCGATGTCCTCCGTTTAGCCCTCAGGTTACAAAAGAGAGGAATCGGTCGTGGATCGGTTGTGGTGTTGGCGGTGGAGCGATCGTTTGAAATGGTGATGGGAATCCTGGGAATTCTTGAATGCGGAGCTTGTTATGTGCCTATAGATCCAGGTATTCCCGGGCGGCGGCGGAGTTTTATGCTTGAAGATAGCGGCGCCTGTCTGGCAGTGGCGGGATCGACATGCGAGTGGGACGGTATCGACAGATTGCCGGTTCGTGAAGAAGAAAACGATAAAATTGAGGCGGCTTCAAATTATCAACCGGTTTGCGGTGATCCTCTAGATCCGGCTTATGTCATCTATACTTCAGGCTCTACCGGACATCCGAAGGGAGTCGTCATTGAACACAAATCTTTAGTGAACCGCTTGTTGTGGATGGGAGGACATTATTCCCTGGGCAACGGCGATGTCATGTTACAGAAAACTCCGTATTCTTTCGATGTATCGGTATGGGAATTAATTGGATGGGCTGTGTGGGGTTCCCGACTGGTGGTTTTGCCCCATGGGGGGGAGAAGGATATCGCGATGATTGTGGATGCCATATCTTTTGGAGCGGTCACGCATATTCATTTTATTCCTTCGATGTTGCGGATTTTTATAGATTTTGTAAATCTAAAAGGAATTCTTGAGCGGCTTGGTAGTCTAAAGCGGGTGTTTTGCAGCGGAGAGACCTTGACAAAAGTCCACGCGGCCGCTTTTCATCAATTGTTCGAGGGAGAAATTCCAACCGGGTTGAGCAATTTGTATGGACCGACCGAGGCTGCGATCGATGTTTCTTATTATGATTGCCCTACCCGCGGGACTATGGAATATATCCCTATTGGTAGGGCTATCCCGAATGTTCGCCTGTATATTTTGAGCCAATATGGGAATGTTCAGCCGCCCGGAGTGGTTGGAGAGTTGCATATCTCCGGAATTGCCGTAGGACGGGGCTACCTCAACAAGCCGGAACGGACGGATGAGTGTTTTGTGGCTGATCCATTTGTAAAGGGAGAACGGATGTATCGGACGGGGGATCTGGCGAGGTGGAGTCTAGACGGCCACATCGAGTTTCTGGGGAGGAAGGATCAACAGGTTAAAATTCGGGGGTACCGCATCGAACTTCAGGAGATTGAATCGTGCATGGTTGAGATTCCATGGATAAGTGACGCGGTTGTGACGGTGAACAACTCCACAGGTGCGACTCTTTTGTGCGCATACCTGACTTCCCACCGGCACGTGGGGCCCTTTGAATTGCGGGCGGCGTTATCGGAGGTTTTGCCCGGCTATATGATCCCGTCGTGTTTTACGCAGTTGGAAGAGATGCCGTTGAACCTTAATGGCAAGGTGGACCGTGGCGCTCTTCCCGAACCGGATATCGAGTATTCCCTTGGGACATATGTCCCTCCGCGCAATGAAATGGAAGCGGAGGTCGCCGGGTTTTGGCGGGAAGTACTGGAGCTCTTTAACCACAATGTCGGCATCGATGACAATTTTTTTCAATTGGGAGGGGATTCTATCAAGGCCAATGCCTTGAGTATAAAGATTTACATGCGATTTGGAGTGGAAATTCCTCTGGGAGAGTTTTTTGCTTTTCCTACTATTCGTCAACAAATGGAAATTATAAACGAACGGTCCTCCCGGAATAACCGGGACTGACTGGAGAATGTGAATCATGGAAAAATCACTGGATATGAAATGCTATACCCTACCGGATGGTTATAGCGCCAAGATTATTAATTGCATTGATATCCCCATCGCCGGCGCGGCCGGTTTTTTTAATTACGATTATTACTTTTTTTATGTTTTTTTCTATTGCTTGCTCAATAATTGGAATGATTCTTTTCTACCGGAATTCGATCGGATTGCGCGGACTCTCGCAAAGTTGGGGCTTATTATGAAGTCACACCGGGTGAATGACCTTTCCCATTTGATTCCTCAAATACAGGAACAGATCCAATTGGACCACCCGGTGTTGATGCCGGTTACCTATAGGTCTTTGTTTTATAGTCCCTGGACCTATAGGGATCCGGAGAGTACCGGTATTCATCTACTATTGGCGTGTGGATTCGATTCAAGAAAAGAGGTAGTCGTGATACGCGACACCACGCACTTTGCCGCCACCGGTATCGATGACGATATTGGCGGTTTGAAAGATTTTCGAAGAACCGGCTTGCTCAAGTTGCAATTGACCGAAGCGATGGTACGCGATATCTGGGTGGAATCGAACCAAGATTTTTTGAGGATGAATTCTTCGTATTGCAGTACGTTCTATTCGATCGAATCGATTGGCGAACCTGAAGTTGAAGATTATGATGGGCTTCTCCGGATATTTCCCGAAGCGTGCGATGGGGAACGGAGCTTATTGGCCCTGACGGTTCGACACATGGAGGACTTGATCGCGCACCTGCGAAGCGATTTGTTTCGTAATGTGTTCAATTCCTGTATTTTCGCGTTGTGTGATATTGTCAAGCGGGGGATCGGCAAGACAGTTCATGGCAAAGATTGTGATCTGCGAAAATTCGAAGTGTTTGAACGGAAATATATGAGCTTTAGAAATATGATCACCTCCGAATTGTCCGGTTTGTCCTATAAGAATGAAATGATGTCCGAGGACCGAAAGGAGCAATTGGTTCAAAAAATTCTGTCTATGGACCGGGAATTTTCGAATCTGATAAGAGAACGATGAGTCTGTTCAAAAAATACCGTTACCATTTATCCGGACTGGATCTTAGCGCTTTTGCCCGGCATCTATGTGTTTTTAACCGGTTGTCGCGGGATCTTTCTTTTAATCCTTATAGTTGCACTGGGAGTGGAGCGACACTTCAGAAGATATTTTTTAAAAAAAGACGATTCGGACCTGGGGATTACTTTTTTTTGATTACACTGGAAAAGAATTGTTTCGACTTTGATGTACGGGTAAATCATTGCCCCCTCAGGACGAAAGATTGGATTCGTAAAACCAGGCCCTCGATATTGATCAACGGCGGCTTTTTTGACTATCATTATAAACCAGTCGGCCTCGCAAGGGGAGGGGGCGTCCTGGCGGGAACATTCAACCCGCGCCTTCAAGGCGTGTTAATCATTAAAAAACAAAGTATTACTATCGATTGGGCAGTGAACCAAACAGGTGAATCTCTGGCTGAATCCGACGCTGTGTTGCAATCGGGGCCGATGATTATCGAGCCCGGTGGTATCCGCGGTATCTATTCGGACGACGGCAAATTGGACCGCAGGTCCGTTGTCGGTGTGGACCGGAACGGACGATTGGTATTGGCGGTGTTTCCCCACCGGTCGGTTAGCCTGTTCGAAGTTATGGAGATCTTGATGCAACTGAACCTCAAGGTATGCATGAACCTTGATGGTGGAACCTCTGTATCTCTATTTTTTTCATGTAATGAAACCACGCTTTATCTTCCGTCGATTAAAAAGATTCCGGACGTTATTGCCATCTCCATGAAAAAAAATTCATGCTAGAACCCATTGTACGGTTCTCCCGGTGCGCCCCGCATAGGAGATGAACAAATTGCATTGTCAAAAAATTAAAAACTAAAGGTGCTCCAAATGATTTTAAACTGTACGTTGGAAAACGTGGGAAACACTCCCATGGCCCGGTTGGCGATCCCGGATTTTCCCGGGATCAATTTGTTTGCCAAACTGGAGTATTACAATCCTACCGGCAGTGTAAAGGACCGGGCTGCCGATTATATCATCAAAAAATTGTTCCGGCTCGGAGAAATCAATCGGGATACTACTATGATCGAGTCCTCTTCCGGCAATTTCGGGATCGCCCTGGCGGCGTATTGTCGCAAGAACAATCTCACGTTTATCGCGGTGGTGGACCCCTGCATTTCTCCCATCAACGAGTTGCTCATTCGCTCTTTTGGAGCACAGGTGGTAAAGGTCGGCGATTTAGATTGCAACGGCGGATATCTGTTGACCAGAATCGAGAAAGTAAAAGAGCTTCGAAGTACTATTAAAAATTCTTATTGGGTGAATCAATACGGGAATCCATACAATGCCGAAGCCTATTACAACTCTCTGGGGGAGGAAATGTGCTGCAGTCTGGACCGGATCGATTATGTGTTTATGGGGGTGAGTTCAGGTGGAACCATCACCGGAGTGTCTACCAAAATAAAAGAGCGCTTCCCGGATGCACGGGTCGTGGCCGTCGATATCATAGGATCCGTTATCTTCGGCCACCCGCCGCAAAAGAGATATATCCCCGGCATCGGTTCCAGCATGGTGCCGGATATTTTAAAACAGGCCAAAATCGACGACGTGGTGATGATGGATGAGGTGTCCACCATCAAATGCTGCCATCAACTTCTCGATCAGCACTATATTTTTGCCGGAGGCTCTTCAGGCTCGGTGCTTGCCGCCGTCGGTCAATACTTTTCGCAACACACCGCTGAGGCGAAAAGCGGGAAAAATGTGGTGGCCGTGTTCGCGGACAGGGGAGAGCGTTATATCAACACGGTCTACAATCCCGAATGGTACGAAAACTTCATCCAAAACCAGGGCCACCTAAAAGAAATGTGAGCTTTTTGATATGCGTGGCAATTTTTTGTCCCTTCAGGTATAATTCCTGGTGATGACGAATATATCCAGGAAGACAAAGTGGGCGATTTTGATTCTGGTGGTAGCCGGACTGGGGTTTTGCGCGGTTCGCCGCGAACCGGACAAGGTGTGGAACCTGCGGGGAAAGATTGCCGCATTGTCCCAGAGCCTGGCGGGACGTCCATACCAATACGGCGGCAGCGATATCGACGGCTTCGATTGTAGCGGGTTTGTCCGTTATGTCTACAATTGTTACGGCATTCAATTGCCGCGAACGGCGAAAAAACAGGGGAAGATGGAACCAAGGATCCGCTTCAAAGAGGCCCGTCCCGGAGATATCGTTGTATTCAAGGTGAAGGGGGGATGGCATACGGGGATTTTCCTTGACAAACAATTTTTCCTTCACGCTCCCAAACGGGGAGAATACATCCGCGAAGAGGCATTCAATTCCTTCTGGAAAAAACATTTCAAATGGGCTATTCGTGTAATCGACGATCATTAGGGTATATTGGGCGGGGCAAAAAAAAGAGGTGTAGCTTTTTAATGATTGCCGGATAAAAAAAACAATTGCGTTCCTGATATCCACAGTATTGACTTTTACCTAAGATATTCCAGCTCTTTTCAAAAAAAATCCATTTTTTGCGACGGGAGTCTATTTTTAATTATTCCCCTCGATTCTTCAATTTAATCAAATTTAAAAGAATCGAGGTTCATAATATTGATGATTTACACTGCTTGTAAGTGTGTGATATTTAACTTGTGGTGTGTTTTTAGATGAAATAATTCCGTTTCGTTTGAATTGACATCATTTATTTTTTAATAATCCCGTCCCTCTCTTTATGGCGGTAGCTTACTCAAATTTATAGAACAAACGGGATTTTATCCAAAATTAATTACATTAGGGGAAACAATCGATGAGTTTAAAAAACAGGGATTTTATCAGTTTAATGGATTTTTCCGGTGCAGAGTTGGAAAAGATCCTTACTTTAGCAGAAGATATTAAAAGCGGCAAAAACGACATAAGCGATCATTTAGTCGGGAAATATCTCGGCCTTTTGTTTAGTGTCGCATCCACCCGAACCAGGATTTCATTCCAGGTGGGGGTCAGCCAGATGGGCGGCCACGCGGAACATTTGAATTCCAATGATCTGCAATTGATCAACCATGAGAGTTTGATCGATACGGCGGCGGTGATGGACCGTTATCTCGATGGTTTGATTATCAGAATGTACGATATGACCCAGTATGGCAAAGGCCGCGAAGCATTGCGGTTGATCGCCGAACATGCCGATATCCCGGTCATCAACGCTCTCGATGATAAAGATCATCCATGCCAGGTAATGGGCGATATCTTGACGATGAAAGAAAACTACGGGAACGAATACAAAAAGAAAAAGCTTGTGTTCACCTGGGGATATTCCTGGCGGCAGAAATCTCCCGGCGTCCCGCACTCTATGATGATCGCTTCGTCATTATTGGGTATGAACGTGGTATTTGCTTATCCAAAGGGCTTTGATCTTGACAAAGAGTATGTTGATTTTGCGAAGGATGCCATAAAAAAGTCCGGCGGCACCCTCGAATTCTCCAACGATTTGATGGAGGCGTCGGAAGGGGCGGATGTGATCTATGTCAAAAGCTGGAAAGCGTTGAATTTGCCTGGAGAGGAAGATTCCAAAATTCGCCAGGAGGTCCGCAATGATTGGTGTGTGTCCGACAAGCATTTTGATGTGGCCAATCCCGGCGCGATATTCATGAATTGCCTCCCCATTATCAGGGATGAACAGGCGACTGCCAGCGTCATTGACGGCGAACAGTCGGTGTTGTATGACGAAGCCGAAAACCGTCTTCACATCCAGAAAGCCATTATGGCGGCGGTACTTTAAAACCAATCGATGAACCGGACTGCAAAATTAGATAAGGCGAATATCGGGGATATTTTTAGCCTTACCCCCTTGCAAGAGGGGATGTTGTTTTATTATCTCCGCGATCCTCAGGGCGATATGTTTTTTGAACAAGTCGCCCTTCACATTGGCGGTAGTGTCGATCCAGCTCTGTTCCAAAAGGCGTGGAACCGGGTGGTGGAAACTAACGGCATGCTTCGGGCGGTATTTCGCTGGAAAAATGTGAAACGGCCGGTGCAGGTGGTGTTGAAATCCCATCGGCCGGATGTCCGCTTCATTGATTATTCTGGAAATGCCAAGGCCGGTCCCGACGAGTTGTTTCAGGGATTCCTGGAGCATGACAGGCACGAAAAGTTCGATCTGCTGAGGGTTCCCTTCCGGGTATCCCTTTGCCGTTTCAGTGAGGCCGACTGCCGGATTGTTCTGAGTCACCACCACATTCTGTATGATGGTTGGAGTACCGGAATCATACTGGAAGAATTTTTTGAAGCCTATCGGCAATTGCAGGTTGGGGAATCTGGGGAAGTGAAACAAAAGTTACCGTTCAGCCGGTTTGTAAAATGGTTGAACAATCAGGATACGCAGGCGTTTGAGTCTTTTTGGAATCGGTATCTAGACGGTTTTGCGGTTACAACTTCCCAAAGAAAGGAGGTTGTCAAAACCCTTGCCGACTTTGGCGACCGCCAGTGTTCGCTCCCGGAGTCTTTGCGGCGAAGTGTCGAATCGTTCGCTTCGGAGGCGAAGATTACTCCCGCCGCTTTGTATCACGCGACCTGGGGATTGCTATTGCAACGATATAGCGGTCGCCGGGATGTTTTGTTCGATACCACTGTGGCGGGGCGCCCGCCGGACATCGAGGGGGCGGATGATGCGGTCGGTCTATTTATCAATACCATCCCCTGCCGAGTGAAAATTCAGCCGGATGATTCCGCCGGGAATTTTCTGTCCGGTTTCCAGGCGGAACTACAGGAACGGCAGAAATATGAAAATGTTCCGATCCACAATCTGGAACTCCCCACTATCGATGGGGGGGGCGATCCGTTCAGGAGTTTGTTGGTGATGGAAAACTATCCGGTGGACCGGCGGTTGGCTGAAACATCCGCTGGATTGCCGGTGATGGCGGTGGCCAACTATGGGATCAATGATTATGATCTCACATTGTTGATCAAAGTGATTGCCGGGGTGGAGTTTCAGTTTATATACAATAAAGGATTGTTTGATTCCAATGGTATTGACAGTGTTGCCGGGGCTTACTTTGAATTGTTGGAAAACATTGTGGGCTCGCCCTCATGCAGCATAGAGGAATCTATTCAGACTTTGTCCCGGCAAGAGAAGCGGATGCTCGAGCACATCGCCGCTAGAGTCGAGGCTGATCCCGAACGTCTGGAGGCGGAGGAGGTGATTGCCCCCCGCACTGTGACGGAAGCGCGGTTGCAAACAATTTTCGCGGCGGTATTAAAAATGGATTCCTCCTCCATAAGCATTGATAATGACTTTTTTGAATTCGGGGGGCATTCGATGCGGGCCTCGCAGCTAGTCTCGCGGATCCAGCAGGAATTCAATGTGCAATTTCCATTGATCGAAGTATTCCAATTGAAGACGATTCGCGCCATCTCAGGATATATCGACCGTAACGCAAGTGACATTGTTCTTCCGGTCATAAAATACGAAAACAGAGAGTATTACCCTCTCTCGTCCGCACAGATGCGAATGTTCGTGCTGCAACAGAATGAAGAGGTGGGGATGACTTACAATATCCCCCGGGCCTTCATAATTGAGGGAGAATTGGATGTTAGCCGGCTGGAGAACGCATTTCGACGCTTGATCGTTCGTAATGAAAGTTTACGGACCGCTTTTGGCGTTGCCGGCAGTCAACCGGTCCAGAGGGTTTTGGATCATGTGGAATTCTCACTGTCGCAATTCGAAGCCGATGAAGCCGCGCCGGATGCGGCCATTCACCAGTTCGTTCGTCCGTTCGATGTGTCCCGGCCCCCATTGCTCCGGGCGGGAGTGGCCGCATTTGGTCATAACCGCTATTTACTTGTAATCGATATCCATCATATTGTCTCAGACGGTTTTTCCAATTTTCTATTACTACGGGATCTTATCGCGTTTTACAGGAGAGATCCCTTACCGGCGCTCGATATTCAGTACAAAGATTACGCGTTGTGGGAGCAATGTTTTAAATCCTCTGCGGCATTCAATCGTCAGCGGCAATTCTGGTTGGAGCGGTTCAAGACAATGCCTGCGGAATTGAATTTCCCAGCGCTCGATGGGGGGAAAACATCCGCGGGTTTCAAGGGTGACGCCATATATTTCGACATCGATCAAACCCTCACCTGTGGCATCAGAGAACTGGCCTCCTCCACCAACACGACGGTATTCAATGTGATGCTGGCGGCATACTATGTGTTACTTTCCAGGTATACGCGGCAGGAAGATATTGTGGTGGGCTTCCCGGTGACCGGTCGAAGCCGACCTGAATTTCAACAGATCGCCGGGATGTTTGTCAATATGCTGCCGCTTCGGTGTTTTGTCAGTAGCGACCAACCGTTCGTCGATTTTTTGTGCCGGGTGCGGGATTCTGTTTGGAGCGCTATGGAAAATCAGGATTTTCCTTTCAATGAACTGGTCCTGGCATTGGGCGCATCGGGTGACCGGGTAAAAAATCCCCTCTTCAAAACCGCATTCACCATGCATGATATGAATCATGCGGCGGTGGATCTCGAGTCTATCGATCTTGACGCCCTTTACCTGGAAGAACCGGCCACCCGTTTGGTCCCCTATCTTTTTAGGCGTGATGTCGCCGCTTTTGAATTCCAGATGGTTGCCCGGGAAAAGAAGTCCGCGATAGAGATGTTTTTTGATTTTTCTCTGGATGTTTTTTCCAGGGAAACCGCTGAAAATATAATCCGCCGATACCGGGAAGTTCTGGAAAATGTAGTGCGGAACCGCAGTATTACGCCCCCGGCGATAGAGATGTCGGTGGGGTTCGAGACTGTTCGCTCGAATCTTTTTCGGGCGGAACTCGATGATTTTGATTTCTAAGAATTATAAGGGGTTGTGCAATGAAAAAAAATAAAGATGATAGCTCGAGGGGATCTTTTTCGCCAAAAAAAATTATTCTGGCATCTCTGCCTTTCTGGACGCCCCAAATTCCCCCTTTGGGTATTTCTCTTCTAAAAACTCATCTGCAAGAGAACGGCTTCAAAGTCCTGACCATCGATTTAAATGTGGATGAGGCGTTCAACCATTTCAACCAGGAATACTTCTGTCTCATGGAGGCTCATATCCCACCTGATATGAGAGGTAATTTCTACAATGTCGGCAACGATGTGTTGCGTAATCATTTGCTGATTCACTGGAATTCCCCCGGGCAGGACGAATGTCTGGATATTTTGAGAATACTGGTAGAGCAGAGTTTCTTCGTGAAATTTCCGGACGAGGCTATTCGGGAACTGGATACTATTCTCGGGCGATTTTATCAATTATTGGATAGGTATTTCATCAGTCTAATTGAAAGGGAAAAACCCGATGTTCTCGGATTTTCGGTTTTCAATGGAAATCTAGGTCCTTCTTTGTTCACATTCCGCCAGGTGCGTAAGAAATTTCCGCATATACGAACTGTAATGGGCGGAGGGATTTTTGCCGATCAATTATCCCCTGATTCTCCAAATTTCAAGATGTTGATGAAACAAGCATACTATGTGGACAACATTATCGTGGGAGAAGGCGAAGTTTTGTTCACCAGGCTGTTAAACGGCGAACTTCCGAAAGACCAGAAGGTGTTTCTGTTCAAAGACCTCGATGAGCCACCGCTCGAATTGTCTGATATCGGCCTTCCGGATTATTCAGACTTATACCTGGACCGTTATCCGTATACAGCGTCGTTTGCTTCCCGTAGTTGTCCGTTTCAATGTTCCTTCTGTTCTGAAACTGTTCATTGGGGGAAATACCGGAAAAAGGATTCCAACCAAACCGCCGACGAACTGATTGAGCTTTCGGAAAAATATAAAACCCAACTATTCCTGATGGGGGATTCTCTATTAAATCCGGTTGTTGACGGTTTGTCCCAGTCCCTGATTGACAAGGGCGGTAATGTTTTTTGGGACGGGTATATCAGAGCGGACCGTGATGTTTGCAATCTTGACAACACTCTCTTATGGCGTAGGGGTGGATATTACCGGGCCCGCCTGGGTATGGAGAGCGGATCGGAGAATGTCCTGGGGCTTATGGGTAAAAAAATAACTCCCGGCCAGATAAAGGAAGCGTTGTCCTGTTTGGCTCATGCCGGCATAAAGACCACGACATATTGGGTGATGGGTCATCCCGGCGAGTCTGAAAGTGATTTTCAACAAACTCTCGATCTTATCGCCGAAGCAAAGAATGATATCTATGAGGCCGAGTGTAATCCGTTCAATTTCTATATGAGCGGGCAAGTGGTGTCCGGTAAATGGGCGAAAGATAACGTTCCGCGAATGTTATACCCGGAAGAGGCATGGGATTATTTGGTTCTTCAGACCTGGGTTCTGGAGAGTGAGCCTTCCCGGCCTGAAATTTATGACCGGGTGAGGCGATTTGTCGCCCATTGCAATAAACTCGGCGTTCCGAACCCATATTCTTTGCAGGATATCAAGGAAGCTGATTTGCGTTGGACAAAATTACACAAAAATGCCGTTCCGCCGGTGATGGAATTTAAAAGAGGAACATTTGTCAAAAATGATCCCGGCAAAATAAAAAAAATATTCTTAGTGAAAAACACTCAGAATGACGATGATAGTTGGAATTTTTAATTGGAGGTAAAGACATTGGTATTCGACGCTATTGAATCAAGGATTGCATCCGGTAAGTTTCACAAGGAAGAGGCTTACTGGCTCGAAACATTGTCCGGTGAATTGAGCTCGAGTCATTTTATGTATGATTTCCCGAGCGCTTACCATGATGATCTGGATTTAGGTGAATCGGCTTTTGAACTTGAGCCGAGTCTGGCTGAGCGGATCATGCAGATTACCGGAGGCACAGACTCCAAAATCCATATTGTGTTGACGACGGCATTGGCGGCCTTGTTATCGGCCGGCGTAGGGTTGCACGATATATTGCTCGGGATGCCTATCTATAGACAGGATATCGATGAAGATGTGAGCCTGATAAACACTGTACTTCCGATTCGGCTAAGGTTCGACCGTGACGTATCCTTTAAAAATCTACTGATGGCAACCCGGAATGCTGTGATCGATGCGATGGATCATGCGAATTATCCTATTGAGACCTTATTGTACCAATTGAATCTTCCGTTCTCGAAGAGTGATTTTCCTTTGTTCGATGTGGCGATTTTGTTTGAAAACATTCACCGCCGCAAAGATATCTCCTTTTTGAATCCCCGTGTCCTCTTCCGTTTTGTCCGGGAGGGCGATTCGATTCGTGGAATTGTAGAATACCGGCGTTCCTGTTATGAAGAGGATTCAGTGCGATATATCGTGCGTCACTATTGCCATATTTTGAAACAAGCGCTGTTTGATGTCAATGAGAGTCTGTCCCGGGTGGAATTCTACGATGATTCCGAACGGGAGGATCTGTTGTCGAATTTCAATGCGCCACCCCTTTCCTATGACGATCACAAGACGATCACGGCTTTGTTCGAGGAGCAAGCGGAAGAAGCGCCGTTTCAAGCGGCGCTTGTATGGAACGACCAGGTGGTAACCTATGGGGAGTTGAATCGTCGGGCCGGTGTTTTGGGAAAAAGGTTGCAGGATGCCGGAGTGGGAACAAATGTCATTGTACCCATTTTGATGCAGAGGCGCCCCGATTTATTCATCGGAATTCTCGGAATATTAAAGGCCGGCGGCGCTTATTTACCCATCGACCCATTGTATTCAGCGTCACGGATCACGTTCATGCTGGAGGACTGTGCCGCCGCTATTTTTGTCACTGATCATGAGTTTGCCCGGGAATTTCAGACTATTGAATGCTTGAATCTTATCGTTACTCCCGACCGGATTGATTTCTCCGCGGTGGAGTCTACAGCGCCGAACAAAACATCTGTCGAAGATTTACTCTATGTTATTTATACATCCGGCTCCACAGGCCGCCCCAAAGGTGTGGCTGTTCTTCACCGCGGATTCCTGGCTTTGGTGTTTTCCCATTATAAAATGATTGGGAGTGACCTGACCCACCGAATGACACAGGTCTCGAGTCCGGGATTCGACGCGATGGCCCTGGAAATGTGGCCGTGTTTTTTGTGCGGGGCCTCTCTCAATATCGCCCCCGGGGATGTGGTGGCGGATCTTGTGCAGATGAAGGACTGGATACTCAAGAATGGTATCGAGTTCACATTCCAATCGACACGAATGGCGGAATTATTGATGGAGGAACACTGGCCGCGGCAGGGGAATGGATTGTCCATTCTTTCAACCGGTGGAGATAAATTGAACAAATATCCGGATGAGTCGGTTCCCTTTCGTTTATTCAATTTATATGGTCCCACTGAAGATACAGTCTGTACAACGTTGACGGAGATACCGAAAGGGGGACGCGACGTATCCCGCGAGCCTGTGATCGGCAAGCCTCTCTATAATAAAAAAGTGTTTATTCTTGGGCAAGAAGACCGCCTTTTGCCGGTTGGAATCCCGGGGGAAATGTGTGTCGCCGGTGAAGGGCTGGCAATGGGGTATCTTAACCGGCCGGAACTCACCTCTGAAAAATTCGTGATGATTCCGTTGGGGGAAGGTGTTCGCGTGTACCGGACTGGAGACATGGCCCGCTGGTTACCGGATGGGACTATTGAATTTTTGGGAAGAATCGATTCCCAGGTTAAAATCAGGGGATTTAGAATTGAACCGGGCGAAGTGGAAAAATGCCTGCTTGATATTGACGGTGTTCAGGAATGCATTGTGATTGCCCTAAAGGGGCCGGATAACGAGACCCAATTGTGTGCGTATTTGGTAGGACGGGAGTTCGATAAAAATGAATTGCGGGATCTTCTGGCAGAATGGTTACCGGTTTATATGATTCCCGCGGATTTTGTCCAACTGGATTCAATGCCTTTGAATGCCAGCGGCAAGGTGGACCGGAAGGCTCTCCCGGAGCCTGAATGGACTGGGGATACTGTTTATGTGGCTCCGCGCAACGAGGTTGAAACGCGGTTGGTTGACTTATGGGCGGAGGTATTGCATGTCGATGCCCAAAATATTGGAATCGATGAGAATTTTCTCGATCTCGGAGGGCATTCCATCAAGGCCTCTGTCCTGGTTGCCAATATTCATAAGCGATTCGACGTGAAACTACCGTTGGCGGAAGTGTTTGAAAAACCGACGATCCGGGCGATGGCACAGTTCGTCGGTAGTCAACAGCGGGAGGAGAATATTCCTCTGGAGCCGGTGGGTGAAGATTTTTGCCGGTTGTCCTCCGCTCAAAACCGTCTCTATATCATGCAGCAGATGGATGAACGCAACACAGTCTACAATGTTCCCGGTTTTCTCGTATTGCGTGGGACTGTGGAACCGGATCGAATCGAGACAGCGTTTCAGACGTTGATCGACCGTCACGCTTCACTGCGAACCTCATTCGCCTGGAACGGGGACCGGCCCTTGCAGTATGTGTCAAAACAGGTTTCTTTTAAATTGGAAACACCGGAAGGGGGGCCGTTTACCGAAATGGAATTGGTGAATTCATTTGTGCGTCCATTCGATTTATCCAAAGCGCCGTTGATTCGCGTCGGCCTTGCTCCTCTTGGTGAAGAGCGCCATTTCCTGATGGTCGATATGCACCACATTGTATCCGATGGGCTTAGTCTGGCAATTTTGATTCGGGAATTTGTACGCTTGTACGGCGGTGAGGAGTTGGAACCGCTGAAATATCAATATATGGATTTTGCCCACTGGCAGAACCGTTTGTTTCAGTCGCGGGCGTTTTCAAAACAGAAGGAATACTGGCTGGATATATTTAATGATGGAGTACCGGTTCTGGAATTACCCACCGATTTCAAGAGACCGGAGCAGCGCAATTATAGCGGCGCCGTGGTAAGTTCGACTCTTGAAAATGATCTTGTGCGGGGGATCCATAGATTGACCCGCCAGGCGGATACAACGCCCTTTATTGTATTGTTGACTGTGTTCAATATCTTGATATGGAAGTTTTGCCGGCAGGAAGACCTGGTCGTCGGTTCACCGGTTACAGGTAGAACTCACGCCGATATCCAGGATATAGTGGGAATGTTTGTGAATATGTTGTCGATCCGCAATAGAATGAACAGTAAACAATCGTTTCTGGCATTTTTAAGCGAAGTTAAAGTGAATGCTATTCGGGCGTTCGATAACCAGGATTATCAATTTGACGAGCTTGTCCGCGAATTGGGAATTGTTCGGGAAACGAACCGGAATCCATTGTTCAATGTCGTATTTCAATTGGATAATCTTGGAATTAATTCGTTATCCTTTGGCGGTCTGGATGTCCAGCTCTTTGAAGTGGAAGAAGAATCCTGCCAATTCGATTTGATCCTGGCGGCATTATCTGAGGATGATTGTATTAAGCTGAATTTAACATACTCTACCGAGTTGTTTAAACCGTCCACGGCGGAAAAGTTGTTCCGTTGGTTGGAGGAGATTTTGTCCCAGGTAATCGTCCGGCCTGAAATGATACTCGAGGATATAAACGTCTCCCATGGAGGGCTGCTATCCGATTCGTCCATGGAAAATCTCAAAGAAAACGACTTTGGATTCTAATCAATCTAGCAATTTTCGCTCGGGAGGTAAATAGACATGAATGAAGGCAATGGAAATAATACTATAGACAATGGGGGCCCTAAAAATGTCCTCCTGGCGGTGGTCCCGTTTTGGGACCCACTGTTGCCCCCCCAGGGTATTTCCAGTTTGAAGAAATATCTCACGGGTTTCGGCTACAATGTCGGAACCGTGGACTTCAATGTGCAAGAAGGATTTTTAAGGATTTACGACCAATATTTCGATACCCTCAAGCGCTATGTTCCTGAAAGTAATTGGGGAAATCTTCACAATATCGGCCACTTTGTGCTTCAGAACCATCTGATGGCCCATTTCAACCACTCTAAAGACGAGGAAGGCAAGTATAGGGACCTGGTTGGAATTCTGGTTTACAAAACCTTCTTCACCAAATTCTCCGCAGCCCAGGTTACGGAACTTATCGATCTGGTGGATGCTTTTTATCAGCGGATGGATGAATTTATCGGGGGATTAATGGAAGGCCGGGAGGTGGATGTGTTCGGCGTCACCATCAATACCGGTACATTCCCCGGATCGATGTATTGTTTGAAATATGTAAAAGAGCATTACCCGTCGGTCATGACTGTGGCGGGTGGAAATATCTTCGCCGACCAGTTGGTGGTAGGTTCTCCCAACTACGAACATTTTCTCGAAAAAACCGAAACCTACCTGGACCACATTATCCTGGGGCAGGGGGAAATACTCTTGCATCAATTGCTGGAGGGCAATCTTCCGGCGGACCGGAGGGTGTTTTCACGAAAAGATATCGGCGGGAGGATCCTGGGATTTGACGAGCTCCAATTGCCGGACCTGTCGGACTTCGAAGTGTTGGCTTACCCATATCTAGCGGCGTCCGGCTCCGCCAGTTGCAAATTCCAATGCAGTTTTTGCAATTCCGTCGCCTATTGGGGGACTTACCGGCAAAAAGATCCTCGCCAGGTGACCTCTGAGATGGACATTCTCTTTAAGGAGTACGGCAATCAATTGTTCTTTATGACCGACTCCATGTTGAATGCCTACATCGACGAGTTGGCCGCCGAGGTGGCGAAACTGGAGGTTCCCCTCTATTACGACGCCTATTTCCGGGTGGATGAGGATGGAGCGAACATCGACAAGACCTTGAAATGGCGGGAAGGTGGATTTTACCGGGCCAGGATGGGAGTGGAGACCGGCTCCCAGCATATTTTGGATTTGATCGGCAAAGAGATTACAGTGGAGCAAACCAAAGCGGCGTTGGCGGGTATCGCTTACGCCGGGATCAAGACCACCACCTATTGGGTCATCGGTCATCCGGGCGAGACAGAGGAGGATTTCCAGCAAACTCTCGATCTGTTGGAAGAGATGAGCGGCGATATTTATCAGGCCGAATGCGCGCAATTCGATTATTATTACGCCGGGCAGTCGCAGTCGGATTTTTACGCTCCTTACCGCAAATTATTGTATCCGGCTTGGGCGAAGGGTATGTTGGTGTCCGAGAGTTATATCGTCGGCATGGACCCTTCCCGGGAAGTGACATACCAGAGGATTTTCCGTTTTGCGGAGCATTGTAAGAAGCTGGGGATTCCCAATCCCTACTCTTTGCAGGAGATCCAGCAGGCGGACCAGCGTTGGCAGAGGTTACACAAAAACGCGGTGCCTGCCATGCTGGAGTTCAAGCGGCGCGATTCTTTGGTGATGGAGAAGAAAAAACCATCCAAATTTTTGATGGCTGAGGCATCGGGCCAGGATCAAGGGGATTTTGGATTTTAAATCAGGTAAATGGCGTAGAAAGGAGAATTTAATGGAATCAAAGAACAATGGACAAGCGACTACCGTTTCCCGGCAATTTACACGGGAACAATCTTATTGGCGGGAGAAACTAAAGGGGGACTATGAAAAAAGCTCGTTTCCCTCTTTTTTGGTAGACTCCGGCCACGCCGGGAGGCGGATGGGGGAATTCGAATTTTCGATACCCGGGCGGTTTTATGATGTGTTGTCAGCCCTTGCGAATAATTCCCATCACCGTCTTCATATGATTCTGACGGCCGCCTTGCTGATCACATTGTACAAATATTCCGGCCGGCGGGATTTAATTGTCGGCGCTACCATCGATCGTCAGAAGGTGGAAGGGGAATTCATCAACACGGTGCTGCCCTTGAAGCACTCGCTCGCCGGGGACATGAGTTTCAAGGAATTGTTGCTGGAAGTTAGAAATACTATCGTTGCGGCCACCGATCACCGCAATTATCCATTGGAAATGCTTCTTTACGATTTGAACATGTACTCTTCCCCTGAAGAATTCCCTCTATTCGATATCGCGGTATTGCTGGAAAATATCCACGATCCATCGTATCTCGGCGATTTGCCTATCAACTTGATCTTTCTCTTCGACAGCGCCGCCGACTCGATAAAAGGTCGCGTCCAATTCAACACCGCGATGTATGACCAGCCTTCCATCGACCGGATTGTCCAACATTTCCTGGCGATATTGGAGGCGGGGGTAAGCGATTACAACAAAACCATCTCCGCTATCGATCCTTTGCCGGAGCGTGAGCGTGAGCAGTTATTGGTGCAATTCAATGAGTCGGAAATGGACGTTCCCCGTTCCCTGACATTGGAGGGATTGTTTGAGGCGCAGGTAAAGAAGACCCCGGAACACATAGCCCTGGACTTCTTGGGGCAACGTTTGACCTATGCCCAATTGGAGAAACGAACCAACCAATTGGCTGAAACTCTCAGACGGAATGGCGCCGTTCCCGGCGGCGTCGTTGGCTTGATGGCGGAAATATCCATCGAGATGGTGGTGGGGATGATCGCCATCCTAAAAGCCGGCGCCGCGTTTCTCCCCATCGAGCCCTCGTATCCTCTGGACCGGCTGCAATATATTGTGGCCGACAGTTGCCCGGCATTGATAGTGTCGCAAGGTTGGGACGGCGAGCCCGGCGATTTTCCCGTCAAGATTCTCGATTTGGAGGATGACGCTCTTTATACAGGTTCCGGCGCGGCGTTGCCAAAGGAACATAGCTCCGAAGACCTCGCTTATATTATTTACACATCCGGATCCACCGGCAAGCCCAAAGGCGTTATGATCGAGCACCGCAGTATTGTCAATCAAATTTATGGTTTCGATCAATTGCTCTATCGCGATTGTATGTTGAATCATGTGCTGATGGCTCCGTTTACCTTCGACCCGTCGGTGCAACACGTGTTTTCGCCTCTCTCCTATGGCGCCACGCTTTTCTTGTTGCCGCGGGAAATCAAGGACGATCCCGAACGGTTGGCTGTGGTTCTGAGGGACAAAAACATCGGCATGTTCGACGCGGTTCCGTCCCAAATCGATGTATTGGTGGAGACTGTCAAAGATCTCAACGGTATCGAGCTTAAATACATTCTTTTGGCGGGCGAGGTCTTTTCAAAGAATCTCTATTTTAAAATTCGCGACAACCTGGCGGTGGAAACGGTATTCAATGTGTATGGCCCCACCGAAGCCGCCATCAATACGACCATGTACAAGTGTTCGGATAAAGAATTGGAAGAGATGTACCATTCGGTTCCCATCGGCAAGCCGTTGATGAACTACAAGGTCTTCTTGTTGGATGCCGATATGTCTCTCTTGCCCATCGGTGTTCCCGGTGAGATGATGATCGGCGGCGACGGTGTGGCGCGGGGGTATATCAACAATCCTGAACTCACCCACCAATCGTTTGTGCCCAATCCCTTTGTTCCCGGCGACCGGTTGTACCGGACCGGGGATTTTGTCCGTTGGTTGCCGGATGGAAATCTTGAATTTAT
The DNA here is from genome assembly GCA_964491915.1 of uncultured Clostridia bacterium. Lineage (GTDB taxonomy): Bacteria > Acidobacteriota > Aminicenantia > UBA2199 > UBA2199 > JAHELQ01. Next base: position 22,778 of record CAZBHS010000061.1, read on the forward strand.
CGGGCGGTTGGATCACCAGGTGAAAATTCGCGGTCAACGGATCGAGCTGGAAGAAATTGAAATGAGGCTGTCCAGGTATCCGGGCATCAAAGAGGCGGCGGTGATCGCCAAAGAGGATAAAAACAAGATCAAGTTTCTGAGCGCGTACCTGGTCACCGGAAAAAAGGTTGAAGTAGCTGATATCCGCGACTATTTGATTCAGAATTTGCCGGACTACATGGTGCCCGGTCAATACATCGAGTTGGAACGCATGCCTCTCACCCCCAATGGGAAGGTGGACCGGAAAAAACTGAGGGACATGACAACCGGGGTGAAAATCGAGACGCAGTATGTGCCGCCAAGAAATGAATTGGATGAACAATTGACGCGGATTTGGCAGGAAGAATTGGAATTGGAGAAAGTGGGCATCAAGGATAATTATTTCAATATCGGCGGCGATTCCATCCGGTCGATCCGGTTGGTGAATGTGATGAACGACACGATGGGCTACAGCCTGAAAATCGTGGATCTCTACACCTATAGCACCATCGAAGAATTGTCCGACTATATTAAAAACAATGGCGGCTGTGATAGCGAGGGTAGCGAGCACTACGACACGGCGCTCAAGGAGATCGAAGATTTGAAAAACAAGGTTTTAGGTCAACGATAGCAAAAGCTCTATAACCTGAAATAAAAAAAAAGGAAGCAATATGGAAACCAAGATTAATCAAAACGAAGCGTACCGGAAATCCAGGGAAATCATTTTGGATATCCAGATGCGTATAAAAAATTTAATAAATGTAGATTTGAATGCGCTGGATTTTAATACTCCCGGTCACGTCGAACCGGGGGTCGCCTATTTTAATGGTCAGTCGGCGAAACGTCTGATTGTTATCCTGAGAGGGTGCGGGTGTGAATGGGCTCAAAAGGATGAGGGAGGATGTGTGATGTGCGGCCATCTTTCCGGCTCTTCCAAAGGGCAAACAGTGCCGGACCGGCAGTTACAGAACCAATTCAATCAAGCCATCGACGGCTTCGACTTTTCCCAGTGCCCGATGCTGTGCCTCTACAATGGCGGATCTTTCCTGAATGAGCGGGAGATTTCACCCTCTCTTCGCCGCTATATGTTGAAACGGATCAAAGACATTCCTCATGTCAAGCGGCTGATTATCGAATCGAGGCCTGAATTCATCAGCGATGAAATCCTGGATGAGATCGAAGAGATCATGACGGACACCGTCGTTGAAATCGGCGTGGGCGTCGAAACGTCGAATGAGTTATTGCGGGATCTGGTGCTCAACAAAGGTGTTACGACAGAAGATCTGAAAATCGCCGGTTCCCGGTTTCGTAACCGGAAAAACATTAAAATGTTGGCTTACATATTGGTCAATCCCCCGTTCTTGACCGAAGCCGAAGCAATCGAGGATGCTGTCAAGTCTCTCGAGTTCGCCCGGGATATAGGGGCTGAAATCGCTTCTCTCGAAGCTGTCAGTATTCAGCATTTGACCCTTGTATCATTTCTCGCCGAGGCGGGCTTCTACAAGCCTCCCTGGATCTGGTCGATGTTTGAGATCGTTAAAAAAACGGCTCATTTGGATCTGGATCTTCGCATCGGGGGATTTGAATTTTTCCCGATTCCCAAAGAGTTTACCTCCAATTGCGGGGCTTGCGACGAAGAGATGGTGCGTCGCATCAATCACTTCAATCTGACCAACGATTTAAGTTCAATCTGCGATTGCACGTGCCCCAGCCAATGCGACCGCTTATGGAAAAACGACCTGGAAAAGAAGAACGACCTGGAGCTCACCTCGCGAATCTGTACTATATTCGACCAAATCGATGTGCAGGACGTGCTCGAAAAATTAAGAATCCATGCGGAACTATAAGTACTTGCCATGAATTTTACAATTAAAGATGAGATATTCGCCGCATACCCCGACTTGAGAATCGGCGTTGTGGCGGGCCGGAATTTGCAAAT